>JAZOQU010000062.1:0-51534 GCA_045656225.1 Kiritimatiellia bacterium | reverse complement strand
CAAAACAAGCGGATTAAAGGAAGAATCGAACTCCTTTGAAGAATTCTGATACTTAAACCAATCTTTACTGTTCCACTCGCCGTCCGCCCTTTCTCGCATCCGAGGGCGATATGTATGCTTATCGAGATACTTCCCGGTATATGTGCGCGCTTCGCTGTACGTCCATCCGTAATGATAGGCGTAGTAATATGCGGAATGTTGATATTTTTTACACATAGATTTTATTTTGCGGTTGATTTCATGACAAAACATTACTAAAAAAAAGCGGTTTTTCTTAGAGTTGAGAATTTCTTAGAAATAGAATTTTCTATATACCTAATTTACCCTATAAAGACCCTTCTTTGAAGTTAAGATTTTATCAACTGGAAATAGTATAACATAAAATGAGAATTTTATGCGGAAAATTCTATTTCAGAAATAAGCAGAAGAGATTATTTTTCATAATAAATCTTATTATGAAGGAACAATTCTATTCTACCACGCAGACAGCGTGAAAATCCGCTCTAAAAGAAGAAGTCACCGCCGTATGGCCGGTGACTTCTTCTTTTAGTTTGAACTTCGAACGCAATTTATAAAAAAGTGCCCAAAACCTTGAAACTCTTCAATCAGATTATCTAATTATCATTTTTCCCGCGGGTGCCACGCGAGGTGACCGACCGCGATGTCCTCATCTACATTTTGTACCGCCGGAATCTCCCGCGGGTGCCACATTTTACTCGGCAGTGTACTTATACCGCACAAAGCTGCCGCTTGCGCATGCAGACGGCAGCTTTGAAATTTTCACTTCTCCGTTTTTGGAAGTTCCCAGCCGACAGATTCGGCATACCGAGCGGTAGGCGACTTATCGGCACCTGAAACCGTAAGATCAAGCGCTTCATCATCAGGATCAAACACATCAAAAATATGTAGGATTTCCTTGTCGCTCAACCCATTGTCCTTAGCTACGACACAACCAAACATCTCAAACGCAATATGAGAATTTCCATCAACCACTCCCATCGCGATGACATTATTACCACTCGTAAACTTTTCCTTTACACTTGAGGCTCCTGACGCAAAAATTACATCCATAAACATTGAAGTGTTGCGTTTCCATTCATCCCCTGTGGGTTTCTCCGCTATTATAACGCACCCTTCGCGCCTTTCTCCGTTTATGTGCTTAACAACGCCGTTATTCAACATTTTCGAATCTTTTATAATCAAAAACCGTCCGCTGAAAAATCCCGCGATTTTCTTACCGTCTATCTGATCGCCTTTCTTTGTGGCGATAAGGTCAAGCAACTCCTTCCCGTCGCGTTCCGCGATAACTATCGCCTTTTTGATCTTTTCCAGCCTGACGCGAGCCAATTCCTGTTGCACCTCCTCCGACGCGCGGTTCTTGAGAATTCGTCTGATCTCCTTGTCCTTCTCTTTCTCGTAAAGGTCGACCGTGATATCCGCCTGAGGAATTGCCTCCGCTATAGCTTTCCTTGCTTTCAAATCTTTTGCCTTGTTTAAAAGCTCTATCAGGAACGCTCCGTCCTTTATATTGGCAAGCGCATAATTGAATTTACGCGAAATGTAAAGACCGCTCTCCGACAAAATAAAATCTTCAAGCAAACGAATATTGTCGATTTTACTGAACGCCGTCTTAAAGGTTTCAAAATCGTATACGGTTTTAACGACTTTCACTAACGCTTCCGGATCAGTGAGTCTTGAGAGGGCGAGCGCCCGTATTTCAGAATCATTGTTCAAAACAATTTCAGTTAGCGTCTTCTGATTCTCGACCTTGCTGACAGCCACCGCCCGGATGTTATTTGACTTGGCTTTCAACGCCAATTCCTCGTAATATTTCTGTTCAGCAGGAAGGCGCGACACGATCTTTTCGGCATCCTTTTGGGATATATCCCGCTTGCCGGGTTCCGCTCTAATGAACTCCGTCATTTCATGACCACACATCACCGCGACTATCTGATCATAGGCCTTAAGCTGAATAAGACGAGCAAATCCCACCTGCCTGGAATAATCTCCGGCATTAGCGATGACATTCGTTATGGCAACAGGATCGCCGATATGATTAAAAGCTAAAAGAATATTCTTCTTATCCTCGGAGGAAGGTTCCTCTCTGAGCCCGCCGCGCCCGAAGCCGCAGACACGAGATCCGCTGACATTGCCATTCTTGGCCACATCCTCAAGAATAGCGACAGATTGCGTTTCGGGAATGAATCTGCGAAGAGCGGCAGTCTGCACGCAGGGGACGGTACTGTATACTACAACATTTGAAACCGCTTCCAAAGATTTTATCCTGGCAAGCGCCTGCACCGCCTCATTCGTGCGGCATGACATTTCCGGCGCAACGGATGATTGCGGTGTAAATGCAATCGACAATCCAGCGTTTGCCGTAGCCGCACCGACTTTTACAGCGGCAGCACTCCCGCTTGAATAACCTGCAGATCCGCCTGCGAGAGCACCGGCCACATTCAGCGCCACCTTCGCACCTCCAAGCAGCATTTCGCTTCTTCTTTCTTTCGCAAGACGCGCCTTCTTTTCATCCTGCGACTCTTCATACGAAGAAAGCAAAGCTATTCTCATTAGAAAAGGATCTTCCTTGATCAAGATAAAAGCCTTGTCGGCAATATCCCTGTTATCTCCGTTTTCGCACCAGACGCGCCATATTCCATGCTGACTTTCAATCCGATCCAGGGCATAAAGGCGAATATCGTTCTTGTAGGATTTTTCCAAGGCCACTTCCAGCAATTCAGGCTGCTCCGTTATCGACTTAACAGCATCCATCCTTTTTTGCGGATCGTCTGATTTAAGCGACATGGATTGACACCCCACCAAACTTGCGCCGGCTGTCATTGCCGCCACAAGATTAAACACAACCTGTAACCTCATCTTGTTTTTCTCCGTTATTGCCCTTGTTAGAGGATCAGAAAAAGAAAGAGGGCGCAATCTTCTCCTGAAGTTTGTTGAGGCCCTGAGAAAGCCCTAATCTGACCACAGAAGAAAATGCGCCCAAACGAGCGCACTCTCGTCCTATTTGGCTCAGACTATTGAAGTTTCTCAGGTTTCAACAAAGCCAACTAAGCGAGTAATGCTTAAATTCATCTGTATTATATCATTTTTCCTTTTTCACGGGCAAAATAATAATATCAGGAGAATCGACACCTTTCAGTCTGCGGACAGATGAGCTTTCTCAGCCTCAATGTATACTGCCCTGAAATTTCCAAATCTTACGCGGACGGATAAAAAAAATCATTCATCCTCACTATGCTTAATTACTACCTTCGCCGGATTCTTCAACTTTCTCCTAAAATATTCCATCGCGTCCTTCTTACCGAAAGATATTTTACTTGTCCAATAATCATACGGCTCATAAAACTTATCACCCTGAATTATATTTTCAAATTCTGTAAAATTCATTTCTGCTTTTTCAGTAAGCGCATACCTTATCTTTGCAGTCTCTGGATGGTCTGTCGAACGATTGTTAAAAAAACAGTTCTCAAGCACAACCCTAACCGTGTCATCGGGCTTTTCAAAAGCCGCGTCTAAAATACCCGGACCGACGATGCGATATTCTCGACCAACCTCTAAACGTATCGGTTTTCTAAACGTTTTTTCCTGATGGTCAAGTCTTACCAACGTAACCGGCATCGTATTCGTCGTGACGCGATAACTCCAACTGGAAGGAGTCTTATCTCCAAACCTGTTCGTTGTATATGTCACAGAAAGCAATTCCTCCGACACGACATTGGTCATCATATTCTCGCCGAAATGAACCTCGTCGGCGAAAACCGCACCGCCTTCAATCTTTGATTGCGGCACCGCCCCTGCACCATCCCGCCGCATATCCTGTACTGCAGACATTTTGGAAAATGAACCACCGACAAACTTGGCCGTACAGATTATGCCGACGGCAAGCGCCGCAAAACCGCAGACCAAAAACCGCCGCATTCTATAGCGACGGCGTATCGCCCGAACGAACGAATCGACGTCGCGATAACGATGACCAGGAAGCGAACTTGTAGCCCGCGATATTATTCTCGCCCACGCCCGCGGCGCGCGTCCTCCAAAGCATTCATCGGCCAACACTCCCATCGCATGAACATCAGACGCAGGAGAGAGAGAGCCGCCGCTGAATTGTTCAGGCGCGCAATAGCGCGGCGTTCCCGCACCGGCGGCATGTCCATCTACGAGCGTAACCGACGGTATTTCTTCAATGCGGGATTCTTCAACGTCGCATTTTTTAAGAAGACCTAAATCAATCAACACGGGCTCGACGCCTCTCGACGCTTCCCGCGAAACACGATACATGATATTCGAAGGCTTTATATCGCGATGGACAAATCCTCGCCTGTGCAATGCGGAGACCGCTTCGCCGATCGCAAATAAAAACTGCGCGACTTCCTTGTCCTTATGCGGAATTTCGCCTTCCTCCAGAAGTTCCATCACGAAATACGGAACTCCGTCTCTAATTCCTTTACAGAAAAATTGCGGAAAGAAAACGCAATGGTTCTCAGAAAGAAAGTTAGCCTCCCGCGCGATTCTCTCCGCGTAACGCGCCTCAGGCGTAAGCGCCGTTTTCAAAGCGGCCGCCTCGCCCGTTACGACATTCACGACGCGATAAACTTCTCCGCTTCCGCCTCTGCCCAAAAACGCGGTTATGCGCCAACAATCGAAAAGCTCGCCGGACGTATACATCCCATCCGTCTTAACCCGCTCATGCCGAGAGAGAAAACGTTCAACGTCAGATACGTCCGAGCGCCGCTTCATCGGCCGCCTCCAATGCGTTGACCAATTCACGCAGACGAACGAGAGTGCGCGACTTGATCTGATCAACGGTATTGCGCGAGATTCCGAATGCTTCCGCTGCCACCTCGGGCTTTTCGCCGTTCACGGCTACGCGCAAAAACACCTGCTTGGTTCTCTCGCTGACCGATTCATCCACCATAAACTGTTGAAGCGCGATTTCAAAAAGGGATTTTCGCCACGCATCTTCTTCATAATCAGATTGTGTCATGGCATTCGCGCATATATGCTCGCCGTAACCGGCATAAACCTCATTGCGCCGATGTTCAGCATGAATCATCTTAAGGGATTTATGCCGCAAAACTCCAGTCAGATAATTATGAAACGCTCCTTTTTCTTCTGGCGCATATCGATACATAGGAAATATTTTTATAAGCGCAATGAGTGTCTCCTGAATCGCGTCCTCCGCATCAACAGTCGGGAAATGCTCACGCATGTACGATTCCATAAGCGGGCGGTATCGCGCGACGAACTCCCCCCATCGCGCATGCTGGGCATCTACTGCGAGCGCTTTTAAAAGCGTCGTTGAAGTTTTCGGCACTTCAGCCATATCTAACCAATGCTCTCGAGCTCGGCCCAACGTTCGACGGCGGCGTCGAGCTCGTTTTGCAGTTCAGGGATTTTAGCGTAATCGTCGCGGCATGAGAGAGGATCGGAAGCGAGAATGTCGGCGATGCGTTTTTCGAGGGCGTCGATTTTTTCGGGCAGCGATTCGAGCTCGCGCTTCTCGTTGTAGCTGAGTTTCTTCTTTACCGCCGTAGGTTCAACCTTCGGTTCATCTGCCGGGGCCTTCGCGGGCTTTTTCTTCGCGGCGAAACCGCCACCCGACTGCTTGATATAATCCTCGTAACCGCCGGGAAACTGTCTAACCTCGCCGTCGCCTCCGAGAACGAAGGTTGACGTCACGACATTATCTAAAAACTCGCGGTCGTGACTTACTAAAAGGAGCGTCCCCTTGTACGCGAGGAGCTGCTCCTCTAAAAGTTCCAACGTCTCGACGTCGAGATCGTTGGTCGGCTCGTCCATCACAAGAAGATTGGCGGGTTCGAGAAAAAGCTTCGCCAGCATGAGCCGCGCTCTCTCGCCGCCGGAAAGCGCCTTTACCGGCGTGCGAGAGCGTTCGGAAGAAAAGAGAAAATCTGCGAGATATGAATAGACGTGCTTTCTTACGCCGCCCACGACGACCTCGTCGCGGTCGCCAGCCAGATTCTCGGCGACGGTAAGCTCGCTTTTCATCTCGGATCTCAACTGATCGAAGAACGCAAGCTTAATATTCGTTCCTTCCGTTATCGTTCCGGATGAAGGTTTCAATTTGCCGGTTAAGAGATTAAGCAGCGTCGTTTTGCCCGCACCGTTAAGGCCCAATACTCCGATGCGCTCGCCGCGCAGAATCGTCGTCGTAAAATCTTTAATAATCTCTTTATCAGAATTAGGATACGAAAACGATACATCCTTAATCTTAAGGACGCTCTCGCCGCCGGGCGCCGCCGTATCGAGCCTCATCGAAACGCTGCCTGTGTTGCCCCGGCGCGCGGCGAATTCGGCGCGCAGTTTCATGAGAGCCGCGACGCGTCCCTCGTTGCGGGTCGTACGCGCCTTGACGCCGCGCCGGATCCACGCCTCTTCTTCAGCAAGCTTTTTAGACTTTCGCTCCCAATATACGGCCTCATCCGCAAGAAGCTCGGCCTTCCGTTTTAAAAACGTCTGATAATCGCATTCCCAGCCCGCAAGCTCGCCTCGGTCAAGATCGAAAATCTTATCGGCTACGCGCTTTAAGAATCTGCGGTCGTGGGTAACGATAATGACGGCAGAATCGCGCAGACGGCGGATCATCCCCTCAAGCCAGTCGATCGCATCGAAATCGAGATGGTTCGTAGGCTCATCCAAAAGAAGAAGATCCGGCTTCGCAAGAAACGCCTCTTCAAGAATCCTGCGCCTGCGTTTGCCGCCAGAGAGAGAATTAAATTCATCGTCCCCGGGAATGTCGGCAGGAACAGCCTGGGAGACGTAAACGGTTTTAAGATTGTTCGCTCTGACGATCTCGCCAGTGTCAGGCTCGAGCTCGCCCGCCATCACTTTCATCAATGTCGATTTGCCTTCGCCGTTGCGGCCCGTGAGCGCGGCTCTCAAGCCGCGGTCGACCGAAAGGGTTACGTTCTCCAGAACGCTCGGCCCGCCGAAGGCGAGCGAGACGTTCTTCATCGACATCAGAAAGTCACTCATCAGAAATGCTTAACGAGCGGACTGAAGCCTTCGGCCTCTTCGCACGTCATCTGCGCAAATGCCATCACGATGAGCCTGTCGCCGACCTTGCCCTTATGGGCCGCAGCTCCGTTAAGACAGCAGACATGGCTGCCGCGCTTACCGGGGATGGCGTAGGTTTCAAAGCGGTTGCCGTTCTCGACGTCGGCGCACAGAATCTTCTCGTAGGGAAGAATACCTACCGCCTCCATGTCGTCGGGATCGAGCGAGAGCGAGCCCTCGTAATCAAGACACGCCTCGGTGATCTTTATGCGGTGCAGTTTTGATTTAAGAAGCGTAAGAATCATCTTATCACCCCAATCTTTCGGAAATCATCTTCTCGGTGACGACAACCTTCTGCATCTTGTCGTTACCGGGAGCCTCGTACATCACGTCGGTCATAAGACGCTCCATCTCGGCTCTCAAGCCGCGGGCGCCCGTCTTGCGCGCGATGGCGGCCTTGGCGAGAGCGCGAAGAGCGCCCGGCTCGAACTCGAGATCGACGCCGTCCATAGCTAAAAGCTTCTTATACTGGCGGATGAGCGCGTTCTTAGGCTCGGTCATGACGCGCACGAGATCGTCTTCGGTCAACTCCTTCATCGCGGTGATGATCGGAAGGCGGCCCGTAAACTCGGGAATGAGACCGAACTTGACGAGGTCTTCGGGACGCACATCGGTCGGCGAAAACGTCTCTTCGGATTTATCGCCCTCGACCTCGTCGTTCGCAAAACCGATCGCGCGCTTGCCGGTTCGCTCCCCGATGATCTTATCGAGACCGACGAACGCGCCGCCGCAGATGAAAAGGATGTTGGTCGTGTCAACCTCGATATATTCCTGATCGGGATGCTTGCGCCCGCCCTTCGGGGGAATGCGGCAGATTGTTCCCTCGACAATCTTCAAAAGCGCCTGCTGAACGCCCTCGCCCGAAACGTCGCGCGTAATCGAAACGTTGTCGGTCTTCGAGGCGATCTTATCTATCTCGTCGACGTAGATGATGCCGCGCTTGGCGAGCTCGACGTCGCCGTTGGCGTTCTGGAGCAGATAACGAACGAGATTCTCAACGTCTTCACCGACGTAACCGGCCTGAGTGAGAACGGTCGCGTCGCCGATGGCGAACGGAACGCCGAGAATCTTGGCGAGAGTTTTCGCCATCAGCGTCTTGCCCGTGCCGGTCGGTCCGAGAAGAAGAATGTTGGACTTCTCGATCTCGACGTCGTCGGCTGCGGCGGCCTTCTTTCCCTTCCCCTTGGCGCTCTTCGCTTGGGCGGCCTCAAGTCGGCGGTAATGGTTATGAACCGCGACCGAAAGGACCTTCTTGGTTTCGTCGTGACCGATCACGTGCTCGTCGAGAAAAGCCTTGATCTCTTTCGCGGACGGCGTGGGCGGCAAGGGCGCCGAAGCCTTCTTCGGAGACTTATCGAATTCAGCGACGATATCGTTCGCGCGCTTGACGCAATCGAAACAGATATTGCCCTTTGCGCCGGGAATGATCGGAACCTCATCCTCCTTGCGCCCGCAGAACGAACAAGTCAAACCCTTCATTTAAACTCCACGACGTTGTCGATAAGGCCCCACTTCTTCGCCTCTTCAGCGGACATGAAGAAATCGCGGTCGGTATCTTTAACTACATCCTCGAACTTCTTGCCGGAATGGGATGCGAGAATTCCGTTGAGGATGTCTTTCAATCTTAAAATTTCCTTGGCGGTGATTTCGATATCGCTCGCCTTGCCCTCGGCGCCGCCCCAGGGCTGATGGATCATAATGCGCGAATTAGGGAGCGCATAACGCATACCCTTCGCGCCGGCGGTCAAAAGCACGGCTCCCATCGAAGCGGCCTGACCGATGCAGTACGTCGCGATAGGGCACGAAACGAACTGCATCGTATCGTAGATCGCAAGACCCGCCGTGACGCTGCCGCCCGGCGAGTTGATGTAGACGTTGATCTGCTTCTTGGGATCCTGGGACTGGAGGAAAAGGAGCTGGGCGACGACGGCGTTGGCCATATCGTCGTTCACTTCTCCCGAAATGAACACGATCCGATCGAGCAAAAGGCGCGAGTAGATATCGTAACTACGCTCGCCTTTACCCGTCTGCTCAACGACGTAGGGAATCATATAGGAATTCATTTTACCTTTTCCTCCAGATCTTCGGACTTAGTTCTTCGCGTTGGCGATGATGAACTCGACAACCTTCTTGCCGCGCTCCTCGTCCTTCGCCTCGATGTTCTCGGCCTTGGCGATCTCGTCGATGATATACCAGAGACGAACCTGATTCGTGGCGGTCTCCTCGGCGTCCTTCAGAATCTTGTCGCGGTTCTGCTCGAAGTAGCTGGCATCGAGACCGGAACGCTGCGCACGCTCGGCGAGCTGGTTGAGGTAGCCGTCCATAGCGCGGCGGACCTGGCTGCCGGGAACGTCGAAGTCGCTCTTCTTGAGGAGAAGGTCGACGGCCTCGTTCTCGCGGCGCATGGCCTCGGACTCGGTCGCGTGCTTCTGCATCTGCTCGCGGATCGTGTTCTTAAGAGCGTCGAACGACTCGGCCTTCGCCTTCTCGGCGAACTGGGCGTCATCGGGGAGAATGCGGCGGCGGAAGCTCTTGAGCGTAACCGTATAGACGGCCTTCTCGCCCTTGAGACCCTCGGGAGCAGACTCCTTGTCGAACTTAGCCTTGACACCCTCCTTCGTCTCGCCGGCCTTCATACCCTTGAGCGCGTCGAGAATCTCGGGAAGGAAGCGACCCTCCTCAACCTGGGTCCAGAAGCCCTCGCCGGAAGCGACGACCTTGGCCTCGGGATTGAGCTCGAGAATCGACTTGCCGCCGACCGTGCCGGAGTAGTCGATCTGGACGAAATCGCCCTCGGCTACTACGTCGCCTTCCTTGGCGTCCTCGTACGTCGCGTAAGCGGCACGGAGACGGGCGATCTGGTCATCGACGTCCGCATCCTTGACGGTAACGTCGTTACTCGTAAGTTTAAGACCCTTATAGGTGGGAAGCTTAAAAACGGGCTTCACTTCAACGATAGCCGCGAAAGAACCGCCCTCGGCGTTGAACGTCATATCCTTAACGTCGGCTACGGCGACATCGTCGAGCTTCTCAGCCTTGATGGCTTCGGCGATATTGCGCTGATACATCATGCGCTCGGTCTCCTGCTTAAGACCGTTTGCAAACTCCTTGCGGATAAGCTCTACGGGAATCTTACCGGGACGGAAACCGGGGAGCTTCGCCTCGCGGACGAAAGCCTTTTCGACATCCTTGACAATTGCCTTCATCTCGTCGGCATCGAGCGTAACATTAAGCTGAACCTGGCACTTTTCGAGTTTTTTTACTTCGGTTTTCATTATCCGTTTTCTCCTTGTTTTAAAATTGTGAACGCATATTTTATCATATTTCAGTAACTTTTAACAACTTCACGGTCATCGAAGGGATACTTTACACCTTTTATCTCTTGGGTTGTTTCATGGCCTTTACCGCAGATGAGAACAACATCGCCCTCGCGGGCTTCTTTAAGCGCGAATTCTATCGCCTTGGCCCGATCGGCTTCAATATGAACCTCACCTCCAGGCGCGATGCCTTTCTTTATATCGTCAATAATCGCCATGGGTTCTTCGCTTCTCGGATTGTCGCTCGTTACGACAACGACATCAGCAAGACGGCCTGTAACTTCACCCATCAGCGGACGCTTCATCGGATCTCTGTCGCCGCCCGCGCCGAAAACGACCCAAAGCCGCCCCTCGGTGAATCCCCTCGCCGCCTCGAGAACTTTCGCAAGACCATCGGGCGTATGGGCAAAATCGACATAAACTTTCGCGGCCGAAGAAGACTTAACGTACTCCAGTCGCCCCCAGCGCGGCGTCAGAAGCGGAATCGTCTTCTGGATTTCTTCGCGATCGACGCCGGCCGCCTCTGCGAGTGCCGCGGCAACAAGAACATTCGACTTATTGTAGTCGCCTACAAGCTGAAGATCCGAAAGAACGTAGCGCGGCCTTTTAATCGTAACGGGAATCACGTTTAGCGGCAATTTCCCGACTGCTTCGAGCATCCGCTCGCCGTTCTCACCGTCGAGGCAGACGACAAAAGGCGGCATATCTCGCCGTCCGTCGGTAGGCTTCGGCGAATATGTCGCGGCAATCTTCTCGGCGAATGAAAGTTTTACACGGAAATACTCGTCCATCGTCTTATGGTAATCAAGATGATCCTGCGAAAGATTCGTGAACGCGCCGCCAGCAAAAACGGTGTCGCCGGTACGGTTCTGATGAATCGCGTGGGAAGAAACCTCCATCACGCAATCCTTCGCGCCCGCCTCTTCCATTTCCGCGAAGATCGATTTCAGCACCGGCAGAGGCGGAGTCGTGTAACCGGTGGAGAATTTTCTTTTAAGCGTATCGACCTCGACGGTCGTAACGTACGCCGATTTCAAAAACTCGGAAAGAATCCACGTCGTCGTGGTTTTACCGTTCGTTCCTGTAATGCCCCAGACTCTCACTTCGATAATTCCTTTTAAACGGTTGGAAATTCGGATGCGACAAAGTCGGCGAGCGCCGAACGCCAGTCAGGCATCGTATAACCTAGAAGCGCAAGAACTCGTTTCTCAAGCGCGGAATTCTTAGGGCGCGGAGCCGGGCGCGGAAACTCGGCGGTGGTGCACGGAATCAGATCGCGCTTTAAGGATGGCATAAGTTTCTTGAGTTCCGCCGCGAGATCGTACCAACTCGCCGTACCCTCGCACGTCGCGTGGACTGTCCCTTCGAGAGAAGATTTCGAAAGAATAAACCTGATCGCTTCGGCGACGGCCTCGGCGCTCGTAGGGTTGCCGAACTGGTCGTTCACGACCTTGACGGGTTCGCCGGCGGCGGAAAGAAGCTTTACCATCGTATGAACGAAACTCGGCCCGCCAGATCCATAGAGCCACGCGATTCTTAATACGACCGCCTCGGGATAAAGCGAGCGGATCATCTCCTCGCTGGCAAATTTAGACGCGCCGTATACCGTGCGCGGACGCGGTGTATCCTCCTCGTTCCATGCATCCCGCCCCTCTTCAAGTTCGCCTGAAAAAACATAGTCGGTAGAAATCGCGATAAGACGCGCATTCATCGCGGCGGAAACTATCGCGACGTTGCGCGTCCCCTCCTCGTTAATCCTGTAAGCAAGAGCGCTGTCGGTTTCACATCCGTCGACATTCGTCATCGCGGCGGCGTGAATCACGACATCGGGATCTGCCTCGGCGAAAAACGCCGCTATGCTGGATCGATCGGTGATATCGCATTCAGGAAGATCGGCAACGACAACCTCATCGCTTTTAAACGCCTCGCAAAGCGTCCGCCCGAGCATCCCCTTCCCTCCGGTAATCAAGATTTTCACTCTGCCGCGCCTTTCTCGTCAACCATGCCGTTTTTCTTCGCGACGATGTAAGTGCAGACGTTGTCGCCCGTAACGTTGCAGCTCGTTTCAAACATGTCGAGAATCGGATTGATCCCGAGCGCGAGCGCAACTATAAGTGAAACCTGATCCGGTTGAAGACCCATGCCTTCAAGAACCATGAAAAGGAGAAAAACCGAACCTCCGGGGATACCGCCAGCGCCGACCGAGGCGAACATGATCGAAAGGCACAGCATCGAAATCTGAGCGAACGAGAGATTGTATCCAAAGATATTCGCGGCGAGAATCACAAACACCGGAAGATGAACGCAGACGCCATCCATATTCACGGTCGCACCCATCGGGAGCGAGAAACTGGACAGAGAACGCGATACTCCAAGATCGTCCATCGACTTGAACGAAACGGGCAGCGTCGCTGCGGACGATCGGGTTACAAACGCCGTCAGCATAGCGGGTCTGATTTTGCGAAATGCCGTAAGAGGGTTCTCACGACAGAAAAGCAGAATCGCAAGAGGATAGATTATAAACATCATCGCCGCCACGCCGACGATAACACACAGTGCAATGCGAAGATACGGACCGAAAAGCAGCGTCCCGTTCTGCGCGAAGTTGGCGAAGGTAAGCGCAAAGACGCCGATCGGAAAATAGAGCATCACCCAGTCTATCAGCTTGAACATCGCATGCTGAGCGCCGTCCACCACCGTTATCATGGCGCGTACGGGTGCGGCACGCTCCCCTGCGGCATCAATAATAGAGCGGGCGGCAAGACCGAAGGCGATCGCGAATACGATGATCGGCAGAAACTGCCCGTCTGCGAGAGCGGCGAAGGGATTTTGAAAAATCCCGACGATAAAATCGCCAAATGAATTCGCAGCCCCCGAAGAGGTTATTTCTTTCGCGCCCGCCATATAATCAGAGGCGAGTTTTTCAGCTCCGCCCACCTTTGGATTCATAATCCAAGCAAGGGCAACGCCGAAGACGGTCGCGAAAAGCGATGTGGCGAAGTACCACAACATTACAAATCCGCCGACTCGTCCGGACTTCTTCAAAGGTATGGACGCTGCGCCGTAAACAAGCGAAAAAAGAATGATCGGATAGACGACCATCTTCAGCATCGAAACAAGAATATCTCCGAAGGGTTCGACAAAAGGCATTATGCGGGAGATTGTTCCCGCAGAACACCATTTTGAGAGCCCTAAGCCAAGAAGGGATCCGCCAAGAAACCCCGCTAAAATTCTAAAGAGAAGCGCCTTCTTCTTATCCATAACTTAACCGAGATTTTTTAGATCAAGCGCGAGCAGGAACTCGGGATTGGACTGAGTCTTCTTCAGCGAATTGAGTACGCTCTTCATCGCGGACTCGGAGCCGGCGGGCGAAAGTATGCGGCGCATGCCCCAGGTCTTCTCGAGCTCGACGGGATCCAAGAGGAGGTCTTCCTTCCGGGTTCCCGACTTCTCAATGTCGATCGCGGGGAAGATTCGCTTGTCGGCGAGAGAACGGTCGAGCACGATTTCCATATTGCCCGTACCCTTAAACTCTTCGAAGATTACCTCGTCCATACGAGAACCAGTATCAACGAGACCTGTCGCGATGATCGTAAGCGATCCTGCGCCTTCGATGTTTCGCGCCGCGCCGAAGAAGCGCTTCGGACGATGCATCGCAAGAGCGTCGACACCGCCGGTCAGGATCTTTCCGGAATGAGGCTGAACCGTATTGTATGCACGGGCCATTCGTGTAATCGAGTCCATAAGGATAATCACGTCGCGCCCGTTTTCAACCTGGCGCTTCGACATCTCAAGGACCATCTCGGTCACATTCACGTGATGCTGCGGCTCTTCATCAAACGTCGACGAAAGAACCATCGCCTTCGTGTTGCGCTGCATATCGGTCACTTCTTCGGGACGCTCGTCGATAAGAAGAATAATCAGCATCGCATCGGGGTGGTTGGCCGAAATGGCGTTCGCCATCTTTTGAAGGAGAACCGTCTTGCCCACTCGAGGAGGCGCAATTATAAGACCGCGCTGACCGAACCCTATCGGGGTGAAAAGATCGATGACACGCGTCGAATATTCCTTAGGATCGGTCTCGAGAATAATTCGTCTCGTGGGGAAGGTAGCCGTCAGGTTTTCGAAATGAACCACGCGGGCGGCTACCGAAGGCTCCTTGCCGTTTACCGTGTTCACGTTGCCGAGACAGAAAAACCTGTCGCGGTCGCGCGGATCGCGGATCGGTCCCTCGATAATATCGCCCGTTCTCAAAGCATGACGACGAATCTGCTGCTGAGTGACGAAAACATCCTCGGGACAGGCGAGAAAGTTGTTCTTTGCGGAGCGCAGAAAACCATGGCCCTCGCGCATAATCTCTAAGCACCCGCTTGCAAGAACCGCCCCGCCCTTCGCGAGATATGAACGGATGGCGGCAAAAATAAGTTCATGCTTTCTATACGTACCCAATTCCTCGGGATCCGCGCCGGGCATCATGCAGTCGACGATCTGCTGAGCGGGCCAGATCTGAATGTCCGCAAGGCGGTATTCAGGGAGATCAGGATTACGATTGGGATTGGAAGCCGTCTCCTGGGCTTGGACGCGCTGCTCTTGCGGGAGGGGTGCATTGAGAAGAGGATTCACCGACTCGGATCCGTTCGCGCCGCGGATGGGTGAATTATTCTGCTTCTCTCTGCGCTGAAATTGCTGGTGGTGATTTTTATGAAATTGCTTTTTAACTCCTTGATTGGCCTGGGGAACGGGAACAGGCTTTGAAAGCTGAGGCTGCTTCGCCGGTTTCGCGCTCATCGCGAAAACGTCTAATTCTTCGGACATAATTTTACCTTTATTTTAGGCTTGAGACCTTGAAACGAGATAATCGACCAACTTGCGGGCTTCAGCCTTTAAGTCTTCATCGGTGGAATCGTTCAAAATCACATAATCTGATTTCGCCGCCTTTATCGCCGGATCCATCTGGGCGGCGAGTCGGGCTTCTGCTTCTTCGCGCGTATAGCCGCGCAAAGACATCATCCTCTCAATCTGCTTCTCGCGCGAGGAGAGGATGCAGATTATTATATCATAATCTTTCTCCCATTGCACCTCGAATAATAGCGGGATGACTGCTATGGGGGGAAGGGAGAGGTTAGGGGGACAGTCCCCTTTAACCCCCGACTCCTGACACCTAAATCCTGACTCCTGACTCCTGACTCCTTCTATCGCGGAGAGAATTTTCTGGCGGACAAGCGGGTGTATCCGCGCCTCAAGAGCCTTGCGCGCTTCAGGGTTTTTAAAAACGACCTTCCTCAGCTTCTCGCGTTCCTCTTTAGGAATAAGTTCATGAACGATATCGTCAGCGTCGACAGTTACGACGCCAAACTCATTCAGATAATGCGAAAGGAGGGATTTGCCCGAGGCAATCCCTCCCGTAATACATACTTTCATTGTATTATCTTTTATTTCTCGGGTGCAGGCTTAACATCACCCGACGACTCAACCTTGTTGGTGGAGATTTTAACCTCACGGCCATGTGCATCAACAAGACGCGTTGTCACAAAGATAAGAAGATTGCGCTTGGAGGAGTACTCGGAGTGGCTACGGAAGAGACGTCCGATGAAAGGAATATCGCCGAGGAAGGGAACCTTATCGTCCATCGCCTTGCGCTGTTCGGTTATGAGACCGCCCATAACAATCGTAGCACCAGGATAGACAGAAACCTTCGAGTCAATCGAGCGGATATGGAAGAAGGGCTGCTCCATCGGGGCATCATAGTAAGTCATATTACCCGCATTTTGATTTCCGAGCGAGTCAAGAGCGGCAGAGGCAGAGTCAAGCGCTTTAAGAGCAAATGCATCCTTAACTTCCTTGCCTAAGTCGGTTCCAAGCTGTTGGAAGATATTAATGACACCAGTGAAGATTTCTCCAACACCCTGGAAGCTCTCAAGGGAACTCGAATTGCCGGTAAAAGGAATGCGCATACCGTAGTTCTTCCAGGTAGGTTCATCAATAACCTGAGTGTTGAGCTGAAGATCAATCAAGTTACCGTTATCGGTGAGCGTCGGAGTAACATCAAGAATAACACCGACTTCCTGAGTCTCGAATTCGCCAGGTTCAACGATGGCGAGAATCGCGCTCTGACTACCACCGCCGTAACCCGAAGAAGAGGATGAGGAACTCTGAAGCTGAACATCGTAATCACGAGGATAACGATAAAGCGTAACAACCTTGATAACCGCCTGCTCAGCGGAACGTGTTAGGACCTTCGGAGCGGAGAGAAGGTCAGTGTCGCTACGCTGCGAAAGCATGTGAAGAATCATCGAAAGATCGGCTGAACCCAGGAACGCGTTGACGCGCATAAACTGATCGTTCGTCGAATAACCTTCGCCGGAAATATGATTGCCAAGCGTAGAGAGATACCGATTGTTCATACCATAACCGGTTTCTCCACCTGTAGCGTTAAATCCGACGTGTCCCATCTTTCCAGAGTTGCCGTTCTTTACCCAAGGCGCACCCTGTGTCGCCACATACGACGCAAGATTATTACCGCCGATTGTCGTATTCTGCGTGTTGTTGATTACCGGTGCCTGATTTCCGGAATTACCACCGATTACACCACTGCTGGTTGAGGAATCCGGATTAGACGGAGAAGTGGATGGATTAGTGTTCGCGACAGACTGATCGGCATTGCCAACCTGGAATCCACCCTGCTTGAGACCAAGAATTCTGGAGGCGCGTCTACCAAGTCCGAGCGTATAGTCGCTGTTAAGGATCCACTCAAAACCGAGAGAATTGAGGTCGTCCTGACAGACTTCAACAAAACGCGTCTCGATCTCTATAAGGGTCGGATTCATGTTCATCTCGTTAAGAGCGTTCTCAAGCTCAGCGAGATTCTCGAGGGTATTCTTGACGCGGAGCTTGCCGAGCGTTCTGATATACATGATCGAAGAACCTTCAGGCCACTCAACGCCCATAAGACGGAAGAACTCCTTCCAATCCTGTTCCTTATTCTCTCCACCCTCAGCATTTCCAGACTTTGGTCTCGAAGAAAGCGTAAATCCGGTGTTGCCGCTGGCACGGAGATCCGCGACATCGGTCTGAGCCGTGTCCATACGTTCCATGAAGGAGGAGAGCACGGGGAAACTGCGCGTATGCATTTCAGCTATGGAAACATCCTTGTGCATAATCGTTACCATCGGCCCCTTAACGGTGAACTTGTAATTCACAGCCTCGCAGACAAGCTTAAGCGCATCGTAGAAGGAAATGTCGCTCGCCGTTATAATCGGAACGACAGGCCCGCCGCCGGTCGCGGCGGCAGCGTTATTAGAAGAGTCCGCCTGAACTCCGAAACCGGTATCGGCAGGAGCTTCTTCGACATTGTTAGCGGTCTGTGCAGGCTCCAACGGCTTGAAGTAGAAGTTAAAACCACGCTGTTCAAGCGGAATTTCGGGACGGTCATAATCCTTCGAAGCCTGACGGAAGAACTCGATAGCGTCGGTAAGCGTGGCCGGAGGCTTGAACGAAATCGCGGGAAGGCGCATTTCCTTCATACGCTTAATAATGCTCTGCTCAAGAGAAGCCGTTGCGTCATCCTCCGGCTTGGGCGTCTTCGTCGTATCGGCAATAACCTCGACATCGCGTACATCGACAGCATAATTGGGCCTCCAGGCCTCATCGACATCAGCCATCATACCCTCGCGCGTAACGGAGCGCTCCTTGGCCATAATGGTTCTGCGCTTCTGATGAATCTTCTCAAGAAGACGGAGAGCCTCGCTGTTGTAAGGATCGGAGTCAAGAACGAGTTCCACCTCGTCGAGAGCACTATCGAGATCGCGCACGGCAAGAAATTGCTGCGAACGCTTAAGGTGCTTATTGTTGACGGCTCGCTTCGCCTTGTAATCCTCCTCATTACGGCGATGGGAAATCTCTGAGACATCGGTCTTGTTGGCGTCGGGATCGCCCTCGGCAATCCAAGCCTCATGCTGGCGGCGGGCCTTGGGATGACGGCTGTCAATGGCACGCTGAATCAACTTGATGGCGCGCTCACGGCGACCCGTGGCATATTCCTGGAGCGCAGCGCGATAAAGACCCTCGGCAACGCCGTCCTGACACTTCTTCCTCAAATTGGCCAAGGCCGGTGAGGAGTTGAGAAGTTTCATCGCAAGAGCATAATGTCTGGCTGCATCCTGATACTCTTCATTGACCATGCATCTGTCGGCATCCTGAATCTCGCGCTCGGCCTGAAGCTTAAACGCCTTGAAGCGAAGTTCCTGGGTTTTGCGCAACGCATCGAGAAGTTCCGCATCATTGGCCTGTTTAGCCCCTTCTTCGTAGAGCTTGACCGGAGTTCCGAGAGCTTCAGCCTTGGTCTCGGCAGGAGCCTCAGCTACAGCAGTCTCGCTCTTCGGCTCCGCGGAAGGCTCGGCGACCGTTACGACAGCTTCGGCCTTCGGTTCTTCGACAGGCGTCGCCGCTGCAGGCTCTGCGGCCTTCGGCTCCGCCGCAACCGCCGGCGCGGGCTCTTCGCTTAGAATATCTTCAGCCTCAACCTTGGCGGCAGGGGCGCTCTGCGCCGCAGGAGGTTCTACCGCAGGCTTGGCTTCCTCTTTTTTCGCTGGAGTCTCATCGGCAAGGCTGCTCAACAAATCGTCAAGATCATCCTGCGCGGACGCGTTATAACCAACGGCAACCAAAGCCGCTGTCGCTGCGAGAACTGTTAAATTCCTGAAAGTCATCATTTTAAACATAATACTCCTTGAGATTATCGTGTATATTATAGACTTTTTTCTTTAATTATTCAAGAGCCTTCAATCAGCCGCTCCTTGCCGGTTTTCAGATTCCTGACCATAACACCCTCACGTACGCGTCCTCCCTCCTTGCCGAGTATTTTCAACACGGCGAATTCCGTATCCTTGACTTTAAATTTCTGGCCCTCCACGACAGAAGCGTCAGGCACACCCCCACGCGTGAACGAAAGTGTCGCCTGCACATCGGTCGGGGTCTTCTTCGCTCCGATCACGAACTTGATCACCTTGCCGTCTTTTACGCGCTTGAGGGAAATCTCGGAAATGTCGACCTTAAGAGGCATGCCGCCCACGACCGGCTTCATATAGGACTTCGCCTCGTAGGCGACGACCTTGAATCCCGTCGTGCCGACAAGCTCGTCTTTGAGTGCGGAAAAATTACCTCTGTCGACCTCGTTCTGACGACCGGGCATCTTAAAGTAGTACCTGTATCTCTTGCCGGGAAGCTCCGCGACACGGTCAAACTGAAGTACGGAAAACTCCTGCTTGAGAGGCTGGCGAAGTTCGATGCAATCTATATAGTCGGGGTGAGACTGGGCGTCTGCAGGATTTGTCTTTGCGACAAACTCCTCTTTGTTTGAAAACCCGTCACCGTCCTTGTCGGCATCACAGTCCGCCGTGAGCGGATCAAGCCCGTGGGCCTTCTCGTATTCGTCCGTAAGCCCGTCCTCGTCGGTGTCCGTGACCGCGACGATCTCCTTGGTCTGATTCACCTTGCAGAAACGGCACTTGTCGTCGGAGTACGGAATCGGAAGCCCGCACCCCTTCCCGTCAGGCGACGAGCAGGAGACGCGAAGTTCGGAAGCGAGAAAACTCTTTTTGGTATCCGATACCGATTCGTGTTTTGCGGGGGTGGAAACCCGCGCGAAAATATCTTCGAGAATCTTCCCGCCGGCCTCGGCGCCGCCCGCTTTTGCCTTGGGCGCATAGGAGGAAACCGCGTCATACGACTCGTCCTCGGATCCTGTAAAATTAAAAACCGCCACGAGCGCGAGAACCGCTATGCCGCCGAACGCCGCAAGCTTGTCCCAGTTGGTCTCTAAAAAACTGCCGTCGGATTTGCGAATACTCATTTCGCCTCCTTGTTTTCTGCAAAAATCATGGTCGTAACCTTTACCGTCACGGTGAACGGCTCGGTGGTCGCGGGATCCGTCACGCAGACTTTATTCAACGAATCGTCCTGCTGGACTTCAAGATTCTCCTTCTTCTTGCGGGCATCCTCCTTGGCGTCCGCTCCTATCATTTTAAGCAGAGGATCGCCGTCCTGGAAAAACCTGACGGAATCGACGACGATGAACCTCCTGCTGTCCGCTACGGCGTTCATAAAGCCGACAAGAGCCGCGGGGCGCGCGAGGAACGTCAGTTCATACGTCTCCTCGGAGCAGGCGTACTTCGAGACCGGCTCCTTGGCGCTGTTTCTCCCGCGGGCGTATCTGTTGCGGTTCTGACGCGCATCGGCGGCGGATTCATCGGCCTTTTTGGTGAGGACCTTCACGTCTAAAAGCTGCGTGGCGCGGACCTGGACGAGCATATCGGTCATTTCGCTCACATCGCTCCAGCGGCGCGCAAGTACCGCCGTCTCCTTTTCGCTCGGGATGGTACCCTTAATGTATTCGCCGAAAGGACCGAAACTGAAATCATCGGCGATTATCTTGCGGGAGGAATCGGACGGAAGCTTTTTGTACCGGTCGCATGCGGCATGCATTCTCTTCTGCAGGGCCGTCCTCTCCGGCACCTCGCCGACAACCGCACCGTTGGTAAGCGAATAATACGCCTCAAGCGCGGCGGCTTCAAGAGCTTTGCGCTCTTTATCCATCGCCATGCCGGTGGCGCGGGTTATGCCGCGCCTGCTTTCGCACGCCTGAGAATTGTTTCTGATGTTATCGCGCATCGCCTCCAGATCGGAGGACTTCATGAATACGATAAGCGCGGCGACAAGCGCTATCGCTACGCCCGTCCCGCCGATTACGGCCATTACAAGTTTGTTCCTGTTCATTTCCACTCGGGCTCCTTAAACCTCAAATTAAGTTCGACCTCCTGAAGACAGCTTTCGAGACCTTTGGTGGGTGTGCCCACGATCTCGACGCCGCCGTCCTCGAATGCACCGGTATTCACAAGCCTTTCGGTGAGCAGGCTGGCGATAGTCTTATCGTCACCGATCATCGATTCGACGGAATCCTTCCAACCGCGGAGTACAACGGCCGTAACCTTCTTTTCGCGGATCTCCTCGGTCTGGGCGCGCTGACGCCCTCTGCGCTGGCGCTGATTGGGTTTAGGCTCTTCCACCTTCTCCTTGACGTTCTTCTCTTCCCATCTGGCGATCCACATATCGCTTCCGAGCACCGAACGGACGGTCTCGATCTTTCTCTGGTATGCATCATGCCTGTATATGCGCTTAGCAAGTTCAACGGCGGAAGCCCTCTCGGAAGCCAGTGCATCCGCGGCCTTTCTGTTGTAATTCTCGTTAGCCTGGAGACTGGACAGTTCCGCACCCAGTTCACTGTCCTTTTCGGTGAGGATTTCCAGCTCGCCGGACTGGACCGCAAACATCAGTATGCCCGCCGCGACCAGGGATGCGGCTCCCGCCGCGACAAACGGGATCCTCTTGGCTTCCCTGCGGGCCTTGGTGATCGACGGCGGAAGAAGATTGATGGTAATCTGGGACTTCCCCGCATAATGGAGAGCCGTACCGGTCGCCGCAGCAAGAAAGACGCTGTCGTACTCGAGATTGGTCTGATCGACCGACGGCGCGACAGAAACGGCGTCGAACGGATTGAGATATCCGACTTCGATCTGAAGAGAATCCTGGAAGAACTCGCCGATCTGGGGCAGCAGACTCGTACCCCCGGTAAGATAAAGCTTGGCGGGAGTCGACCCGCCCTGCTGACTGCGGTAGAAATTTATCGAACGCGTGATTTCGGCATGAAGACGCGTCATGACCGAGCGGCACACCTTGGCGACCGCATCGAGCGTTTCGTCCTCGTCCTCCGTGACGCCGCCCATCGAGACGTATGCGTTCTGACACTTGTAGTCCTCGGCGTCATCCATGGAGCAGCCGAGAATCTGGGCGATCTCCTTGGTGATCGTATTGCCGCCCACGGGAATGGCGCGGTTGTAGAGCTTCTCGCCTTCTACAATGGAAAGAGATGTCGTCTTCGCGCCGATGTCAAGGATGACGACGCAGCCGCCCTCGTAGGTGGAGCTGGCCTGAAGAAGATTTATAAGGGAAACCGGAGCTACGTCAATCATCTCGGGATTGAAACCGGCCGACTTCACAGCCTCTACGATATTCTCTATCTGATCAACCTTCGATGCGACGATCACGACGGATTTGTCGCCGTTGGGCATATCGCCCAGAACCTGGCTGTCGCAGACCATCTCGTCGATCGGGAACGGAATGTTCTGTTCGATCTCAACTCTGACGAGATTGGCGAAACGGTCCTCGCCGCCGGCCATAGGTATCGCGGCATTCCGCAAAAACGCCATCTGTCCGGAAACTGAAATGGCGACCGGCCCGGCTTTGATGCCGTTCGACCGCATAATCTCGTGGAGCGCCGGAGCGAGAATCGTTGATGCGTTGCCCGAGTCGAGAGGCGCCGCGAGATTCGCCCTGCCGTATTTGAGCAAAGTCGGCGTACGTCCGCCGGCGTCGTATTCGGCGAGCGTGACGGTGGACGCGCCGATATTGAGAGTCAGTAGCTTCTTTCCCATAACCTGAACCGTTTCGTATATTGATTATTGAGCGACAACCTCGTAGTCATTGGGATTAACAAGTCCCCAAATCGTCTTGGAACGGTCCACCAGACCCTGTCGACGCTCAATCATAGGCTCGCCGCTGCGAGAATCCTTCAAGTCCATGATCTTGGATTCGTTCCACCACATAGTATGGCTCTTGATGCCTGAAATCTCACTCTCGCTGTCGCCGGCAAGAATATCCCCTTCCGGGCTTGTAATGACCAGACCTACCGCCTTGGGCTCTCCGAACCTCTCAAGATAGGAAGGCGGAAGACAGACGCTCGCCGCGTGCGACCCGCGGGGAATGTTCACATAACTGACCGTCGTGGAGAAATATGAATAAGGCGGAATCTTCTCACGGGATTTTTTATCGCCCTCGGTGGCGGTGGCGGTATCGAGAAGAACATGCCAGGTGAAGACAAGCCTGTCCGTCCACTGTTCGAGAGTTTCATATTTCGCCTCAAGAACGATCCAGCGGCGGTCCTTCGTATAACACTTGCCGATGATCGTGCTGCCCGGGACGGACGGAGCCTGAAGCGTGGAAACGCGGCCGACCTTGGGAAGACGATCCAGAACGACGCGCGGCGCCTTTGATGCGGCAGAGGCGGGGCCTGCGACGCCGGCCTGCATTCCTCCGGCTCTTGTTCCGGTCCGGACATTGCGGCCGCTGTTCCTCCTCGAGCTCTGCGCCTCGGCGGTCGTTGCCGCGAAGACTGCGGCGATAACCGCAACGGAAAAGATGAGAAGCTTTTTCATGTTCATTCCTCCTGTCGTTTTAAAGTACTTTCATTTTTGGAAGGTCCTGGATGTCGACAACGCCTACGACATGACCCGACGGATCGCATACGGGAAGATCATCGATACGGCGCTTCTCGAACACTTTGAGAAGTTCCGCGGCATAGACGTCGTCTCTTACGAACATAGGCGAAGGGGTCATCACGGCGGAAACTTCGCCCGCGAGCATCCTGGACGCATCGCCGCCCTCGCTCATGCGGCGCCTGAAATCGCCGTCAGTGAAAATTCCGAGCAGTTTTCCGCAATCGTCGACGACGACGGCCGAACCGCTTTTCGCGCGGGTCATCGCCATGAGCGTATCCATCACGCTCGATGTCGGCGAAACGCGCGCGAGCCGGTCGCCCGTACGCATAATGTCGGTAACCTTCATCACTAGCGCACGTCCGATGGCGCCCGCCGGGTGATTCATCGCATATTCCTCGATCGCGAACTTCTGCGCGTCGATCAGGACCATCGCGAGCGCATCGCCCATCGCCATCGTTGCGGTCGTGGAGTTCGTCGGCGCCATCCCGAAGGGGCAAGCCTCACGGCCGCACGGGATTTCAAGATGTATATCGCTCATCCGCGCGAGCGACGAATCGGCCTTGCCGGTCATCGAAACGACCTTCAGCCCATGGCGGCGGATCGCGGGGATGAGTTTCAGAAGTTCGTCGGACTCTCCGCTGAACGAAAGCGCGATCAGGATATCCTTCGCGGCGACCATACCGAGATCGCCGTGCATGGCCTGAACGGGATTGAGAACGATCGATCTTATACCCGTCGAAGCGAATATCGCGCTCATCTTCTCGGCGATATGAAGATTCTTGCCGACGCCCGAAACGACAACGATCCCGCCCGCGGCGGATGTCGCAAGTATCATCTTGACGGTATCGGTAAAGCTCTCGCCAAGAGAATCGCGCGTGCGCTTAAGCCCTTCGATTTCCACATCGAAGACCTCGGCCGCTCTCGTTATCATTTCAGTTTCTGTCATATTCTCTTTTCTATCACCGCATTATGTTAAAAGTTTAACAAATCGCCGTCTTTTGCTCAAGACTGTTTTTTGCTCTGGCTCTGAAGAAGCGTAACGGCGATCGTCCCGATGATATCCTCGGCGGAGCATCCGCGCGAGAGGTCGTTCATCGCCTTGGCGAGACCCTGGAGGTTCGGACCGATCGCTTCCGCGCCGCCGAGGCGCTGGGCGATCTTGTAGCCGATATTGCCGGACTGGAGATCCGGGAAGATAAAGACGTTGGCGTTGCCGTGGATCTGACCGTTGGGGTTCTTGAGCTGGCCGACCGAGGGTACGATGGCCGCGTCGAACTGCATCTCGCCGTCCATCTTGATGCCGGCGGCCTCGAACTTAGGCGCGGCGATTTCAACGGCCTTCTGGACCTTCTCGACGAGAGGACCTCCGGCGGAACCCTTTGTGGAGAACGAAAGAAACGCGACGCGCGGCTCGTTACCCGTAAGGTCGCGGTACGTTCTCGCCGTTGCGATGGCGATATCGGCGAGCTGCTCACTCGTCGGATCGGGGATGACCGCGCAGTCGCCGAACGCTACAACGCTGTCGCCGGCGGGAGTAGGCTCCTTAAGATCCATGATGAAGCACGAGCTCGCGGTCTTGACGCCCTTCTCGGTGCCGAGCGTATGGAAAGCCGCGCGGAGCATATCGCCGGTAGAAGCGATAGAACCTGCGACGAGACCGTCGGCGAGGCCGAGCTTAACCATCATGCCGCCGAAATAAATGCGCTTGGAGCGCAGAGTCTGCTGCGCCGACTCAAGATCGATGAGCCTCTGCTTCTCGGCAGGCTTCTTGGACTCCTTGGCGTTCCAGGCTTCAAGGAATTCCTGCTCAAGCTTGATATCGCCTTGGGTATAGTCGATAACCTTGATGCCGCGCGCGGCCATGGAAAGACCGACCGACGCTTCGGCGAGAGCGACCTCTGCCTTGGTTCCAAGAACGATAGGCTTGCAAATCTTACGGTCAACGCATGCGCACGCGGCGGTAACGACACGCGCGTCCATACCTTCAGGAAGAACGATCGTTCCGTTCAGCTTCGAAGCGTTTTCGATAATCTGATTGATTGCGTTCATTTTATTCGGTTTAAAGTTTGAAAGTTCAGAGTTTAGAGTTACTGACAACTAACCACTAATCACTAACGACTAATCACTCCCCAAGCACACGGACGGTGTCGCGGGCGATCATAAGCTCCTCGTTCGTCGGGATGATGACAACGGGGATCTTGGACGCCTTGGTGGAGATAACCGCAACCTGACCGCGGATCTTGTTGGCCTTCTTGTCGAGCTTGATGCCGAGAGCGCCGAGACGGTTTACGATTCGCTCGCGGACCTCGGTTGAATTCTCGCCGATTCCTCCCGTCATGATGATCGCGTCGGCGCCGCCGATAACCGTATTGTACGCGCCGATGTAGAGAGCCATGCGGTAGGCGAGCATTTCAAGCGCGAGCTCGGCCATCTTATCGCCCTTCTCGGCCTTGGAAACGATGTCGCGGCAGTCGCTCGAACCGGTAAGCGCGAGAAGGCCGGACTTCTTGTTGAGAATCGTATCCATCTCCGCGGGCGTCTTCTTCTCGGCATCCATGATCGAGAGAACGGCGGCGGTATCGATATCTCCGCAGCGCGTACCCATGATGAGACCGGCGAGCGGCGTCAAGCCCATCGTCGTATCGACGCACTCACCGTTCTTGACGGCGGCGAAGGATGAGCCGTTACCCATGTGGCAGGTGACGACGTTAAGCTTCGCGAGGGGCTTCTTCAAAAACTTCGCTGCTTCCTGGACGATGAACTTGTGGCTCGTACCGTGGAAACCGTACTTGCGGATGCCCATCTTCTTGTAATACTTCGGATCAATCGCGTACATCGCCGCGCAGTCGGGCATCGTCTGATGGAATGCGGTGTCGAATACGGCGACGTTGGGAACGCCCTTGAAGATCTTTTCGCAAGCCTCGATGCCTCCGAGATTCGGCGGCATGTGAAGAGGGCCGAACTTCACGAGCTTCCTGCACTCGGCCATAACCTTCTTGGTGACCTTTACGGAATCCTTGAAGACCTCGGCGCCGTGAAGGACGCGATGTCCGATAGCGTCGATATCCTTAGGATTGCCGAGCTCCGCGACGACCTGCTTGAGAGCCTCGGTATGATCCTTCGGTCCTCCGCATCCGATGCGCTCGACGAGGCCCTTGGCGAGACGCTCGCCCTTCTTCATGCTGAAGAGCTGATATTTGAGAGAGCTTGAACCGGAGTTGATTACGAGAACTTTATCAATCGCTTTTTTCATGACTAGATAATTTAGTTTGCCCGCCGCTTTTTTTCGCGGCGGGCTGAGTTATATTTATTCTGTTACAACAACCTTGAAGAATCCGCTCGACTGAGAGCCAAGGCCGTCGATATCGATCATCTGAGCACCGTTGCCGACGACAACCGTCTTCTCGGCCTTGACCGTCCAGTCGGCATCCGAAAGCGAAGCCTTCCAGAGAACCTGACACGTTACGGACTTCTTGGTTTCACCCTCAAGCGTTATGAAACCAAAACCGTTCGTGTTGCCCTCGGCGGTATTGAGTTCGCCGTCGATTTCAACGACGACATTACCGTTCGCGTCAAAGGATACGGACTTGATCTCAACCGACTCGACCTTGCTCTCGACCTGAATCGATCCGTTGGCGTTGACCGTCACATCGTCCGGATCGGCTCCAAGCGCGAGCGCCATAACCTTGGGCGAGGCGAACGCCGTCATGATGTAGTTGTTGTAGGCGTCAACACGCGACTCGGGTTTAACAACCTTTCCTTCAAGATTGTCGGTAAGAATCTTGTTGATGCTGAATGTCCTTAGGAGTTCTGCGTCAAGATTGTTCACATTTGCATCGAGTTTCCCGTTGTTCTTGACGTACTCCCAGGCATCAGGCAGGCTGTTGCCGTTAGTATCGACATCTTCAATATAGATGTCGATCGGCTTTTCAAACCCGTTCTTGTCTGTAAGTTCAAACTCAGTCGGCATGAACATTCTGACGGTGCTCTTGCCGCGCGCACAGGCGTAACCCCACGACTCGAAAGCATCGCGCTGACGCTGTACGGCACCGGCAGTATTCAAGTCGGCATAAGCCCTCAAGAAGTACTTGCCTGTGGAAAGACCCATCAACACTGCATTCGTAGGATGCTGAACATTTGCGGCAACTACAGATCCTGCGTTTTCGACAATCGCACGCGCGGCGGGAATTCCCGTGAAGTCGGGTGTGGTAAACGCCTCAACAACGAAGGTGGATGCGCCCGCGACGTTCGAAGGACCGAAGTACTTGACCGAGACGGGAATGCTGGCGTATCCGGCGCCGTTTTCCGGAGCACTCATCTTAAACGAGAGCTCGTTCGACCAGAGTTCAGACCTGAACTTCGCGTTATACATGGTTACGCGCCAGGTATACGATTCGAAATTCTTGAGTTTGTCGCCGATATAAGCGTCAGCCTCGAACGAGTATACACCGTCCGCGTCACGTGCAGGCGCAGGCAGAGGCTGACCGTTGCCGGATTCCCATACGACGGTATTGCCGCGGCGAATCTGAATCTTGAACGCAGTGTAACCGTTGTGCTTGTTGGGCATCCTCCACTTGAAGACAGGCCTGGTCGAAAGAACCTGAAGACCTGTCATTCCCGCCGAAATAGCCTCCGGGGTTGGACGCAAGGATGTAGAATCGTAGTGACGTACAAGTTTAGTCGCGAAGACCGTGCCGTCAGCGGCGATCTTACCAGGCTCTGGAATCTCACCATCGCCGAAGAAGACCTCGTAAACTACATCCGTAAGGTCGTATTTCGCGTTAATGACGGCCTGGTGATTAATTGCCTCGGGATAGAGGTAATCCCAGTCGAGATCGAGATCGCCCTTGACAAGGAAGTCACCCTCAAAAAGGTAGGCTCGCTGCGACTTGTTCATCATCTTATCCAAGACGACACGCTTGAGCGGCAGACCTTGCTCTTCCTCAGTCAGAACGCCGTCGGATCCTTTTGTCCTGATGATTGTCGAAGTACGGACAACTCTGACGCGCTCGTATTCGTTAACCATCAGTCTGCCGACGCTGTTTGAAACATCTCCGTATTCATCACCTCCGTAAAGGTTGAGACGGTCGGATTCGCCGGTCTCGAGATTGACGCGCGAGATAATCGGACTTACATCGGTAAGCTCCATCTCGACCTTGCCCTGACGCCAGCCGACATCAACACCTACAGCCGTGCCCATAGGCTCGCCGGGAGTGTACTTGCCGTCGCCGTCAAGATCGTAGAACGCGACAATCGTGTTCTTGCCTTCCTTGACAAAGCCGTTGTCGGTCTCGCCGAGGAAGAGTTCCAACTTGTTGTTCTGCAGAGCAGGAACAACAGCGTTGTACTTGAAGCGGAGAACCATCTGGCTCATACTTACGACGGCCTGCTGGGCATTCGTACCCTGGGCTCCCTGATACTGGAGCGGAGCAAGATCAAGAGTGTAATCACCGGTTTTGAGGTTGACCGTTCCGATGCGCTCGCCGAGGTTGCAGATATAACCGTTCTCTCCGGCTTCATCCTGCGTTACGGTAATCACATTGGATTCAGCGAACTCGTTCCATGCGAACTCGCCAGCCTGGAGAACGATATATTCGGCTCCATATCTTGAGTAGAGGCCCATATACGTCTCATAATCCATGACATAATATCCGGACGGCGTCTGCGCGGCGAATGCGGGATCGACCTGGCTGAGATCGCCGATGAAGACACTGTAGGTATCGTTGCGGTCGACCTCGGCGAATTCGATCTTAAGCGATGCGCTGTTGACATATCCTGGCGTGAGAGTTCCCGAAACGGTCTTCTCTCCCCACGCGCCGATATAAGTGGTGTTCTCGGATTCCTCGCCCGGCTGGACCGTGAATGTCGCATCAGGCTCGATGAGATCAGCGTCGGTGTATGTCTGAACGACAATCGGAGCGAGCGAACCCGACACCTGAGTGCCGCTGCCCTGGCTGTTGCCTCCCTGGTTGTTATCGTCATCATCCCCAGTAAGCGGCTGATTGCCGTTGTAACGGAGCGTGAGCTTCAATGTCGGAATCGGCATATCCTTGATCTCGGAGTCGCCGACGACATGGGAAATGTTGGGAGCAACAATGGACTTCGTATACTCGTTGTAACGCGCCTCGGCGAAATTGCTCCAGCCGTCTTCATCGCTGTCGGAGGTCGCGTCCCACGCGTAGCGGCTCGTATAGGCCTTGCCCCAAGCGTCTTCCTGGATGTCATCCATGAAGTCGTGGTCGGTAAAGATCTCGCCGGCATAAAGCTCACCGATCTTGAAGAAGTAGTCGAGATCGAATTCGCTTACGCTCGTAGCGTCAGTCGGATTGAACTTGGCGCGCTCGCCGTTCTGCTTCGAAAGGTCAAAGACCTCGCTCAAGAGATACTCGGCCCAGTTGGAGAGGCCGTCGCCGTCGTCATCGTCCACGTCGGTGGAATCGATAATGCCGTAGAAGTTCTCCCACCAGTCGGGCATATTGTCACCGTCCGTGTCGATCGTTGCCCTATAATCGGAATCAAAGGCATCATCCGGGTTGTTGCCCTTGCCGGGCTGCCAGCCGAAGGCGAGGTCATACTTATACGCATCGCCGGCCGTCATTTCGATGCCGTCACGGATTACAACCGTATTCCAGTCAACGGCACCGGTCGCAGGATCTACATTAGGTGAATAATTGTCTCTGCAGTATTCCTCCCAGGAATCGGGGAGACCGTCGGCATCGCCGTCAAGGCCTGTAAGATCCCAGGCGTCGGAAGCCGCGCGATCCCACATCTTCCTGCAGGTCTTCGCGTACGCTCCGCCGAGCGGAACGAGATCGGTCGTCGCGCGATAGGAACTTCTCAGTTCGAACTCCCTGTAGCTCTGGAGCCAGCTGTAACCCTCGCCGTACTGTTCGGTAATACGCTCGGCCTGGAACAGTTTCTTATAGTAATCGAAGCGGACGTTGAAGGACGAATACGGCTGGGCCGCATTGGGGAATACGTACGAGTTGATGCCCGCCATTCCCGCGAGCGTGTAGCCCGCACCGAACATCTCGCTGTAGAGATGCGTATCGAACGCGGATCCGTCGGGAGCCGTCAGGTGCATAACCGTATTCTTGATCCACGGAATCACCGCGTAATCGTTATAGACGGTATTGTGAAGCTTGGTATTGTACCACCAGCCGGGATAAATATCCGACCAGTCGCTCGCGTTGAGCGTTTTGCCTCTGAGTGTCGTCGCGCTGTAAAGACCGGTTCCGTTCGTGTCGATTTCGCCGTTCTCACGGTACTGCATGCCGTTGGCGACCTGGACAACCTGAGATTCGAAAGCCGCAGGAGTCTTGGCGACACAGTCGGGATCAAGCGCGCCCGGGAGCGTGGAGAAGTCATAGTGGAAGACGAGCTCCGCAGGAAGCATCTCCATGCCGTCGTTGTTGTTGCGCGTTGCACCGGATATCCACATTCTCATGACCTCGTCGCGGTTCTCGGCCGCTGTTTCGAGATTATAACGGTTGCGGAAATCGCTCTTGATCTCTTCGGCCGAACGTGCGCCGTCCCAGACGCGTACTTCGTCGACATAGCCCTTGAAGAATTCCTGGACGTTGTTGAAGTTTTCGGCCAAATGGTTGCCGTTCTCATCAACAGCGTAAGCCATGAGCGCCGCTTCGGGGATGGCGCCAGATGGCAACGATCCAACCTGTACGTCGGCCGCCTTCACGGGTCTTGCACCGATAAAGAGCGCGGCAGGTTCGCACTGGTAAGCCGCCGGGCGGATAATGCTGTCGGAGGAGGAAGGATTCTGGATAATCTGGGTTACGCCGTTGGCCGGAATCAGCTGCGTGGCGGCGACCCATGCGGGATCGGTCTCGCCGTCGATGTAAAGCTTGAGCTTGGCACCGTCGAAGGTAAGCGCGACGTGCGCCCATTCGTCGACCTTAAGCTTGCGGCCGTACACGAACTGGCAGCTCTTCGTCTTGGATGAACCGGACTCGATGGCATCGTTGTTGTCGAACATGCCGTAGACTCTGCCGTCGGATTCGAGGCCGATACGGAAGTTCGAACGGATTGCAGCGATGTCGCTCGAAAGAGCGCTGCCGACATAAACGACAGAGCGGTCGATGACTACCTGCGCCTCACCTTCCTTCTCGGGGCAGACCCAGCATTCAACCGTGAACTGCTTGAGGAAATCGGAAGCGTATATCCAGCGCTGCTGAAGCTGAGCGGAAAGCGCGTACGAATTGACGCCGTCGAGCCAGAGCGCCTGACGGCGCGAAGGATCGTCGAACCTCTGGGGATCGGTCGTGCTCCTGAAGGTCGAGACCACTTCCGCTCCGTCGTACTTGAAGTCGCCGTCCGTATCGTAGCCTTCACCTTCTTCGAAGCTGTACATATACATAAGCGACTGATCAGGGACACCATACGCGGCAGTCTGGAACTGATTTGCCATCTGCTCAGGATACCACGGCATGCCGTACAGGCTCTCAGGTGTAAAGTAATACTGTGCCACATAGCTCATAGGAGTCGTACGCTCGGTGAACCACAACGGGGTCGGGTCGGTATGACGGTGCATCGGATCGGCGGAATTCGCCAATGCACGCTCCTCGTCATTGCGGATGCCGTCGCCGTCAGAGTCGACCAGAGCGGTGCCCTGGAGCCAAGGATACATTACGGGATCATACGCCATCGGAGCCGTAATGGGTTTATACGCACAAGGCTCGGTACCGATACGGCCGTCAGCACCGCGGTAGGTGGAGTAGATCCATTCGTTGTAATAGGCGTTGAATGTATCATGCACCATCATGAATCCGCCGACCGCCTGATCGTAGACGGCGGAGATGATGTCACCCTTCTTGCCGTAGGTCCACATTGTGCTTCCCGGCGTTTTGACATTCGTTCCGAGAATCGGGTTCAAACCGTGGAACATTTCGTAGAAGTCATCCATGCCGTCACCGTCGGTATCGGCCATACGCGGGTCGGAGGTTACATAGCCCGCGGGAGCCGTGGCAAATGCCATGCTCTTAGTGACAGGGAACATATAGAGACCGGCGGAAGAAGGTTCCCATGCGAATTTCGCGGGTGCGAAATAGCCGAGGTTTCTCCATCCCTCTACCGTCCACGGCTCGCGGATCGCGGGGATGCCGGGCTCCTTGACAAAGCTTGCGCATTCAGCGATCTTGTCCGCCTTGGAAGCGCCCCATGCGGCGGAAACCGCCGCGATGAAATTCGTGGGCATCGTGGAATTGAAAGGAACGTAGCCCATGAATTCCTGCGAGTGGTCGGCTCCGGTAACTCTGAGGACTGGAAGACCGAACTCGTCAAGCTGTTCCTCGATTGTAATATTCTCCGTGAGCAATCTGCCCATGAGAGGAGTCGAGATGTCGTCGTAGCGAAGATGACGGATGGACTGGATAAGGTATTCCTGATAGTTCTGGAGACCGTCGTGGTCGAAGTCGACATCACGGATGACTCCGAGAAGAGGATCAGGCAATGCACCCATACTGGTGCTGGGAGCACACAATCCGGCATCGCCCTTGAACGTCGCATCCATACCGCCTGCAATATAAACGGGACCGGAGACGCTTTGAACGGCATTGGTCCCGCCCGCCGCATTAGCGGTGGCATTGGTCGACGCTCCGCCTCCAAAGCTCATGTTGAGAATTCCATCGGCGACGAATGTGCCGATGTCGATTTCAACACCGCCGACCTCACCGCCGTTCAAAGGCGGAACGACCGTCTTCGTAGCCGCGTTTACGGGAACACCTGCGTGCTGCATTTCCCAGCCGTCGGGAATCGCGTCATCGTCGGTATCGACAGAGCAGGGGTTCATGCCGCCGCCGCGGATACAGAGTGAATTGTCATCTGCGGGAGAGCCGTAGATAAATCCGAGCGTAAGATCCGGATACATATTGCCGGCGTTGTAGAATTCAGCTCCGAAAACATCACCTTCCTTGGCGTCGGAAATACCGTCGCGGTCGGTATCGGCTCCGTCAGACATTGAATCGCCGATAGCGGGATCGTCATCAAAGCCTGGGTTCGTCGGGAAGAACTTGTTGAACCACCCCTTCGTATTACCCGGATGATTGTTGTAAATCGATTCACATCCGGCGTATGCATTGCACGAATCAACACCGGCGAACTCCAGGACATAACCGAGTTCGTCTGCATCATAATCGCGCTCACCCAGTTCACCTAAACCATCTTCATCCGGTGCGGGAGCCGCATTAGGATTGCGGAACGTATACGTTTCCCAGCCGTCAGGTACGCCGTCACCGTCGGTATCTGCGCCGTGCGCCTTGATTGTGCGCTCGGCAGGCGCCGGAGCGGGAGCCGGGGTCTGCTGATTATCCGTATCGGTATCATCATCGTCGTTCGTATTGTCGTTGACGACGGGATCGTTGTAGATGATATTGGGATTCGTTCCCCAAATATTGATTCTGTGCCAGATATCCTTCTCGGTCTTGGGATTGACTTCCGAATGGAAGCGGACGCCCAGATCCATACGATACTTGATAAGCAGGTATTCATCGTATGTCGTAAAGGGCATGGTGTTGATGGAAGCCCAACCGGCGTTCATGTTATCGCGGTTGGCGACATATCCGCCCTGATTGTTCCACGCCGTGCGGGGATCGAAGCCGAATATTCTGCGGACCTGATCGTGGAGGAACACAAAGCTCGGAACCGTAAATTCTATACCGGTCGTACCCGCCTTGAGGTTGACGCGCTTTACGCTGAAAATACGGGCCATCTGACGTCCCCAGATCGTTATGGGAATGTCGTTATACAGCATGCCGTGTATGGCGCTGCCGTAGCACAGCGGATTGCCGTCGGCATCGACAGCGGGAGAAATGACGACCTCAAGCGTATTCTCTTTATCGTAGACGAGTTCCATGGTCTCGATGTTGAAATCGAGAATCGTCAATTCGGGATAAATGGTGTAGATCTCATTCCCGTTCTCGTCGGTGCCGGCGATGCCGGGAACGCCGATCGCCTCCCAGTACGCCATGAAGTCACCGTCGGGGTTGCTGCCCCAATCGCCGGGAGCCATAGGATCGAGATCCCACATGACTTCCCAGCCGTCGCACATACCGTCGCCGTCGGTATCCCAATGACAGGGGTTCGTGCCGAGAGCGAGTTCTTCAAGGTCGGAAAGACCGTCCTTATCAAAGTCAGGATCGGAGAAGTCTGCCGGGATGCAGGGGTTGAAGCGAGCCTCAACTTCATCGGCATCGATCGGAATACCCTGGCAGATATTGGAGAACGTAAAGCGCTCAAAGCTCAAACGGGGATCATTGGAATCAATGACCTTTGTCGTGACGTGGGCGAGATACCAGAAGTAGTATTCCCAGCCGTCGGGCATTCCGTCGCCGTCGGTATCTTCAACGGTCGGGTCCATACGGGCGATCGCAGCATCCTCGATCCTGTCGCCTCTGACACCTACAGGTTCAGGGCTCCATGTCTTAAGATCGTTCCTCGTAGGCATCATATTCTCATCGAACGGCTCCTTGGTCGGATTTTCGGGATCCGCCTCGGGAATAGCTTCCCACTCGGCCCTCTTGAATGCTCTCCAGGCCAAAAGCTCGTTGACAGAAGCGTAAAGACCTTCTTCGTCGAGCACAGGCTCGCCGTTACGGTCGAAGCTGCAGAATGCGGGCTCGGACTTCGTTAGGTCAACGGCATTGAGACCGTCTTTATAACCGCGGATTTCCAACACAGCCGTGAAATCGCGACCGACGGGAGCATGGTTGTAGTTCGACCTGTCACCATCGAGAATGGCGGCCTCGAAAACCTTGGGAAGTTTATCCTCGTCAAGGTTGAATGTCGTAAGACCGGTAAGGTCGTTATTGAGAATGTCGCCCGCCTGGAGCTCGATCATGTTGCCGCCCTTCCAGTACTTGTGGGCGAACACGTCGGGGATGCGGTCGGCGTTGATATCGCCGAGGTTATCCTCAGGATAATATTCGCGGGCGAAGATGGCCTCAACCTCGGTTCTGAGATAGTTGCCGTCCGGTGTCATTTCGTTCGGGAGCGAAACGGTACCGGGAGTAACAGGCTCGTTGGGCATTTCAATGCTGAACGCACCGCCGAGTACAGAGCTTTCGACATTACTGTCCTCGCCCTGTCTATGGAGCAGCCAGCAGTAATGGAACGAGTCTCTTCTGTCCAAGTAGGCGGCGATGGCGGCCGGATAGCTGTAGCAAGGATCGCCGGCATTCTGAACAAGACCGCCGGCCGGGCTGATGGCGACGTCCTTGCCGCCGTCGAGATTGCCGTCATCAAGCGGAGAGTCAACCTTGTAACCGAAAGCGTAGATCTCGGCGTAGGTGGACTTGCCGCAGTTCCACGAAAGGCGGAAGTTTTCGGCGCTCGAAAGAGTTCCGACGCTCTTGCCCACAAAGGTATGGCCCTCGCCAAGCTTGCCGTTAAGGGCATACTTGCGGGAGAGCGGCGAAGTCTTAAGACCGCCGCCGGGACCGTGAGAAGTCGTGACGAGGAACTTCGAAGGCGTTACCGTGTAAAGGAAGGTGTAGGTTTCGCTGCCGCCGTCCTTATCCTCAATAAGAATGGTAACGTCGACATCGCCCTGCATATCGCCGAAGTCGGGATTGAAGTCGCCGCTCTTGGCCTCTTCGACGTAGAACTCGGTCGCGTTTACAGGTCCGAAGATCGAGACCTTGATACCCTTGTTGACGCCGTCGGACCAAAGCCCAGTGAAATCGTTTTCGACGTCGTTTCTGACGGACCACTTAAGCGTATGGGTCTTGTCGACGCCGCCCGCGACAACCCAGCGGTTGGTGGAGGGCGTAGGCGTAATGGCGCAGACGGGAGCTACATTGTTCACGAAAACGCGCTTTTCGCCGTGGAGGTAATAAACGTTCGCGTTCTCCTTGCTCGTAGGAAGCGAATCGGTGCTGACGACCTCGCCTTCGATCATAAAGCCGAGAATCGACGAGTTCTCCGTACCGTCCATCGACTCGATTCTGACATCGACGGGGTTAGCGCTCTTCAAATCGACATAATAGACGTTCTCCTCGCCCGGCTCGGTCGAGCGAAGCGCCCCGTCGAGCTTGAGATAACCGTAATTGGTTTTGCCGCTTGAATATTCTCTGACGGTGAGCTTGACCTTAAGCGTACCCGTAAAGCGGTCGTCCCAATAGCTGAGACCGACCTTGACTACGCCCGCGTTGTAGTTTTCATCGTACGAATCCTGCGAAGTGATCTCGACGAGCGGATTGTCGAGCACGTCGAGATGAATCTCGTAATCGACGGAGGATACGCGATCCATATCCTTGTCCTTGACCTGAAGCCTGATCGTCCAGCGACCGGCCTGAGGGAAATCAAACTTGAACGGATTCTTCTCGGGATCGCCGTAAATCTCGACGGGATCCATATAGTTGGCGCCGTTGAGCTTGACCGTCCACTTACAGAGGAACTCCTGACCCTCAACGGTCGTCGTCTTATCGTACGCGCCCTTGTCCGTAATGATAGCCTTGAACTCGCGCTCCATACCCTTGGGAATCTTGTTGGGGTAGGTATAGCCGTCGTTCTCGGACTCATTGCCGTTCATCTCAATCCAGTCGATAACCGGCTCCTCGTTGTAAACGATCGCGTTGAAATAATTGGAGTCGTAACCGCTGATGACCTTGGTCTCATCATAGTTCTTGGTAGTACAAAGCACTACCTCAAACTGAATCGAAAGGCCGCCGGACGCGTCGCTGAGACCGTCCAGGAACTGAATCTTCGAAACGCTGGTCTCCGAATTGTTCTTGTTGATGGGAAGACCCTGGGTCTTCGTAAGATCGGTATCGCTGCAGATGACAAACGTCGAATTCTTTCCGAACATTCCGGAGCTGATAGCCTCGTCGGTCACCCTTACGAACGCATAGATCGTATTACCGGTATCGTTCGCTTCCGAAAGCGTAATCTTGAACGAACCCTGCTCGCCTTCACGAAATTCCACCTTGTCCGTCGTCTCGACAATCTCGGAAACGCGCGCCTCCTTAACCTTGGCGGTAAAGGTTCTAACTTCACTCTCCTTGCCGCTGACCGGGGCTCTTACCTTGATCTGGCTCTGAATCGCCTCACCGGAGGTCGGATAATTGAGAACGGGAAGAACCGTAGTCTTTCTGTCGGCTCCGACGCCCTTCTCGTCGATCAGGTAGAGAGCGCCGCCCTCCCCGACCGAGTAGCGTCCGCTAAGCGTCGTCCACATATCGGTCGGACGATACTTGACCAAAATCTCATAACCCTTCTCAACGTCGCTCGAATCGGCGAACGTATCCTCGACCACGAGCGTAAAGGGCGTATCGTCGCCGCAGATGGCGAAGATTTCGGCGTTCTCGCCGGGCGTTACGATCTTGGGCTGCTCGGCGACAACCTCCATGCCGGCGTCCATATAATTCTTCAGGAACGCCTGCGCCTCGGCATCATCGACAGACGGAGTGAATACAAGACGCGAAGTGCCCGTCGTACGAGTATCGCCTCTTAAAAGGAACATATAAACCTGCTTCTTGGCCGTGGAGCCAGCAGGAATCGTAACGGTGGGAATCTCATACGAAGGAAGGGCCGTAACCTCTGTCTGAGTCTCGGAGAAGCGGATATAGTCGCCCATCTCCGCAAGATTGCCGTCTGCGATCGAAGGGGTGATCTTAACGGTCATATCCTTGCTGTAGGGCTCTGAAAGGTAAACATTCAACACGGCGCCGTAGACCATGTAATTACCGTTAGCATAAGCCTTGGCACGGTCCGTCTCAACCGTAACCGTAGGAGGCAGCGGCTTAAGACACTTGACGGGAACTTCCACATAATCCTTGATGCGGGTACCTGGTATTGCGGCAGAATAATTGTAATTCTTCCAGGGGCTAAGAACGAGATTACAAGTGCCGCCTTCGGCAACACCCTCAATCTGGAAGTCGGCCGTCATCTGTCCGCCGGCGAGAGTTACCGTACCGACATTCGTCGTCTTTACGGTGCCGTCAGCCATCAAGAGATCAACCGTCTCGTTCGACTTTACCTTGACGGCGGCTTCATCGGTCGACCAGACATAAAGCGTAACCTTATCCTCGGGCGGGGCGAGCGCCGTGAGCTTCGGCACGAGACCGTCTGCCGTGATCGTGGAATTCTGGTGAACCGAACGCCAGAGTTTGCCTTCCTCTTCCCATTCGGGATCGAAATTGACCGTCTGAACATAGAAGCCGCACCGGGAAAGATCGTAATCCTGAACGGCCGTGCCTCCGTCGGGAGACTGAATCCCGCCCCACTGCTGGGGATTGGATGTGGAAGTCTGGGACCAGAACCAGAAGTTACAGACGTTGCCGTTGTCGTTGACGATCGCCCACTTGTCGGTATTGACGAGGAAGTAACCCGAATCCTCGACGATCTTATCCGAAGCGGGACCGGACTGGGTCGCGAGCACGATCGGAAGCGCGACATCGCCGGGAACAGTCTTATAGGTAAAGATAAGATCGGTAAACGTTCCCGTCTCGTCGACGACATAGTTATAGAGATCGGCGAGCTTCAACTGACCCGATACGTAAATACCGAGCTGAAGCGGGAAGTATTGCCCATCGACGGCTTCGCTCGACAACCCCGTGTACTTCAGATACCACGAGGAGTTCTTGTCAAGACGTGCGCGCTGAATAAGGCGCACCTTGAAAAAGAGCGACTCGCCCGAAGTCATCGGCTTGTCGATGCTCGCGCCGTATGTTTTTGGATTACCCAATTGATCGCATGGGCGTATTTCGAAAATATCGCCGTTCGCTCCATACGAGGCTCCTGCGGCTAAAAGCCCAGTCGCCAAGGTTATCGCTTTCAGTAATTTTTTGATCATCATGTTTTTTTACCCCTTTTAAATTTACTTCGCTTTCTGTTCTTTTTTGCGCGCAGCTTCAGCGTCTGCGAAATCTTTTAACATTCGCTCTCTGATTTTAGTCTGTATTGCGCGGCGGCGCTTGGTCTCGGCCGTTTTGGCTTTCTCCTTAAGCTCCTCCGCCTGCTTTTCAAGATTCTTAATCTCGCCCTCATCGGCCTTGGCGGCCTTGGCGGCAGCAAGCTTCTTCGCCGCAGCCGCAAGCTCGGCATTGATCTTGATGACGGGATTGGAAGTCTCTTTACGCGCCTTTTCCAATTCCGCGCGCCATTTGACGTCGAGCATACCCTTTTCGCGCGCCTCGGTGAAAGACGCGGGAATCTCAGGGCTCTTTTGCGCGGACACATCAGGCTGTTCGTCCTTCGAACACCCTGCCGCGACCAAAAAGGCGGCCAAAGCTGGATATAGCCAAATCTTACGGACCATAATCATAATAATTCTCCTTCTTCAAAGGCTCAACGGGGAACTGTCTCAAGCGCGTATCTATCGCCCAGCTGAAGAAAAGCCCGTCGTTTGGATACTCCAGATGCCAGTCATACCATCCTGCCGAAAAGCCGGGCGTGTCGGTTCCGAAAGGATTCTTGAGCTCAATATAGGTTGTAAAGTTCTCGTCAAACGAATTCTCGTTGAACACGAACCATCTCAGAGGTATCCAGTTAATCGCGTTTGAAACCGTATTGGAACCGTTGTTCAGAAAGCCCGTAACCTTGAACGTTACGTTCGACCACTGATATGCGGCGCTCAAATCGTAATCGAGCGAGGTCTCGCCCTTGCCGCGGCCTCTTAAGACGTACGGCGCCCAGGCCTTACCGTAATACTTGTTTTCGGCGATATCGGTCTTGTTGGTGATATAGAGCTTGACGCCCATCCTGAAATTGGGCGCGTCGCTTACGTAGTCTACGCCGTCGACGCCGACCGACTTCAAAATCGGTTGAGGCGGCGCGGACATTCCGCCGCGGAACACAAAATCGCCGGCCGTTGGATCGATATCGAGCCAGTACATCTGAGTCAAAGTAAGGTTCGTTATAATGTTACCCGAAAGCGACTGATATTGGGCGAGTTTAATCTCGTCGCTGTCGCGGTTCGCCCAGGGATTCCCGTAAACATCAGTACCTTTCTCAAGCCAGTCGATAACGGCATCGCGGTACTTATTATCTTCAGTAAGACCGTGGTCGTTTACGAGCCTCTTGTCAAGCTGAGCCGTAGCGACGACCGTCACATTGTTCGATGCGCCGACGCCGACCGTAGCCATATACTTGCCTGGCGCCAACTCAGTCGCATTAACATTGACACCGTTCGTCGTCACGCCGCCGAGCTGATACCATTTATCGACGGTGTACGTGATGTTCGTACCCCTGTCGCTGCCCTTCGGTATGACGATAACCATGCTGCCGTTCGTGTTTACGGCGTCGCCGACCGTCTGATAGATGTGCCCGAAGTCGCCGAGCTGCGCATAGACGAGAACGGACGAGCCGTTCGGGGTGGGATGATCGGGGTCGATCATCTGGCCTTCGTTGACGCGGCCCGGCGTGCATGTGACATCGTTAAGCCAGTTCGCCATCTTTTCGCCGCGCGAAGTCATAACGCTGAGCGACACTCCCTCGCCCTGATCGTCATCGCCGACATAGACGAAGTCGCTGCCCGGCATGTTGCGGTTGAGAACGCTCACGAGGTTGCTCGGATGGTACTCGAAATAAAGCGGATGATCCGGCTCAAAGGTGTTCTCGCCGATAAGCGTGATTTCATGCTCGATGATTCCGCTCGACCTGACGAGCTGCATGCCGACGGGCTGGATGGACCAGAGCGACCCTGACGCCTGCATCGCGAAACCGTTTGTATCCTTGAATTCCCAAACACCGTCAAGCGTTCCGTCATCGTACTTGAGCTTGCCCGAAGAGCGCGATTGCGGGTTGCCGATTACGCGGAAGACCATGTTTGAAGCCATTCCGATAAGATTCTTCTTGGTACCCTCGAGTCCGTTGACGCCGAATGTGGCGACGGTGTTAGTAAGAAGCTGATCTTCGGTTATCATCTCCACGAATCTGATCGACCAGTTCGTTATATCGGCCTCTGCGGGAACGGCGATTTCGGCATACTGGTAGTCAAGATCCGTATTTTCGTAGTTAGCGGTCCAGCCGCCCTGCACATTAGCCTCGTTGATCCACGCCCAGCCGGGAGCGACCGAATCGAGAATCGTATAAGCCGAGAACGCATCCTTGCCGTCGTTCTTGTTGATGTTCCTGTACCACGGCGGATTGAACCACGAACCCGCCTTCGAAAGATAGTTAGTCTGAGGCGTATCGGAGCCGATCGTGTAATAAACGACTTCAAGCTCGTACTGAACCGTCTTGGTCGAAGCGAACGAGGGAGGAATCACAGCATCAGGTGAAGTTCTGTAGCTTGAACGGTAGATAAGATTCGTCTCGGTCGCTCTCGCGAGAACGGCCGACTTGGCCGCCTTGTTCGTGCGCCAGTTCTCGAAACCCCACGGATATTCATCCTCGTACCAGTGAAGTTTAACGATCGGCTTGCGGTCGAAATCAATCTCTCCGGCGAGCTGTGCGGCGAAAATTTCGCACTGCACACCCCAGCTCTCGCCCAAAAGCGGCTGCTCGCCCTGGCTCGGAACATTCGGTACGAATCCCGTAGTTTCAAGATTGCTGCGGAACGCGCCGACGCCGCGGAACGCGAGGCTCGCGCGGATCGCCTCCGAAACGAGAACTTCGTCGATCAAAACTCTGACGGGGTAGTCGTAACCTTCCGGGCTCTGATTCTGCGGATTTGTCGAGATAACTCCCGGCACGCCCGTTACACCGAGCCTGAACGCGGCGTAGGTGCTGCCGGGCTCCGTCTTGTAGGTGTAGGTCGTATAGGTATCGTTCGATACGACGAACGCCGCGATGCGAGTCCACGGGGAATCCATCGATCCGGTCCTCGAACCGTAAAGCGTAACCTGGGCGGGCTGACCGTTGCCGACATCGTACTTACGCGCCTTGAAGGCGATCTCGCCCACGACGTTCGTGGCGAAGGTCGGCGTCTGGACGAACGGCTGATGCTGCTTGTAATCGGCCTCCTTCTTGGAATCCTCGTCGACATCTTCGCTTACGGAATTGTTCAGAGCGAGCGATTGCCCGTGCTGATCGAGATCCGAAGAGAAGTCGTAGAGGTACATGCGGCCTTCAGCGTCCCCGTCGTCGCCGACGGTTCTTAAGTTCCAACCCCACCATGCGCGGTAATCGAGCGCCGGCTCATCGCGCGTCAAAACCTCAGTAATGTAAATCTCGGGAAACTCCGACTCGTCCATAAGATTCTTGCTCTTCTCAACGACCGCCGGATCCATAATAAGACGCATTACGCCAGACACACCGTGCTTACCGATATAATGGCTACGCGTACCGCTGGCGAGTTCATTCTCATCCAAGTCCTTAAATTCAAACCTTGCCTCCTCTTTCCACAGATTGTCATCGATGCGGTCGATATTGCCCATTGCCGACTGGGTTACGTTCGTCGCGATCTGAAGAATAAGCACCACATCCTTGTGGGCGTTCTTGTAGTTGAAAGCGAACATTCCGAGACCGACGCCGCGCTTGTAATACCCGTCGTAAAGCGGCGCACGGATGGAAGAGGGCTTATCAGCCGTCGTACGGCGCGCCGAGAGCATAACGGCGCCGTCTTTTATCCACGAAGTGGTAAAGACGAACTGCTTGTAGCCGCCGTCTGCATTATCGGCTACCCAGTCCTCGGCGTATCCGTACGCGTCTTCCCATTCTCCGCCGCGGAACTGCTTCAGTACGATATTATCAATCGTAATATCCGTTCTCGGGTCGTCGGACAGACCGCCTGCGGCTATCTTGACCGAGCAGTCAGTAGTCGTATACGCGTAGAACTCCTCCTTGGTCAGGGCCGACTGGAAGCTTGAAAATTCTCTCGTCGCCAAAAGTTTCCAGTCGTCTCTGCCGGGAGTGGCCGTATAGATGTTCACCGTCTGTGTCGGAACGACGGCCCTGAGCCCCTTAAGATCCCCGTCGAACACCATGCGCCCGGGGGAGAGATACCAATACTCGTTGCGGATGTCGTCCACACACTGCACAACATTTTCTTTACCGTAGAAATTGACGGCCAATTTACTGTATTTGTCGACGCCGCCATTTACGGAATCCTTCCCTTTGTCGGCATAAACCTGAGAAGCGACTGATGCAGGCTCGGGGATAAACAACGGATTGACGAAGCATCCCTCACTGTTTGCCGAAAGAAGGCCGTACGTACCCGATGTCAATCTGCTTGACGTCTTATCGAAGTGACATATATTACAGAATTCCTTGTTGTTCACCGTTTCGGCGTTCCATGCCGTAGAAACGCCGTTTGCATTTTTGTAGAATCCCGCCGCGATGCAGACACCGTCGGTCGCGTTCGAGACGGTGACATAAAGCGGCTGAAATCCCTTGTCGCTCGTCGGCAACGGCCAATCCTGCGCGAATCCGCCGGTGCCGTAGTTGTTCTGATACCCCAGTCTCTCACCGACCAGTTTACCGTTCGGCTGATATCTCCAGCGGTAAAGCGAAAGTCTCTGACCTTGGCGCGACGCGAGGAATTTGCCGTTGTCGGAAACGGCGCGAATCTGCTCGACACGGACTTCGTAGCACCCGACTCCGGGGCGGTAATAGAAAATGAGCGACGATGAAGCGTTGCCGCTGAAATCCTTATGCTCATTGCGGTCGAACGCTGAGGCGACCATAAACGTATAGTTGGACATCGAAATTTTCTGCGGAGCATCGTAATAGCAGAAGTCGTTGAATTGAACCGCCTGCGAAAGACGCGCGTTGAAACTGATCGACTCCAGTCCGCGCGGCGCATTGGCGGCGTTGACGAACTGAATGTAGCCCTGGCCCTGACCCTGCAGCTGAATGGCACGGTTTATAGGCTTATTCTTCCCTCCGCTGGTCACCTCCGTCGAATCTTTGAAATACGCGTACGTATACATACCGAACTGAGCCCCCCAGCCGTTCGGCGTTTGCGTTAGCTTGTTGAATTGAACATAATCCCCGTATTCCTGAGCAACCGTAGTTGTAAAGGATTCCTGCCATGTCGTGTCAGTTACGGGCATATCCTTCCAATTCCTGAAATCATCCTCGGAATAGATAGCCTGCGGCGCGGCACCGGTCTTGGTCTCATCCTCGGTTGAGTTGCCTACAAAAATCTCCTGTCCGTTGCCGTTGGCGTCATTCCAGCCGTTGAAGTTCTGATAATCGGCGTGGACGATCGTAATGGCGCGCGTCGTATCATCGAGCTGGAAGAGCACATACCCCGTAACCGCGTCACACGGAAGAGTCGACCAGTCGTTCGTGGAAGCCGCGTCGGTCATAACGTCGCTTACGGGAAGGCTCGTCCAATTCTGGGCAACCTTCCACATATTCGTGTTGACAGCCCATCCGGCAGCATCGTCGGCCTGCTTGTTAAACGCTTCGATACGGTACTTAAAGCCCTTGGGGTTCGCTTTGAGCGTCTGGTATGTGCCGCGCCAGAGATTATCACCGACGAGCTCCATCCGATTCGTCGTTACGCTGTAAGTCGTCTCGTCGTATTCGTCCCTCTCTTCGGCGACAATAAGGTTAATCTTCTCATAGCTGCTCTTACCCTCGCGAAGACGGACGAACCAATCCGTACCCTGGCTTTCCAACTTCACGGGCGAATCGAAGCGGTTCGTCACTACGGCATTGTTCTCAGTATAAAGCCCGCCAAGCTTGAGATCGGCGCCCGAATAGTCGACATAATCGTAGAACGGCGCGTTAAGCCAGTTTACGTAATAATACTCGACATCGCCTGGAGCATCCTTCGGAAGTTCAAACGGCTCTACGGCATTAAATCCGTTCTTATGATCGAGGGTGATAGCGCGCCATTCGGTGAACTTCTGGCTCAAATAACGCCAGCGATAGTAAATCTTGGACGAAATGATGAACTTGCTTACATCAGCGTTCGGATTGGCCGCCGAAACTGTATATTTAACCTTGCCGCGACCGTAAATGGTATCGTTTATTCTCGGGAACGATTTATCGAACGCTTTGGCGAAGCCGAGCGTCTGCTTACCGCGAGCCTCGGGATTATACTCGCCCAACGACTCTAAATCGGCCCTCATCGAAGGATACGAGGCGATGACGTTGTCGATAAGAATGAACGCGCCGTCCTCACCACCTTCAGCTGTTGAAGTTCTTCTTATTCTAAAGCGAACCGGTCCGTTGTAATCGACCTTGACGCATACACGATAGAAATTCTCGGCAGTTCCGCCGTTCTCTACATCAAGAGCCAACTCTTCGGTCTTGAAAGGCTCTTCGAAATTAGGCGTCCCGTCCTTCTTAAGCGCGAGCATCTCAACGGCCTTCCAATCTGCGAATTCATAGCGGTTCGTATACCCGGGAATCGCTTCATACACCTGGTTGCCGTCGTCATCTAAAACGGGATTGCCTTCCTCGTCAACCAGACCCGCGATACTCGCATCCCTAAATAAACCGATATTCTCATCGCTCGGGACGTTGATGCCGTTAGTAGTATTAGTGCAGATTTCAACAACTAACTTGTAATTTGCACCGTTCGTCCCTGCGAGAGCATTTACCGCGTCAAAGTAAATCGTTCCAATACCATTTGTGTAGCAGGGTGAATAAATCGCGGCGTCTACCACATTACGCATAATAAGATGAGAGGACTCGCTCTGCGCTCCGTTAGGCAATGCCTTTGGCGACCAAGGGAGATAATTTCGCGCAGTGATAAACGCATAATTCTGAGCATACCAGTTACCGATACGGACATTATCTAAATGCCAAATTACCTGTCCATTGCAAAGCTCCGTTACACCCACTTTAGACCAAAGTTCGCTATTATCCGAAAGTTTTAAATACGGAGCTAATCCACTATACGCCAACACCTCATTATGCACCCAGTAAGTACTATTAGCCGAATTAGTGTTAGAATAATCCTGACCCGTAATCGCGCCTTCGCCCTCGCCCCAATCATTCGCTAAGAGTACACGACCGCCGAGCGTCGGATTACCCGTCGACCCGCCGAGATTGCTGTCGGGCGACATCGCCATAATCGCGACATCGACCTCAGGAACCGCTAACCCTTCCCAGCCAAAAATTCCGCCCTCTACAGGTTTTAGCTCATCAACTCCCGCATAGAACGTATAAGCTCCGATTTCCGTAGGAACCGTATTCGTTATCGCGGGCATGAGCGATGAGAATGTATAATACGCATCCCCGTACAACGCCTCGCCGTGCGACGGCTCAACTGTCAACTCTTCACCAAAATTCCACTGTGTCGGGCTCGGATAAGTGGGCTCAACTACCCAGCGGTTCTTAAAGTACGCTCCTGGCGTAACCTTCGCGGGCGAATATGTATAAATCACATCATTCTCTGTAACCTGCCTATAATCCGCCTCAATCCAAGCCTGAGACGCGGTACCACGCATGATTCGTACTTCATCCATATAACCGTTGATGCCATAACCCGCACCAGCTCGTCCAATACGAAACGCCTCAGTACACGCGGCAAATGTCGACGCAGTACTCCTTTTAACCGCAAGTGCACCATCTAACCAGACCGCTGAATAACCGCTATCACCATCTTCTAAATCATAGTAGTCATAATTGTCGTCGAAAATAACATCCATTCGATACCACTTATTCAAAGACATCTGAGATTTAAGGTCTGGATTCCACCTCGTTGAATCATCTTTCAAGAAGAATCTGAGCTGACCTTCATCATTAGCCGTCCGTAATGCGAAGCCCCACTGGTTGTCGCTTCCGTCATTATTAGGCACTCGGCTCTTCCTTGAGAAGAACATTGCATTAGCTTTGGAGTCGCCGTTAAGTCTGACCCAGAACGATGCTGTAAATGTTCTGGAATGATAAGTACCTATTGGATCACCAGTGCCATTGAGTTCATTAAGTTTTTGATTGGAAACCGTATCTGCCTTCAATATATGATCACTCGCGTCAAATGCTGTTTTTCCCATAGCGGTACCGATCATACCCTGCATCGTCGCCTGCTTACTCGTACCTAAAGTTCCCGATGTCCCAGTCAAAGAGTTTGTCGCATCATCCATGTGCCAAACGCCAAGATACGCTGACCAGACTGCCTTAGAACTAATTACCGCGGGAGCCGTCTTATCAACAAGTTCGCCCCAACACATGGTAATCGTCGCGCCCTTAAAGTATTGCGGAACTTTTACCCAGATAAGACTTTCGCCCGCTGTATCCCATGTATCAATTTCATGCGCGAGGAGATTGCCGTTCGAGTCGATAAACCTAATATCCGATCCATCGGGATTGGCGTACTTATACTCAAAGCCCTCGGGTGTCCCGTCCTTAATCTTAATAAGCATCGGGAAGTTTACGAGCGGCGTCTCATTTGTCGCGTTAATCGTAATTTTAGAGTGATAACCGAGAGAATCCAAGTAGGGCTCGCTGTCGTTCCATGCCCAAAGCGTAACGGGAACTTTAGGAATGCTGCCTTCAGCAGGGCTCGTATAGTTCGGCGAAGAAGGAATCTCAACCGTAACATAGTACGTTCCCGCTTCCGTAGGAACAGTAGCCGACCAGGGACCCGACTCGCTCGTAGAATATACTACAATATAATCACCGTCATGAAGCTGGAAGGGGCTTGTAACAACTTTAGGCTTATTAGGAGTCTGCCCAATCTGCCACGGCTTAACTGTAATCGACTCAACGACCAACTGAGGCGGCAATACGGTAACAGTTACGTTAACAGGCGAATTATCCGTTAAATCGCCCCACTTATAGCCGTCTTTAAGAGTTACTTGGTAATTATGCGTTCCAACGTCTTTTACTGCAATTTCGCTTACTTCTACGCCGTCTTTGGTAATCGTAACGCCGCTGCCGCCCTCATAAATCTTCTGCTTCTGGCCATTATAAACTACACTGTAAGTCTCGGTCGGTCTATCGGGCATCACCTCAATAATACGGATAATAACAATACCGCTACCGCCGTTACCGCCGGCCTGTCCGTAACATCCGCCACCGCCACCAGAACCGGTATTTTTCTTACCAGCTGTAGCAGAAACCTTCTCTGTCGAGGTTCCGTACGCACCATTACCACCAATGCCACTACCACCCAATGCACAACTGCTCGCAGAGGTAAGGTTTGCATATGTACCGCCACCACCGCCAGCGGCATAGTAGACCTCTGATCCAGTAATAAATGAAACCCTACCTAATCCGCCAGCGCCAGCAGCATTATTTGCAATAGTATCCCCACCGACACTTCCTGCGCCGCCGCCGCCGCCGCCAGCCTGAAGGTGACTACCTTTTCCCCCCGCGAAACCCTGTCCTTGAATACCCAAGCCACCATTTCCAGTACGCGATCCGCCGCCGCCAGATCCGCCTGAATTGCCTGCACCTACAATACCACCGCCGCCACCACCAATAGCTTCATATTTCGCCGCGCCCAAAAGAAGAATCTTAGATGATTCACCATTTCCGCCATTACCCTGCGCCGAGGGCGAAATACCGCCGCTACCGACTACAATATCATACTTCCCCGCTTCTAAATAAACCCCAGAAGCCTCTATCATTCCACCGGCACCGCCGCCGCCAGCACCTCCTAAAAATGCCGCAGTAGCAGCATTCCCCGGATTCGCACCAGCACCGCCGCCGCCGACTACGAGAATATCGGCCTTAACTGCATTCGGGAGGTTAAATATCGTAGCAAATTCAGAATCTTTAAACGAATATACCTTATTTTGAGCATTTTCTGGTACATTTACAGGCTTCTTAGTAATGGTATAGCGGATAATAACAACACCCGATCCGCCCGCGCCGCCGATACTGTTGGATCCATCACTACCAGCATCGCCGCCCGCAGCGCCGCCACCACCAGATCCCGTACCAGCCTTACCCGCACCGGCAGGAGTTGCAGACTTGCGCCCACGACCATTACCGCCTATACCGCTACCGCCAAGGCCAAAATAGGTATCACTGTTGAGCGTGCCGCCACCGCCACCGGCGGCATAAAACAACGTCTCTCCCGAAATATCAAACTCAAGTCCAGCGCCGCCATCTCCGCCTTTGCCGTTGTTTACAGCGGCCGTTCCGGCGCCACCAGCACCGCCGCCGCCGCCGCCACGGTTATTATTGGCTCCAGCGCCGCCCGCATTACCGTAGTGCCCGTCTGTTCCTGTCTGAGTCGCCAAGCCAACTGCGCCGCTACCAGAGCCGCCACCGCCGCTACCGCCGTTCGAAGCGGCCTGATTCTGATACATACCGCCCGTACCACCGCCGAACGCTGTAAAATTAAGGCTACCTATGCTGACAGTTGTATCTTTGCCGTTATTGCCCTTACTGTTATTAGGCGACTGCGCACCGCCCGCACCTACCGTAACCGTACCCGAACCGACTGCAATGCCTTCTTGATAAATTAAGCCGCCAGCGCCGCCGCCGCCGCCGCAGTTTCCGGAACCCGATCCACCGCCGCCGACAACGAGAATTTTACCAGAACCTTCACGAATAACAAAATCCGACGACACGGTCGGAACCGCAAAATTCGCGGTCGAAGCAGTATTCGTAAAGATATGGATAAAGTCGATAGTTCCGTCGCCGTTATCGATTTTACGAACCTCATCACCGCCCGTCGCGGCGGAATATTTTTCGATGTCCGCTTGGCTTGCGACCTCAAACGAGGCCCCGCGAGCAAAAAGCGGACCTATAACCGCGGCGAACGCGGTTAGCGTTTTAAAGAGGCCTCTAGCGCTTATCAACCTCATATTTAGCCTTTATTTACGGGCATTTTACAACTTATCTACATTTTATCGTACGACAAATTCCACCCTGATTTTATCAAGGCAGAATCCTTCTAATACATGTATCTGTGCCATATTATCATATCCAACCGAAACGCGTCAATCAGAATTTCAATAACCCAAAAGTTACCAAAACAACTCTTTTCAAGGAACGAAGATTAATCATCCTCACACCTCTAAAGTTTCATAAACTCCGATGGTTATTCAAAATGCCTCCGCTAACGCTATGGCTAAACGCTTCGCACTATCTAACCGCTATATTCTTCCCATTCTCTTACCGTTTTTTATAACTGGGGTTCCACCCCAGACCCCATGCCGAAGGCATATACAAAAACAATCCACATACTGCATACAGATAAGCGGTTATCAAATGCGCAGCCCCTAAGCCGAAACATTAGTGTAGGCATCGGCAACCTATCGGAGTTTATATAAAAATTAAGAAGACGGAAGATTCGTTAATTCAAAAGTATCATATTGAAGTTCCTGCTTCCCAAAATTGATTAGCATCGCATAAGGTATTTTCGTTGCGCGAACGTAATGTATAACCTGCGCCCATTCAATCTTAGTGATTGATTTTATAGCTTTCAATTCAATAAGATACGTCCGATCATAACAAGTAAAATCTGCACGATATCGAGTTTTTAAACGAACGCCCTCATAATAAATATAAACCTCATCTTCTCGTATATATGGTATACCGTGTTTTTGAAACTCTATTTCCAAGGCATCACCATAGGTAGACTCTAAAAATCCATTTTTAAGAATATTATGCACTCGCATTGCACAACCTAAAATTGCAAATGCTTTAGGATCATCTTTAAGTTTCATAATCGTTCCCTTTTACAAATTGATTATATCATAAAACCATTCAAATAAGATAATAAAACTTCTCATATTCTTAGTTTCATAAACTCCGATGGTTGTTCAAAATGCTTCCGCTAACGCTCCAGCGATACGCTTCGCACAATCCAACCGCTATATTCTTCTCACCCGTTTACGTTCTTTTATCTCTGGGGTTCCACCCCAGACCCCATGCCGAAGGCATATACAAAAACAATCCACATACTGCATACAAATAATCGGTTATCAAATGCGCAGCCCCTAAGCCGAAACGTTAGTGTAGGCATCGGCAACCTATCG
>JAZOQU010000061.1:0-38677 GCA_045656225.1 Kiritimatiellia bacterium | reverse complement strand
TAGCGATATTTCCTTATGATATCGCTACAAAACAATCGTTAAAAAAGAGTTTTCTCTAACTTTAACCCTTATTTTAAGGACTTTTTTAGCATTCCGGTTTTGCTCGCTACAGCGTTCCGGTTTTGCTTTCACCTCGACATAATTATCATTTTCTGATTCCTTCAACAATTTTCGTGCTTCACAACACCACATACCACCGCATTTTGCAAAATGCGGTGGTAACACCCGAAGGGACTCCAACAACGATCAGTAGGCAGAGAAGATAAGGCTTGCGATGTATCTTCGGACGCTGAAAAAGTAGACAAAACGCTGTCCTAAAGGATTATTTATGGATGAAGTGTGAGTTTTTATTTCACTAAGTTTCCCTGTAGGGCTCGGATTGCCGCGGGACTTTTATTTCGACTCTCTGACAATGCGCCTGACCTCGCCTGGAGCGAGTTTAACATTGAAAACCTCGCCCTTCTTCCACGGCGACGCAATACGGATCGATCCGCCGTTAGGGGATTTAAGATCAATATATTCGACAATACCCTTCGTGCGCTTTGCACCGACCAGAACGCCTCCGTCGGAAAGAACATCGCGGAACTCCAGATGACGCCAGCGCAATGGTGCCCCTTGAAACACATAAGCGACACCGTTACGCTCGTGAAGGAACATCTCGTGGACAGCCGCTGTCGCGGCCATCGCGCCGTCTATCTGCATAATCTCCATAGGCTCCCCGCAAGGCGAAAACGTGGATTTTCGCATCAGGCAGAATCCGGGAAAATACGGATCGTGGCGCGAGCCGTGGCCGGGGTTGGTAAACATCCGCTTCCAGATATAAAGCGTGAGTTCTGCCGCATCGGCGTGGCCCATGTGAAGCTGGAGCATCGCCGCCCAGGGAACGGCCCAGCCGCTCCACAGCCCAAGACCTTCGCACTGCCAAGTGTCAAACGCGGCGGCGGCGCTGCGCCGCAGTACAGGATCGTCGATGTCGATGACGTCAAACGGCACGAGTCCGGCGAGATGAGAATGATGACGGTGCGACTCTGGAAGTTTCAACCCTTCCCAAAGTTCGATCTCCCCGCCGGGACTGCCGCCTGCAAACGATGCGAGCGGAAGCCGGTCAATGACGTCAAGCCACATCGGATCCGGCTTCTCGCCGAGAAATTCAGCCGCCGAAACGAGATCTCGCGCGAGCCGGTGCGCGGCGGCGAGCTGGAAGCTCGCATCTCTCCCCCAGCAGGTTGAAACCCCGATGCTGCCGTATTCCGGAGAAGTTGTCGCAGGCATCGAAAGCCTGCCGTCATATTCCTCCATCATGGCGCGGTAAACCTTCATCGTACCCTTCATGAACGGATATGCATCGCTCTTGAGAAAATCGATATCTCCGCTCATCTTCACATAGCGAAACATAAGCTGCGCCGTCCATGCGGTACACGCATGATCCATCGTGCCCGACCAAAACCCGCCAATCAGGCGGCAACGATCATCAACAGAATGCGGAAGCATAAAGCCGTCTTCCACGCCGGCGAATTTGCGGGCATTTTCGCGCAATACCGGCCACCAGCCGCGTACCATCGCAAAGAGCGGCTTGAGACATTCAAGATGGTTTCCGCGATATGCAGGCCAGTAACACATTTCGACATTGATATTAAAATGATAATCACCGTTCCACGGCGGCAGACGATACTCCTCTATCCACGGACCTTGCAGCGGCGCCGGAACTCCAGTTTCGCCGGCCATTGAACCGAATTTGTACATGCCAAGATCGTGAATCTCGCGAATATCTTCCGATGCGCCCGAGAACCACGGCGTATCCCGCCACCAATCGCTCCAGAATTTCACGCTCGAGGCTTTAATCTCTTCGAAACCATTAAGAGCTGCGAGCGTTTTTAATACATTCGCCTCGGCGGCAGCGCAATCATCGCCTCGCACAGCCGTCAGATATGAAACTCCATCTGCGTTTGCGCACCCTGCACCGATGGACGGATCTGAAGGCAGCATCTGGGTAAAACCCGTAACGGTCCCATTGCTGAAGCACGCCGGCGGACGGAAACCTATTTTGATCAATTCATTCGAAACGGCTTCATGTTCCCAGGAAGGGACAGCCCTGAGCGCCGGCTTTATTCCATCCGGCCATGAAACAGCCAGCACTCCGCTTGCGCGGTCGAGCGCAAGATCGATATCGCCGATTCTACCAATGCCTGTAGCGGTATCGAGCGTACCTTCATCGAGCTCGAGGCCTTCCGGCAGCGTGAATTCAAAATGCCCGACCGGAATAATCTGGGGATTCACAGGCTCGCCCGGTTTGATTTCGCCGCGACGAAAAAGTTCTTTAAGTCGATCTGAATCGTCGGCAGTAAGCGCTGCAACAATATTCGAATAACTCTGATCGTCATTCCAGTCGTAACCGCCGCGATGATCCCAGGTATCATCCCGGCCGATCGTAACTTTAAGTGTCCGGCCCTCGCCCCACACGAGAAACCCGGTCTCGGCATTGCCGAACGGCATCCCCTGATGAGATTGGCTCAGAGGGAAATGCCATTTTACAACCGCTCTGGGCGCGTCCGGCACAGCAATCGCGGCAACACCGAAAAGCGCAACAGTTACCGCGCACAGAGCGTTTTTTATCCTCTTATCCAAAAAGGACATCGCGCATAGTGTAGATTTTCGCGCTCTTGCCTTTCGCCCATTTAAGCGCCTTAAGAGCGCCCGCGGCGAACGCCGCGCGATCTTGGGCCTTGTGAGTAAGCTCAACGCGCTCTAACTCTCCCGCGAACATTACCGTATGATCGCCGACTACGCTGCCGCCGCGAAGCGCATGAACCGCGATTTCGCCGCGAGGACGCTCTCCCGTATCGCCATAGCGCCCGTAGATCGCCTTCTCGGCGAGATCCACACCGCGACCTTTGGCGGCGGACTTAGCGAGCATAAGAGCCGTTCCCGAAGGAGCGTCCTTCTTATGGCAGTGATGCATCTCGGTAATTTCAATATCGTATTCGTCGGAAAGCGCGGCGGCCGTCTTCTCGACAAGCTCAAGGAGAATATTGACGCCGAGAGAATAGTTTCCGCTTTGAACAACGGGAATCTTCTTCGCAGCTTCATCGACGGAAACCTGTTCCTCGGCTGTAACGCCGGTTGTTCCGATTACGTATGGAATGCCCTCGTTCGCGGCCTTGGTTACATTGGCGGCGAGACAACTGTGATGCGAAAAATCAATGACTCCTTCAGTATCTGAACTCCACTGACGATCATATCCTTCGGCGACATCGACCTTGGAGACGACCTCAAGATTCATACCCTGGGCGAGCTCACAAAGCTTCTTGCCCATTCGACCCGCAGCACCTACAATTGCAATTTTCATAACTCGAACCCTTATTACTTCTTCGTAACGCTCTGACCTTCGCGGGAGTCTTTAACAACCCAGCCGAGATCGGCGATGGCGTCGCGCAAACGATCCGATTCGGCCCAGTTCTTCGCGGCGCGCGCTGCTGCGCGTTCCTCAAGAAGCGACGCGACCTCAGCGGGAACATCCTCCTTCTCGCTCTTCCCGAAAAAGATTATGCCTAAAACCTCATCCATTCTCTTAAACGCATCGAGTACGCCCTTCGCAGTCGCATTGGACGCATTCGTCTCGCGGACAAGCTCAAAGAGCGCTGCGAATGCGCGCGGAATATTAAGGTCGTCGTTGACGGCGGCGGTAAAATCTTCAAGCGCCTTCGCGACGAAATCGGGCGTCTCGGCGGCAGGATCAATACGCTTCTCGAGCGCGTCAACGCAACGGTCGATACGCTCAAGCGACTTGCGCGCGTCCTCCAGAGCCGAGAAAGCGAAGTTAAGCCCCTGGCGATAATGGGCGTTCACGAGAACGTAGCGGATTTCGCGGCCCGTGAAACCTTTTTCCAAAAGCTCACGCAGAGTAAAGAAGTTACCAGCCGACTTCGACATCTTCTCGCCGTTCACCTTAAGATGGGCGCAGTGCATCCACGTATTTACGAAAGGCTTGCCGGTCGACGCCTCGGCCTGGGCGATTTCGTTCTCGTGATGCGGAAAGAGGTTGTCAATTCCGCCCGTATGAAGGTCGAACGTCTCGCCGAGATATTTCATCGACATGGCGGAGCACTCAATATGCCAACCCGGACGACCACGACCCCAGGGAGAATCCCAGCCGACAGGACCGTCGGAATCTTCCCACGCTTTCCAAAGCGCAAAATCGCCTACATTCTCCTTATCGTACTCATCTGCCGCGCAACGCTGACCTGTACGCTGATTATCAAAGTCGATATGGGCGAGCTTACCGTAACCGGGGAACTTGCGTACATTAAAGTATACGCTACCGTCATCGCTCTTGTAGGCGACGCCCTTTTCGACGAGACTTTCAACGAGAGCAATCATCTCGGGAATATGGTCTGTAGCCGCGGGATAAACGTCGGCGGGAATTATGTTGAGCTTTTTAAGGTCGGCGAAGAACGCGTCCTTGTAAGTCTTCGTGTAATCCGTAAGCGCGACGCCCGCGGCATTCGCGCCGCGAATCGTCTTATCGTCGACGTCGGTAAGATTCATGACGTGCTTGACCTTCATCCCGTTGAACTGGATGACGCGTCTTAAAATATCCTCGAACGCGTAAGCGCGAAAGTTCCCGATATGGGCGAAATTATAGACGGTAGGTCCGCATGTATAAAGGCGGATCTCGTTATCGGCGATGGGCTTAAGCTCCTCTACGCCGCGTGTAAGCGAATTGAATACGTTCATCATATTTCCTATTATAGCATAATGCCGTTCGATTGTTCAAAATCCCGAGCCGCTTGTGAAACGCTTTTAAACTGAATTGCGCTCCAGCCGATTGAGCGGGCGCTTTCGCAATTGGCTTCGACATCGTCGAAAAAGCAAATCTCATCAGGCGATACTTTAAGTCGTTCAGTCATTAGACGATAAATCCTGCGCTGGGGCTTAAACATCTTCTCTTCGCCCGAGACAACCATCGCGTCAGCCAGCTCGATAAAGTCGCTGAAATACTTTTTAAAACGCGGCACAAAATCAGTCGGCATATTCGTTAAAATACCGATCTTATAACCGCGCTCTTTCAAGCTGCGCATAAATTTAACAGTTTCTTCATTACGAGCGTGAAAACTCGAAATATCAGCTTCGATCAGCTCGGCGATATCATCTTTAGTAACCTCAATATCAGCCAGGATAAGATCGTACATATCATTAAAGGTGATAAAATTACCATCCAACTGACGACGATATTTCGCATAACCCGCTGTAATAATATCCCAACTGATACCTAAGCGCCCGACAACAGGACGGACATTCTCAGGCATTGTCGCTAAAGTCATTACTCCGCCAAAATCAAAGACGCAAGCTGATATTTTATTATTCCCGCTCATCTAAACTCTCCCAACAATGATCACCTATCGATACTCAACAAAAAACACCTTATCGCCTACTCTGCAGCGCGGCGTTTTAAGCGTAACCCAAGTACCCTTCTCAGCGACTTCGGGCCTCTCGTCATCGCGGTGAAGTTCTCCGGCGACCATCTCAATCACACCGGTTTTAGTGCCGTGAATCTGAATTTCGTCGCCCTGCTTTATCGGATGATCTTGAATTTTAACTTGGGCTATTCCCGCCTTGGTAAAATAATCGATAACGACGCCGACATGACGCTTAATAGTCGAAGCGAGAGAGTCTTCGCTGTCGGTAAACTGATCCTTGCCGGGGCGACCGTAAAAAAGGCCCTTCGAAAATTCTCGGTGAAATACCTTCTTTAATTCAACCGTCAGCTCTTCGATAAGCTCCTTGGTATATTCGCCGTTAATAACGGCATCAACCGCTTTTTTATACGCCAAGACACAAGCACGGACATAGTTCGCATTACGCGCTCTACCTTCGATCTTGAAACACGCGATCCCCGCGTCCATCAATTTGTCTACAAATCCGATGGAGCAGAGATCTTTGGCGGAAATTACCGTATGAGGTTCAATGATAAAACTCGCCATCCCCTCATGAAGAGGCTCGCCCATATCGTTCTCATAAAAGTCGACGGCTTGAACCTTGAACTTCCTGCGGCAGGGCTGGTGGCATTCGCCGCGGCAGGCGGACTTTCCGAATATCTCGTGACTCATGAGGCAGCGCCCCGATTCTGCGACGCATTGCGCGCCGTGAACGAAGCACTCGATTTCGATCGACGACTTAGAGACGATTTCCTTTACCTCGGTGAGCGTGCATTCGCGTGCGAGAACGACGCGTGAAACGCCCTGAGATGCGAGAAACGCGACGCCCGAAGAATTAGACGTCGACATCTGCGTAGAAACGTGAATTTCGACGCCGTGCTTTCTGCAAAGCGAAATGACGCCCCAGTCCGAAACGATGAACGCGTCGACATAAGGCTTCGCAAAGAGAATGAGCCGCTCCACCTCCTCGAGTTCGCTTTCGAAAATAATCGCATTCAGTGTCAGATATGCCTTAACCCTGCCGCGGCATCGCGCGGCGATTTCAGGCAAATCCTCCTCTTTGAAATTCACCGTGCTGCGCGCGCGCATATTTAGCGTGCCGAGGCCGAAATAAACGGCGTCGGCGCCAGCGTCGATCGCGGCCTGAAGCGCGATAAAATCTCCCGCAGGAGCTAATATTTCAGGTCGTCTCATTTCTTACGCTTCGCGATCATCTCGTGATATTCGGAGTAGCTACCCTCGAACCACGTCGTCTTTCCGTTACCTTCGAACGCGAGAATGTGCGTCGCGATACGGTCGAGGAACCAGCGGTCATGGGAGACGACCATCACGCAACCGCCGAACTCCTGAAGGCCTTCTTCGAGCGAGCGGAGCGTCGCTACATCAAGATCGTTCGTAGGTTCGTCGAGAAGAAGAAGATTGCCGCCCGAAGTGAGAAGTTTAGCCAAGTGCACGCGGTTTCGCTCACCGCCCGAAAGTACACCGACCTTCTTCTGCTGCTCGGCACCGCGGAAGTTGAATCGGCTGCAATAAGCGCGACCATTCATCATCGACGTTCCCGCGAGGCGCACAAATTCTCCGCCTCCCGTAATCGCCTCATAAACGGTCTCTTCGGCCTTAAGTTCACTGCGCGACTGGTCGACATAACTGAGCTTGACGGTATCACCGACAGAGAATGTTCCTTCGACGGGCTCCAACTGACCGGTAATGAGCTTAAAGAGAGTAGTCTTGCCGGCACCGTTCGCGCCGATAACGCCGACAATTCCGCCGCGCGGAAGATCGAAGTTGAGATCGCTGTAAAGGACTCTGTCGCCGAAGGCCATCTTGACATGCTCGGCGCGGACGACAAGATTGCCGAGACGCGGCCCCGGCGGAATGCGAATAACGAGATCATCCTCGCGCGTCGAAACCTCCTGCTTCTGAAGTTCCTCGTAGCGCTTGACGCGGGCCTGACTCTTGGAGCGGCGGCCCGAAGGATTCGTCTGAATCCACTTAAGTTCGTTCTCGATGAGCTTCTGGCGCGACTTCTCGGCCTTAGCCTCACGAGCGAGCATCGCCTCTTTCTGTTTAAGCCACTCTTCGTAATTACCCTTGTAGGGATAGCAGATCCCGTGATCGAGCTCGAGAATCCAATCTGTAACTTCGGAAAGGAAGTAGCGGTCGTGGGTTACGACAATGAGAGTTCCCTTAAAGGGTTTCAAATATTCTTCAAGCCACTGAACAGTCTCCGCATCAAGGTGGTTCGTAGGTTCGTCCAAGAGCAATACATCAGGCTCAGTCAAAAGGAGCCTGCAAATCGCAACGCGGCGACGCTCACCGCCCGAAAGAACCTTAACCGGCTGATCGGCCGGCGGGCAGTGCATCGACGCCATCGCGCGCTCGACGAGCGAATCGATATTCCAATAATCGTGAGCGTCGATCTCATCCTGGAGTCGCGCCATCTCAGCCTCGGCCTTAGGATCGTCGAGATTGCAGCAGAGCTCTTCATAGCGATCGAGCTTAGCCTTAATAGGAGCGACAGCCTCTTCAACGACTTCGCCGACAGTCTTCGTATCATCGAGCTCAGGCTCCTGGGGCAGATAGCCGATCTTCGTACCTTTAGCGACCTGAACCGTGCCGATTAAATCAGTATCGAGACCAGCGAGAATCTTCAAAAGCGACGACTTGCCCGCGCCGTTCCCACCGATGACGCCGATATGCGCACCATAGAAGAACGAAAGATTAACGTCCTTCAAAATCGTTTTCGTACCCGCCTGTTTAGTTACATCAACAAGACTGAACTGATATTCACCTGCCATAATTTACTTCCTTTTTCGCGCCTTGACCTAACAATACAGCGCACAAAATTTATAAAGAATTATATCATATCCGCATCAAGACCGACAACGAAAGCACGCGGATAAGTCATTTATCCTCGCGGCCTATAAAAACGGTCTCAATACCGAGTTCTGCAGCCATCGCTTCAGCGAGCGTACTCACACCGAAAATCTCGGTCTCGTAGTGACCCGCCTGAATCATTTTCATTCCGACATTCTCGGCGGCGATCACATCGCCCCACGAAGCCTCGCCAGTAATGAAAATATCGCATCCTAAAAACTTCGCGGCTTCCGCGAAATCGCCCGCACCTCCGGAGCAGACACCGACCTTCATCCCCTTCTCAAGTTGAATCCCGGTCGAGCCGATTTTATATGATGCGCTCTTAGACGCCTTCCCCGTGACACCGATAATATTTCCGTGATACGAAAAGGCTTTCTTGATGCTCTTAAGCTCTAAATATCGCGCAATCTCCCAGTTGTTGCCGTACTTCTTATTCGCATCTAACGGTAAATGCGCGGCATACAAAGCGAGATTGTTTTTAATCGCCGTCTTGACAATTTCGTAAGCACCTCCCGTTATGCGCTTTACGCCGCCACCCCACGAAAAACCGTGATGCACAACGCAAAGCTGCGCACCTTCAGCGGCAGCCTTTTCGAGAAACGCTTTAGACGCATCCACACCGAAGGCGACACGGGTAACCGTATCGCCTTCACGTGCTATCTGCAGGCCGTTGTTCGAGACGTCGTCAAACTTGCCGAGCTCGAGTTCTTTGGCCAGCCAGTCGAGAGCTAAAGAAAGCCTCATTCAGCGGCTTCCAATTCCCTGGCGACCATCCCGGAGAAATCCTTGACGGCCTTATCGCCCTTCGCGCCGATCGCGAGAACCGCCTTAACGTCGGCCTTGCGTCCGCACCAGCGGAGCTGATCGAGGAAGAACGTCGTGCGGTAGGAGTCGGTCGAGGTCTCTGCGGCCTTGATGAGCTGAGCGACCCAACGCTCGCGGCACTTGGGAGCCTTTTCGCACTTGGTGCACATGACCTTGTGGGAAATCTCCATAATCTGCGTGGCGACTATCGGATCGGTCTTGTAGGCTCCCTTAACCTTCGCGAGCAAGGCCGCCATCGACTCGTCGGTTTCGACGAGCTTGGCGATCGTCTTGCAGTCGACCGCCGCGGCAAGCTTCTTGGCATTGTTTCCCTGCCAGACAACAGCTGTGGGAGCAGCCTTCGCGGAGGTTTCTCCAGGCTTGATGTCGTAGGCGTCAGCATGAACGGCAACAGCCGACGCGGCGAGTACAACAGCTAAAAGCAACTTCTTCATGATTAAATTTCCTTTCTTTCTTTACCGTCGACACTCAGTTCTTGGCCATCTCGCTCGCCCAGGGTTCGCGCATCGACTGGTAGAGGAGACGCTCCGCCGCGGGATCGTTCTTCGCGTGGAGCGAAACGGGATCGAACTCAAAACCGCGGCCGAGACGCTGGGCGACGATCGCGAGGTTGAACATCGTGCAGCTACGGAAGCCGTTCTCCTCGTTGAGGGCGAACTGCTTACGCGTACGGACGGACTCCATGAAGTCGGTCACCTGAGGCGCGGGCTCGGGGAGCTCGCTGACGATCTTGCGGGCATCAAGTTCCTTGCCGGACGCGTCGAACATGCGGAACATCTGGTTCGCGGCCTGCTTATGGGTTGTCCACGAGCGAATCGAACCATCGGGAAGACGATAGGGCCACACAGTCGCCTTAGTGCCCTTGAGGAAGGGTTCGTTTTTAAGCGACTCGTCACCGTCGAGAATAATCTCCGTACCGTCGGCGTAGGTGAGCGTGATGCGGTCGAAGCGGCCTACGACTTCAGGATGCTGTTTCGGGCCCTTGTAGTCGATCTTGACGGGGCTCGTATCATCCTTGCAGAGGAGATACTGCACGGGGTCGAGATAGTGCTGGGCCATATCGCCGAGACCACCGGCATCGTAATCCCAGTAGCCGCGGAACGTGGCGTGGGCGCGGTGCTTGTTGTAAGGCTTCCACGGTGCGGGACCGAGCCACATATCCCAGTCAAAGGTCTTGGGGCATTCTTCGGGAAGAAGATTTACGAGACCGGACCAGAAGAACTTCCAGCTGAAGCCCTGACCCGCGCCGAATACGCAGCGGATAGGCTCGCCGGGATTCGAAACGAGATTGTTTTCAACAACCTGACGGATAGGCTTTACGGGCGTTCCGAAACCGTAGAACGGATCCTTGAAGCGGAACCACGTGTTGAGACGGAACATACGCTTCTTGGCCTTTACGACCTCCATGACGCGCTTACCTTCGCCGACCGTGCGGGTCATCGGCTTTTCGCACCAGATATCCTTGCCGGCATTGGCGGCCATGACGCTCTGAACGCCGTGCCAGTGGGGCGGCGTGCAGATATGGACGATATCAACACCCGGGTCGTCGAGAAGCTTCATGAAGTTCTCGTACGCCTTGACCTTGCCCCAACCCTGCTTCTCGGCGGCGGCGAGACCCTGCTGAACATGAAGCTGATCGGGATCGCAAAGGCCGACGAGACGCGAACCCCTGTAGGGAAGATGGTTTTCCGAACGCGCGATTCCGCCGAAGCCGATAAGCGCGCGGGTAAGCTGGTTCGAAGGAGCTGTCGCGCCCCAAAGCACCTTGGCGGGAATAAGATTGAATGCACCTACGGCACCGGCCGTTTTAAGGAACGTTCTTCTTGATGTGTTCATTTTTACTGCTCCTTTTTATTACTTTACAAGTCTTTCGACAGCGAGATTGATATCCTTGGCGCGGCAGTCTCCGGCCTCGCGCTCAACTACGTAATTACCCTTGTAACCGAGCTTCTCGAGTTCGGCGAGGAAGGTCTTTCCGCCGACTTCACCGTCGCCCCAGGGAACTTCCGTACCCCAGGTGCCGGGCTTCTTCGTAAGAAGAGCGTCCTTGACGTGAACCTGGACGATCCAGGGCATAAGCGTCTTGAGCGCGGCGAGAGGCTCACCCTTGGCGTAAAGAATCATATTGGCGGGATCGAAGTTGATGCCCACTCCGGGAACTTCCTTCATGAATTTCGCGAGATCTTCTGCCGTCTCCTGCCCAGACTCGAAAATAATCTTAACGCCGTACTTCGCGCACTCGTCGCGCATCCAGGTTACGCGCTCGACATACTTCCTGTAGGCGACGGGATCGCTCTCGTCGAGAAAGCCCGCGTGAAGCGACATGTAAGTTCCGCCGAGCTCCTTGGTGAGCTGAGCACCCTTCGTGACGATTTTCTGGTTCTCGGCCCAGTGCTGATCGGGAACGATGCCGCCCGTCTTCTTGATAGTCTCAAGAGTCGTGTAGTCTTCGCCTACGGTGCCGATCATCGTGCCCATAAGCTTCCACTCGCCGCTCTTGATCTTGGCCTTGATGAAATCGAAAGCCTCCTTCGACTCCGCGTCGCCGTGACGGCCATCCGCGTGAATGAACGGCCCGAGAGCGAGGTGAACGCCCTTAACGCCCGCCTTTTCCATCTCGGCGGCGACTTCCTTCATAGGCTTGCGCCAGCTCCACGAGCAGACGCCGACGCGCTCAGGCGCGATCTTCTCGGAAGGAAGCTCGCGAATGAAGACGTTGCGCCATTCGAGCGGATCGCCGTGGCACTGAAGTTCGATCTGATCCTTGGGGAAGATCGGACGGCTGCGGTCCCAGTAGTTCTCAAGCTTTACGTTGTCGACAACGAGCTCGCCGTTGAGCCAGACGGTGACGCGCTCGCCCTTCATGATAACATGGAAACGGTTCCAGTCGCCGACCTGCTTATCGGCGATCTTGAGTGCGCGCGAAGGATTCTTCTTGTTGTTGTAAAGACCGCCCGAACCGATATTCCACTGGTTGTGGGCGTCCCAGATCTGAACCTGGGGAGCGCCGCGCAGATAAAGGCCGGAGTCGCCCGTGATCGAAAGGATGCGCCAGTCGGCCCAAAGCTCAAAATCCTCGTAATCGCGCTTGGTGGCGAGCGAATAACCGCCCTTGTAGCCGTCGAAGTAAAGGTTTCCGTTGCGGACGCTCCAGTGCTTGCGCATTTCATCGTCGGCGAACTTCTGGATTTCGGCGCGCTTTTCGGGCGTCGCGGCATAGCGCTTGAGAGGATTGTCGAAACCTTCCTTCGTCGTTACGCCCTTCCACATGGCGAAATCGCTCTCCTTGCCGGCGAAGTATGTCTCGAACCCTTCGGGGCAAGCCATCGTCTGATAAGGGCAGATATCGCCCATCTTCGCGTTATCAGGAAGCTCCTTGATGCGGATATTTTTCCACTTTACGTTGTGGCCGTGACCGAGCCAGCCGATGGGGCCTTCAGCATTGTGGAGACCAGGGTGCTTCTTCTTATCGGGAGTATCGCCGTCGCCCTTGAACTTCGAAACGTCACCCTTCGTGATAAGATAGCCGTTAAGGTAGTACTCGATTTCGCTGCCGATGACTTTGACTTCGGCGAAGTTCCACATTCCGGGCTTGCGGACATAGCTGCCGCCGCCGGTGAAGTTCTTGTCCTTACCCCAGATCTGCTTGTCGACGTTGTCGCGAAGTGAGGGGAAAATGCCATAGACAGAGCCCGTATACTGATAAGGTTTAAGCTTATCCTTCTTATTTGCGGCGTCGTAATACCAGCTGCCGCCGTCGTCAAGAAGCTGAAGCTCGCACATTCCGTAGTAGGCGGCATCCTTGCCGGGAACCATACGCACGCCGAGACCGTTGTTCGCGTTCGGCGGGAGGCAGAACTCAAAACGGAGAACAAAGTTCTTGTAGCTGCGCTTCGTATAGAGGTCGCCACGCTTGCCTTCGGGGAGCTTGCGCTCGGGATGACACTCGAGAACGCCGTCCTTGAGCGAATACATCTCGGTCGCGCCGTCCCACTGCGAAAGATCGTTGCCCGGCGCCAACCAGACAAATCCTTCGTCGATCGTCTCAGGATACGCGCATTTTGCGTTTTCCGTTACGCACACACAACCCGCCACGACTGCAAAGAGCGCGGCAGCCAACAGTAGTTTGATTCTTTTCATTTATCTCCCATGTTTTTTTATAGTTACACTTACAAAGTCTTTTGAAGAATTATACACCATATACATCACGATGTCCATAGGTACGATTAACAACACCTGCACATGGCGAATAAAATCACGGACGGCACCACGAATTAAAAGAACAGATCTCTCTCTCCGCGGCATGTGGCCTCGTACTGCTTCATCACCGTCGGATAGAATTTCGGCAGCCACTCGCGGATCCCCTCGAGCTCGCGGTCAATAAGCGTCTCGCCAGCCTTGCGCGTTTCGTCGGAGGCGAAATCGTCGAGCCATTCGCGGAACGTCAAAACGGCATTGATCTTGCAGAACTTACCCTCTCGCCCGGTCTTAAGCGCGTCCATGATGCACCCTCCCGTGCGGCCGCAGCGGTAGCCGGCGGTACAGAAGCTCGTGATCGTCCCGCGCGAAGCGAGGTAGCGGACCATCTCGTCGAGAGAACGGTTGTCGCCGAGCATAAACTGCTGGCGCTCCTTCTCCTGGTGCGATTCATTCTCAAAATCGCTGTAGCCTTTGATCGCGATATTGGACGAGCAGTCGAGCTGCGTCATGCCGTGATTCAACACCCGGTTGCGGCTCTCGGCGCTCTCTCGCGCGGTTACGATCATACCCGTATACGGAACCGAAAGTCTCGCGATAACGAGAATCCTCGCGAAAGTGTCGTCATCGATGAGCCACGGGGACTCCTCGGGAACCCTTGTACCCGAAGCAGGTTCCAGGCGCGGGAACGAAAGCGTATGAGGACCGATATTAAACCAGCGCTCAAGATCGCGCGCATGCATCACGGTCGCCAAAAGTTCGAATCTCCAGTCGCAAAGGCCGTAAAGAACACCCAAGCCGACATCGTCGACACCCGCCTCGAGACAGCGGTGGAACGCCGTGGTGCGCCAATCGTAATCGCCCTTCACGCTCCACGACGGATGCATCTCTTCGTAAAGTTTGCGGTTGTACGTCTCTTGGAAAACCTGAAAAGTCCCGATACCGACGGATCTGAGGACTTTAAGATCGTCGATAGGCAAGGGAGCCGCATTGACATTGACGCGGCGGATGGCGTTTTTGCACCCAGAACGCGGCGCCGGGACCTGTCGCGCGTAACACGTCTCGATCGTTTCGGCGATATACTCGGTAGAGGTCGACGGATGTTCTCCGTAAACGGCGATAAGACGCTTATGCCCGATTCGCCCGGCAAGAACGTCGAGTTCCTCCTTAAGCTCGTCCATCGTGAGAACGCGGCGCTTCTGAGCCTCGTTACCCTCGCGGAAACCGCAGTATTTGCAGCCGTTCACGCAGAGGTTGGACATATAAAGCGGAGCGAAAACCACGAGTCTGTTGTCATAAACCTTGTGCTTGATCCTGTCGGCCGCAGCGCGCATCTCCTCGAAAAGCTCGGGGTCCGTTACCTGCATTAGAACCGCAGTCTCTTCGGGCAGCAGAGTCTCGCATGTCGACTCGCTCTTAGCGATGATCTCACGCACTCTCGCGGGATCTACAGGAGTTGAATCAATCTTCTCAATCAGCGAATTGATGAGCTTTTCGTCGATAAAATGCCTACCGCCAGGAAGATACTTGTCGATCTCTTCCCTTATTATAAACCTCTTCGTGTAGTCCGCGGGGCTTTCAAACTTGCGAATTTTTGAACAATCTGCCATATCCGACTCTCTTTTTTATAGGCCGGATATTATACCATAAAAGACAGAGATTAAGACACGCATTTTGCATTTTGCTCTCACATATCACCGGGCCAGAGTTCAACCGGGAACCATGTGCGATAATAATTGTCGCGCGTCCAGGTACTGCCCGCCGACGCATAATCGCAGAAAAACACTGTCGTCGGCAGCTCCGCCTCTGGATTTTCATGGTGCGAGCCTATCGGAAGAGTCGCCGAAAAAGCCATCGCCATAGCGTCGGAAGGCGTTCTTACTGGCGTAAAAGTCGTCATAATCTGGCCGTTTCTTATACCTTTCCTAAAAGGTTCAGTCAAATCTCCGTCGTTAAAGCGACTGTCGCGGGCGAGCAATACGGGTCCACGCGTAAAAGCGATGTTCTTTCCTATTGTATGGGCGATAACGGGCATATCGAAAGTTATTTCGACTACATCCCCCCACTTCCACTCGTGTTCTATCGTATAATAAGCGCCGGGTTTTACATCTTTTTGAACTTTTCCGTTAAGTTTAACCGTTGTTTTCGCGCTCCATGCGGGGATACGTAGCTTTAAAGGCACAACGCCGGCACCATCAGTATGACTCACGATTCGCGCATAATTCTTCCGCGGATAAAGAGAATACATGTCAAACGCGACTTTCTTTCCGTTCGCCAATTCTCCGTTCATGAAGGCCGATGAATAAAAATTCAAAACGGCGGCTCCGTCTTTTACGCGGAAAAACGCATTAAGATAACAAAGAAATCCGCGCGGCCCGTTGGCGGTGCAGCAGTCGGTATGCATAAAGGAGTGGTGCATACCGTGCCAACGGCTCCCCGTGAGCGGAGTATAGGCGGTAAATTCGCCGCCGTCCGATCTCAGCGCGCCGAGGTACGCATTTAAAAAGGTGCGCTCTATCTGATCGGCCCATTTAGAATCCCCCGTAACATCGAGAAGTTTCTGGCAAAAGCGCATCCATGTCGTCGTAACGCACGTTTCCTGAAGCCTCGTGTAAGGGAGATGCTGTTTGCCTGCACCGTGAAACCACGCTTCGCTTGAAGCGCATCCGCCCGCGAGATTGACCTCCTCGCGGATTATGTCCTCGCCCGTTTTAACGGCGGCCTCGACAAGATCCTTCCGCCCCGTAACATCCGCGTACTCTAAAAGCCCCTGATAACAGCTCATCATTTCATACGCTTTGAGCCTGTTGTGCTTCATCACGTAACCGCCGTTGTGTTTGGAACTGCTGCGGTCGGCGACCGAAACACCCTCAAGCGCAAGATCCAAAAGCCGCGGACCGGACGCGGGTTCCGTCATGCCCTTGACTATATACGTCGCGAAATCAAGATAGCGCTTATCCTTCGTGCGGTTGTAAAGCCAGACGACCGGCTCGAGAATCGACGAACTCGCCAGCCCCGACCAGTTCCCCGTCTGCCAGAGCTGACACTTCCGCTTGCCATTCGGGCCAAGCTCGACAATGACATAATCGCACAACCTTTTAGTTGCGCAAAGCGCATTCTCAGCCTGTTCATCATTGCCCGCCGCTTTTTCTAAATCATAATAATGAAGAAGCCCCAGCATAGTGTACTTCATGCCCCAAACGTCCCACCCTTCGCCGCAACGCAGCTCGTCGGGATAATTACCGATATACCCGGACGGCTCTTGAGTCGAGAGAATCCTATTCACACTGCGCTCAATCGAAGCTTTAAGCTTTTCAGATCCGGTCATTTCAAAATACGGAACGGCCGAATGCATCCACTTGCCCCAAAATTCCGTCTGCCAACGACGTTGACGCTCCGTCTTGGTGAAAAACGGTGCGGTTATATAATCGACATCGCGCGCGACGACATGATTTTCAATCATCGTATCAAGCCTCTCGCCGAGAGGTCCGTTCAACTTCACTTCGCCTATCGCGACCTGCGAAGCGACAGTTAACGAAAACGCGGTAAAAAGGAATTTAGAGTTCATAGCAATATGATACCACACGGTCATACGCTAAACAAGCCTGTCCATTACCACAACCGACGGCAAAGATTTTGATATACTATTGTGCGATGAAAGAAAATAATGACACCCTCCGCGTACTGAATCTACAACTAAAAAACGAACTTACAGAAGCCGCCGTCTACGCGCGGCTTGCCGAAATAGAAAAACACCCGCGGAACAAACAGATACTTGAAAGTATCAGTTCGGACGAGGCGTCACATGCGCACGTCATTGCTGATATTCTCGGCAAAAAAGGCGAGGCTTCATCCTTCAAGGTCGCATGGACCGTGTTTTGTGCGCGACTTTTCGGAATAACCTTCACCCTAAAAGCGATGGAACGCGGCGAGAACACCGCCGGCAGAACGTATCGCCGAATTTTGCAGACATACCCTCAGCTTGCGATTATCGCAGAAGACGAAGAACGTCACGAGGCGGAACTTATCGACATGCTCAACGACGAACGCCTCAACAATATGGGCGCGATCGTCCTCGGGTTAAACGATGCGCTCGTAGAACTAACCGGTGCGCTCGCCGGCTTTACATTCGCCATTGCAGACTCTGCCCAAATCGCCAAATTAGGATTGATCACAGGTTTTGCCGCAGCAATGTCCATGGCGGCATCGGCGTTTCTCTCCGCTCGCGCAGATGCTCAGGCCAGTTCCGAAAAAGATGAAGGTGAGGGCACCAACGCGATGAAAACCGCCGCCTACACCGGCTTTGCGTACATCATTACAGTTCTTCTTCTTGTCGCCCCCTATGTCTTCATTCCACGTGCGACACTCGCACTCGTTACAATGCTGCTTAGCGCATTCAGCATAATAGCATTCTTCAACTTCTACTTGAGTGTCGCGCGCGGCACGTCCTTCTGGCGAGGGTTCTCGGTAATGGCCGGCATTTCCACTGTCGTTGCGCTTATATCATACGGCTTTGGATACCTTTTACGCTGACTGTTAATCGACAATTACCGCCAGACGGGAATAAAGAGGAGGTCTACGCTCGTTCCCTCCTTGGGATCGCTCTCGTATCGGAAGAAGCGCCAGAGGAAGGAAGTTTTCGTATACCCGTTCGTCTTCGAGTCGTAGGTAAAGCCCGGGAATACGTCGAGCGAAACATCACCGTTCTCCTCTTCCCAGTCCCAGAGTTTCAAAAGAACCTTCCTGCTCGCATAACTCTTATTCGTCATCCGATCGCGCTTATGCGAAGCATTGTACAGGAAGAAGAATAAAGACGACTCACCTTCTTCAATGTCTGAAATTTTCTTGCGCGTATTTATATCAAAAGTGACTTCACGCTCGCCTTCATATCTATAGGCAAGACGATTACCCTGATCGTGATTATACGTAATCTCATACACTTTCCCCTTCCAGGGAACACTGCCCGATACATTTCGGTCGTTGTCGGATACAAGACACAGATCGGCATTGTTGTACGAGTAGAAATAAGTACCTTCCTTTATCGGCTCTATCGACTCGATTTCCCTGCAGTCCTTCTTGGCGTTCCATGTCCAGTTAGTATAGACGGCATCCCAGATTTTTATCTCTTCGGGCAGTTTATCCATATCGAGATAAGCATACTCTTTGTCATAATCCGCATCCTTCTCCTTATTGTAGAACGGGAAGAGCCACCAGCCGGTTTCACGCCCCGAACGCTTGCCGGCAAGAGAAAGCGCGTAATAACTGTTGGTCTTACTTGTGCCGCCACCGTCCCAGGAATAAAGAAGCGACTTAAACGATTTATCTTTCTTATAATCAAAAACGGGGAAAAGCCAACCTCCCTCCGTCTTGCCGGAGCGAGTACCGGCAAGACCGCAAGCGAAATAGCTGTTAGTCTGGCTCGTTCCGCCGCCATCCCAAGAGTACGGCAAAGAATAAAAGCCCTTATCCTTGTCCCGGAAGAAAACGGGAAACGCCCATTGAGAGCTGTCCTTGCCTGTCGCATCGGTCTTGGATCCCACAAGTCCCGCGAGCGCATACCAATAGCTCTTCTCAGAATTTGTCGACCAGTTCGCTCCCGAAAGAATCGGCAAAGAGAAAAATCCCTTCTCGCCCTTCTTCTCGTCATTCCATTTCGAAAAGAGCGCTGTCGAAAACTTCGTCTTATCGTGGGTATAAAGCGGGAGCAGCCATTCATTATCGCCGTCGCGCCCGTAAAGCGGAGTTATAACCGAATCTTTGTCCACATAATAAAGCGGTATGAGCCAGCTTGAATCACCTACCTTAGATTGCCCGTAGAGCGGAGTTAAAAAGCGAGTCTCGTCGCGATAGAAGAGCGGCGCGAGCCACTGACATTGATCATTATGCCCATAAAGCAATGTATAAAAACTTTTGGGGTCGTTATAGTAAAGAGGGAAGACCCAGCTCGCGCTACCGGCATCGCTTTCAACAAAACCTGTAAATCCCATCAGCGCATAAAGAAGTTTTTCTTTACGCTTTAAATCGCGATAATAACCCGAAAGAAGCGGAAGCGAAAACGCAGAGTCAATCTTACCGTCGTCTCCGTAAGCGCACCAGAGCGGCAGCGACAAAAATGATTTTTCATCCTTGTAGAAAAGCGGCACGACCCAATCGCTGGTCTTATTCCAGCCGCCTAAGGCGGTAATCAACTTTTCATTGTCTTTGTAATAAAGAGGAATCGTCCAATTTGCATTTTGCGTTTTGCCGTATAGTGGAGTAACAAACTTTTTGGAATCGCGGTAATACAAAGGAAGAAGCCAGGACGAATCTTTGGCGCTGCCGTAAAGAGGCGAGAGAAATTCTTCCTTGTTCTTGTTGTGATAATAAAGCGGAAAGACCCATGATGCCATATATTCGCCGTTCGTATTGGAGTCGTTGCCTACAAGACCAAGGAGGATTCTGTTTTTAATCGAACTCCCTCTTTGATAACGAGCGTATGGAATCGAATAGAAGTTTCCCCCCTCCCAATGATAGAGCGGCCAAAATCTGTGATCTCTAAATTCTCCCCCGCGACGATTGTACCCGGCTAAGCCGCAAACCGTCCAGAATTTGCTCGCACTAAGGCTATCGCCCTTAGCCTCACGACTCTCATAATAATAAAGCGGGAATAGCGTATGCCAAAGACTCTCGCTGGAACAAAATGTTTCAGGATTAAATTCCATCCAAAAAAGCGGAAAGACGCAAAATCCGGTATTGTACTTATCTATTGACCAGAAGAAAGGAAACGCGCCTGAAAACTCGTCATTGTACCAAGCTATAGGGAAAAGACAAATGTAGGGATGATTAGAGTAATCTCTCCCCCAGAAGAACGGGAAAATCCGATAATCCTTATCATCCGCATCAAACTGCGCTATCGGCCAGAGAACATTGTATTCATCATATTCGCCCATTCCGCTTTTCTTGTATTGCGAGTAAATAGGCCTTAATGCTAAATGATCGTTGCCGAACGATACGAGCGGCCAGGCTACCGAACCGACAGGCTCACGCCAATACGCTACGGGCCAAAGATTGACGCGATCTTCGACCGCGCCCGTGTACTTTACGGTATTGCCTTCGTAAAACGGCGTCGACGAAAACTCTTTCATCGTACATCCGCTCAATAAGGATAAACCGATAGCGGCAATAAATATCTTTTTCATTTCATTCCTCCTTTTAGATTGCATCCTGCGCGAAAATTTCCTATAAAACCTTCAGCGCAAAACGCTCTCCATTTTGTAATCACACGATTACTTTATCATAAATTCGCATACCTTGTCAACCGCGGAACTGGCAACACTGAATATTGGCAACATTCCCCACCCGTCCACAAATCAACACTCATCTCCACAAATCTGATTTGTGAGAACGAGCGACGACCATAGTTTACAAACTGTGATCACCGCAAAACAATCTGCCACCGTTTCAAATAAATTTTAGCTGTGCTTTATCTATCACAATCTTCACAAAAGTTACCACCGCATTTCGCAAAATGCGGTGGTAACTAACAGATCGAAAATCTGTTGTATTTTCTACTATTTCATCTTCACACGGAAGAAGAAGGAATCGGGCTTTTCACCGTTCCCCATTCCCAGTTCCCCGTTCCCCATCTTCGACGTGACGGTAAACTTCACATTACCATCTTTAGGCGCAGCAGCATTTACTTCCACATTATCTGAACTGAATCTAGCCCCACCGCTCGCCAGCGTCTCTGCGCCTTCAACTTCAAATACCTTCCTGAGATTCGCCCCAAGCGCGTTATCGCCGACCTCAATACCGTCAATCTTGACCGTAAACTCAAATACCCAATCACTCGCCGCGCCTTCAAAGGTGTCAATGACAATATCCCCCTCCTTCGGCGAAAAGGCAATCAGCGCAGCTGTATTAAGCGCATACGAAAGCCAAGCATTTGGCGAAGCCTTTACTGCGTCCGGCGCAACGCCCGCAAGCCCCAAGGCCCAAGTACGATACGCCGCATAAGTTGCCGCATCAGTAATGTTCACAGTAAGCTTCGCATCCGCCGAACCCTCAAGCGCCGCGGAGACCTCAGCGGTTGTTGCTGTCAATGACAGCTCAGGAATCGGGTCAGGGACTGGCGTCCACACAACTTCATCAAGCCACGCGCAATCTTCGCCAGCAAAATCAGATCCTTCCTTCTGATACGTCCAACGAAGCGTATGCTCGCCACTCCCTGTGACATCGACCGTAACCTGTCCCCACTTACCAACACCGCCTAGGAACGCCTGTTCAACGCCATCCACTATAAAGGAGATATGGTCAAACTTCATACCGTTCCAGACCTCTTCACAAGAGGCCTTCCACCAGAACGTAATCTTACCTGCCCCATTTACCTTCGTCTCCAAGAATGTGGTTTGGCTGTCGGATATCGCGCCGCTCCTAAACGCCGCGTCTCCATCATGCGAAGCATCGTCAAGAACGCGAAACCACTCGGCATCGCCGCCAAGCGTGAATGTCAGACCATTTGCGTTGAGACATTCAGACACCGAATAAGGTCTACGCGTAAACGTGAATTCTGCAATTTCACTGTCAAAATAGTTGTCACGAACGGCAATCGCCTTTACCGTTACAAGCCCCAAGTCCTCCGCTTCAAACGCGCCGCCATAAAGCAGGCCTTCGGACGTCGGATCAGTCCCGTCAAGCGTGTAGTAAACAGTCGTTCCATCTTCTGCAGAAATCTCGACAGTCGCCGATGCCGACGTTATCTCACCGCCCGATGCCACGTCATCACTTGAAATGACAGGGACTGCAAGAGTGTTGGGCGAATAGACGGCAGCAAGAACCACATTAGTCGCCCCTATCTGATATTCCGAGCCAGGTTCATAAGTCTGAACACCATCACTCCATCCCGTCAACGTATGCTTTGCCTTGGCGAAGCCTTCAGATGTCGGTAATGTAACCGATGCGCCCGGAACATCCTTTATAAAAGCGGGAATCGTCCCTTCCGCTCCTGCGATATCGAAAGAAACCTTGATGAATGGTTCATATGCTATCGCATCCACCCATACGCAATCTTCGCCAACAGTGCCGGTGTCATTGTCGTTCTTCACAAATGTCCAGTCTATCTGATGCGCACTTTCATTCTCAATGTCAATGGAGACTTCCTGCCAATCAGTCGCGCCGCCAATCGCAGCACCACCTAATACAAAACTCTCACATGTTCCCTTGGCGACACCATCAACAACAAGATACGCATAATCTGAAATAAATGTTTTATAGTATTCGCTCGAAGCCTTCCACCGATAAGTAAGCCGCCCTTCTCCCTGAACAGTCATGCTCATGGACGAGGATTCATTATGCGTTATCTTTCCACTCCGTAAAACGCCGTTCTCGTCAAAACGCCATCCCTTGTCACCTCCAAGCGCAAGCGTCGCTCCGCTTTCAGCAAGCGTAACCGATTCCAACGCCCCGCAACCTGAAAAAGCCGCCGCAGGAATCTGCGCGACTCCACCTGTCAAAACAACATTTGTAATCGAAGTGTATGAATCGGGGAACATTTCTGCCATACGTTCAGTAAGCCCACCCGGCATTGTAACATCAACAATTCCATTACAACCGGCAAACAAACCATCACGTATGCCAACAACTGAATGACCATCTATCTCTGACGGGATTATCACTTCCCCTGATTTATAAGTCGTTTCAACAATTGTCGCCTTTCCGTTCTCGACTGTATACTTCCTATCGGCAAAAACCGTCGCGGAATAGACCTCGCTTTGCGCAACATCATCAATGTAGGTCGTGTAGGTGAGTGTATGCTTACCAGGTGTAGTCGGTGAATATGTAAATTCTCCTTCGCCAGTCACTCGTTTCACCTCAACACCATTATCAGCAATAACAACTGTTGCGTTCGCATTACCTCCAATCCAAGAGGAATCGTAGACGAATGAATCAGTGTCGCCGGCTGCAAACAGTTCATCACTTTTCATCGAGAGCTGAAATGGTTCACTTGCATAAGTTGCCGCGAACCCAACTTGCATACACAATGTTAAAGATAAGCCCAATATCACAACCTTAGTAAACTTTTTCATTTCACTTTCCTTTCTGACTTTTCCTGCGAACAATTCGCTCAAAAGCTGTCTTACCGAACTTTTTCAAATAATCTTCTATCGCATCAGATGCATTCAAAAGACAATTCATTTTTTCTATCGCATCATCATCCTTGATGAATCCGTTTGAGCCATGCACAATTGGATGACGCGCCTCAAATGCCTGCTTAACCAAACACCACGGGATACGACATTCCTTATCAAAAATTGCAGGAAGTCGATCATATCGTTTAGCACGATATACAAATCGAGTCCAAGCGTCTTTATAAGCATCCAGTCCATGCCTTCCCTTAAAATATTTCTTGATTTCTGGTGTCGGAACACCACTTAATGCCAATATCGCCCGACGAATCATCCATTCAAAATCAAACACCGCCGCGATAAAGCCTATACTCGGCTCAAGTACGGCAATAGCTACAATTCGCCTACGCCGAACTTCTCGACCAGTCCCATTCACCGCAAATAAACAAGTTTTCCTTGATTGAAATTCTTCATTCATTACACTAATTCCTTTTAGATTGCATCAAAATCGATGCCTCTATCCCTCATTATTGCTATTAAAGCATCTTTATGAGCAATCCTATCATTAATATCGTGTATGTACTCTTCTTTTGAATCTGGAAGATTGTCTCTTTCCTGATATTTCTTATACATCATTATCAAATCATTATCACCGAGTTTTCTGATATATTCAAATTTATCAATCGGAAGATCAGAATACATTGCTGGCGGATCCTTTTTAAAACTATTCATAACTCATTCTCCTCTTATTCAGCTAAATGAATTGCAATACGGAAACCACAATCGGAGTTCGTACCCTCAAAATTAGGATCAAGACTAATCCATGTATATGAATAACACCATCCAATAGTACTATTCCAACTTCCCCCTCGCAAAATTCGATGTGACCGCAATGAAGGTTCCACGGATGAATCCGTAGCACCAGTTGACAAACTTCCTACAAAGTGTTCAAGACACCATTCATACACATTACCATGCATATCATAAAGCCCCCATGCATTCGCTAACCTCCCCCCTACATCATGCGTCGTTAAACCTGAATTTTCATAATACCACATATAATCCCCATTTGACTGCTCTCCGTAACTATATGATGTTGTAGTGCCAGCACGACATGCATACTCCCATTGAGATTCGGTAGGCAAATCAATTTGAAGTTTGGAACGAGCTTGCAACAAACCTATAAATGAATACGGATCCACAGTTATTACTGATGGCCAATCATGCACATCTGCGTCACCACGTATTTCATTCCACGACACATTATCTACCGGCAATAGCCTACCTTTATGTAGAGATGGATTATTTCCAGTAACTAGCTCATACTGCTGCTGAGTGGTTTCAAAAACTCCAATGTAATATGGGGTCGCCAAAGATACATTGAACCGGCCTCCCTCTCCCATCATGAATGTACCTGGCTCAATTCGACGCATCACCAATTTAGTAGTTTTATACTCATCCGTCCATCCCGCACTTGGCGTTTCATAGATATATTCTATCGGATATGAAGCAGCATCTTTCCCCGCCGATAAATCAATTGCTATATACAAAGGGACAAGATTTTTCGCTTCCCCGACAACTGACACCCTTGCACTTTCCCAATCCATCGGCAAGTCCTTAGATGCATCCCAAATCCAACTGTACGACCCTGATGCAAGATTTTCAGGCGATTGTGCTGGCACATCTTTTGATTTATAGATGGTTTTCATCGTGATGTTGGTATTGCCGACCAAATCCATCGCCGTAAATGACGTCGCATATTTCTTGCCCGCTTCGCCAGCAATGGTAAATTTCACATCTACCAATCCATTCCATGGATAGCGCTGTTTCGCTAAAACTGAAATAGTCGGCTCAAGTTCCGCAGCCCAAGTTCCACACAATACAAACGAAAGCGACACCATGATCGCCCACGTCCGAACTTTTTTCATATTCATATTCTTTCTCCTGCGCTTATTGTTTCACGACTCACCCCCTTGCGCGGAAAAAAGAAGTGGCGTGTTTTCAAATCACCACGTCTTGTTTGAGGCATCGGCAAACGCCCTTACTGAAACATGAATGATGAAAACACGCCACGTGGATTACCCACGTAGCGCGGTCATCGTATTCCGCTTCAGTATTCAAATTTTGCCGATTTTCAAACAAAGCGTCATACGCTGATTCGCGTACGCTGTATGGGTTAGCTTTCGCACCCCATACTCACTCTCACTCCGTGGTTTAGTTTAGAGTTTTTAAGTTTAGAGTTTAGGGTTTTCTAACTCCTAACTACTAACCTCTGACTCCTAACAACTTACCAAGTGGAGAAGACGACCACTATCCTCCTTCGCTCTCCAAGACTACGGAGGACTGGCGATCGGTATATCGTTTCAATCAGTTATCTTTTCTTCCTTTCATTGTTTGGTTACTGATATGAAAATTCATTAAAGAGATGCAACTCTATCTCGGTTTGCTTGAAACGCCTCTATTTTATCACACAAAGAATCAACTGTCTCTCCTTGACACAAATTGGTTTTTCTCCACTCAGTGTAATCAAATGTATCGCGATTCAGCAACATAACAAAACGCTCCATCTCCACGTTCCCCACGTGTTCAGCAAGAATCGTGAAGCATTTGCTTTTGAGCTCGCTATCTGTCATGGTCATATTAATCACCTCCAAAGAATTCAACAGGATTAGCTACACGCATAGAAGTCAAGCTACGTGCCTTTTTCAAAATGCCTCTATCTGTAGTAAAAAACCAATCACACTCAGCCGCTTCTGCACACGCCACATGTAATGCATCCATTGCCTTTAGTCCATTAGCTTCAAACTCCTTAGCACGGAATCGAATTGAATCGTCTATTTGTACATTAATAATAGCACCCTTAGCCCAAGGCATTATCTGTAGCGAACGATCTAAAAAGCGACTTTTACTTATCTCAAAATCCAAAACAGATGACCAAACATACTCCAACACGCCATCGCGCATCTGTTGTTGAATATTTAACTTAGCAAGTGTCTCAAGTACAACTCGCAACTGCGCCTGTTCATCGAACGGGCGATTATAGCAACAGTTGTCTAAATATACTCTCATTTATCTTACCCACGCTTTCATCTAAAGACATGATTTCTCCGTCAAAAAGCGTCAATATTATATCATTTTTACGTAGATAATGATAGACGCCAAACTTGCAATTAACCTTCCCGCGGTCCTTGCCAGGATTCCGGAGCTCCTCTTTTCATTCGTGCTTATGTACCACGGCTAATAAAAGGTTTTGCCTTTTAGATTTGTTTAGAGTTTAGATTTAGGTGAAGATTTTAGGTGAAGGTGAACAAACGTCTAATTTCCGTTCCTACAGCTGCGATTTAACTTTCTTAAAAGCTTTTTCCATTCTTTCCTGTGAGCCCCAAGCGACGCGAACCTTTTCTGGATTAAGAATGCGGCAGTGGCCGGTAACGATGTTACGCTCGAGTTTCCAGCCGGCCTTCTCGTCGAGAACATCCCACCATACGCCGGCATCCATAACCTTCCACTCGAAATTGATTTTATCCTGAGGCACCATAACGCGCACGCCTTTCGACTCTTTACCGTCCAGGACACGGGACAGTTCCTCAAAATAAAACGACGCGTGATGGTTTGCGATTTCTTTCACCGCGTCGAATCTCCCCCAGAAAGCGTCAATAACCGTATTCTTAGTGATATCCTCGGGTACGCGAATCTCCTTGACATTTTTCGGCGTCTTAAACGCTGCCGACGCTCCGTACGCCGGACCATCTTCGCCGCCCGCGATCGTATAAACATACTTCAATGTTATATCATCGGGATTTGCGACCACGATCAGCGGCTCTTTTGAGCCAAGACCCATTTTCTGAAGTTCAAAATCGTTGGCTGGGATTGCAGGCGCGAGAAGAATGCCGCGCTTTATCTTAACGCCGTCCAATGAAAGTTTCGCCAAGGCCCTCGCGACGATCCGTCCGCCGAGCGAATGCCCGACGAGCGTAAGACGAGCGCGGCGATTTTCCGGCATCTTTTTAATCTCATCCGCCAATTTCACCGCTTCTAAATCGGCGTTCTTGGCAGCAGTCGGCCAAAGTTGATTGCCATCCCATTTGTGGAAGCGGTTTTTCGTAGTTGAAAAAACATTTGTAAAACTGTTCCACGCCAATTCTTCCGGCTCTTTCGTCCGCATCCATCCGGGCACATACCATGCTTCAGCACCTTTACCTGAATTTTCTATCTTGAATGCTTCAGGGATGCTCTTTGCCGTTTTACCAATTTTAATGTGATTTATTTTACCAGCTCTCGCAGCCACCGAAACCAACATGGCAAAACAAATTAAAGCATGTATTTTCATTACCTCTCCCGCTTCGACGCTTTGTCCTTTTATGCTGATTTTAAAAACTGAGTTTCGTTATTATCTTTGAAAACCGTTGAACATTCCCTTATACGGCTCTGAACAACTGCGAACAAATATGATCAGCGATTTTATCCGCCCATTCGCGCATCGTGATTCCTTCCGGCCTAAAGGAAGAATGCCACTTTTTATCAGCCAACACATAAATGGACACCTGTGCCCAGATAGATGATGTCCACAAATCAAGAATCGCAGGATCCGCAAGCCTGCGTGAAAGAAGTTTTTTCAGCCCATCATAAACAGGCCGTCCGAATGCTTCCTTAAATTCCTTATGAAACTTGGTCGGGCGCGTCACTTCATGGCAGAATAGCGCCGCACAGAGTCGCTGGGCTTTCTCCGTGGGAAGCGTCATAAAGAGCATATCATCCACCCACTCGCGAACCGCCGCACGCCACGCTTTCTCGTCAGCGGCCTTTTCAGAAAGACCGGCGAGCGGCGAACCAAGATCTCCGAAAAGTTTTTTCGCAACAAGCCGATAGAGAGATTCCTTCGACCCGAAATAACGGCTCAAAAGAGCGGAGTTGACCCCTGCTCTGCGACATATTTCCCGAGCCGAAGCGAGCTCGTAGCCCTTCTCCGCAAACTCCTCTGCTGCAGCGGCAAGAATAGCCTCTCGCGTCTCTATACCGTCACGGCGCGTTTTACGCGAATGCCCACCGTTTTTTAATTCATCTTTCATCGTATAACTCCGCTTTTGTAATCATACGCTTACATTATCAAAAATATCTCCTCTCTGTCAACCCTTCGCCCGCTAACGCCCTTCTCTCATAATACGGCAAGAACCGCCGTTTTTACTACATTAGAAAACCGCTAACAAGAACAAGTAAAATCAAAAGCGGAACAACAAGAATATAATGCCATTTCATAAACGTAGGCATTTTCAGCCCACTGCCAATCGAAACGGCAGCGCGAAACTTCTCCCAACCCCAACCGAAAGAACCGTTGACGACGAATATCGCCTGAACAAGAGCGCCTATCGGAAGCCAAAGCTGGCTTACCGCGAAATCCTCCCATTCAAGAACGCTTTCCCACATAACGCACGGCATCGAGAGCGTCGCCACGGTAAGTCCGACGATCAGAGAAGCTGTGACGCGCTTTAGGCCGAACACGTCCATAATCCCTGCGATAAGACACTCAAAAACCGCTATTACGGTAGTAAGCGCGGCGAGAGCAAGAAACATGAAAAACACGCATCCCCAGACGACACCGCCAGGCATCTTCTCGAACACCTTCGGCAGCGCCTCGAAGATAAGCCCCGGACCGGAAGTATACTCGACCCCGTATGTCGCGCACGCGGGAAAAATCACAAGGCCCGCAAGCAAGGCGACGAACGTGTCGATGACGATTATCACAATCGACTCTTTAACCAGGGAGTGATCTTCTCCTACATAGCTCGCGCAAATGGTCATCGAACCTATTCCGAGCGAAAGCGTGAAGAACGCCTGCCCCATCGCGGCAAAAACCGACTTGAGAGGATTCTCCATAAACTTCGCCCAATCAGGCTTGAGATAGAACGCAAGCCCCTCGGACGCGCCGGAAAGCGTAAGCGACTTTACTGCAAGAACGACCAGCAGCGCCAACAGCGAAAGCATCATCCATTTCGTGACGCGCTCGACGCCTTTAACGACACCAATCAGACAAACGAAGGTCGAAACGGCGACGGCCGTTAACATAAAAGCTCCGCAAACCTTCCAGTTCGCCGTCAGTTCGCTGAACGAATTTGCGCCGACAGGTGGCGATAGCGTCGCATAGTCGCCCGCATATTTCAAAAGCCATCCGCATACATCGGTATAATAAATCATCAGAACGAAGCATCCCGCAGCGAGAAAAGACCCGATTCTGCGCCATATCGCCGCGTACCGCGCCGGGGCGAGCGTACCGAGCGCCGCGGCGAGACTCCTGTTGGCTCCGCGTCCGATGCCGAGTTCAACCGCAAGAAGCGGAAAACCGAGAAGCGCGAGAAACGCTAAATAGACGATTACAAACGCCGCCCCGCCGTTTTCGCCGACGACATACGGAAAGCGCCACACGTTCCCGAGACCGACGGCGCTTCCCGCGGCCAGCATCAAAAACCCGAGTCTCGACGAAAGCTTCTCGCGCATCACCTTAGTTTATGCAGGAATACCGTTCTGCTGGGCGACGAGCGCGTCGGCGCCGTAGCGCTTCCTCAAAAGAGGCTTCTCGATCTTGCCGGTCGGATTGCGCGGAACCTCCGCGAAAATGATCTTGCGCGGGCGCTTGTAACGCGGCAGAGCCAAACAGAAATCGTTGACGTCGTCCTCTGAAAGAGACATTCCCTCCTTAACCGATACGATAGCCGCCGCGATTTCCCCGAGACGCGGATCGGGAAGCCCGATCACCGCAACATCCTTGACGGCGGGATTAGCGCGCAGAAAATCTTCGATCTGAACGGGGTAGAGATTCTCGCCTCCGGAAATAATGACATCCTTCGCGCGGTCGACGAGATAGATGAATCCGTCGCGCTCTTCAGCCATGTCACCGGTCAGAAGCCAACCGCCCTCTTTGAGGATTTCGGCGGTCGCTTCGGGATTGCGGTAATATTCCTTCATAACGCCGGGGCCCTTAAGAGCGAGTTCGCCGACTTCGCCGGGCTTTACGGGCGTTACGCCGTCCGTACCGACGATCTTCGTCTGCCAACCGTAACCGGCGATACCGATGGCGCCGACGTGGTCGATATTCTCAACACCGAGATGGACGGCGCCTGGGCCAGTCGACTCGGAAAGGCCGTAGTTCGTATCGTAATCATGGTGCGGGAAGACACTCTTCCAGCGCTTTATCAAAGCCGGCGGCACGGGCTGTGCGCCAATGTGCATAAGGCGCCAGCGCGAGAGATCGTACTCATCAAGCTTCACATCGCCGCGGTCGATCGCATCGAGAATGTCCTGGGCCCACGGCACCAAAAGCCACACAATGGAGCACTTCTCCTCGCTGACGGCGCGCAAAACCCACTCCGGCTTGACGCCCTTAAGAAGAACCGCCTTTCCGCCGACGAGAAAACTGCCGAACCAGTGCATCTTAGCGCCGGTATGGTACAATGGCGGAATGCAGAGGAACGTATCCTCCTTTTTCTGCCCGTGGTGATTCTGTTCCACCTTGCAACTATGAAGAAGACACTCATGGGTAAGAACAATCGCCTTCGGGAAACCCGTGGTACCCGACGAGAAATAAATCGCGGCATCATCCTCGGGCTTCATTGTTATCGCAGGCGCACGCGAGGAAGCGTACGACACAAGGCCCGAATAACTCTCGGCGAAACTCGGACAGTCTCCGCCGACATAAAGACGCATCTTCAGATGACGGATCTGATCGGCGATCTGCTCGACACGGCCCGTAAACTCGGGCCCGAAAACGAGAGTATCGGCGTCGGCGAGGTTTATGCAGTATTTGATCTCTTCCGCGGTATAGCGGAAATTGAGCGGCACGGCCATGCAGCCCGCCTTGAGAACGCCGAAATAGATCGGCAGCCACTCAATGCAGTTCATAAGAAGAATCGCAACCTTGTCGCCTCGCTTGAGCCCTCGGCTCAATAGAAAATTCGCGAAGCGGTTAGCCTTCTCGTTGAACTCCCGCCATGTCATTTCGCTTCTGAAAGCCTCGATCGGCGAGCTTTCGATGAGCGAATATTCGCGCCATGTCGTATGCCGCGACTCAAGTTCCTGTGGATTGATTTCGACAAGCGCGACGTCCTCGGGCCACGTCTTGGCGTTATGATCGAGAATTTCCGTTATGTTCTGCATCTTATTTATCTCACTTACGCTTTTTTGCCCCAGCCTCTTTCGCCTTCTTAGCCTTTTTCCACTCGGCGGCGGCCTTTTTCAATTCGGGAATCTGCTTTTTAAGTTCAACGCTGTCCTTCGGGAAGGTCTTTGAATAGTTGATTAAAAGTTCCAACGCATCCTCCGGGTTGGAGTTTTTCTTAAGTTCGATCTCGGCGGGAATTTCACGACGCGCCTCCTCAATGGCGGCAAGAATCTTTGCCGCGACTTCGGCGTTATCCTTGTCGGCCTGCTTTGCCGTGCGCTTCTCGGCGTTCTTCACGTCCTTCTCAAGCTTCTTGACGACAGACGTGATGTTTTTACCGAGAACGAGCTGCTTTTCAAGAGGCTTGTAAGGACTTCTCTTTTCAAGAACTACATCCCCTAAAAGCGTAGGCGGCAGATCAAGCGCCAGAATAGCCGCCTGTGCCGCCTCAATGGCCATGTTGTGATTGTGCCCCTGATAGACAATCTTGCCTCGGTGATCAACCACATAAAGGAAAGGAATGCCGCTGAAAGACGGTTCGTTCACGGCAAGACCCGCACCCTCGTAAATCGGGAACGTAAGCTTGTTGGCCTTCACGAGAGCCTGAACCTCGGAGTCTCTGCGCCCCTGGCAATGCCCGCCGATAAGCATAAAATTCTTCCCCTTGAAGCTTTGCCATACATCCTGCATCTTGGGCAGAAGCGCACGGCATGGAGGACAAAAAACACCCCACTTGTCGACCATGACGACTTTGCCTTCAAGATCCGATTCCGTAATTTTAGGTCCAGAATACCACTTTGACTCGTCAAGACCCTTCCAGGAAACCGCTTCGGCCGATAGAATGGCAAGCGTAACCGTCAACATCAGCACTTTTTTCATATTTCTTCTCCTTTCATTTTAATCCTAAACTCCAAGCTCCCGGCTCACCTCGCCAATTCGGCCTGGACGAATTTCAAATCGGCTATTGAATTTTTTGCCTCTTGCACGATCAAAGGATTCTCGCTTTTGGTAAGAATGGAATATTTCTTGATTATATCCTCCAACGCAGACGCGCTTATCCGCTGTGACGCGCGTGAAGATTTGTCACGGTCCTTGATAAGACGCGCCGTCTCGACAAGTTTAGCAAGTTTTTTAATATCGCCGTCCTTGTTATATTCGCGCCAAATCTCGGCATAGCGCTTGACATCCTCAGGATATTGCTCGGAAAGTTTTTTAAGAACGTCCTTGTGGTTGAGCTTCATGTCACGGATCCGTAAAAAAGCCTGGCCCGGCAGATTAGATATCTCGTAATCTATAAGTGAGCGCCAATACTTCGGCGTGGAAGGAATATTCGCGGCGAAAATGGCACTGCCGACCACACCCATCGCCTGTCGCGGATCCTTCCCGTAATAAAGCTGCCTGCCTGTCGGATCAAAGACATATACACCGCACGACGCAACCCCATCCATTCCGCCATTGTCTTTAATCCCGACTTTTGAATAAACGGAATATGTGAGATGAAGTTTTTTTACAAGCCTCTCGGCATTCGCCTTCGTATCGGCTGAACCGACGTGCGAGCCGAGCGCGACAAAATGCTTCGACTTATAAGCCGTCCAGATATCCTGTATCTGAAGCAGTTTCTTCGCTTCCGCCGCATTGGAATAATCGCGCACGTCAAGAAGAACTACCTTACCTTTAAGATAACCGCACGACGCCATACGCCCGCCGACCCTCGATTCAGGAATGACATTCACCCACTCCGAGCCGAAGACGACGCCTGCAAAAACGCATGCTGCCGCAAATATAAAGCCATATTTATTCATACCTTGAATATTTTACCAAAAAACGACCAACTCATCATCGCTAAAAACCGAAATTCACGCCGAAAGGATTCATTGACGGCTCTTTTGCGGCAAATTCGTCTGGCACTCCCCGGCCTTAAAACCGCTTATCTGCCGATAGTAGGAATATCTCTTTACGCTCTTCTCAAGAAAATCCCTAAATGGACCATTTTTGATAGTAGGTGAAAAATCAACCGGATAATCCTCGCCCAAGGCTTTTGAAGCGTAGTCATACGCGAAAAATTCGAGCGTCCGCCCCATTGCGCGGCAGCTCATAACGAAATCCGTTATCCTCTTCAAGGTCAGATCCGCGACAATATAGCAGACTATCCCCTGCTCGGCAAACCTGTCTCGGGTGCGGAATACAAAAACCTTCTTGGCATCGTCAGCCAGAAGTTTCTCGAAATCGCCCTCGCCGCGACGGATCGTCGTCGCGTTAAACTGATTCGTCTTCCCGGCCATCTGCGCCAATCGCGGAATATCGCCTTTCCGCGCCAGCGACGGAGCAACCTCAAGATTCAGGCTCTCAAGATATTCTCCGACCGTACTGAATGCGCTTACGTCAACCTTTGCGCGGGACGCGTAATCGGCGGCGCGAAGGCGATCTTCGTCCGTTTTGCCGATGTCGCTGAAAAAGTATTGCTCCAAGCGGCGCAGAAATTGCGTCGGTCTAAACAGATCCTTCGGAAACGGAGCGACGGTCACTTCAGGCAAATGCGCCTTCATCTGGGCGCGCTCAAAGGGATTGTCATCGACAAAAACGACGCTGTCGGTCGAAAGGTTGAGTTCGCGGCAGGCTTCGATGAGATTTCCGGCCTTGGGCGCCCAATTGATTCTCCTTACGGCGAAGTCTGCGTCTTTAATCGGCATATCAGCGCGCATGAAGTTTTCGCTCGGATCGTTCTTCGTCAGAAGCACGAGAACGACGCCCTTTCTGCGCAATTCAAGAACACCCTTTTGGAACTCAGTGAACGGCTCAAGCGCATCGCGCCCGTCTTCACTTAAAATCCCCTTCCAAAGAGTGTTGTCGGCATCGAGCGCGAGAATCTTTTTCGGCGCGGCCAGAAGAGAAAACTCCGCCTCCTCTACGAGCGCGTCGATCGCATCCAAAGAATACGGCATCGACGCCAAAACTCTCATTCTTTCGTCAAAAAAACTCGGCACTTCTTTGGAAAGAATATCATCGTACGCCGTCACATCAAAAACAAGATCCGCCCCGAATTTATTCAGGGGCGAATCCTTGTCGATCAGTTCCTGCCTCCACGCGGCGAATCCCGCGGGAACGTAAACGTCGAATCCCGCCTTGCGGAAGTAAGGCGCAATCAATTCAAGCGCGACATCTCCCGTAAGAGCGATTTTCATATTACATCGCGGCGGCGAGCGCGGCGGCGAACTCGGAGCACTTCACTTCCGTAGCGCCCTCCATCTGGCGGGCGAAATCGTAGGTTACAGTCTTCGCGGCGATCACCTTGTCCATCGCCTCGATGATCTTGTCGGCAGCCTCGGTCCAGCCCATGTAACGGAGCATCATTTCGCCCGAAAGGATGAGCGAGCCGGGATTAACCTTATCGAGATTCGCGTACTTGGGAGCCGTACCGTGAGTCGCCTCGAAAACGGCGACGCCCGTTGAATAGTTGATATTGGCGCCGGGAGCGATGCCGATTCCGCCGACGGTCGCGGCGAGCGCATCAGAAACATAGTCGCCGTTCAGATTGAGCGTCGCGATCACGTCGTATTCGGCGGGGCGCGTCAAAATCTGCTGAAGGAACGCGTCGCAGATGCAGTCCTTGACAACGATAGTGCGTCCGGTCTTAGGATTCTTAAACTCACACCAGGGGCCCTTGTCTATAAGCGTCGCGCCGTATTCACGCTGTGCAAGCTTATAGCCCCAGTCGCGGAAGGCGCCTTCGGTGAACTTCTGAATATTGCCCTTGTGTACGAGCGTCACCGACTTGCGGTCGTTATCGATCGCGTACTCGATCGCCGCGCGGACGAGGCGTTCTGTGCCTTCGAGAGAAACGGGCTTGATGCCGATCGAGGAGGTCTCGGGGAAACGGATTTTCTTTACCCCCATTTCGCCCAAGAGAAACGCCTTGATCTTCTCGACTTCGGGAGTTCCGTTCATCCATTCGATACCGGCATAGATGTCTTCGGTATTCTCGCGGAAGATCACCATGTCGGTAAGCTCGGGACGCTTCACGGGGGAGGGAACGCCCTGGAAGTATCTGACGGGCCTTAAACAGACGTAAAGATCGAGCTCCTGACGCATGGCTACGTTGATCGAACGGATGCCGCCACCGACAGGCGTCGTAAGGGGTCCTTTAATCGACACGAGGCAGTCGCGGCAGGTATCGAGAGTCTCCTTGGGGAGCCACTCGCCAGTCTGATTGAAAGCCTTCTCGCCCGCGAGGACTTCTTTCCACTCGATCTTGCGCTTGCCGCCGTAGGCCTTTTCGACCGCCGCGTTCCAGACGACCATCGCGGCTTTCGTAATATCAGGCCCCGTACCGTCGCCCTCGACAAAAGGAATTATAGGATTTTCAGGGACACAAAGCTTCCCGTTCTGCATCGTGATTTTTTCGCTCATGGTTTTTCTTCCAATTATATAATATGAACCATTATACCCGATTCTTAGGTCTACAGTCAACCTGCCGTCACCGGCGAGACATACTTCGGACGCATTAAAACCCGATCCTTCCCCAATGGGGCCCCTGGATCGGTTTTTAACGCGTCCGAAGTGTTTTAGTGTCCAGCAGCCGTATCCCCCGAGCGCAAGCGAGTCGCAAGATTCGCCTGTCGCGCAGCGATCAGGTTGCCCGACGAGCAACGCGAGGAGCCTTGCGCAGCAAGGTCGCAAGAGGTCGAGCGATGTCAATCAGGGGCATACCCAGCTTCCCAATCTGATTGGTCGTGGCGCGATTTTATCTCCTATGGGTATCTCCTATGGAGTCCCCCAGGCTATTCCTGAATATTATCAGTTATATTACTTGTTGCACAAACTCTCTCAATCTCATTACTACTAGGCAATAATGAGGTTGCATATACCGTAGCCATCACAAAATTAGCTAACACCAGAACAAACAATTTCTTCTTCATTTACTCTATAGTCATTGCCATTTGTCTATAAAATACGAACGTTCATCGTCACTCGCATTAGCTATATCTAAAAACTGATTCCAAATCAATTCTCGATCATTCTGAGATCCAACTTCATAACGATATTTAACAACCTCATAAAAATACCGAAGCGCACGTTTTCTAAATTTCTGCAACTCCATATTATACAGTCGCCGAAAACGAACCTTTTTACAAAGCAACTTAAATTCTTCCGATGGCTCACTATGTCTATGACCTGCAATACTGCACCATGATGTCGCTTGAACTATCGCCATGTCCAATTCATTGCTGGTGCAACCAAACTCCCATGGCAATACTTTTAACTCTCCGATATGGTCTGCTGCAACCATCAACATATTAGTAGAACTCTGAAATGACGACCAATTCTTTATCTTTTCAAAGCACATACTCGCCCCATCAAAATCATAAAATCCATCATACACATAATCATTTGTAGTAGCTCTCATACGAATTAAGATATTAGTCAGTGTATAAATTTGAAGATGGTACGCATTTTGCTCTGAAAGCTCTTCACTAGTCGCAGAAACTCGGTCGACCATTGGAAGAAATTCTCGCCATAATCCACAAGTTCCTCTTAACCTCACAAATTCAGACTCAACATCTGAAATTGACACCGCATTTGTTGCCGTGCATTTACACGTAATCAATACCAGATGTATTAGAACCGCAATACCGCAAATTATTTTCATTCTTGTTCCCTTCTTCTACTAACAGAAATTCCACCTTTAACCAATAAATACGACATCACAATGCACCAGACATTTTCATATCCAAATACCACCGTTTCCATTCCCCCGAAAGAATTTCGCTGCACCAATTGACATAATTAGTATTAGATTGCAAAACACTCTCCGATTTAATCCTTTGAACAATATTGCTGACAATAGGGTTTTCGTAATTCAACGCCAACTGATGTTCCATCTCTGTTCCATAAGGATCCAACATAAATTTAACGGTCGCCCACCTGTTTGTATATAAAAGCGAACACGATGGAGTAATAACAGTATTCACAAAATTCGTATAATTATCATAGCCAGAATAGCCGACAGCGCTCAGCACCGTAAAGCGAACCATCTCATTCGTTTCATAAGTTCGCCAATCAGCCGCTATCGATGTGCAATTATTAGAAACTATTTCAACTAAATTGGTAAATCGCGTTAAATGCTCACCCTCTAATTCCACAGCGACACCGCCGCCGCGAACAGAACGAAAGAAACGTTGTGGACTTCTTGGGCTACCATGTAAAAAATGATCCTCATAAACCTTTTTTACCTTTAGATATACATTACTCTGCAACACATACATTTCCGCATGACAAAATGTTAAGGTGGTTACATAACAAATAATTAATAAAGCAATTTTTACCATATCACTCCTCTGGCTTATTATATCTTATAGTTCCATCTAGCATTTTTTCAGCATTTCGTCCTATACCATCTGGTCTTGCACTTATAGTCCATCCATCGTAATCGACAACACCACAATGTCCAGGACCAGGCGACTTATATCGGCCTGCAATAAATCCAGGTTCTGGATAAGTACTCCCCAGATGAATCCATCCAGGCAAATTATTTCCCATCGACCAATCGTTCGCAACTGGTGGATAAACATTTCCAAACATCCATGTTTTGTTGTGAGGAACAGAAAATCCTGCTTTAATTGCAACATCGGCAACGAAACGATTGCATTTCCAACTTCCTCCCTTAACCGATGCATACCCATTTTTACTTTCTAAAAACATATGCTTTCCGTACTCAGCCCGTCCTAAATGACTCAATGCCACATTTCTCAATCTCAATAAGCCTTCGCTACGAGCAACCCCAAAATGATTATATTGTCCCTCCTCGCACGGTCCAATTTCTTCTTTTATCGCTGCACAATACCCTTCGCTTTGCATATGCACAAACACAGTCTCATTCGATTGCGTTCCGCTAACTATTCGCGCTTTTAGCGCAAACACGCCAGCTTCAGGCGTAGGAATAGAAGTTATCACGCCTCCAATATGGCGCAACTGCCAATTGTCATACCCCCCGTCATTACGCCTTTTGGCGGTATACCATTCAACACCCCATCCCAATGAATCCACCGGAGAGAGTTCAAAACACGCAGATACAGGTATGTTTTTAACAA
>JAZOQU010000060.1:0-16705 GCA_045656225.1 Kiritimatiellia bacterium | reverse complement strand
TACGAAACACGCTCATCGCTCGAAGACACACCGCGGCGAACAATGCGAACAAGATTCCAAGACTCGTCAATCAGCGCATTCGGAAAAACCTGTTTCTGAACTTCGGAACGACCATCCATCAGAACGACACGCCAACCAACTCGATCTGGAATTAAACGAATAAGCCACTCCAATTTATGATGCCCAGAACCTAAATCCCTCGCCACGAGTAGATTAGTTCGACAATCTTTCAAAAACATTTTGCCGCCCATCCAACCTAACGACAAATCAATCTCATCACAACTCAGTTTACCATCACTATTACCATCCTTCCCAAACTCAATGGCGACGGTATTATTTGTTGACGCCCCCATCTCCAATGTTAAACGAAGCCAGTTTTCGCTCATCGCTCCAACCGCAAAAACCTCATTCGTCGAAGCCTCGCTATCAGCATATCCCTCGTCACCCGGACGCGGCAAAACATTATTCGCCGCATACGCCGAAGAAGTTAAAAATACGAGCGCTATAACAAGAAATCTCATTACTGTATATTTTATCATATTTCACTCTTGAAAAATCTACATTAAACTTTCAATTAACTTAAAACCACCCTGGGGGACAGGCCCCTCAGTGTTTAAAAGACAGTGTATTATTCTTTCTGTAAATTGCTTTATAGAAATCCTATGTGGACAATCTCCGCGCTATTACGCGAATATTACTCGCATAGGCGCACAAAATACGCGCAACGGCAATACCCCAAAGCCAAACTAAAATATCTGTAAGACTTTTTATTTCTCCGAACTGCACAAATACGATAAATGCAAAAATATACACCAAATGAAGAGGAATAAACCACCTAAGAAACCTGAAATTACCAGCCGAAACTTCAGCGTTCGTCGCAAAAACCTGTACTGACGTCAAAGCCGTTATTGTCACCAAATGCGGCATTAATGACGAATACTCTGAATACTTAATTCCGTTAGGCAGTATACCCAAAAGCCGCGAACCGAAAAAAGTGTATATGATCGCGGCAAGAAATGCCACAAAAAGCGTTATCGCCGAGCATGATAGAACATATTTCATCCGAGACAAACCATCCTTCGCCAGCGCAGTATATGGGAACGAAACAATTAAAAGCGGAAATGTTAAATAAAAAAGAAAATCCGAAAATCTCGACGCCATATAATAGCCCGCAGAATCCTGCGCACTCATCGAAGTACGGATAACATACTGCTCCAGAAGCGCAACCGCCATAGGGACGGCCTGATAGACGAGCATGAGAGAGAACAGAGCGGCAAACCTTTTTAAGTTCCCCCTGTTCCAGTAACTCTCGCTCTTAACCATCAGTTCCTTGCGTAGTGCGAAAAGACTGAGAAAAATCCGTGAGATCGGCTGCGCTGCCTGCCCGGAAAAATACCCCATAAGCGCCTTGATCGGCATAAGAGCCGCCATAACCGCAAACCTCGCGGCCGATGCGCCGATTTCGATCATTCCAAGCGCCTTGAACCGTTTTGTGGCCTGAAGAGCGTCCGTATAGACAGGAGCGACGCATCCAAGAAACGCCGCCGCGACGACAGCGAAGCCGACCCCGCCGCCTCTTAAACCGATTAAATCCATAAACCTCGGCATCAGAAGGGCCGCGGCGAGAAGCCCAAGTACGACGGCCGCACCAGCCGCCAAAAAGACTCCCGAAAGTAGACTTTTAAGCCGCCCTTTTTCGCCCGCCGCCGAAAGGACCGCAGACTCCTTCATCGCGGTCATGGCGAATGCGAAAAGCGGCAGCGAAAGAAATGTCGCGAAGGAACTCAGCGGCAAAACCGCTCCGATATCTTCGCTCGAAACATATTTAGGCACAAACCACATCCCCGCCACTACATTGACAGCGTCGGCGATGCGCAGAGCGGAAAAAATCAAAAGCGCATGAAGCGCAAACTTTTTTATCGCCGTCAATCTGTCAGAATTCATAACTCACCGTAAAAGAAACGCTTCGCCCGCAAGCCGGATAATAATACCCGACGCCGGCCCAATCGCAGTAATTGCGATCAAAGAGATTGGAAAGCGCAAGCGAAAACTTCAGTCCTTTAGCCCAGCACGGTTCGTAATACGCCGAGATGTCGAACAGCACATAGCCTTTTAGTTTATCCGCCGCGTTGGCATAGTCGCCCGAAAGATAACGCGAAGAAAAATACGACATCCCGCCGCCTATTTTCATCTCGTCCCAAAGCCAATACCCCGCATTGACGCCGGCACGGCAATTCGGCACGTATGGCACATCGTTACCGTCATACATTCCCCCTGCGAAACCGGCGTCAACAACTCCGCAGCGGATGGAGATGTCGGCAGTCTTCTCACGCTCCCACGACGCCCACGCGTCAAGGCCGACACGACGCGTATCGTCCGGACTGTTGACATTGTACCCCCACGGCAAAACGGCGGGATCAAAGAAAATCTCATCCTTCATCAGCGTCGCATACCCATTAAGGCCGACGGTAAATTCATCCGCAAAATTCCACTCAAACCCCGCATCAAGCGAATATCCCGTCTCGGGCTTGAGGAATTTTCCGTCACGCGTATAATTCATCTCATCGCAGAACGCGGATCTGTGAAAACGCGCAGCCTTAAAATACGACTTGAATCCGTCGAACGGACGGTAAACAGCGCCGAGTTCAAAATCGCCTTCCCGGTCGCCGGAACGCGACTCGGCAAGACCGGAGGAACGCGACCAGTCGTTTTCTATAAACTCAAGACGCGCACCCGCGACAAGCGAAAACTTCTCCGTCACTGAAAATTCATCATAAGCGAACAAGGCATGCCGGTATCTGTCGAACCGCGGCGCGCCGGGAGCGTCGTAATCATCGTATCTGAAATCAAATCCCGCGGTAAATCTGTTCTCTATCCCGCAGACTGCATTCTCGTCCAAGTAACGCGTTGAAAACCTGTAGTTGCGAATAAAATATTCCAAGTCGGAGCGTGATGATTTATATACGGCGCGGCGGTACTGATCCGAAAATCCTCCGTCGATGCAAAGCCAGCGATCCTCAGCCATTTTGATTTTGGAATCTATCGACAGCGCCCAGCCGTGCAATCTTGCCCAATCGCCGTAATACGCCGCCGAACGTCGCGAATTCTTCCATTCTCCGTACGAAAGCGCACCCGGCAGTTCATAAAAGGCGTTCTGGTAATTGCTTCTCAGGGCAATATGCGAACCGTTCCCGAAATGCCGTCTCACGCCGGCATTCACCGTATGCATTCTGTACGCGCTCCTGTCGCGAAAACCGTCGGACTCGGCATAATCGTACGAGGCATTGTAATTGACCGCGCGTTCCTCGTCTCCGCCCTTGGTGCGGAAATTCGCCCCGAAAGTGTTCCATGAGCCGGCTTTCATCGCGAGCCTCGTCGCCTCAGCGTAATCCTCCCGCCTCGTCGTAACATTTACAACGCCCGCTATCGCACCGTCGCCGTAAAGAACCGGGTTCGGCCCGTGCAGCACCTCAACCCTTTCGGCGCAATCTATCGGGATGCGCGTTAAATTCGGCTCCGACATGTCGACGTTGTTCAATTCCTCACCATCGAGCAGAATTTTCATCCGTGCGAATCCGTTCTGCCCGAAACCTCGCGACGCAACCGACGAAAAAAGCGGATTGCCGTTCATCGAATGAACGTCCACGAGAGATTTGCGGGATAGGAATTCCGCAATTCCACCGCAGGCGGGACTATCCAACTCTTTACCCGAATAAACTTCGACCTGTGCAGGAACACGTTCCTTCGTCTGATCGATGCGCGTCGCGTAAACGGTCACGCTCTCAATCATTGCAACGCCGTTTGTAAAAACGGAAGCCGCCAATATCAATGTATTCACTCATCCTCTTTCCCCCTCATGCGAAGGTACTTGATTTTTAAGGCGGCCCGCATTCCGACTTTAACGGCTGCGCGACAGTTTCCGATTTTCACGGAGTTTTCCGGTTACCGCCAGATGTTATTCTGTTCAGTCTCTCACTCCCGCCCATGCGTCAAAACGCTTAGCGGCGAGAGCTTTGTACTTCGCCCCCGTCGCTCCGTTGACGAACGGATCGATCGATATACCGCCGCGGGCGGCGAACTTACCGTAAACTTCCAGATACTTGGGTTTCAGAAGTTTGAAGAGATCGTTGTAGATCACGTTGATCACGTCCTCGTGAAAGTCTCCGTGATTTCTAAAGCCGAAAAGATAAAGCTTAAGCGACTTCGACTCGACCAGTTTCGCGCCAGGTATATAGCGGATCGTAAGCGTCGCGAAATCGGGCTGCCCGGTCTTCGGGCAAAGCGTCGTAAATTCCGGCGCGGTAAAAGTAACCCAATAATCGCGCGAAGGATGAGCGTTGGAAAACGCCTCAAGCATATTAGGATCGTAATCCTTCGACGCCTCTACTGTTTTACCGAGAGTTTTAAGTTCATTCAGATCTTTTCTCATCCTCTTTCCTCCAGATGCAGATTCGAGTTTTACCATAGACGCGGTCTCTTAACAGTTCCCACCCGGGCGTTTCTTCGGCGCGCTGGACCGCCGTCATTTCAGCGACAAACAAGCCGCCCGCACGGACGACGCCGCGCTCGGCGAGCGTCGCCAATACAGACGCATACCCCTTCTCCTCGCCGAGCGCATAAGGGGGATCCGCAAAAACGATATCGAATCCGGCGCCAGCGTAGCGCGCGATCCAGCGGTAGGCGTCTGCGACAAAAACCTCCGAGCGCGAAGATAATGTCTCTTTTAAAATCGTCTCGAGATTGGTCTTCAGCGACTTTATATGCCGAGGGCTCGCCTCGATGAATGTCGCGCGCTTAGCTCCGCGCGAAAGAGCCTCCAGACCGACCGAGCCCGAGCCCGCGAAAAGATCGAGAAAATCCGCATCGGCGATTTCAGGAGCAAGCATCGCGAAAACGGATTCGCGCACCCTGTCCTGCGTCGGACGGATGGCGTCGGATTTCGGCACAGCGAGATTGCGCCCGCAAAATTCTCCACCCGTTATTCTCACGGCCTGTACTCCGCACAGCTGTCGGCGGTCTCCCAGACTCTTACGGCGCTCAAGCCTGGGATGCGCTCTTCGAGCTCGCCGTAGAAATATTGCGCCAAATTCTCGGCAGTCGAGCGGAATGGAAGCGCAACGGTACGCATCGCATGCTTTTCAACGACCGAGGCGATTTCACGCTCTCCCTCGGAAGCGGTATTGTAGATGAAAGCGTGATCAAAGCGCTCGCAGATGACCTCGGTCGCGATGCGTTTTAAGTCCTTGAAGTCGATCACCATGTCGGAGCCGTCGCCGCCGTCTTGAGATACGGAAATTTCGACGCGGTAGGTGTGGCCGTGGAGATTTTTGCAAAGCCCGCTGTGGTTCGTAAGAATGTGGGCCGCGTCAAATTTAACGCTTTTAGTTACAGTTGTCATTCCATCCCCTCCGCTATGACGGCCACGAGCTTCTCGGGCGGAGACATCGGGCGGAATGTTTTAAGATCGATGAAGCAGTGCCTCGTAAAGCCGCTGACCAAAGGTTTCTCCTCTCCCTTGCGGCGGATTTCACAGGCGATTTCAAGGCGGACGCCCTTCATCGACTTTACCCAGGCGGAGATTTCAAGAAGATCGTCGTACTTCGCGCTTCCGCGATAATCGCATTCAGAATGAGTTACGGGAAGCCCCCACCCCTCGGCCTCGCATTCCTTATACGTATAGCCGCACGCCCGCATCAGTTCGTTGCGCGCGCGCTCGAACATAACATAGTAATTGGCATAATAGACGACGCCCATCATGTCCGTATCCGCGTAGGGAACGCGATATTCAAGAACAATCTTCTTCATAAATCCGTATTATACCATATTTGGCCGTCGGCAATCATTACGGGGACACAACCCGCCCATGAATCATCTATTCAGCATTGACTCATAGATGATAAAGTCGCCTGCAGATCAATAGCGCCAGCGCGGAGAATGCGCAACCCGTCGGCGTTCGCGGCGTCTACCACCGTTGATGCGACTCCGCCGGGGCTTATTCCGCCGTCAACTACAATATCTGCGGACAACCCGACGGTTTTCAGCGCCTCAGCGGCCTCGACGGCGGCTTGCGAGCCTGACAGATTGGCGCTCGTAACCCTCAACACTCCGCCGCATTTCTCTATCAGACGCCGCGTCCATTCATAATCCGGAACCCGGAAGCCCTCTGTCACGCAACCGTCCGACAAAACAAGCGTCAATGCGCCCGGCCAGTACCGTCTGGCCAGTTCCGCCGCACGGGATGACAACTTAAAACCGCGATTACGAACCGCTTCGGCACTTGAAGATAAAAACGCAATCGGCTTTTTTTCAGAGCGCCCCTTTATCGTATACAGCCTGTCAACCGCTTCGGGAAAATCAGGGTGGGCGGCAAGACCATAAACCGTGTCTGTCGGAATTACCGCAACACCGCCTTCCGTAAGCGTTTTAACCGCAGCGTCCAAACCGGCGCAATCGCATCCGACAACTCTCATTCAAGCCCCATTTCGCCCAAAATACGCACTGCAAGCTTTACCATTTCAACACATGGACGCTTTGCATAATACGCGCTCATGCGCTCTTCAGGCGCTCCGCCTTGAGTCGCACCGGTACCTTCCAAAAGCTCGCGGCAGACGATTGAACCGCACGATTCTTTGAACCGGCGGCAAAACTCCTGCACATAACCGTATACCGCAGCCTTATCATCGCCGTACTCCAGCCCAAACACAAGCGAAGCGCCCGTCACCGCGCCGCATACCTCGCGCATTCTGCCGACGCCGCCTCCCAATCCGCACGAGATCCTCGATGCTACATCTTCGTTCAGCCCATACTTGTCGGCAAATGAAAGAAATACCGCCTGAGAACAATTTTTGCCGCTTTTGAAAAACTCTTCAGCCTTTAATTCACGAGATTTTTCTTCCATTTTATTTTTCTCCCATATCTTTCAGCATTGCTTCAAATTCGCCCGCGGAAACTCCGCAAAGTATAATCCGTTTAGTCTTCGACGTTTCGCCCGACTTGAATTTGACACGCGACTTAGGCAGATCGAACGCCTCCGCCACAGTCTCTACCAGCTCCTTGTTCGCCTTGCCGTCCACAGGAGCGGAACGGATGCGCACTTTTAACGCATCGGCCATCACGCCCTCTATTCCCGCCCGCGACGAACGGGGTTGGGCTCTTATGCTGACGATTACGCCCTCGGAACTGTCGGTATAAAGGCTCATTCAATTCAAAACTTTCTTTCAGCAGCAACCCTCAAGAGCTTGCGAAATCTCCGAATTCGTCAGATCTCTAAACTCGCCCGGCTTCAGATCGACTGGCATCGCCAACGAGCCGATCGCAACGCGCTTGAGCGAAACTACAACGAGATGGGCGGCGGAACACATATAGCGGATCTGACGCTTTCGCCCTTCCTTAAGAACGAACTTCAGCGTTGTAACATTGTTGAACGTCTCGCCGACGACATCTACGGGAACCGGCCGTGTCATATATCCGTCCGGCATTTTAACCGGCCCGCGTAAAATTGCAAGTTTATCATCGCTCCATCGGCCGGCGGCCTTCACGATGTAAGTCTTCGTATGGCCGAAACGGGGATGGGTCAACCTGTTGGTAAGCTCACCGTCATTGCTCATAAGGAGCAGTCCCTCGGAATCCTTGTCAAGTCTTCCAACAGGCACGAGACGCTCTCTTATAGACTTCTTTATGATATCAGAAACCGTTTCGCCGCCGAAAGGATCGCTCGTTGAACTTAAAACGCCTACAGGCTTATAAAGCATTATCGTGCGCTTTTTCTCCGCAGCGGCGATTTTATCCCCGTCTACCGCAACAACAACTTCAGCAGGATCGAATCTCGCTCCTGCTTCACGAACAACAACCCCATCAACGGTAACGCGGCCGGACTCTATTATCCCGGCGGCAGCCCGCCTGGAAGCGACCCCCGCGCGAGAAAGTATATTTTGTAATCTTTCTTCTGCCATATTGGAGAATTATACCAAAATACCATCAGACTTGAGTAATGAAAAATTATTTGATACAATATCAACTTCTTGGATGGACCCGTAGCTCAGTCGGTCAGAGCAGGTGACTCATAATCTCCGGGTCGTGGGTTCAAGTCCCGCCGGGTCCACCAGTTAAAACAACGAAGCTCCTTTTGGGAGCTTTTTTGTTTTATATAACGCCTTGGCGCTTTCTCATTGATGCGGCGAACGCGCCGTCACAAAGAGTATTGAAAGGAACGGATTCTGTCGCTTCGACAAATTCAAAGTCGCCGTGACGGGCGAGGAATGACTCTACTTGAAGAGCGTTTTCCTCAGGTTCATTGGAGCAAGTCGAATATACGAGCGTACCGCCGGGAGCGACGAGGCGGGCGCAGACATCGAGAATCTGCGATTGAAGTTTTACGAGCTCGAGCATTTTCTCTTCGCTCCAGTTCCATCGCGCATCGGGTCGGCGCCTCAAAACGCCCGTATTGGAACACGGCGCATCGACCAGCACTTTATCATACGGTCCGCCCGCAAGCTCGCTTATCACTTTCGCGGCAACTCCCGTGCGTTTCAAATTCTCTTCGAGCCTGCGCCTGCGCTTCGGATTAACCTCGCAAGCCGTGACTTCACCTCCGCGCCACGCTATCTGAATAGTCTTACCTCCAGGAGCTGCGCAAGCGTCGAGAATCGTCTCGCCCTTCTTCGGATTGAGCAATTCAACGGCATGGTGAGTCGCGGGATCCTGGACGATAAATCTACCCTCGGCAAAGCCTTCAACCTCTTCGACTTTCATTCCGCGCGGAAGCTTCATAAATTCGCCGTTGGAATACGCGAGATATGTCTCTGCCGGCTCATTATGCCACTTCGCAAGCTTCTGGGCGTCCTCTTCGCCGAACCGGGCGACCCAGCGCTTAGCAAGCGCACCGGGGAGACTCTCACGCACTTCCAAGGGGCTTTTCTCAAGGATCGCCTCAAACTCGTCGCGCCGCCTCAAAAGGTTGCGGAGAACGCCGTTGACGACTTTTGCGATATTAGGGTTTTCGCAGACTTTCGCCGCGTTCACGGTCTCGTTTACCGCCGCATGATCAGGTATCGACGGCATATAGAGAATCTGAGCGGCGCCAATATACAAAAGCGCCTCCAGCTCACCCTTCGGCCATGTTGACAAAAACTCACCCAAAACCTTTCTTAAAGGTCTTAAGCGGCGTATCGCCGTGTAAAGCATATCCTGAACTTCGCCGCGTTCAGGTCCGCGCGGCAGAAGATCGGACGGAAAGTCTTTCGTCGCGAGCCAACGCGCCATCGCGAAAGCCGCTGTTCTTCTGGAGTTTTTCATATTTCTCTTCCTTCAAAAAATTCAACGACCCGGTCGATGAGTTCATTAAGATCGACGACCGTATGAACGGAAGCGGGGATTGATTTGCGGAATACCGCTCCGTAATTTTTCGTTACGAGCCTAGGGTCGGTGACGACTACAACGCCGCTGTCGCGCTTGGAACGGATAAGTCGACCGAAACCCTGACGGAATTTTATCACGGCTTCAGGAAGCGTGTAATCCCTGAAGGAACTGCCGCCTTCTTTATCGATCTTCTCAGCGCGCGCTTCCACGACGGGATCGCCGACCTGAGCGAACGGAAGACGCGCAATAACAACGCATGAAAGAGCCTCGCCGGAAACGTCGACACCCTCCCAGAACGATTGCGAACCGAAAAGCACCGTACGCGTATCATCGCCAGACTCTTTCAAGCGGCTCGTCATTGACTCGCGGGAGAGACCTTCTCCCTGGACTAAAAGCTCAATACCCTCCCGGACGAAAACATCGCGCGAAAACGACGCGACGGAATTCATCATCTCATAACTGGTAAAGAGGACAAGCGCGCGGCCCCTGGTCGCCGAAAAGAGATCTTTCAGCAGAAGAGCGAGCTTCTCGGAATAACCTGCGGGATCGGCCGACGGATCCGGGAGACAATCGGGCGCCAGAACGCGCGACTGCTTCAGATAATCAAACGGAGAAACCGCAGTCAACACCCTGAAACGCTCTTTGCAGCCGAGACGGCGCGACATATACTTAAAATCATTGCCGACGCGCAACGTCGCTGAAGTCAGAACGACTGAATCCTTCGGATCGTAAAGTAGATTATGAAGATCGTCCGCGACTGAAAGCGGCGCGGCGACGAGCCTTACGGACGTCTTTCGCTTTTCGCGATGAACGCGCTCAATCCAATAAGCGTGGGTAGACTCCTCTGCCGACAGAATAAAGTTGGCATCGTTTGCGAAAGCGACGAGACTCTCGGCGATGGTATCAAACTGTACGGCAATATCTGAAAGCGTATTTACCTCGCCTTCGGGTACGGAACGCTCTAGAGTATCGCGCAGCTCATGAAGTGTCTTTACTGTATATGCAAGAGCGCTTTCGAGTTTAGTCTGAAGAGCGAAGAAAAGATCCTCATCCCAATCGTCTTTAGAATATTCTCTGAACAAGCCGCGCACACAGTACATCCTGATGCCGCCCTGCATCTTATATCGCAGGGTTTCGGCGTTTTTTATCGGCTTAAACAAGTGTGTCGACGCATCTATCACATCTTCAAGAGCGTTAAGAGACTGCACCGTAGCGCTTGAAATTTGACCGGCAAGACGAACTACAGCCGAAGCCGCCAATGCATCGCTTACAGCGCCGCGTTGAAGCTGACGCTCAAGCGAGGCGAGAGCGCCCGATGCGCTTGCGCGTTTACCGCGGCCTTTACGGATTAGACGGTTGAAAATCCGCGTCAGAGCCTCTATCGAAAATTCGCGGCTTAAGTAATCCGTCGCTATCGATTCGAGATTATGAGCCTCGTCGAGAACGAGCCGCGAATACGCGGGCAGAATCGCCCCCGCGCCGCTCGTCGCTTCGGCCAGAACGAGCGCATGGTTGACGACGACGAGATGAGCTTTCGCCGCGGCCTTCCGCGCACGGAAAACGAAGCAGCGCGAATAATACGGACAGCGGCGCGCGCTGCATTCTTCGCCGGGACATGAAATAAGAGAGCGTGGCAATCCGTCGTAAGTATCCAGATCGCCGTCTTTCGTCGATTTAAGCCACTCGATAAAGCGCGGCATTTCATCCTGCTCCTCCTTCGTCATCGTCCAGAATCCGGGCGCGAAGAAGTCTCCGAGCGCTCTTAAACAGAGATAATTGGAGCGGCCCTTTAAAAGCGCGGTTTTGAACTTCGACGCTTCGTCTCCCAAAATCGATACCGCCCTTGGGATATCGGAGCTGATAAGCTGACTTTGAAGATTGCGTGTCGCGGTCGAAACGATTACCGGCGTATCGTTCGTCCATGCCCAGAGAACCGAGGGGACGAGATAGGCCAGGGACTTTCCCACGCCCGTACCCGCCTCAATCATAAGATGCTCGCGCGCATTGTACGCCTCGGCGACAGACTTCAGCATATCGAGCTGGCCGGGACGCTCCTCATACCCGCGCATCGAGCCGAGCGTTCCGCCGATCATAAGATGACCGGCGGCCTTTTCCGGATCTATACGAGAAGAATCCTCATGAGTCGGCAGATGACGGGAAGACCCGCCGTCCTTGAACTCGGGGAATATGTCAGCCCAGGCTGGATTGTCTATAAACGCGGCCGGAGTCATTTATCAGGCCATACGCAGACGCTCTGCAAGCGCTTTAAGCTTATCCACGTCACCCTTCGTGCTTTCAAATTTTATCTCGTTCATTCCAAAGCGAGGAACGATGTGGAAATGAATATGCTTGACGGTCTGACCGGCGGCTTCGCCGTTATTTTGGAGAATATTGAAGCCGTCGGCATTAAGAGTCTCCTTGATGTGAGCGGCAACCTTCTTGACACGCTTGACAAGTCCGGCGAGCGTTTCACAAGGCGTATCGAGAAGCCCTTCGGAGTGAGCCTTTGGAATTACGAGAGTATGACCTTCGGAAAAAGGATTTATATCGAGATACGCAAGACATATCTCGTCTTCGTAAATCTTGAAAGAAGGAATCTCGCCCTCGGCGATAGCGCAAAAAATACAATTGTTTTTCATGTCCCTATTATATCAAAATTCCTCCACTCCAACACAAGGAGTTGAATTCAGATAAAGACAAAAGTCGAAACGGAGCAAACAAAAACGCGGTAGAAAATCTACCGCGTTTTCAGCATTTACCTCCTAATGCGACTTATTCGCCGTAAACACAGTCAAGCGCATCGGAAATCATATCGGAAGCCTCTTCAAGCGTCTCCTCCTTGAGAACGAGCGGCGGAAGGAAGCGAACGACATTCGATCCGGCCGTAAGAGCGAGAAGGCCCTGATCTTTAAGGGCGTCGACGATCTCCTTCGGATCGCCGTCGACGACAAGGCCGAGCATAAGGCCCTTGCCGCGGACTTCAAGGAGCTTATCGTACTTGTCGACAAAGCCCTGAAGAACTTCCTTGAAAAGATTGCCGATTTCGGTCGCGCGCTTAAGAAGCTTCTCCTCCTCGATGACATCGATGACGGCGAGCGCAGCGGCCGCGGCGACGGGGTTGCCCCCGAACGTCGAAGCGTGGGCCGACTTCGTGAAAACGTCCGCAAACTTGGCGTTGGAGACGAGAGCGCCCATCGGAATGCCGTCGGCCAAAGACTTCGCGAGAGTAAAGAGATCGGGCTTTACGTCATAACCCTGCCAGGCGAACCATGTGCCCGTGCGGCCCATACCGGACTGAACCTCGTCGCAGATCATGAGAAGATTCTTCTCGTCGCAGAGAGCGCGCACACCGGCGATAAACTCAGGCGTCGCGGGCGTAACGCCGCCCTCGCCCTGAACGGCCTCGAGCATAATGGCGACGGTCTTCTCGCTGACGGCGGCCTTTACGCTTTCAAGATCGTTGAAGTCGGCGTATGCGAAACCGACGGGAAGAGGATCGTAACCCTCCTGACACCACGACTGGGCCGTAGCGGCGACGGTCGCGAGAGTGCGGCCGTGGAAGCCCTGGCGCATCGTGACGATTTCAAAGCGGCCACCGTTTTGGGAGCCCCACTTGCGGGCGAGCTTGATGGCGGCCTCGTTGGCCTCGGCGCCGGAATTGCAGAAGAAGACCTTACCGCCCAACCCCGAAAGCTCGACGAGCTTCGCTGCGAGTTCCGTAGCGGGGGAGTTCGCAAAAAGGTTGGACGCGTGAATGAGTTTCGCGGCCTGATCCTGAACGGCCTTGACGACCTTGGAGTGGGAGTGGCCGACGTTGTGGACGCCGATGCCGGAAGTAAAATCATAAAGCGCGAGTCCGTCGACGTCACGGACCGTGACGCCCTTGCCGCTTGAAAGCACCGTCGAAGGCGCATACGTAGGCATGACTACGCTGTTGTACAAATCAAGTGTTTCCTGGGTCTTGTTACTCATTGTGTTATCTCCGTTCCTACGCCTTCACGCGTAAATATTTCAAGCAAAAGTGAATGCGCCATGCGGCCGTCAACGAGGTGGACTTTTTTAACCCCCGCATTGATGGCATCGACGCAACCGTTGATTTTAGGGAGCATTCCTCCCGATATTGTTCCGTCAGCCTTGAGCTTCTCGACAGATCCGAGATGCAAGGTGGAAAATAGCGTGCCCGGATCGTTCGGGTCCTTAAGAAGGCCCGGAACATCCGATACAAGCGCGAACTTACGGACCTTGAGCGCTTTGGCGAGCGCTGCGGCCGCAAGATCGGCGTTGATGTTGTAAAGGTGATTGTCGGCGACGCCCGTCGCAATCGGCGTGACGACGGGAATGATGCCGACGTCAAGCATCTCTACGGTCGAGCGGATGTCTACGCCCGTGATGCGCCCGACATAACCGCGATCGGGATCGGTAATGCGCTCGGCTGAGAAAATCCAGTTTCCGTGCAAGGGCTTCGCATTTGTCGAGCGGGACATAAGGCGACTTACGATATCCGGATTTACAACGTTATTAAGCGTTTTACGGACGATCTCCATCGTCTTTTCGTCGGTGACGCGTTGGCCGTCGAGAAACTTAGGCTCATGGCCCGACTCTTTAATCGCCTTGGAAATAGCCTTCCCGCCACCGTGCACGATAACGACCTTGATGCCGACAGCGCGCATAAAAGCGATATCATCCATCAATGATTCGAGATTCTCCTCGACTTCCATGACGCTGCCGCCGAGCTTCACGAGTACGACAGACCCCCTAAAATCGAGAATATAAGGCAAGGCCTCAGTCAAAACCGCTGCCTTTGACATTGCAGTGTGTACTTTTTCCATATTATCGGGTAATTATACCAAATTTTCCGACCAAGTTCTACTATCTTACCTAACTTGCACCCGTTGCAAATACGGATAAATATACAAAATCAAAAAAACGGAGGCCTCAAACGACCTCCGTTTTTCGCTCGGATAAAGATAAGCTTACTTCTTGAAGCTCTCTTCGACCGCGACGGCGACGGCGACGGTAGCGCCGACCATCGGGTTATTACCCATACCGATGAGACCCATCATCTCGACGTGAGCAGGAACGGACGAGGAACCCGCAAACTGAGCGTCAGAGTGCATACGGCCCATCGTGTCGGTCATGCCGTAGCTGGAAGGACCGGCGGCCATGTTATCGGGGTGGAGAGTACGACCCGTACCGCCGCCCGAAGCGACTGAGAAGTACTTCTTACCATTCTCAATACACCACTTCTTGTACGTACCGGCGACAGGGTGCTGGAAGCGCGTGGGGTTAGTGGAGTTACCGGTGATGGAAACGCCGACGTTCTCGAGCTGCATGATAGCAACGCCCTCGGGTACATTGTCGGCGCCGTAGCAGTTAACGGCAGCGCGAGGACCCTTAGAGAAAGCCTTCTTCGAGACGACCTTGATCTTCTCGGTGCTGTTGTTAAACGCAGTCTGAACGTAAGTAAAGCCGTTGATACGGGAGATGATGTAAGCAGCGTCCTTACCAAGACCGTTAAGAATAACGCGAAGATTCGTCTTACGAACCTTATTGGCGTTAAGAGCGATCTTAATGGCGCCTTCAGCGGCCGCGAACGACTCGTGACCAGCGAGGAACGCGAAGCACTCGGTCGCATCGTCGAGAAGCATCGCGCCGAGGTTACCGTGACCGCGGCCAACCTGACGGTTCTCAGCTACAGAGCCGGTGATGCAGAAAGCCTGAAGACCGACACCGATTTCAGCGGCAGCGTCCTTAGCCTTTACGCAACCCTTCTTAATCGCCATCGCCGCGCCGACCGTATAGGCCCACTTAGCGTTTTCGAAGCAGATAGGCTGAGTTTCTTCGACGATCTTATAAGGATCGATACCGGCCTTGTCGCAGATTTCCTTACACTCAAGGATGGACTTGATACCATAAGGCTTGAGAGCGGCGAGAATCTTCGCCTCACGACGCTCATAACCCTCGAACAACTTCTCAGCGGCGGCGGCAGCCTTGGGAGCGGCCTTCTTCGCGCAACATTTCTTCTTAGCACATGCCATGATAAATTCCTCCTTATTCCTTGCGCGGATCGATGTACTTGGCGGCGCCTTCGAACTGGCCGTAGGTGCCCTTAGACTTCTCCCACGCCTCGTTCGGGGTCATGCCCTTCTTGATGAAGTCGGTCATCTTACCGAGCGAAACGAACTCGTAACCCGTAACTTCACCTTCCTTGTTGACGGCCATGCGCGTGCAGTAGCCTTCGGTCATCTCGAGGTAGCGAGGACCTTTATCCTTCGTCGCGTACATCGTACCGACCATGGAGCGAAGACCCTTACCGAGATCCTCAAGACCAGCGCCGATAACGAGACCGCCCTCGGAGAACGCGCTCTGAGTACGACCGTAGACGATCTGGAGGAAGAGCTCGCGCATCGCGGTATTGATCGCGTCGCAGACGAGGTCGGTATTGAGCGCTTCGAGAAGCGTCTTGCCGACGAGAATTTCAGAAGCCATAGCGGCGGAGTGGGTCATACCGGAGCAGCCGATCGTCTCGACGAGAGCTTCTTCGATGATGCCGTTCTTAACGTTGAGCGAGAGCTTGCACGCACCCTGCTGAGGAGCGCACCAGCCTACGCCGTGCGTGTAACCGCTGATGTCTTTGATTTGCTTAGCCTGCACCCACTTGCCCTCTTCGGGAATCGGCGCGGGACCGTGATTGCACCCTTTCATAAGAGGGCACTGATGTTGTACCTCTGTCGAGTAGACCATTGTTATTTCCTCTTTATTGTGAAAAACGGTATTATTTTATCAAATCCCCACCGCGAAAACAAGAACAAGCGGCAGTCGGATTTTATATCTGCTGCGAAATGTGGTTTCCAAAAGTAAACGAATAAATTACGTTCGTTTACTACCCATAAAGATTAGCTATAACAGAAGAGTACAAGAATTCTCCCTCTACCCTCCCCGGGGAGGGGACGTGCGTTTACTTTCAGAATCTCCTAGATGATTGTACAATTCCAATCAACCGACTGTTGCATCAAAGCGCGTGCCTTGACGACTGGAGGTGTTTGTTCATAAAGGAAACAACAATGAGTCAGATGAAAATAACCGAAAGAAACCGTATTGAGTTTCTTGTATGTATAGGATGGTCTCTACCAAGAATCGCTGCTGATCTTGGCAGAAGCCCCTCTACCATCAGAAACGAGCTGCTTGGGCACAGGCTTGACAGCGACAAGGGATACGGATGCTCAAACAGAATCTGCGCCCACTTTGACGAATGCCAACACAGGACATTCACCTCCCACAGAGAAGTTCTGCGGAAGAATTCTGCTGGATGCTTTGAATCTTGTCCAGCTTTCAGGGAAGCGGTATG
>JAZOQU010000059.1:0-30767 GCA_045656225.1 Kiritimatiellia bacterium | reverse complement strand
AAAACATCTTCCCTTTTAAAATCAGCGACAATCAAAGCTACTCGACGGCAAAAATCCAACAGCACAAATCCAATCAGGCAAAACCTATCGGCAATCCGACGGTTTACTTTTAGAAAGTCAGTTTACTTTTGGACGTGACGGCTATATTCCAATAATTTTGAGTACTCGCTGTTGGATTTACAGCAATTCTCTCAAAATATTTCTCCCATGTAAAAACCGTCATTATTTTTCTCCTAAAAATTAGCGTTTAAATTCAAGGCTGGAACCAATCTTATCTAAGAACACATTCCCTATCATTTATACCTTACAACCAAACACTACCACACAGACATTATCATACTACCCCATCTCCACCCCTCACTTCTCGTGCTTGCCGGTTGGGCTATGGTAGCAGCCGGAGCCGTTGGAGGTTGAGCCGCACCAGATGCACTTGTTGCCGCCGGGGCCGTGGCGATGCTTCTTCGTGGGCGAATGATAGCAGCCGGAGCCGTAGCTCGATGAGCCGCACCATTCGCAATGCTTCTCATCGTCGCGATGCTCGTGCTTCTTCGTCGGGCTGTGATAACAGCCGCTGCCATAACTCGTACTTCCACAATGTCTGCATTTTGTACCCATTTTAGTCTCCTTTAGTCTTTTTTTTTAAATCAATAACAACTTTCGATATTTCTTACATTGCAAAAAACACTTTAAATTTAGCGAATTTACACAATTTATCACATTTTATTCAATTTTATAAATATCATATCAAAAAAGTTAAAGTTTGTAATCAAATATTTATTTTTAAACACCTCTTGACAAAAAATCCACAAAATTCCCAATGCCCCTATTGGTGAGGAATCCCCCTCAGCAATAAATCTTAATTCTACAATAAATGCACTATATTAAATCGACAATGCCGAGGGGTTCTGCCGTTTTCCATCCACCGCGGGTAAAATCAGGGACCTCCACGGATGACGAACCCTTCGCTACAGAAATTTCAGAAAGTTCTGTAAGCGCGCTCCATGTTGCCGCGTCGTAAACGTCGGCGTCCATCGCAAGGCCGTTCCTCAGACAGTGCGCCCACCTCAGGTCCATCATGAAGTCCATTCCGCCGTGGCCGCCGATTTTCTTGGCGAGCTCGCCTGAGCTCAAGACAAAAGGATGGGTATATTTTTCCTTGAACTTTGCAAGTTCCTCTCCCTCAAGCCACTTCTCGTAATTCGGAAGGAGCGCAACCCGGAAAGGATATCCCGTCAACGTCCCTTTCGTCCCCGATACGAGATTGATGCGCGAATAAGGACGCGGCGTCTGCACGGCATGCTGAATCATGATTGTACGCCCTTTCGCCGTGCGAAAGATGGATGTATTCATGTCGCCGAGCTTGTACGGAGTTTTAGCTTCAGGGGAATCGACGCCGAACTGGCTTTTCGCAAACTCCGTTATACCCGCCTGTTTTGAACTTACGGAAACGACAAAATCAAGCTTGTCGGACCTGTTGACATTCATATACTGACAGATCGGCCCAAGACCGTGCGTCGGATAGGGATTGCCGTCATGAAGCTCATTCCATTTAAGCCGCCATCTATCCCATGATCCGCGCAAAGCCGTGAAATATTTGCAACCGTCAACCTCGGCGAAATTCTCTGCGGCAAGATTATGGATATACGCGCCCTCAGCATGGACTATTTCACCTAAGACTCCCTGCCTGCAAAGATTGAGCGCTAAAAGCTCCTCGTCTCCGTAACAACAGTTCTCAAGCGGGATCACATGACGCTTCGCTTTCTCCGCCGCCTCTACGAGCCGCCACGCGTCTTCTATCGTCATCGCGCAGGGGACCTCGACCGCGCAGTGCTTGCCGCGCTCAAGCGCAGCAAGTGCGGCAGGTGTATGAACTGGCCAGGGCGCGGTAATATATACGAGATCCACATTCGGGTCATCAGCGAGCGCAAGATATGATTCTGCGCCGAGGTACTCTTTTGCAGGCGGCTTTGACTCTTTTTCAAGCGAGGCGTTACCTTCCTTAAGGCGATACTCCTCGACATCAGCAATCGCCGTCACCTCAAGCCCCTCAATTTTCGAAAGTCTCTTAACGGCCCACTCTCCGCGCCGTCCTATTCCGACGACACCTATGCGCACACGTTCCAACGGAGCACATCTAAAGCCTTGCATATTATTCATCGCGGTAAATTTAAAATTTCATTTTTAAATAAGACACATCTTAAACTCGTCGAGCGTTTTCGCCATCTTCGCTGATTTCCAGACTCTACTCCAGCGGGGAAAATCCTTCCAGTAGGCGAGAAGCTCCTTCATCCGACCTAGAACAGGACGGGGCGAGCCGAGCTCCTTTACGGATGAATCGATATACCGCTCAAGAAGTTCGCCAATATCATCGCGGAATGCGAGAGATTTTATAAAGCCTCTACCTATCATCACATCGTGAAGATTGAACTTAGATAAATCTTCCGCTCCATTAGGACCACGAATCATGCCCGACTCAAGAAACGCATCACCATTGTAAACTAGAGGAACTTTCACCGCATCCGAAATCGCTTTAAAAGCCTCGATATCGCATTCGCCCTCGTACATCTGTTTTGCCGTGCGCGCATGAACGGTCAGAAACCTAAGCGGATAAGAGTTTACAATTGATACGAGAGAGAGAAACTCATCGCTCTTCTCGACTCCTAAGCGCACCTTTATCGAAAACGCCCCCTCGCCCATAACCTCGCAGCCCGTCGCGATCATCTTCTCAAAAACGTCTCGCGTTTTCAAAATGCCGCTGCCGCGGAATTTGTTCCGCACCATCGGGAACGGGCAGCCGCAATTTAAATCGGCCGTATTGAATCCCGCGCCCTTGATGCGCTCTAAACAACACTTAAGCGCGGTGGGATCCTTGCCGATAAACTGCGGCGTAATTTTTAGAGCGCTCTCATCCGGAGAGACGCCGCGAAGTTCGCGATCCTTTAAAGGATCGACACCGGCATTCGCGGTAATAAAGGGAGTAACCGCCTCGGTAAAGCCATATTCGTCAAGCGCTTCCGCGAAGCTCTCGCGGAAGCACCTGATAGTTACACCTCTTAATGGAGCGAGAATCATATTCCGCGCTCTTAAAGGGAATTACATATTGCCGATAACGGCCTTGATGCGCCTTACGCCAGCGGACGAGCTCTGTTCCTTCTTAATCTTAAAGGAGCCGAGTTCCTTCGTGTTGGCGACGTGAGGACCGCAGCAGATTTCCTTCGAAACTTCGCCGATCGAATAGAGCGAAACCTCGTCACCGTACTTCGCGCCGAAGAGCGCCATCGCGCCTTCAGCCTTGGCTTCTTCGACAGTCGTCGTTTTCTTCGTAACTTCGATACCGGCCTCGATCCACTCATTGACGAGCTTTTCGACGGCGTCCTTCTGTTCTGCGGTCATCGGCTCGGGCCATGTGAAGTCGAAGCGCAAACGCTCAGCCGTAATGTTGGAACCCTTCTGGTTCGCTGTGGGTCCAAGAACCTTGTGAAGCGCCGCGTGAAGAAGGTGAGTCGCCGTGTGCATGCGCGTTACGACTTCGCTGTTGTCCTGAAGACCGGCCTTGAACGAACCCGCCGACGTCGTGCGCGAAAGTTCCTGATGCTTGCGATTCGCTTCATCAAAGCCTTCCTTATCGACAACGAGCCCCGCCTTCTCAGCCATCTCAAGCGTCATCTCAAACGGGAAGCCGAACGTATCGTAAAGCTTGAACGCCGTCTTGCCGCTGATCTGAGTCTGGCCGTGGGCCTTAAGCTGTTCGGCAACCTTGTTGAACATCGCCTCGCCCTTATCGAGCGTCTGATTAAAGCGATTCTCTTCGGCCTCAAGATCGGTCTTGCAAGTCGCGAGGTTCTCGGCAAGCTCAGGATATACGTGCTTATACTTCTCGCAAATCGTCTCGGCGAGCTTAACCGTAAAGCCAGGGGCGATGCCGAGGAAACGGCTGTAGCGAACAGCGCGGCGGATGAGACGGCGAAGAACGTAGTTCGCTCCGACATTGCCGGGCTTGACGCCGCCCTTCGGATCGCAGAGAATGAACGTAGCCGTACGCATGTGATCGGCGATGATGCGGCGCGACTTAAGCGCGAGCTCAGCGTCTTCGGGCGTTACCGTCGAAAGCTCATCAATCTTCGCCATGATCGGCGCAAAGATTTCGGTATCATAAACGGTCGCCGCGCCCGACATCATGCAAATCGTGCGCTCGACGCCCATACCCGTATCGACGTTATGACGACCGAGAGGCTCAAACGCGCCTTCGGCGTTCTTGTTGTACTGCATGAAAACATCGTTCCAGATTTCGATGTACTTACCGCAGTGACAACCAGGACGGCAATCGGGACCGCACTTCTCCTTACCCGTATCGATAAACATTTCGGTATCAGGACCGCAGGGACCGGTCGTACCGGCGGGCCCCCACCAGTTGTCTTCGCGCGGGAGACGGTAAATGCGCTCGTCAGGAATACCGAGAGACTTCCAAATTTCAACGGCCTCCTCGTCAGCAGGAATATAGCCAGGCTCGCCCTCGACGCCCTCGCCCTTAAATACTGTTACTGAAAACTGATCAGGCGAGAATCCGAGCTTCGTCGTAAGGAACTCATAGCTCCAGCTGATCGCCTCCTTCTTGAAATAGTCGTTGAGCGACCAGTTGCCGAGCATTTCGAAAAATGTAAGGTGGGCAGAGTCACCGACTGCATCGATATCGCCCGTACGGACACACTTCTGAACGTCGGTAAGGCGCGTCCCGGCGGGATGCTCCATCGCGCCCATCAAATACGGTACCAACGGGTGCATACCGGCGGTCGTAAAAAGAACGGTCGGATCATTCTCCGGAATAACCGAAGCGCCAGGAATAATCTTATGACCCTTGGATTCGAAAAACTTAAGATACATTTCGCGGAGTTCGTCCGCAGTAAGATTCTTCATATTTGACTCCCTTGAAAATAAATTTCTTATATTTTATCAAATTTCCCTTGTCTCGGGCAAACTGCACCGCCGCAAAATCAGATAGTCACCTTCACCCCAACAGCTATGCCTGCACACAAGAAAATAAGCCTGACAACGCCGATTTTTTTAAGGAGCATCATACTTGCCGCGAAAACACCGAGTAACAGCCCAACCGGGTCTATGCCGAAAAATCCGCTGTCGCCCGCCCAAACGCTCATTATGACAAACGCCCAAAACGCGTTGAGCATCATTGCGATAGTTACAGGCTTTACGCCAGAGAGGATTCCTTGAACTATACGACTCGACTTGAACTTTTCGAGGGATCCGAGCGCAATATAAAGAAGAATCGCGCCGGGAATCAAAAGGCAAAGCGTCGCGATAAAAGCCCCCAAAACCGCACCAGGGACTGTCCCCATTTCGGCCAATCCCAGGCGATAGCCGAAAAAAGTGGCGCAATTTACGGCTATCGGCCCTGGCGTCATCTGAGTAAGCGCCATTACATCGGCGAACTCACGCTCAGTCAACTGTAAGAAAGGCGCAGTTTTGCCAACAAAATCGCCGATATAGACGGGAACGAGCACGTATCCGCCGCCAAAAGCGATAATCCCATACTTCAAAAACACGAGCGGCATAAGCCAGAACGACGAAAGAAACTTTCGCGTTTTAGCCGCGCCGCTCTCACTCCGAATAAAGCGCACGGCAATTCCGAGAATGGCGGCCGCAGCTACGACAAGAGCCGGATTCACCTTTAATGGACCGATCGCAACGAGGGCTCCAAGCATCAAAATAAATGCGTAGGCGCCATCAACGCTTTTTTTCCAGCCTCTCACTATCATCGCGGCGATTATACCGGTCAACGCGGCGCGAAGGCCGAGAAACGCGGCATCTAAATAAGTGTTCCCGAAAGGAATCAGACCGTAGCCCGCGCAAACTATCGAAAAAACAATGACACTCGGAAGAAATACGCCGGTCAGCGCGGCAATCGCTCCCGGTAATCCCGCAACCTTTCGTCCGACATATATGGCCGTATTACCAGCGATGATGCCGGGGATCATTTGAAAAATCGGAAGATATTCGATAACCTCACCTTCTTTGGTCCACTTCATCTTTTTTGAAAACACTTCATCGGCCACAGCGAGAATGGCGTATCCGCCACCGATCACGGTAAGCGCGATTTTAAACATTTCCCAAAATAAAGTCCAAAGTGTTTTCATACGGCAAGCCTCATGGCCAGCATTGCACAGGCAACCGCGTCGTAAAGCCCGTCATGCCATGTACGCCCGGGCATTTGAGGCACGCAGCCGAACATTTCACATAAATCCCCGAGCGCGTAGCTCGGAAGCTTAGGATAGCGGGCTTTCGCCAGCTTCAATGTATCGACCCACGGTCCCCATTTTGTAAGCGGAGCAATACGCGTCAAAATAGTTTTCTCGCAGGCGATATTGTGCGCAACCAGTCTTTTGCCGGCGAGAACGGGATAAAAACTCTCCCATTGGTCCATCAGCGGCTCAAAGTCCGGTGTAAGAGGCGTTCCGAAGAACCATTCACGCGTCTCGATTATTTTAAAATCGCTGACAATCGCCGCACCGAGCTGCCAAGGCTCGTTTTTGCCGCCGGAATCGTAGCCGGTCGTCTCAAAATCTATCGCGACGAAATCCATCGTCAACCCTTCAAGACCTCAATCACCTTAAAAGCCTGAACCGTCTCTTTAACGTCATGAACTCTCACGACGCTCGCACCGTTCATCGCCGCCCAAACCGAAACTCCCAGATTGCCTCCGAGATTCTTGCCGGTCATCTTCTCGCCCGTGAGCTTTTTAACGATACGTTTGCGGCTCGCGCCTACGAGAACCCTCCCGCGCTTAGAAAGTTCCGCTATCGACCTTAAAAGCTCCAAATCCTCCTCGCGCGTCGTCCCGAACCCGATCATCGGATCGATATAAACGGGAACGGTCCCCAACCGTTCCACGGGGACTGTCCCCCTCTCTCCCATGGGGACAGTCCCCAAAAACTTCGCAGGAATTACAAGTTCCGCTTCGTTTTTAGCACATATCCTCAACATATCGGGGACAGTCCCCTCGTATACGCAGTTAATGATCTTAGCTCCGAGAGCCATCGCCCGCTCAGCCGTCTCGGGATGATACGTATCGACCGAAATGGGGACAGTCCCCATTCCCCGTTCCCCGTTCCCCGTTCCCCCAACAGGGACAGTCCCCTTCAGGAGAGTCAGGACGGGCTCCAGGCGCGACCATTCGTCTTCCCAGCTTAACGGCACAGCGCCAGGCTTAGTGGACTCGGCTCCAATATCGATAATATCCGCACCATCAGCAATCAGGTTTTTTATCCGCCTTACAGCCTCCTCAGGCAAAAAATACTTCCCCCCGTCCGAAAATGAATCAGGCGTGACATTTACAATTCCCATTACCTTGCAAGCCATAGCAAAATCCCCCTCTACCGTCATTTTATTCTTAGGAAAGCTCAAAAAGTTCGCCTTGCGCGACTGGGCCGAAGCTCCGCCGATGCTCGGGGCAGGGCCCTAACTTCGCAAGCGCCGCCAAGTGAGCTTTTGTCGGATATCCCTTGTGCTTCGCAAAACCGTACCCGGGATATTCCGCCTCAAGGCGCAGGCAATCCGCATCCCGCGCAGTCTTCGCCAAAATAGAAGCGGCGGCGATCAAAAGCGATTTGGCGTCTCCCTTTACCAAATTACTAGACGGACATTCAAATCCGTCAACCGGCAAGCCATCTACAAGAACCGTAAAACTCTTCGTGTCTGGCAACTGCCGCGCCTTTTCAAGAACCGACTTAACTGCGCGTCTCATCGCTATGTGAGTCGCTCTTAAAATATTATACCTGTCAATTTCCTCAGGCGAAACACTCGCAACAGCCCAAACACAACCTTCGGTAGTCTTAATTACCTCGGCTAGAATTTCTCGCTTTTTCTCTGAAAGTTTTTTAGAATCGTTAATTCCACTCCAAACTCCATTTAAAAGCTCAGACGCTAAATTTAACGGAACATAGACGGCGCCCGCGAAGACGCCGCCAGCAAGCGGCCCGCGGCCGGCCTCGTCAACGCCGATGACCGGGCCGCCTAAAGCTAACTCATAGTCTATACTTGTTGCCATATACCTTTGTTAATTTTCTCATCACACAGCAATATTATAGCAAACTTATGTTCCCACTCGTCTAATTGAGTCAGAAAACACATTTTTATTAAGTGTAATTTTGATATACAACCCTATCTTAACGCGTTTAGTTTGTATAATAGGTGTTAATGCGTCTTTGCCGCGTGATACTAATTTAAGAGATTGCCAATGAAGAGGTGAAGCGTTTGAAAAATCACTAAGTACAGTATCGTTTAGATATCTTCCGTTTACTGATAATTTAATGATTGGTGTCGGATGAAACGCCCTTGTGCGATATGAAAGATTAGCATTGAAATTTCCACTTGCAAGCGTTTCACTCATCGTTTGTATTGTAGTCGCATTTCGTGTTCCGTGAATAAGGAACCCGTCGTCAAAGCCGATTAAGAAATCGCGATTTTTCCGTGCAGCTTCTGTATCGGTACAGAACCAGATTTCGAATTGATTTGTTGTCGTATTTTGTGTGTCGATTGAAATCATGATTTTTTCGGATTTGAAATGATTAATTTGCGGTAACGCAAAGACTGCAGTATTCTCGCCATCCAGATGAGCCCCTGCAGTCGCAACAACCGATATAATCATGATGGATAGAGTAATCGCTTGCTTCACAGTGTTACTCCTTTATGACATTTTGGACGCCGTTCGTGCTTCTGTGCGCCGTCCAGCCGAATTTGCTGACACTGAAATCGCCGTCGGGATAGATACGGAATTTTTGGATATTCGTCGTGAATCTGTTTATCGTTGTGAAATCCCCGGCACTCCAATAAAACGGAATATGCCATTCATATCCGCCTAAGTTCCACGGCGGGGGGAGTTCTGAAATCGTTTTCGCGTTCCCCGCACGGTCAAAACCTGCAAGATTCCCGTCTTCGACTGTCGTTTGACGCCAAGCGCCGTTTGATGTGTTATGCCTGACTTGGCTCATATCAAACGAGCTGTAATATCCCTGAATGTTTTGAGCCGCGCATTCTCCTTCCATAACTTTCAACCCTTGAAAAGAGACATAATCTGGAATCAGTTTCAGTTCTACATAAAGACCCGCGCCGATTTCGCCGATCGAAAGAGCGTTCGAGTAACCGGCCTCTATCCAGTCATCGTCGCTCATCACTCTCGCTTTTATTCCGATGCAGCCTGACGGCGGGATTACGGAATATGTTACCGGCAACGAGAATCCGTCGAGTGGAATAATCTCGGTATAATCGCCCGGGATTACGGAAGCCGTTCTTTTAAGTTCCGTCGAGTTGTTGACTGTGATCGTAAAAGGTTCGCCAGGACCGAATACGCGGCGTTTGCGCATTTCCGGCCATGTGCGATCGGCTTCGACTTCGACGCTTGTCGCCATTACTGTCGCGGTCGTTTCGTAGCCGTCTGAAACGGTTGCGCCCGTATACTTCAAAGCGAATGTCTCGGCGTCTCCTGAAGCGAGACCCGTAACGACGAAAGTTTTTTCCGCGGGACCGTTTACTTCCCATGATGTCGGGAGCGTGCAGATTGTGCCGTCGCGTGTCAAAACAGCCCTTGAGTTAAAGCCTCGCGACAGCTCCAAGCGCCCGGGCTGTGTTCCTCCGTATGAGCAGGTGAGTGTTATATTCGTTGTCCCGGCTTCTTTCAAAACTCCGTTTTTATCGAGATGGGGAGCGTAAAAGACGACGTTCTTGGGGCTCGCCGCGAGATGGAGGTATTGGGTGTAGGAGTTGAAATTTGAAACGCCCGCAATGTGTTCCGTGTTGGTGACGCAATACTTCCATTCGCCGGAATCGCCGTTGTCCCATACGCATCGGATGAAACCGGCGTTGCCGTCCTTCCATTCGATGCCGGCGTAATCCCCGCCTGAACTGATTATGCGGAGATTATCGGATGTTTTCCAGCTGTAAGCGCCCATTGATACAGGGGGCGATATCTCCGCTTCGACTTTGGTATAGTTTTTGAGATTGTTGAACGCGGCGCCTTTCAGCTTAAGGCCGATCTTTCGCGTAAAATAGAAGTCCGTGTAATTGTAGGGGCTGCGCCACGTTTTACATTGGCCGGTTAAATCTGTGAACTTGTAATGCGGAGTGGTAGTGTGGGCTTTATAGACGAGTCCGGCCCGGAATGGATAAACATAAGTTACCGAGCGATTCTTAGAGACAACGTCTATGATCTGGTCTTGCTGCCGCATGAATCTATCACTGATATATACGCCAGAATTATGCGGCAGGTCGACATAAAAGGATATGGAGTTTTTTTGGCCCTTTGATGTATCGCCGCTTTGTTGAGAAAAGGCGATATAGTTTTGGAGTTTTGGTTTTTCGCCTATCGTGGACAAGAGAATTTCATCTAATTTAGAACAATCGAATTTTACGATTTCATAATACAGTGTAGTGTTGCTGTTGGTTGATCCGGCGGGCTCGATTTTATTAAGCATATTTGTTAAACCCGGGTGCATTATCAGGTGTTCGTCCCGAACGATTTCAATGTTTAGGAACATGTTTGTCGGCTCTCCAAACATCATTTCGTCGATTTGTTTTTGGACGTTTTTTGCCCATTCAAAACCACCCTTATCGCCGTCGTCTATTCGCCAGGCGTAATATTTACTGATTCTGTGTTTATCAAATTCATCTATTATCTTTTTGTTTTTTTGAATACTTTCTTCGCTTCTGGAATGTGTGCTTTTATAAGCCAAGGAATGCAATTGCTCATATTCCAGCAGATCTCTTTCATACGCGGCGACGGCCTCGTCGTAACCGAAGCGGAATTCGACGAAATACCATTCGTTCGTGTCGTACTCGAAGACGAGTTCGCCGGCCCGGTTCGTGTAACATATTTCAGGATAGTTCTCAAGCCACCATTCCGTATCCTGGTTCAGATTCTTCTCAAGGCGCACGGTGCGCATCGGCACGACATGCGCGGTCATATCGACCGTCTCGCCGCCGAGCTTGACGAACGAGGAAAAGCCTGACTCCGGGATGGTTTCGCCGTATGTAAAATCGATGTCTCCCCAGTCGTAGAGCGTAAGCGCGAAAGATACGGGCTGCGACGGATCGCGCTTGAACGCCGCGTCTTTCCATACGAAAGTTTTTGAATAACCGTTTGTGACGGTCCAGAAGTCACTTGTGCCGACGATAAGCGAATTGGTCGCGTAGAAAGGCGCGAATGTCCGGTAAGTGTTTTCGATCGATTCGGGATTGTCAATCCCCCAGGGCTGTGTCGTTACGACGCCGCATGCGCCGGCGATATAATCGTCGACCGCGACCTGAAAATCATCACAGACGCTGTGACGCCGCCAAAACGACGGCGTTATCGCGTTGGTCGAACGGGTGAATATCGAAAGATCGGCCGGAAAGCAAGTCGGCGCGAAATAACGGTGGAGATTTTCGACATACACGACCGGCGCAGTATCGCTCGATGTCGTTATCGGCGCAACAGGATCTGCAGACGGGGTGACGCGCTTTGTCGAGCCGTAGATAAAGAAAGCACCAAAGACGACACCAAGTAAAAACTTCGGAAGAAATCTATATATGTGGATCGATTTTACTTCGTGTTTATCCATAAAAAGCATCTCTCTCACCGTTTCAAAAATCCATACTCATAAACCTTAAGTTCTATCTCAGATGCTAACGCTTTATGAGCGGCACGTAACGTGGCGAGAAGAGAAACGTCATCTGATGGGGATCCTTGCGCTTGATCGAAACGCAAAAATCAATATTCCCGACGATGCGCGTACAGTCATACTTACTGAAGTATAACGCAGCGACACGATTTTTCAGCTCTTCTTCTCGAACGGTAGGCTCAAATTTCATATCATTCAGAGATTGAACTTCACGAGAAACGCGGCGGAACCCTTGATATGTTTTTTAAGCGTAAGTTTACCCTTGTCGAACGTAACGGCAACCGGCGCGATATTGCGTTCGTGGTCGAGGATCACCGCTGAAGCGACACCGCTTACACCGGAAACATCAACCTCGATCGTATCGCCCTTCCCGCCGTAGTCGGAAATGAGAAGCCAACCTTCCTTACCGTCGGACTTTTTCGTCGCTAAAGTAGTAACCGTACCGTCATTGGACGATGCGCAAAGTTTATTGCACTCCTTCATGATGGAGCCAAAAAGTTTAAGCGCGTAATAAACGGTGTATTTATTGTTGTGCCCATCCTTGTACCCCCACGCGCCCGTATGGCGGCAACCGTAGAAATACGCCTGATCATATTTGGAGGTCTGAAGACGCGAAAGCACCGAAAGAGAAAAACAGGAAGAGTCAATACCGTTATGCGAGCCGGGGCCCGACCAGACGCGCTTCAATGTCTTGGCGTCGAAGTTTCTCAGACCGCCCCAACCGTACGGACCGAGGTAATGCCATTCATTGATGATGAGTTCGCAATCCTTAAATCCGTACGAATCGCACAGTTTACGCATGTTCTCGGCGTCGGCAATGATTTTTTCGACACTGTAACCGTAATAATGCCATGACATGAAGTCCGGCGCGACTCCGGCCTCTTTGCATGCCGCGAGGATGCTCTTAAACCACTCCAGACTGCGTCCGCTCGCGGAGCACATCGCGGGACCGCCGAACTTACATTCGGGGAATTCACTCTTAAGGCGCTTAAGACAGGTAACGAAAAACTTGCAGAAAAGATCGCGGCGAATCTTATCGCGCTTCGCAAACTCAGGAGTGCCCCTGGTTCCGTCTCCTTCAGGCAGACACCACATGTTGTTTACGCCGTCAGGCTCGTTCCAAAGCTCCCAATACTTAACATCCCAGTTAAAGCCGCTGCCCCACCCCTTCGTGTAATGGCGGACCGTACCCGCGAAAACCTCGGCGGTTTTATCAAAGTCCTTCGGGATGAGAGTATTGAAATGCACGGTCGGTCCGGAATGCTCGATCGAAGTTCCAAGACGGTAAAAGATCTTGTTGCCGTTCTTCCTGATAAGATCCAACTGATAGTCGGTCGGAGCGAAATAATAGTTCTTAGGATCCTTCGCGTCCAAATGCTCCAAAGGGAAAATAAAGTGGGTATCGACGATACGCTGACCGGAACTTATGAGAGCTAAGTCATGCGTTCTCGTATAATCGAAATTGAATTCCTTAAGTTCCGCAGATAGTTTCGCCTTATTTGTGCTCGTCACCATCGGAGCGAAGCCGGACGAATGGAGAGCGCGGTTCACGCGCCCGGTCTCCTTCGAGAAATCGGCCTTGATCGGCGCGGCGGATGATACGGCGCACAACGCAATGCTCGCGATGGTAAGAACTGCTTTTTTTACTGACATTGTATTTTTCCTTCCTATAACTGTTAAGCGACAATCAAAAAAAACTCTCAAATTATATCAAAACACATCACCAAAACCAACAAACGAAGATATTACAATCCGTTTTTCTCTCGCGCTCCCCAGGCATTTCGCATGAACTTCACGGAGCGTGAGAAAATCTGGTCGACGTTCGCGGATGAGGAAATATCGAGAATATCCCTGATTTCATCACTGGAGAGATGAAAGCGCGTTTTAAAGAGCATGACGTACGCGCGTTCAGGATCGGCGTTCCACAAATCCTTAAAGCACAAATGCGTCATATGCCAGACTTCTGAAAGGTCGGTTTTTCTATCCTCGGCCGGGATATCCATTGCGGTGTCACCGTCTTCGCTGTCCGCGTGGGCGCTTTCTATTGAAATCTCACCGTGCTTGTTCGGATCGGCATTCTTGATGAATCCGCGAACATAAGTTCGAAGCCAGCCCTGAAAACTGCCGCCGTCATTGCGGTATAGACTGATTTTTCCGCGGCCGATCATCTCGTTATAAAGCATCCCCATCAGATCGCCATCGGTAATCGAATAGCGCGTCATCATTTCCTTGTTCTTCGGCGTCTTAGCCTCGACGGAAACGACCTTCTCCCAAACGAGTTTCCAACCCTCGTCAGATCCTGACTTAACTGACTCGTACCATTCACTGTCGGTCATGACTACCCCCTTCTTATGCGAAAGTCAATAAACCAGGAACCGGCTCCATACCTGGTCGCTTGAGCCAGACACCCTTTTCGTGTTTCCCCTTTATAAAATCATCATACGATATCACGCCGACGCCATCCTTTATATCAACAAACGTCCCTGCAAATTCAAATACGGCCTCGGGAATCTTATTACCCTCGGCATCCTCGGCCTTAATCTTAAACGTATCGCCTGACGTCGCACCACCAAAAAGAATCACGTTTACCGCCCAGCGCTTCTCCTTCTCCTTGCGGTTCGTCGAAAGAAATGTAAGCGTTATCGTTTTACCCTCTGGTATTTTCATTTCGAACGCCTTCCTTTTTACCGTTTAAGCCGCACTGTGACAGAAGCCGAGCGGAGCGACTTAATCGCGCCCGCCTTCGTAACCGTAAGTTCAACCGACTTTACGGCTCTGTCCTCAAGACATGTTTCCGCCGCGATATATGCCGCGCGCTCGATCATCATGCACTTCGCCTCTTTAAGACGAGCTGAAATCTTTTCGGAAAGCGCCGCATAATCGGCGGTATCGGCCAGATCGTCGCTCCCGGCGGACGTATGCGAAATCTCAAGTTCCGCGTCGATCACAAGCCTCTGAAGCCTCTCACGCTCATCGGGGCGCTCGCCGATTACACAGTCGACTTCAAGCTGATTGAGCGAAAGAACCATTTTTTCAATTTCCATGATCAACGCTTCTTCTTTTTGTTTTCCATCATTTTCTCGCGGGCGCTAAGCGACGCTTTGCGCTTTTCATTCCAGAATTTGAGGAAGTCCGAGGCCACATCACGGCTTTCTACAGCCGCCCACGCCCGGTCGGTCGCCTCACCCGCCGAAAGACCCTCTTCCATCGCCTTCAGGTAGGCGGCAGGGATGCCGCGATAGTCTTTAAATTCGTCCGACGTGTAGGCGCCTCTTTCGAGAAAATAGATTATCGCCCAGGCCGTGACGTAATGATCATTGACTTCGCCGGAATAAAACTGTTCGCGCGGCATTTTAAGAATCGATTTTATCTGCCGCGCATAACGGGAGGGATCGCGCGCCACCCATTCTGAACGGTTGCCCGTATCGAGAACCGAGACGGAATTCTTTGCGGAATTATAGCGGACGTTTTCAAAGAACGTCGCATGTCCCTCATTGAACCACATCGCATGATCGCCGCGGCCCGTCGCATAATGCAGATACTGGTGGAACGACTCGTGGCGCATCGTCGCCATGGCTCGCTTCGGATCTTCCGCCACAATCAAAAGTTCGTCGCGGGACGGATCCCAGAGACCGCACGACCAGCTGTCTTCGGCCCCCGTGGAACTGCGGTACTCGCGATATTCGCCGATTTTTGAAAATATGCGGACTGTGCATGTTGAAATATCGCGGCTCGGCGGAACATAAAATTCAAAGCCTTTGCGCAAAGCCCCCATATACTTAAGAGCATCCTTAATAAATTGCCTGCCGCGACCGGGTGTAAGATCAGTCAGAAAACGGTACTTCCCGTCCTTCATCTCCCACCATTTGGAAGTCTTCTTAACCCCGTATGTGCCGCGCGTATTCGCCGCGAGCGAACGCTCGAACGCACGCAGGAGTTTCTCGGCATCGGAATCTCTCACCTGCTCCTTGAAACGGAATTCGACCCAATAATTAACCCCGTCGGAAGTTTTTATGAATTTTCCCGTACCCTTTACGCCCCACAACTCCCTCCACGCCGCGAGTTCATCGTCACTGCCGGTAAACTCGCGCTCCATTTCCGCAAGCTTTTTCTCGAGAGCCTCCCGCGTACATTCAAAGCGATCCATCTCGGGAACGAGCGAAACCGCTCGGGCAAGTTTCATCACATTCCCCTCGCGATCCTCCCATGTTCCGATTTCAGCGCGTTGGCGCCAGATGTCAACAGGCTCGAATATCTTAACTTCTTTCGATTCGGATCCCCGCGTCATGCGATATGTCGCACCCTGAGGGGTTGCAGAGGGAACACCCCGCGAATTATCGAGCACCTTTGCTTTAAGCGCCCCGTCCACAATGACCTCCGGACGCATTTTAAGGCGTGGCAGAGCCATCACCGGAAAGGCCGCAAGAAATACAATCGGCAGAAGAAGCGCTTTAAGCATTGATCAAATCCTTCGCGGTGTCGCAATTCCAAGGAGATCAAGACCCGTCGAAAGGACTTTTCCAAAGAGATCGCAGAGTTTCAATCGCGCACGCTTAACGGCATCATCGCTCTTGAGAATGGGCGAGTTCTGATAGAAACTCGAATAAAGCTGCGAAGTCTGGAAAAGATAATCGGCAAGAACACTCGGCTTATACGCCTCGGCCGCACGGACAACGGCGCCGGGAAACTCAAGGAGCTGCAAAGCAAGACGCTTTTCGCTCGGAGTTGAAATATTAAACTCGCCTTGAGCAAAGTCAGATTCGCCGGCCTTGTCCATAAGTGAGCAGACTCGCGCGTAGGCGTACTGAAGATACGGGCCTGAATTGCCCTCGAGCGCGAGCGCCTTATCCCAGTTGAAGTCGATCGCCGTGCCGGGATCGTGGGAAAGGTCTGCGTACTTCACTGCTCCATAGCCGATAGCATCGGCAAGAGCCTCATCGCCGCCACGGTCCTTGACGATGTCGAACGCCCTGCGCTTCGCCTCGGAAAGAAGTTCCTCCAGACGGATGAGATTACCCTCACGGGTCGAAATCGCCTTACCCTGGAAACTCATAAGACCGAACGGAACGTGAACGAGCTTTACGGTATAGCCCATCTTCGCGGAAATGGAGAAGAACTGTTTGAAGTGAAGCTGCTGACGGTCGTCGGTAACGTAAATGATGCGCTCCGGGTCGTAATCCGCAACGCGGCTTCCGACACAGGCGAGATCGCTCGTCGTGTAATTGTAACCTCCGTCCGACTTGCGGACGATAGCGACGCCGAGTTTCTCGGACTCGAGATTGACGATGAGCGCCCCCTCGGATTCCTCGGCGAGCTTCATATCAAGAAGTTTATCGACCACTCCGGGCATCATCGGGTTGTAATACGATTCTCCGCGATAGGTGTCGAACCTGACGCCGAGCTTGGAATACATGCGCTCGAACTCGCCGATGGAGATTTCGATAAACTTCTTCCAAAGTTCAAGATTTTCGGCGTCACCCTGCTGGAGTTTAACGAGCTCGGCGCGGCAAGCGTCCTTCCAAACACCATCCTCTTCTTTAGCCTTCGCGGCAGAAAGAACATAACACTTCTCAAGATTCGCGACCGTGAGATTGTCGCGCTCCTCCTGCGTGAGGCATTCGCGATAACCCTTGATGAGAATACCGAACTGGGTTCCCCAGTCGCCGAGATGATTGTCGGCGATAACGTCGTAGCCGAGCGCACGGAAGATGCGGTCGATGGCGTTACCGATAACGGTAGAGCGGATATGACCGATATGCATCTGCTTGGCGGCATTGGGTGAAGAATAGTCGATTACGATTTTCTTGCCCGCACCGGACTGGGGAATGCCCGCTTTGTCGGCCGCAGACAATTCGGCAAGGCGCTTATCGAGCCACTCGCCGCTTACGGTGAGGTTGAGAAACCCGGGGCCAGCGACTTCAACTTTCTCAAAGCAGGACTTGTCGAGAGCGTCGACGACTTTCGCCGCCGCCTCTCGCGGATTAAGGCCGACTTTCTTCGCGATCTTAAGCGCATCGTTGCACTGGTAGTCGCCGAACTTGGGATCGGTCGCGGGAACAACTCTCAACGCGGCGAAATTCTCGCCGGGGAACGCGGCTTCAAACGCCGCCTTTACGGTATCTGTCAGTGTCATTTTATTATTTTCCAATATTTAGAACTTTAAAACCTATGGCTTTCAAACTCCTGGCGTCAAGGCAGTTGCGCGTGTCGAAAACAAGCGCAGGCTTACGCATGGAATCAAAAATACGCCGCCAGTCAAGCGTACGGTAGTGACCCCAATCGGTCATCACGACTACAGCATCGGCATCCTCTGCGGCCCTGTACTCGTTTTCCTCGTAAACGACGCCTTCAAGTCCGGCAAGATCCATTCTCGCGTTGGGAAGCGCTTTCGGATCACTGACGGAAATGCGGACATGCTCTTCGGCAAGAAGCCTCGCGACCGTTGCCGCAGGGGTTTCGCGCGTATCTCCGGTATCGGCCTTGAACGCAAAACCAAAAAGCGCGATCTTCTTATTCGCGAGCGTGTTGAACATCTCCTTGAAAAGACGTGAAACGATTCGCTCCTGCTGATGATCGTTCATCTTTATCACACCCGCCCAATATTCGGCCGCCGTATGAAGGCCGAACGTCTCACAAAGATAAACGAGATTCAACACATCCTTCTTGAAACAACTGCCGCCGAAGCCGGGTCCGGCCTTCAGGAACTTAGGACCGATCCTGCTGTCTGCGCCGATCACACGGGCGACTTCATCGACATCGGCGCCGGTCGCCTCGCAAAGCCCCGCGATTGCGTTGATGGACGAAACGCGCTGCGCGAGAAACGCATTGGCCGCGAGTTTCGTAAGCTCCGCCGACCAGACGTTAGTCGTCAAAATCTTCCCGCGAGGCACCCATGAAGCATAAATTTCCACCGCGCATTCAATAGCCTTAAGACCGTTCTCATCCTGAGGACCGCCTATAAGCACACGGTCGGGCTCCATAAGATCTTTAATCGCGGTCCCCTCGGCGAGAAATTCAGGATTGGACAGAACTGTAAACCGATGCCTCGCGTCATTATTCAAAATCGCTTCCATCGCGGCCGCGGTTCTCACGGGAAGAGTCGATTTTTCTATTACTATTTTATCGCTCGTAGCGCATCCTTTGATTTGACGCGCCGTCGCCTCCCAATATTGGAGATCGCTCGCTCGCCCTGCGCCTCGACCGAACATCTTTGTCGGAGTATTGACGCCTACGAAAATTATGTCGCATTCTTTGACGGCGCCTTCAATATCGGTAGAGAAAAAGAGATTTCTGCCGCGAACCTCCTTTACGACATCCACAAGCCCCGGCTCATAAATGGGCAAAGCATAATCAGGCGAATTCCATGCGGCTATTCGCTCAGCATTTATGTCGACGACTACGACCTTGCGATCAGGATTCATCTTGGCGATTACGGCCATCGTCGGCCCGCCGATATATCCTGCGCCTATACAGACGATATTTTTATTCATATTTTCTACATTATACCAAATTTGTGACTCTTTTGTGCTCACAAGGAGTATAATCACTTAAACGGCGGCAAATTTGATATAATCTTCAGCCGTAGAAATGAAAAATCTTTTTTTAGAGCAATTTAAGGGATGGCGCATCCAGGAAGCGGTATGGTTCGTCTTTTCCGTTTCAACCATCACCGCGCTTTCACTGTGGTGGGGCGACGACACTCTCGGCATTTCCGCCGCAGTAACCGGCATGGCGTATACGATTCTCGCCGGCAAAGGTAAAATCGCCTGCTTCCTTTTCGGCATGATCAACACTCCCATTTATGCCTGCATGGCTTTCAACGCCGGTTATTATGGAGATTTCGCGCTCAACGCCTACTATTTTCTGATGATGTTCCCGGGCCTCTATGTCTGGCTCAGAAACCACTCTTCCGATCCGGAAGAAGGCATCAGAAGAACCCGGCTGTCGCCTAAAAGCCGAACGATCCTTTCGGCTCTTATCGTCGCCTTTATACTGCCGGTATGGTTCATACTCGACAGAATCGGCGGATCAAACCCGCTCTGCGATGCAGCGACCAACGTTCTTTCGATCGCGGCGATGATACTGACGATCCGCCGCGCCATCGAGGAATGGGTGCTTTGGATAGCCGTCAACGCCATCGAAATAATAATGTGGTACAAGGCATGGATGAACGGCTGCGGATCGGTATCAATACTGCTGATGTGGATGCTCTTTCTCGCAAACGGCATTTATCTGCTCTGCCTCTGGATGCGCATTGAGCGGAAAAATGCGGCGAAGGCCGCCAAAACGGCTCTGCGCAAACGCATGTCCTCGATGAGAAAGGCTCTCGCTCCATCTGAGCGGGAAGCCGCCTCGAAGCGCATCTGTGAAAAACTCATATTCGAAAACCGTCCGCTCTCGGGCAGAACGCTCGCCGTCTACTTCGCCTCTGCGTACGAAATAGATCTTAAAGACTTCATCTCCTCTGCGCTTGAGCAAGGCGCGACGGTCGTCTCTCCGCGTTGGAACGGCAACACGTACGAATTGGCGAAAGCCGAAGGTCTCACCGCCGACAAGTTGAGATTAGGGCCGATGAAAATTCCCGAGCCCGTCTGCGAAAACATAGTCCGCCCCCAAGACGTCGACATCTGGATCGTCCCGGGCCTCGCATTCACCGCCGACGGTAAGCGCCTCGGCTACGGAGGCGGATGGTACGACCGCCTGCTGTCGCGCTCAAGCGCCAGTTCTGTAAAAATCGCGGTCGCCCACCCCTTTCAGATTGTATCTGACATCCCTACCGAAAAGCACGACATCCGACTTGATCGGATTGCAAGCGTTCATAATGACACCTCTGCGTAATTCAATGCGCCCGTTTACAACACTGTTCGTTACGCGATTTACAAAACCTTTATACCATAAAAGCCATTCCGTTCGTTCGCTTCGCTCACGAAGGAATGTAAATTCAACGCCAGAACCATCACCCCAACCTGCCACCGCATTTATATAAATGCGGTGGTAACTTTCATAGACACAGTTTTTATATTCTCCTTAGAAGTTTACCATAAATCAATCTAAGGGTCGAAAAAACCGGAATCTTCGGAATACCCGAATTAAAAGCCAAACTCCTAATATCAGAACTATGCCGAATAAGGTAATCAGATACCCTTTCCCGATACCATACTTAGGATCATTAGGACAATAATATTCAATTTGTCGACACATTTCATCCATACCATGATGCCATAATAGTTCATCAATCATACCTAACTCATTGTCTGACGCTCTGTACTTAATAAAATAGGATTGTCCAAAATGTCTTGGGGGAATTCCGGTCCAACCAGTAAAATTATGCGCGTTAAAAACAATATCTTCCGTACAATACACATTGGTCAATCGGCGAGCACAAACATTTCTACGCTCCGAGCTCATCTCATCAGCCATTGACGCACCTATGCCTAATCCATTAAACGTCGCAAACTTAACCCTTTCTCCGTACGGATCCTCTTCTATTTGAGAAGATAAGTATGTAGTAATGCATCCACCAAGTGAATGCCCTACTATCCATACATCATCCTTAAAGTGTTCTATCACACCTTTTGTAATCGTCAACGCCTGTTCATGCTGAGACGCTATCTCACCCACCAGATGTTTAGCACAAGTCAGAAGATCAAGCATTCCAACTTGTCGTATCTTATCTGAAGAAAGATCGCAACCACTCCACGCAACAACAGCTCTATCAGAAAAACAATCGACAAAAACACGACCTCTCAGTCCATTCCCAAAAACAATGTACCCGTCTTCCGAATATATATCAGCCGAATATTGAGACTGTGCTACGACAGCGTTCCATTCTTTTCGCGATAAAGAGCGATATCCGCTTGGAATCGCTGTATTTGGATAAGCGGAATTCGCACACTTCGCCATCTCGAACAATTCTGACCGTTTATCTTCTCCCAGTTCACCGAACGGTTTCGACCTTATCAAGCAATCTCCAAGCAAAAAGTCGCGTCTTCTTTCTGCAATGGTCGACATCTTCTTATATTCTTTCAAATCAACGACAACCGCGTCTTCGACAACCAAATCAGTCAAAAAATCCCAAGAATCTGAAACTCGACCTTCAAAAACTACCTCTTGTCCGACCCGCAACTCTGAAATGGTATTCTCAGCTCCTTTTCTGATCAAAAATTTAACATTTACTGTCTGCTCTGCTGAACGACCGACTGCAACAATCACCTTTTTCCTATCTATAGTGAAACGCTGACGTGAAACCTCGCCAACATTACCTCGTATAATCACACGGTTTCCAGCCAAACACGTGACAGAATTCTTGAATTGATCAACTAAATGATCATCCTCTGACGAGGCGCCATATTTTTCGATTAAACATTCAACGATCGTCTTTCCGGTCAATACGGCGACACTATTACTATCATCTGGCAACCCAAAGCCAATATCTTCCGATTCTGACTGTCCGCAGCCAGCCAGAATCATTATAACACCTAAAAAAATTTTTTTCATAGTAAATTATCTTTTATTACTTATACTGCCATCCAGTCCATAGAATAGTATCACAAAGTATTTATTCTACAATCTCTGCATCACTACAGACAGCATCGTCTTTCAAATCCCCACGACCAGATATAATCCCTCGCATAACATGAGTTTCTCCTATATCCCACATAGCCACAGTTCCTCTGAGATACCTAGGAACATTAAATTGAATATTGAGGTTTTCAAACCAACCTATTCGACCTACTGTTAACGAGACATAAAACTTTCCCGCGACAGAAGTTCCTACAGTTCTAACCGTTCCTTTAAAGACAACTTTTTTTCCTTCGAATTTTTTCCACATCTCCTCCTGTTCTGAAGGAGTCATATCTGTCTTTGCCCTAATAAATCCCACTAGAGCTTTTGCTGTAGCCTTTTCTTCAGCAGTAGCACTCTTTACCTGAGCCTGTACTGTAGAAGCAATTAAACAGGTTGACGCCATCAATAATGTCATTACACTTGTTTTCAATATATTAGTAACCTTCATTTTTGCTTTCCTCCTACCCTATTACGTATTTTCACTTCGCAAGGATCGGGCATTTTCTTGTTCCGTGTCGCATTGCCGCGCTATAATCAAACTCGAATTGGGAAAATAAAAAACCTCTCTTCGTATTTCCGGTGAGGCCGTGAGAATAATGCCTTAGGTGAAATACGTAGAGAGGAAACGCGACTGCGTTCCCTGCCAAGTATCGTCACCTTTGAAATTTCTCACGTTCCACCGGACGACCACTTTGCAGCGTTGCAAATTGATTTAAGCGCTTGGGGGTGGAAAACTTTTGGCGGTTCTGCCGCGCTTAAAGCTATCAGTTCCCAAACTATAGCATCTTCCAATGAATCAACTTCGCGTTCGTAACGCTCGCATCTCCATCAGAAGACATTATTATTATATCACATTCCTAATCCTTGTTTGTAAAATTTCTAAAATAAAACTCCTTAAAAATCCTTTAAGTTTTACAAGCCAAAAACTTAGCTACCCTGAGCGCGTTCAAGAAGGAAGACAACTCCCCTTATAAGAACACCGAAAAACAAACACCCGACTAATGAAAATTTGATATAATCATTACAAAACAAGGTCTCTTTGCAACCAACTCGCCCAGTGATGACATCAGTAAACACAAAAGCTCTTGAATTCAGCTACCCTCCGGAACTGCCGATATGCGCATTCAGAGCGGAAATTCTCGATACGCTTAAAAAGAATAACGTCATTATTGTCTGCGGTGAAACTGGCTCGGGTAAAACGACTCAATTACCTAAAATGGCGATGGAACTCGGTTTAGGCGAAGACGGCCGGAAAATCGCCTGTACTCAGCCGCGCCGTGTCGCCGCGACTACTGTAGCTGAGCGCGTAGCTAAAGAACTTAAAACTGAAATTGGCGATATTGTAGGCTATCAGCATCGCTTCGATAAAAAGCTCTCTGATGATACGCGCATTAAGTTTATGACTGACGGCGTACTTCTTACGGAAACGCTTTTTGATCCACTTTTAAGAGCATACGATACCATCATTATTGACGAAGCTCATGAGCGAACGCTTAATATCGATTTTCTTCTCGGTATCGTTAAGCGCATTACCGAAAAGCGCCGCGATTTAAAGGTTATAATATCATCAGCTACTCTCGACACCAAAAGGTTCGCTAAATTCTTCTCTAACGCGCCCGCTGTAATCGTACCTGGGCGCCTTTATCCAGTTGAAGTTATTTATCAGCCTTGCGACGATGAAGACAATCGCGATTTGCCGCGCGATGTCGCACGTGCTGCGCGAAATCTACCTTCTGACGATGACATACTCGTATTCTTACCGGGCGAGCGAGATATTAGAGAAACGGCTGACGCGCTAAAACGAGATGTCTTTTTAGGTAAAAGCGAGATTATTCCTCTTTACGCGTCTCTGCCGCCTGGAGAATTAAAAAGGGCTTTCATAACGCTCCCTAAGCGCAGAATTGTATTAGCTACCAATGTCGCAGAAACCTCGCTTACGATCCCCGGTATTAAAGCGGTTATTGACTCGGGACTCGCGCGCATCTCGCGCTATATTCACCGAACGCGCGTCCAGCGCCTCCAGATTGAACCCATCTCGCGCGCATCAGCGCGTCAGCGCGCCGGTCGATGCGGACGAATCGCGCCAGGTAAATGCGTACGCCTTTATTCTGAAGAAGATTTTAACACGCGCGAAGAATTTACTCCGCCTGAAATTTTGCGCTCTTCACTCGCTGGCGTAATTCTTACGATGCTGGAGCTAAAATTAGGCGCGATTGATACATTCCCCTTTATTGATCCTCCTAAGCCTACGATGATACGCGAAGGCTTAAGAGAACTTTTAGAATTAGGCGCCATATATCGCGATGAAAGGAGCGACGAAGTACGCCTTAGTAAAATAGGCCGCCGCCTCGCGCGAATTCCGCTTGAGCCGCGCTTAGCGAGAATGCTCATCGCCGCGTCAGATTTAGCTACATTACCATCGGTTTTACCGGTTGTCGCCGCGATGAGTTGCGACAATCCTAAGAAGCGCCCTATAGATGAACAAGAAAAAGCTGATAGAGAGCACGCTAAATGGCGCGTCCAAGGCTCTGACTTTTTAGGTACGCTCGAACTTTGGAAATGGTGGGATAATAAGGCTGCTACCTTAAGCGCGACGCAACTACGAAAACTCGCGACTTCATCGTATCTATCATATCCTAAAATGCGCGAATGGCGCGAACTCGTATCGCGGCTTAATTCGCTCGCCGCGAAATTAAAGCTCGATACCGTAAATGACAATGGTGGTGTTGACCAATTTCATCGCGCGCTCTTACCTTCACTCTTAGGTAAAATCGGTAAGTTCGACCCCGAGACCAATGAATTTAAGGGCGCTCATGGTATTCGCTTTCAAATTCACCCCGCGTCAGTTTTGGCTAAAAACTTTAAGCCTAAAAAGCCTAATTACGATAATCGCCGCGATAAGCCTAGGATTCAAGTTAAGAACGCTCCTTCCGAATGGATAATGGCGGGTGAATTAGTCGACACCTCACGCCTTTTCGCGCGTGAAGTCGCTAAAATCGATCCTTCTTGGATAGAGCCTGCCGCGGGCGAAATGGTAAGGCGCAGTTATTACGCGCCAGAATGGGATCTTAAAAGCGGCTTCGTAAGAGCTAAAGAGCGAGTAACGCTTTATGGTCTCGTAATTGTCGATGGTAGGCGAAGAGACTTTAGTCGCATTGACCCCATACTCTCGCGTAAACTCTTTATTCTTCATGCGCTCGTCTTAGGCGAGATCCAAAATCCCCCTTCTATAGTATGGGATAATATCGCTCTTCTTAAAGAACTTGAAAAACTCTCCGAACAGCGTCGTAACCGTGAGCTATTTGATACCGAGAAAATCGCCGCGCATTTCGATAGGGTAATTCCTGATTATATCGTCTCTACTCACGAACTAAAAAGGTGGCTTCATGGCGCGAGCCAAAGAGAATTAAAGCTATTTCGCCTAAATCGCGACGAATGGTTAGGGAATATAAAGTCAGATGACGGAGATTACCCAGAGACGATTTCTATTGGAGGAGCGAGACTTAAACTCGAATATCGCCATACTCCAGATGATCCCGAGCGTGACGGAATAACATGTACAGCGATGAAGTCTGACGCTGCCGCGCTTACGCTCTGGAGATCAGATTGGCTAGTACCTGGCGCATTAGGCGAAAAAGTAGCGACAATACTCAATAGTCTTCCGAGCACCTTAAGACGCTCGCTCCCTGGAATTAACGAGACGCTCTCACTCATCTTACCAATGCTAAAGCCGGCTGACGAGCCTTTTAAAGACGCGATTCGCCGCGTTATTTATACGAGACTTGGGGTGAGAATTCCAGTTGAGATTATGGACGGGATTAAAATTCCCGATCACCTCATTGTACGATTTAGAATACGCGATAATGAAACTAAAAAGATTATCGCCTCTTCACGCAATTTACGCGAAGTACTTGAATTGTCGGGCGTCACCCGAGGCTCTGCGGCGAACAATTCCGCTGCAAAAAAATACACATCGTGGGATTTTGGCGAGATAAAAGATTCTGACGAATCAACCGAAACCGGTTGGAGCGTAAAACTTTATAAAGCCCTTTACGATGAAGGCGACGGAGTTACGCTAAGGCTTTTCAAAACGGAAGAGACCGCGAAAAAAGAACATGCCAAAGGAGTCGCGAGACTCCTCGCCCTTGAAATGTCAAAATTCGCCCAAAGGAGCTTCAGTTCCAAAAGTCTTTCCTTCCAAGGAGCACTTTATTTCAAGTCGATTAATTACGACTCAGGAAAGCTTTCAGACGATATTTTCATGAAAGCGGTGCGAATCGCGGCGGTGGATTCCGAGCCTCGGATATTAACCGCCGAAGCGTTCTCCGATCGGATTAAAACGAAACGCGTCGCCGTTAACGAAGCTTACGCAAGCCTCGCGAAACTTGTCTCGCTGATTTTCGAGGAGGCGGGTCGCGTCTCCTCGCTCGCCGAGGCCGCTGACCTACCCGATGACATCGCGCTCGACATCAGCACGCAGCTTGCCTGGCTCGTATATCGCGGCTTTGTCGCGACCGTTCCTTACGAAAAGCTGAAACTCTATCCGAGATACTTCAAGGCTTTGGAAAAACGCATCGAGCGCGCTAAAGTCGATAAGACGCGCGACAGATCGAAGATGGCGAGATTTGAGCCTTACTGGACACAATACTACAATCTGATTGCAGATAAGAACGCAAGAATATCCGACCGCGCGGCGCTCTGTGAATACCGCTGGCTTCTCGAAGAATACCGCATTTCGCTTTTCGCCCAAGAAATAAAAACAATCGAGCGAATCAGCCCAGACATTCTCTGTCGTACTTGGATAAAGGCGACGGACTGAATCATCCATGCTGTATCGCCATCAGTTTCAAAAATTAAAAAAACGCGCCCGAAACGAGCGCGTTTTTCATAGGTGAAACAGCTGATTACTCAGTTGAGTTCCATGCGGCCGCGACGCGAACGGTTGCGGATGCGGGCACGCTGGGATTTCTTGCGCGCCTTAACGCAGGGCTTCTCAAAGTAGCGCTGATCGCGGATCGTCTTGAGAAGACCTTCCTTGTCGAGGATCTTCTTCATCCGCTTAAGTCCGCGCTCGACGGACTCGCCCTTCTTGAGCTTAAGCACGATGGCCATTATTTCACCTCCTTCGAAGCCTCTTCAGCGGCGGGAGCGGCGGCGGCGCCGACGGTGACCCACTGCAAAATGCACATCTCGGCCGCGTCGCCCTTACGGGTTCCGAGCTTGATGATGCGCGTGTAACCGCCCTGGCGATCCTTCATCGCGGGAGCGATCTTATCGAACAGTTTCTGAACCGCCTTGGGCTCCGTAAGACGGGAAGCGGCGAGACGACGAGCGGCGAGATCACCCTTCTTGGCGATCGTCACGATCTTGTCGGCATCCTTGCGGGCTTCCTTGGCCTTAGGGAGAGTCGTCTTGATGGACTCGGCATTGATGAGATTTGTTACAAGGCTGCGCATGAGCATCTTGCGGTGCTCAGTGGAGCGGCCAAACTTTTTCATAACTCTTTGATGACGCATTTTTTAAACTCCAATCTTACTTCTTCGTGTCGAGCAGTTCTTCGTCGAACTTATAGCCGAGAGAAAGGCCGAGCTGGGCGAGCTTCTGCTTGATTTCGGTCAAGGTCTTCTTGCCGAAGTTACGGTACTTGAGCATATCGGCCTCAGTCTTCTTGGCGAGTTCGCCGACGGTCGAGATGTTGGCCGTATTGAGGCAGTTAGCCGCACGTACGCTCAACTCGATCTCATTGACGGACATGTTCAAGAGTTTCCTGAGACGCTCACGCTCATCGGCTTCCTTCTTCTCGGAATCGTCGAACTCAAGTGTCTCTTCGCCGGCATAGTCGACAAACACGTCAAGGTGACGACGAAGTACGGCACCGGCCGTCTTAAGCGCTTCTTCCGGATCAATGCGACCATCGGTCCAGACGTCAAGAACAAGCTTCTCGTAATCGGTACGCTGACCGACACGTGTATTCTCAACGAGGAAGTTGACACGAGTAACAGGAGAGAAGATAGAATCGATCGCTATCACGCCGATTTCCTGATCAGGCTTCTTGTTGCCGTCGGCAAGGCAGAAACCGCGACCGGTGCGGACATCGCATTCCATCTCGATTTCGCCGTCGACGTCAAGAGTGCAGATCTCTTGACGAGGATTGAGAACCTGAACATTGTTGGCCTCGGCGAAATCACCGGCCGTCACCGTGCAAGGTCCCTTGGCCTTGAGTGAAATCGTTTGGGAATCGCGTGAGAACGTCTTCAAAAGAACGCGCTTCAGATTGAGGATGATATCGGTGACATCCTCCGTGCAGCCCGGGATGGTCGAAAACTCGTGATTGACGCCCTTGATTTTGACGGACGAAATGGCGGCGCCCTCAATCGAGGAAAGAAGGACGCGCCTTAACGAGTTACCGATCGTCCGAGCATATCCGATTTCAAAAGGCTCCGCCGTGAAACGTGTGTACGTAGCTGTAGCGGTGGACTCGTCCTTCTGGACGCCCTTAGGCATTTCAAATCGGCTCAAACGGATAGGCATTTGTTACCTCCCTAATGGAAAGTTGATAAACTGAAGCGACTATTAACGAGAGTACAATTCGACGATCGCCTGCTCGTTGATATTTTCCGGAATCTCGGCGCGTTCAGGAACCTGAACGAACGTACCGGTCATCGTGGTAGCGTCCCACGTGAGCCACGAACCCGAAACGGGGCGGTGCTCGAGGGAGCTCGTAATGGCAATCATCTGACGATCCTTCTCGCGGACACCGACGGTCTGACCGGCCTTGACGATGTAGGAAGGAATGTTGAGAACCTTGCCGTCGACGACGATGTGCTTGTGGGTGACGAGCTGACGGGCCGCAGCGCGCGTCGGAGCGATACCGAGGCGGTAAACGACGTTGTCAAGACGCGATTCGCACATCTGAAGGAGGAGGTCGCCCGTCTTACCCTTCTTGGCCATAGCGCGCTCGAAGAAGATACGGAACTGACCCTCGCGCATACCGTAGATGTACTTGGCCTTCTGCTTCTCGAGAAGCTGCTGACCGTACTCGGAAACTTTGCGCTTACGCTTCGCGCCGTGCTGTCCCGGAGGATTGGGGCGCTTGATTTCCTTCTCGCGGCCGAAAATCGGCTCGCCGAAACGACGGGAAACCTTAGACTTGGAACCTGTATAACGTGACATAGATTAGACCCTCCTGCGCTTGCGGGGACGGCAGCCGTTGTGAGGAACGGGCGTGCAATCGGTAATCATGGTGACGCGGATGCCGGCGGCCTGGATCGCACGAACCGCACTCTCGCGGCCGGCGCCTGCGCCCTGCATTCTCACTTCGCACTCGTGCATGCCCTTGGCGACGGCCGTACGGGCGGCGTCCTGGGCAACCATCGTGGCGGCGAACGCCGTCGACTTGCGCGAACCCTTGAAACCGGCCTTGCCGGCGGAGCTCCAGGAAATCACGCCGCCGCGAGCGTCGGCAATGGAAACCTGGGTGTTGTTGAAAGTGCTGCGGATGAACGCGATACCGGCGGGGATGGACTTACCCGAACGCTTTTTCGCGACAGCCTCGCCCTCGGCGGCAGGTCCGTTGAGAACCTCGGCGGCACCGGCGGCGATATCATTCTTGATTTCTTCTGACATTTTAAATTACCCCCTTAGCGACCGGCCTGCTTGGGCATAGCGATCGAAACGCGCTTGCCGCCCTTGCGGGTACGAGCATTAGTCTTGGTACGCTGGCCACGCACGGGGAGACCCCTCTTGTGCCTGAGACCGCGATACGAACCGATCTGAATCAGACGGCGGATATTCTGGGAAACTTCGCGCCTCAGGTCGCCTTCAACACGGAAGTGATCCTGAATGTACGTCGTGAGCGCGTGAATCTCATCCTGAGTGACGTCGTCGGCCTTCTTGACCGGATCGACATTGCAAGCCGCCAAAACGTCATCAGCGCGTTTTGGCCCGATACCGTGGATGTATCTGAGCGCGAAGCGGATCTGCTTCTTGCCCGGGATATCCACACCCATCATTCTAGGCATATTTGTTTTACCTCTTTATCTTTATTAACCCTGACGCTGTTTATGGCGCGGGTTGGTACAGATCACGCGCACCACGCCATTGCGGCGGATGATGCGGCAGTTCTCGCAAATGCGACGAACGGAACTACGTACTTTCATGGTTATTACTTTACTCTTTGGAGTGGTCGAATGAACAAATATTATATCATATTGCTTAAAGAATGCGCAAGGGGGTATTTTTCACTGGAATATCCCCAGTTTTATTTTCACCGACAAAACATTCCATGACTTTACATAACGCGGCGGATGTTGCTGAGATGCACCGCAGAAAGCGAAGCTTTCGGAGGGAACCTTCGAGCGAAGCGAGAACCCGTAGGGCGCTCAAGCGGGTGCACCGTGCTCAGCTTTTGATATGGGCGACTGTAAGCTTCGATGGATTAACGGAGGCTCTTCTCGATCTCGACTCGCTACGGAGTTGTGACGCCTTTCGCGCTTAGACAAGTAAATACGCATACTTCGGGGAGGCCATAACAAC
>JAZOQU010000058.1:0-9980 GCA_045656225.1 Kiritimatiellia bacterium | reverse complement strand
AGCCCCCATCAGGGGAACCTCGTTCCCCTGAACCCCTATGCGCGGCCAGATACGTCCGCGCTATTAGCGTTTTCACTAAAAAACTACTTTCATACAAAAGTTTTTTCATTTTCCCCCTTGACGCAATACATACTTGTCCCCATTAGAGAGAAGTGATAGAAAATTGGATAAATGTGGCGGTTTTATTATGGTTTATAAAGTGAGAATTTGACGCGGATTTTTAACCACGGATGCCGCGGAAACCGGCTCGCTTGGAGCTCGCCGGACACCGAAGGGTTGCGAAGGTTGCCTTTGGATAAATCAACCACATAAATTCCACAAAACTTTTTAGTTTTTATATCTGCCTTCGGCACGGGGTCTGGGGTGAAACCCCAGAGATAAAAGATATAAAGAGACAGTGGACAGTCTGTGGTCGGATAGCGCGAAGCGAAATTTCGTAGACCCTTTCGGTGTCGCGCAACGCGCGTTTCCGTGGCGTCCGTGGTGAAAAAAGAACTATTGGATGGGGATTTTTTTGTTGGATGATTTTGGGTGCGAATTGCCGCGCTTTTATTTTATCAGGTAAAGTGGTATAATTGACAGTGATGAAGAATGTTGTTCATAAAATGGAAAACTAATATGATTTCTTTAACTAGTGCGGTGTTAGCGTCGGCTGTAACATTTTTCTCGTGCGAAAAATGTCCCGATCGGATTAAAATTTCAGAGGACGGTTGTAAAGCATTCGTCAATACGTATCGCATGGATGCGGCGGAAAAGCCCGCGATGAAGTTGCGTGCCGAGCATCTTCTCGAAAGGGCTAAGCCGATAAAGCATGCGAATCCCATGACGCCTCTTATGGGGTGGTCGAGCTGGAATACCTTCGCTGAGCATATTTCAGAAGAAATTATAGTCGGTGTCGCAAAGTCGATGTCAACAAACGGCCTGAAGGACGCCGGGTATGTTTATGTAAATATCGATGACGGCTTTTTCAACGGTCATGGGCCTGACGGTAGATTAAGGTTCAATCCTGTTCGGTTTCCGAACGGGATGAAGGGGACTGTCGACGGTATTCATGCGCTCGGGATGAAGGCCGGAACGTATTCTGATGCGGGAGAAAATACATGTGCAAGCTTTGGAGGAGATAAGTCAGGTGTCGGTGCCGGTTTATACGGGCATGATGCCGAGGATTGCAGGCTTCATTTCAATGAATTGGGTTTTGACTTTTTCAAGGTTGATTATTGTGGCGGATTACAAAAGCATCTTGAGGAGAAAAAGCGTTATTTTGAGATTGCCGCGGCGATTAAAGCGACAGGCCGCAAAGATGTAAGGCTTAATATCTGCAGATGGGCGTTTCCCGGAACCTGGGCGGCGGATATAGCTGGATCATGGCGCACTACGCGCGATATTCGAGCGGGTTGGACTTCAATTCGCGATATTATAGCCGAAAATTTGTATCTAAGCGCTTATGTTTCACCCGGGCATTTCAATGATCTTGATATGCTTGAGGTCGGTCAGTATAAGGGGGCTCTAAAGTCGGCGTTCGGTAATAGCGGGGATATCGGTCTTACGCGAGATGAGGAGATAACTCACTTTGGAATGTGGTGCATCATGTCTTCTCCGCTTGTTTTGGGCTGTGATGTGCGCAATATTCCTCCGACGACTCACGCGCTTGTGACAAATCCATACCTTATTCGGATGAATCAGGATCCGCTTTCTCAGCAGGCTTACGTGGCTTTTAGGGATGGCAGAGCTTATCAGCTTGTGAAGGATGCCGAAAAACGTTTCGGGACGGCGCGTTATGTCGCCTTATATAACGCTAATGATAGCGAGTATACGTTTGAGGTAAAGTCTCGCAATTTTGATTTAGACGGCGAAATCGCGGTTTTTGATTTGGTTAAGCGTGCAGATATCGGCGTTTTTACCAATGCGACTAAAGTGACGGTGCAGCCGCACGCCGCGAGATTTTTCCTTTTTGATGCCGAGCGTCGTCTTGATAGGAGAATTTACGAGGCGGAAACGGCGTATTTGACCGATTACAGTGAACTGGATGAAAGCTCTTACGGTTTAACGGACAGCTGTCAGGTTCAGTGCCGGGCATATTATACCGAGGTCAATGGCGCGTCCGGTGGTGTCGCCGTCGTTAATTTAGGCGGGCGCGATTCAAATGATTTGATCTGGAAGAATGTATATTTTTCAACCGATGGCAGACGTAAGCTCGTTTTTGAGTGCGCGTCGGATAAAGTGCGGACAATGTACCTTAGTATTGATGGAGCAGCTCCAGTTAAGCTGAAGGTTGCTGATACCGCTGGAAAGTTTGTCTCCATACGGCATGAGGTCGATCTTTCCGCCGGAGTTCATGAGATTCGTCTTTTTAATCCTTGGTCGAAGATTCCTGTGATAGACAGGATGATAATAAATTAACCGTACATTGTCTCTTATATACATGTTTGCCGGGGTGCTTGTCATAAGGCGAGAAAGTGTGCTATAATATAAAGAATCTTACGAAAGATGGAGTAAATAAAGATGGAAGTTGTTAAAATCATTTTATACGTCGTTGAAGTTGTAGTCTGCCTGCTTCTTGGCTTGGTTGTCATGATTCAGAAGCCGAAGGAGGGTGGCTTGGGCGGAGCTTTCGGCGGCGGTGCTCTTGAAGGAACGCTTGGTGCAGATGCGGGTAATATTCTCGTAAAGGCGACGGCTATCCTCGGAACGCTTCTTATCCTCAACACGATTGGTTTGGCGTTTTTAACCTCGACGCCCTCGTCCGTAACCGAGACTATTGCTGTTGAAGAGCAACAGACCGTTCCTGCAGTTCCTGTCGCTCCTGCCAATTGACAGGCTTGATATAGAGCGAAAGGGAGGCAAGAAGTGACTGTTCTTGTTACCGGCGGCTCGGGATTTCTTGGAATAAATCTCATCCGTTTTCTGCGTGAGCAGGGGGTGGATGAGATTCGTGTATTGGACATAGCCGACTTTGAATATCCCGAGAAGAATGAGCCGTGGCTTAAATTCACGTTGGGCGATGTGCGTGACATTCCCGCCGTCGAAAAGGTGACCGAAGGGTGTGACGTCGTTGTTCACTGCGCGGCGGCTCTTCCGCTCTATTCGGAGGAGGATATTTTTACCACTGAGGTTGACGGCTGCCGCAATGTACTGAATGCGGCGCGAAAGTTCAATCTCGACCGGATGATTCAGATATCTTCGACGGCAGTTTACGGCGTGCCTAAAAAGCACCCGATCTATGAGACCGATCCTCTCGTTGGAGTCGGTCCCTACGGTCAGGCTAAAATAGACGCCGAAAATATCTGCCGTGAAGCGATCAAGGAGGGTTATCCTGTTTCCATCATCCGACCTAAGAGCTTTGTCGGGCCGGAGCGATTGGGTGTATTTGCGCTTTTTTACGATTGGGCGTATACGGGTCACGGCTTCCCGATGATCGGCAGCGGAGAAAACCGCTATCAACTTATGGATGTCGACGATCTTGACCACGCTATCTGGAATGCGATGACATATCCTAAAGAAGTTGTCGCAACCGAGTTCAATATCGGCGCCAAGGAATTTACCACTATGAAGGAGGATTATCAGGCTGTTCTTGATCGTGCCGGACACGGCAAGAAGATTAAGGGCATGCCCGTAAAGCCTCTTGTTCTTATTTTACGCATCCTTGAAAAACTTCATCTTTCGCCTCTTTATCCTTGGGTTTACGAGACGGCCATGACCGATTCCTTCGTCTCGATAGAGAAGGCCGAGAAGCTTCTTGACTATAAGCCTAAATATTCCAATAAGGATGCGCTTGTAAGAAACTATGATTGGTATGTGGAGCACCTTGATGAATTTAAGGGCAAGAGCGGAGTCAGCCACCGCGTTCCCTGGAAACAAGGGCTGCTTGCGTGCGCAAAATGGTTTTTTTAATCAGTGGATAGCGGTTGGTGGACCTTGTCGGCAAGTGAGGTGTAAAAAATGTCAGCTGAAATTTGTCAGAAACTTGTAGAGTCTTTAAAGAAACGCGGCTTTGAGGCTGAATATGCGGCAACGCGTGAGGATGCCGTAAGGCTTGTTCTCGCCGAGGCCGTCGGCGCTGAAAGTGTCGGATGGGGAGGAAGTGAAACCGTTAAGGAGCTTGGTCTCAGGGAAGCCATGGCGGATGCCGGCAAGGAAATACGCGATCATCAGATAGAGATGGATCTTTTCCTGCTTAGCGCGAACGCGGTTACGCTCGACGGGCGTATCGTCAATATCGACGGCCGCGGCAACCGTGTCGCCGCGTCGATTTCGGGGCCCAAACGCGTAGTTTATCTGATCGGCCGCAACAAGATTGTAGACGGAGGTATCGATGCTGCGATATGCCGCATCAAGCGTTTTGCCTGCGCTCCGAATTGTCGCCGTCTCGGCAAGCGTACTCCATGCGCTGAAACGGGTGTCTGCGCAGACTGCGATTCGCCTGACCGGATTTGTAAAGTGACGGCTGTTTTTGACCGCAAGCCGACTGGAATTTCCGCAAAGGTCATTGTCATCGACGCTGATCTCGGATATTGACGCGCTCAAATAAGGCCCCGTTTGCGGAGATTGTCGAGCGTCTCTGAGAGGCGCTCTCTTTTTTTGCGTTTTTCGGCGCCGCCGCCGTTTTCTGCAAAGAGGTTCAGCTGCAAGTCCTCGTCCGGCGAGTTGCGGATGTTTGAGACGCCGAAACCGATCAGTCTCGCCGCGGATTTTCCGGCCCGGTGCGTTTCTGTTTCGGGCCAAAGTTCGTCAAAAAGCGCAATCGCTTTTTCCCGGAATGTAATATCGTCGCGCGCCGGGGATTCGAACGACATCTGCTTGGACAGAGTTTTAAATGCGGCGTTTCGCAATTTGATTTTTGCGGTCGAGGCCCAACGTTCCTTCTGGCGGAATCTTCTGCCGACACTGGAAACCAGTTCGATCAGTTGGGCGCGGACAATGTTTCTGGAGTGTTCATCTTCGCCGAATGTATGCTCTTTGGAAACGGACTTCTCGTCGGTCGCCTGCCAATATACGCGGTCGTCGGATATTCCGAGAGAATATTTTTTCAGCGATTCCGCGGCGGAAGTCGATCCTAAAATCAGGGCTAAGCGATCGGTGTTCAGTTTCTGGATATCGCCGCATAGCGAAATGCCGTACGGCTTGAGCGTTTCGACGGTTTTCTTGCCTACGCCCCAGAGGACCGAGATCGGTTTGAACCTGAGAAAGGATGCGATTTCCGCGGAGTCAAAGGGCATCATCGTAAGTCCGTTGGGTTTATTCTCTTCGGAACCGATTTTTGCGAGCAGGCGGTTTGGCGCTATCCCGACGGAGCATGTCACACCGCACTCGCGCCGGATTTCGCCCATCAGCGCTTCTCCGAGGGAACGCGCGTCGCCGTAAAGATGGATAGTGCCGGTTATATCAAGAAAAGCCTCGTCTATCGAAACTCCTTCAACGTATGGAGTGAATCTTTCGAAGATTTCAAAGGCTTTTTCAGAAACGGCGCTGTAGAGTCTGCCGTCGGGCGGAGTAAAAATCGCGTGGGGGCAGAGCTGGTAGGCGGTTCGCGACGGCATTGCCGAATGAATGCCGTATTTGCGCGCTTCGTATGAGCATGTCGATACGACGCCGCGCTCATGAGGGCCGGCGCCGACCACGAGCGGCTTCCCGCGCCATTCGGGATGGGCGAGAAGTTCTACCGACGCGAAGAACGCGTCCATATCGACATGCAGCAGAGTTTTCATTTTCAATGTTTAATTATATCACAACTGCCGTCTTGCTTGGTGAATGGTTTGTTCTCGTTATATGGTTTATGGTATAATAAAGGAGATAATTTAAATCAGATAGGAGTACAACAATGGCGCTTAATATCGTCACCGAAATCGATAACCGTGTTCAGGTAAAGAATGTCCTCATGAGCGTGAGCGACAAAACGGGTCTTGAGACTTTTGTTCCCGCTCTCGTCAAGGCTTGCCCTGGCGTAAAGATTTATTCGACCGGCGGAACCTACACCAAGATCAAGGAAATTCTCGGCGATGCCGCTGAAGGTACGCTCGTGGCGGTTTCCGACTATACAGGCCAGCCTGAAATGCAGGGCGGTTTGGTTAAGACGCTCGACTTTAAGATTTATCTCGGCATCCTTTCCGAGAAGTACAACGACGCCCATCAGGATGATTTGAAGCGTCTCGACGCCAATGCGCTCGATATGGTCGTCGTAAACCTCTATCCTTTCCGTGAGACGGTCGCCAAAGAAGGCGTAACTCCTGAGATGGCCCGCACCAATATCGACATCGGCGGCCCTTGCATGGTTCGCGCGAGCGCCAAGAACTATCTCCGCGTTGCGTCCGTCACTGATCCCCTTGACTACGGCAATCTCGTCGAAGAGCTCGCCAATCATGGCGGTACGCTCGGTCTCGATACGCGCTTTAAGCTTATGAAGAAGGCCTTCGCCCACACGGCAGAATACGATGCGGCCATCGCGAAGTTCTTTACGACCCGCACCTGGGAAGAAGTCGACGGAACCTACAATCAGCACTGAAAAATTCTGAAGGAGGCTCGTCATGGGGTTTGGCGCAGGGTCTAATCGCGGTTGGCTTGTCGCTCCTGTAGTTTTTGCACTGTCGTTAATATGCCTAATGACGGCATGGGCCGTAATGGAGCCCGGCTGTCTTGTGGGCTCTTTCGACAATAACGGGAGGTCGCTCTTTGAATTGGCGACGCTCCCGTTTTTCGCCGCTGTAATTCCGCTTGTGTGGTGGAAGTGCCCGTTTGAGGGCTCGGCGGCGCGCAGGCGCCTTCTATCGCTTATGGTGACGGTTGTCGCAGCGATGGCGATTATTAAACAGCTTGATCTCCATAACGCCGTCTTGAGCTGCCTTTACCCTGATTACGTTGGCGCCGACGGTTCGCTCGTTTCGGGTAAACTCGTCCGTCCGAACGGAAAGCCGCTTAACGGAACTCCTTTCAAGATGCGCGTTATCACGAACGGTGAAGTTCCGTTCGGAATGAAGGCGCTGATCGTCGGTTATTTTACTCTTTTCTTCGGTCTCTTCGCGGCGGGATTTGCCTACCTCGCCCAGTTCTGGTTTGACGGCGTTCTCAAACTTAAGCCTTCGGCATGGGCGTGGGGGTGCTTCGGCGCGAGCGGGGTTGTCGTCCAGATTTCCGATAGACTTCCTTCGTGGCTCGGTCACGGGTATGGGCTGTCTAAGTCTGCGGATGGAGTAAACAAAGCCCAGTCTCTTTGTACCGCATTGGAAGAGGGCGGCGAGATGATGATCGCCATCTTCGCGCTTCTTACGATTTATTTCTCTTGGAAGGAGATACATGCGAAAGCTCCCGCGAAAAAGGGGACAGTCCCCTCGAAGACGGTTCTTTTCTGGGGGCGCTTCGACCACGGTTATTCGCGCAACCGCGTTAATATCGCGCTGTTCGAAGAACTCGGTTGGAATGTCGAGTTTTTTGATGTCATACTCTCGCCGCGTTTTGGCGACATTGAGGCTTTTTTGCGCGGCTTAAGCCGAAAGGTCAGGCCGGATCTCGTATGGGTTCCCGTCTGCCGTCAGCGCGACATTATGGCCGCGTGCCGCTGGGCGCGCCGGAACGGAGTTAAGGTTCTTTTTGATCCGATGATTTCCGCGTGGGATAAAAAAGTGCTTGAGCAGAAGAAGTGGAAGGCTGAGGAGCCCCGCGCCAAAAAACTTCATGCGCTTGAAAAGAAAATGATGAACGCGCCCGATTTCGTAACCTGGGATACGAGTTGCCATGTCGATTTCTGCGAGCGCGAGTTCGCCGTGCCGCGTGAGAAGATGGCTCCGCTCTTTACGGGAACTGACGAGAAGATTTTCAAGCCCGGTCCCGTTCCGCCGCGTGAAGGTAATGATTTCCGCGTTCTTTATCACGGCGCTTATATTCCTTTGCACGGCATGGAGTACATTGTCGAGGCTGCGCGTATGACAGAGGGCAAGGGGATTCACTGGGATCTTCTCGGCTGGGGCGCTTATAAGGCCAAGACTGAAGCTCTCGCCAAAGGGATAAGCAATATCACATTCCTTGATAAGGTTCCGTACGCAAAAGTGCCGGAGGTGATTTACAAGGCCGATGTTGTTCTTGGTGTCTTCGGAACTACAGAAAAAGCGTCGCGCGTTATCGGCAATAAGATATTCGAGGCGATGGGGTGTGCGCGTCCCGTTATCAATGAGTATTGCGCCGGCTATCCGCCTGAAGCGAAAAACTGTAAGGCGATAAAGTTTGTTCCGGCCGGTGATGCCGCGGCTATTGTAAAAGCTGTCGAGGAATATCGCGCCGACTGGGCCAACCGCGAAAGCTACAATGAGGCGGCATACGAATTTTTCAAGAACCATCTTTCGATGGCCGAGGTTAAAAAGCAGCTTGTCGGGATTTTGGATAAGCTTGCTCTTTAATAGACAGTCTTAAGATTTGCAAGGAGTATCAACATGAAAAAGTTTTTAGATAAGGATTTTTTGTTGGAGACGCCGGCGGCAAAGAAGCTGTATCACGAGTATGCCGCCAAGATGCCGATTATTGATTATCATTGCCATATTGATCCTAAAGACATTGCTGAAGATCGTCAGTATAAGACGATTACCGAGGTTTGGCTCGGGGGCGATCATTACAAGTGGCGCCAGATGCGTACTTGCGGTTTTCAGGAAGACTCCGTCACGGGTTCGAGATTCTCCGATCCCTATAAGACGTTCAAGGCTTGGGCGGCTACGCTTCCGAAACTGATCGGCAATCCTCTTTATCATTGGACGTATCTCGAACTTAAGAATTATTTTGGTATTACTGAACAGTTGGATGAATCGTCCGCAAAGAAGATTTACGACAAGTGCAATAAGACTCTCGCCAAAAAGTCGATGTCGGTCCGCGGCATAATCGATAAGTCTAAAGTTAAGCTTATTTGTACGACTGACGATCCCGTTGATACGCTTGAGTGGCACGATAAAATCGCTGCCGACAAGAAGTGCAAGGTGAAGGTTCTGCCCGCGTTTCGTCCCGATAAGGCGTTCAATGTCGATAAAAAGCCGTTTGCTGATTATATTAAGAAGCTTGAAAAGGTTGTCGGCTTTAAGATTACAAAGTTTAGTGATCTTAAAAAGGCGCTCGGTGAGAGAATTGAGTATTTCGCGTCGAAGGGTTGTAAGGTGTCTGATCATGGGCTTGATTATGCCGTTTATGCCGAGGCGACTGACAAGGAGTTGAATGCGATTCTCGCCGCCGGCAAGAAGGGCGCTGAAATCGATACTGCCACGGGCGATAAGTTCCGCACCGCTGTTTTAAAGTATCTGGCCGGCGAATATGCCAAGCGCGATTGGGTTATGCAGCTTCACTACGGCTGCATTCGCGACAATTCCGACAAGATGATGGACGCTCTCGGTCCTGACACCGGTTTCGACGCGGTTGGTGATACGCGCGGCGCCAGGGCCCTCGCCAATCTTCTCAACGCTTTTGAACAGACCGGTAAGATGCCTAAGGTTATTCTCTATTCTCTCAATCAGAACGATAACGAGATTATGGGCTCGATCGCCGGTTGCTTCCAGTCGAACGGCACATTCCCCCAGCGTATTCAAATCGGTTCGGCGTGGTGGTTTAATGATCACAAGACGGGGATGGAGAAGCAGCTTGTGGATCTTGCGAATTTAAGCGCGCTTGCGGGTTTTGTCGGAATGTTGACCGACTCGCGCTCCTTCCTGTCGTACGCCAGACACGAATATTTCCGCCGCATTCTTTGCAACCTGATCGGCAGGTGGGTGGAAAACGGCGAGGTTATTGCCGATTATAAAACGCTCGGCAAGATAGTCCAGGATATTTCGTTTAACAATACGAATAAGTACTTCGGTTTCGGGGTGTAAAAATTTTTAAAATACCCCCTTGCGCGTTGGAAAGAGATTTGATAAACTATGTCCTCGTTCGCCCGAAAGGGTGAGCGAGTGATCTTTGAAAACTGGAAGTTGAAAATTTAAGAGAATTGCAACGTATATCGAGATATAAGCGAGGAT
>JAZOQU010000057.1:0-52710 GCA_045656225.1 Kiritimatiellia bacterium | reverse complement strand
GCTCGGGTGTACTGGCCTTCCTCGTCTTACTTGCGTCTGACACCGTCTACCTGCGAACCGCGTTCGCTCGCCTCATTCAGCTCGACGCGCTCCACTCCCGTCCCGCTTCCTCATAGCCAATTTACTTCTCTATTCGCTTTTATTTTTCTTTCTTGGCAGTTTTTTCTTTAGCCAACTATCTCCGGGTGTTCAAGTCGTTAGTCCAAACAGGATTGACGTTGTGTCGAGAAGACAGTACCTGTGCCGGGGAGGACTACGCACGCATACGATTGGAAGCGTACGAGAGAGACGTTGAGAAAAGACGCGATGAATGAGCTGAGCGTTTAGTGAGACTCCGGTTCGTGAGGAGCGCGATGAGGCGCGAGCATAACGAGGACGCCGACGATATGAGCGAACAGCGAATGAGTCGAGCGACGAAGTTAGGCGACGAGGATCATCTGCGATCCTCACGGGAGGAGGCGAAAATAAACGCGGGAGCGAGTGAAGAGCGGCTTTACGAAATGGCGAACGTTGTCGAAAATGCTAAACGCGGCCTCGGTTTGGGCCGAAGCCGGGCGCATACTTTTTAGATGAGCCGATTTCTGCAGGACTCGACCCCGAGCCAAATCTAAAGATTGGCGAGCGGGTCTAGAGGACGCAGAAATCGGCCATATCAAAAGTGGAGCACGGTTGCCCAAATCCGTGGCCGCATTTATACATAGCATAGCAACGTGCAAGCAAAAGAAAAGTGCGAAGCCATTAATTAAGAATTACTGTTGCACAGAATATTGAATCGCTTTTCCAGATTTTCAAAAGATAAAACATCAGTTCCATCAAATGAAATCAGACATACAACGAAAATTCAGTCCTAATGAATCCGAGGGTCCCCATTGGTGGGATTAGAGTGGTGCGGTGAAATCGTTTTAGGACCCTCAGTTCTATGTTTCATTATCAGGTCCTTCTGAAAATGTAGCCCCAGATTTTGAAGAAATATTTCGGGAGCATCATAGGAAGACAGCAGAAATAACCGTTTTCGCGATTGGCGCGGACGTTCTCGCGGTTAAGTCTCAGCATCGCTTTCAATCCGGCCGTCGACTTACCGCCCAGGCGCATCGTCACAATCGAGCGCGGCAGATAACGGGCCTTGACGCGCGCCTTGCAGAGAAGCCGCACCATCCACTCGAAGTCTGCGCTTATGTCGTAACCGAGCTTATAGCCGCCGACGCGGTCAAAGACCTCTCTGCGGACATAGACCGACGGGTGCGCAGGCATAAAGCCCCAGTTGTGCATCCAAGGCCGCCAGCGCTTGGAAGAGTAGTAGCGAGTCGTCTTTTTACTCTCGCCGCGTACAAAACGAATATCGCCGTAAACACAATCAACCCCAAGCTCGAACGACGATGCGATAAAAGCGAGGGTATTCTCATCTTCAAGAACGTCATCGGCGTTGAGAATGCCGACTACGTCGCCCTCTGCCATTTTTATGCCCTTATTGAGCGCGTCGTACATCCCCTCGTCACTCTCTGAAATCCAGCGCATCCGCCCGGCAAACTTAGACTCGTACTCCTTTAAAATCTCGACAGTCCCGTCGTTGCTGCCTCCGTCCACGACAATATAATCAACATCGACGCCTTTTTGCGAGAGCACGCTCTCAATAGCACTGCGAATCACGCCCGCACTTCTAAAACAGACTGTGATCAACGATACTTTCATTTCCTGACCATCAAACCTTCATTGTCGATCTCAAACGAATAAAAGCGCGAATACTTCGATGGCTTGTTACGCTCGAGTTCCTTTTTGATCTTCCTCGCGTCCACTTTAGACTTAGCGAGGATATACATAAATCCGCCGCCGCCCGCTCCTGTTAGAGTTACCGCATCGGTCCACTGGGCAATGCGCTCAATTATCTCGTCGACGCGCTCGTTGGTGCTGCCCGGATCGAGAAGCTTTTTATCTCGCCAGTAGTTGTTGACGGACTGGGCAAAAAGTTTAAGGTCGCCCTTTTCAAGCGCCTTTGCGCAATTATCGGCGTCGGCTTTAAGACTCCTTACGAGGATTTTCGCGAAATCGTGAGGGTTCGCCCCGTAAAACGCCAGGACCTTTCTCAAGATGTTGCGCGCCATGCGCTTTTGGCCCGTAAAATAAAGCAGCGAGCGCTCCGAGATTTCTTCCGCAACCGGCTTAGGAATTTCTACTTTTTTAACAGTAACATTCTGAACTTTCCCTGGCTTCGACTTAAGAAGTTTTACGCCGCCCAAAAGCCCGCCGTACTGATCCTGCCAACCGCCGCCCGTACACATCTCGCGCTCCAGTTCAAGCGTGAGCGATGCAATCTCATCAGGATCGCTCCGCCCCAAAAGCGCCGCGACAGTCGCAGCGCCGAGAATGGAGCTCGTACCCATTCCGCTTCCTTTAGGCAGATCGGCTGAAATGATAATATCTATGCCGCGTTCGCCGAACTTAAATCCTGTTACGGTCAAAGCCGATTTAACGAGAGCGCACCAATCGTGAGGATCGGAATGATCGGCTATTTCGGCGGCAGACTTTAAAATCCTTCGCTTACCGAGATCTTTCGAGACGACCTTCACGAATTTATCGCGACGAGGCTTTACAACGACTTCAATCGGACGCTTACCGTCAAGCTTGACGGCTACATTGAGCACAGCTCCGCCCTCGATATTGCAGATAGGCGGCGTATCGCTCCAGCCGCCCGCGAAGTCGATGCGCACAGGAGCGCTCACCGTTACGATGCCGTCGGTCTTCGCGTTTCGCATTTTAAGAAGCCTCGAATAATCGACCTTTGGCATCTTGTCCGCGAGCGCGTGCTTCTCCCATAGACCGTCCGTCTTAAAATTATCGTCGAGCTTATACTTAAGATCGTACCAATCGTTTTTACCGACAGGAATACAGGTAAAGCACTCGTTCTCGGCGAGAGAAAGTTTCTTGAATCTGCCGCGCGGAATGTTCGTCACGACATTGCCGCCTTTGAGCTCAAGCTCGCAGCCAACGCTATCGACATAAGTCTTGCCGTCACCGAGCTGCTCTAAAAGTTCTCGCGATGAGCCGATATGAAAGAAAGTGCACGACTTTACCACATTGACCGAGAACGGCGCAAATCCCTCAAGAAGCATCTTGGGAAACTCCTCGTAAATGTCGCCAGCTATCGGAAGAGCCTTCATCTTCTCGGCAGTCGCCCAATCGATGAACATAATCCCTGTATCGATAAGATGGCGTCCCGTCTCTACTTTCGGCTTCTGGAGAAATCCGATAACGTCCATAAGACCCGTTTTAGACGACGCTTTAGAAGCCGTTTTGTAAACGCCGTGACGCTGAGCCTGGAAAGGTCCGTCGGGATAGGCGACTCCCGTAACGCCGGGACGCGAAAAATCTGTCGCTGCGTAATCGAAGTCGAGTAGAACATCCCCTGATGTGATCAGAACTCCACCCTTTTCAGGGAGCGGCAAGGACGACATCGTCTCGACGATATGCTCGAACATCGAGCGACCGTCCTTCATCGGGACGAACGCCTTGCCCATCGCGGCGTATCCCGGCGTACGCCTCGCGTCGCCGCCCGAATGACAGACGAGAACCTTGCCGGAAAGTTTAAGGCGCCTTAAAAGATTGACGGTCGCGCCGAGCGAGCCTACGCGCTTTCCTCCAGGATCGGATATGACCTTAACCTCAGGACGATTCTTCGTCTGTGCGCGATAGCCGCGAGCCTGCGCCTCATTGGCAGCCGTTATAACTATATGGTCGAACATGATTGATAAGCCTCTATCCCGCACGATGGCACTACCTAACACCCCATCAACGGATTTATAAATTATCTTTCTGTGCTAAGTAACACATTATATTATACCATTTTCCGCCAATTAAATACCGAAATAAAACACGACTTACTTATCCCGTGAAAAGCGCTTTTCTTCGGGAGGGGCAAAATAAATTTTCTCACACGGCGAGAATGTCGTATCGCCCTGAGGAACGACCTTAGCGATTTCGGCGAGGAATTCCATATTGCAGTCGACGCGGCTTAAAGGACCTAAGTCGATATCAACTACGGTGCCGTCGGTATAATGAAGCTCGATCGCGACGGGAAGAGCGCCCTTGTGCTTCTGGGCGATGTCGTAGATCTTCGAAACCTTCTCTCCGAGAGCGTCATCCTCGTACTTCATCTTAATCTTCAGGCTCTTCGAAACCTGGGGCAGAATCGCCGACAGAGGATACGCCTCTTTAAGAGTGAAATTCAAATCACCGAGCGACGGATTCTTTTTCTCGATCTTGTCGTCCTTCTCGTAATTTATGCGATGCGAAATCTCGCCGCAGAGCATAACGAGATTGTCGACGGATTTCTCTATGGCTCCGAGACCGGACGGATCGCCATTCTCGACGGGATTGAACTTTTCCCAAACCTTCGCGAACGCGAATGCATCAATCGTTCCGGAGCCGTCGTCAAGCGTGAGAATCGCCCACTTTTGTCCGATCGAACCGTCTGGGCGCGGCTTAGGCATCTTTATCGAACACGACGACAAGGAGCCGACCATCCTGACATCAAGCTGTTTAAGCCCCATCTCATCCTTTAAATGTGGATTTTGTTTCTTGCGCCAGCGCGATATCGGCTGGGCTTTCAAAAGCGCGTCGACTTCTTCTACATTCGCGAGCTGGGAAGCGCGGAACGTCGCAATCTCTGAAATCACGCGGCGGCAGCTCTGGAGCGGATGGCCCGAAACGAAAACGCCGAGCATCTCACGCTCGTTGGCGAGATCTTCGACGGGCGAGAATGGGGGCGTGTCGGTAAGTTCCGTATCGCTCACCTTCTCCTCGCCTCCTGCCATGATATCGAAAAAGTTCGACTGGATACTGAGAGCGTCTTTCGCTTTCTGTTGCGCCTTCTTAAGAGCAAACTCAATATTGTTAAAAAGCTTCGCACGGTTCGGCTCGATCGTCGAGAACGCGCCGGTGCGCGTTAAGTTTTCAAGAACGCGCTTATTCATCGCAGCCGTTCCAGCGAGGCGCAGGCAGAAATCGAGAAATCCCGTGTACGGTCCGTTCGCCTCGCGCTCGGCGACAATCGCATCAGCCGCCATTTCGCCAACGCCCTTAATCCCGCCCAAGCCGTAGCGGATACCTTTAGAGTCCGGCGTAGGAACAAAGCGCGAACCCGATTCGTTTACGTCGGGGAGTCTTAAGTCGAGACCTATTTCCTGAGCCTCGGCGACGAAGCCGGGGAGCTTATCGAAGTTACCGATTTCAGACGAAATCTGGGCGCACATAAATTCGGCTGGATAATGCGCTTTTAAGTAGCCCGTCTGATAGGCGATCCACGCGTAACATACGGAGTGGGACTTATTGAACGCGTACGAGGCGAACGCCTCCCAGTCCTTCCAAATCTTCTCGATAAGCTCGCGCGCCTTCTCCTCGCTCTCCCACTCGCCGATGCGGAACTTGGGATTCGCTAGACACCCTTTAACGAACTTCTCCTTAAGCTCGGCCATGATGTCCATGAGCTTTTTACCCATGGCCTTACGGAGCTTGTCGGATTCGCCGCGCGTAAATCCCGCGAGATCGCGCGACAGCAACATGACCTGTTCCTGATAAACGGTGATGCCGTACGTATCTTTTAAGCGCGGCTCCATCTCGGGATGATCGTAGACGACTTCCTTTCGTCCCTGCTTTCGGTCGATGAAGTCGGGAATGTACGCCATCGGTCCCGGACGGTAGAGGGCGTTCATCGCGACTAAGTCGGTGAGCCTTTCGGGCTGAAGCGCCATGAGGTGCTTCTTCATTCCGTCAGATTCGAACTGGAATAGGCCCGTCGTTTCGCCGCGTCCGAAAAGTTCGTACGTCTCACGGTCGTCGTCGGGGATTTTATCAGGATCGAGAAATCCGTCTTCGCCGCGTATCGCCTCAGGAACGCGCGGATTGTTAGGTCCTAAAAGCTTTACGCACTCCTTTTCGACGGTGAGCGTTTTAAGGCCGAGAAAGTCCATCTTCAAGAGGCCGACCGGCTCCACAAAGTGTCCGTCGTACTGGGTCGTAAGAAGTTTGTCGCCCTTATCTTCCGCGTCTGTTTTCTTTGAACCCGCCTTATCAGGGGTCGGCATCACGGGCAGCGTCTCGATAAGCGGATCGCGGGAAATGATTACGCCGCACGCGTGGACGCCCGGCTGACGGATCGAGCCTTCAAGCCTCTCTGCGCGTTCCATCAGCTTATGGACAACGGGATCCTCCGAATTAAACGCCGCCTCCAAATCGGGAGACTCCTTGCGCGCCTTAGATAGAGTAATCTTCGGAGTATCGGGGACAAAATTGGCGAGCTTATTCGTATCACCAAGCGGATAGCCCATGACGCGGCCGACGTCCTTAATCGCGGACTTCGCCGCCATCTGACCGAACGTCACGATGTGAGCGACATGATCGGCGCCGTACTTTCGCGTAACGTAATCAAGAACGAGCTCGCGCCCGGCGTCGTCGAAGTCAACATCGATATCGGGCATCGAAATGCGGTCTGGATTCAAAAAGCGTTCGAAAAGGAGGTCGTACTTGATGGGGTCGACGTTCGTAATACCGAGCGCGTACGCTACCGCCGAACCCGCCGCCGAGCCGCGCCCGGGGCCGACCCATACGCCACACTCTTCGCGAGCGGCGCGGATATAGTCATGAACGATAAGGAAGTATCCGGGAAAGCCCATCGTGCGGATCGTATCGAGCTCGAACTGGACGCGCTCCTTAACCTCGTCGGAAAGCTCTTCGCCCCAACGCCTTTTCGCACCGGCCCAGACGAGCGATGCTAAATACTCCGCCTCGAACTGAATTCTGATGACCTTGTCGTAACCGCCGAGCTTGTCGACGCGTCCGGGCGGATACATATCGGTAAGAGTCGGCTCATCATACTTCTCCTTCGTTCCCTCTTCGGTGCCGAAGCTCACGGGAATATCGAACTTAGGCATGATGGGATCAGAGTCGAGCTTATATTCCTCTATTCTGTCGGCAACCTCGAGCGTATTGTCGATGAGCTCGGGATTTTCGGCGAAAAGCCGGCGCATATCCTCCTCGCTCTTGAACCACTCTTCGCCCGTATAAATCATTCGCTTCGTGTCGCTCATCTTCGCGCCCGTCGAAAGCGCGAGCAGCACGTCGTGGGAATCGTCATCGTCCTTTTCGAGGAAGTGGACGTCGTTCGTCGCGACTACACGGATATCGAGCTTTTTACCGAGCTCGAGCATACCCTTTACAACCTTTACCTGGCGCTCGTAGAGATTGCGGAAATCGTTGCGCGTCTCAAGTGGAATATCGTCGCCGAATTTGGTCGACTTGTGAATCATCACCTCGAGCGAATAATCATCGCCGAAGAGATCCTTGTACCACTTCGCTATGCGCTCCGCCTCGGCCATGTCACCGTTGTCGATGGCGCGCGAAACCTCACCCGCGATACACGCCGACGAACAGTGAAGCCCCTCGTGATATTTCTCCAAAAGCGCGTGGTCTATACGCGCATTATGATAAAAGCCGTCGATATGCGCCGTCGATATGAGCTTTACGAGATTATGATAGCCCGTCAGATTTTTAGCGTGAAGACAAAGGTGATGACGCTTCTCGCTCTTGTCGCGGCTCTTAAGATCGCCCGTCGACGTAACATACGCCTCACACCCCAAAATCGGCTTTATCGTCGCGTCGGCCAGATCGCCGTATTTTTTGGCGTTCTTCGCGCGGCACTCGTCATAGAACGATTTAAGAGCGAACAGGTTGCCGTGATCCGTAACGGCGAGCGCCTTCATGCCGAGCTTGCGCGCCTTCTTTACGAGCGGCACGATCTGGCACTGTCCGTCAAGAAGTGAATACGTCGTATGAAGATGTAAATGTACAAAACCGCTCATTTCAACATGCTGAATTCAATTTCATTATATCACTTTTCTCACAAAGAATAAAGATCGTGCTTATTTCAATGACAGTCAATTTTCAGGTATCGTTACAAGCGCGGCGGAGGCCGAAAGCCCCGCGCCGAATCCAGCGATGAGAACGCGGCCCGAAACGCCGCGCTCAGCAATGGTGAGCGGGATAGACACGGAGCCAGGGTTGGCGAACTCTTCGCCGCTCGTATGAAGTTTATCCGCTAATCCGAGCGTGTTGGCCAATTGGCGAATCATATACATATTGGCCTGATGCGGAACAAATGCGTCCACGCGAGCCCCATCTGTATCTGAGATGAAGCGTTTCAGAAACGGAGCGACTTCACACGCGACGAAGGAAAAAACGCCAAAACCGTCCATTTTTATCGGGCCGGACACCCCGCACGAAAGCGCGTCGGAAGCGTTTGAATAAAAGGCTGCAAAACTGTCCTCGCCATCGCCCGCCGAAACTACCGTCGCGCTCGCAACATCGCTGAAGAGCGGAGTCGTCGCCGTATCTGCCGGATCCGACAGCACCGACTGGATGTCACCGTCTATAACAAGAATCTTCCGCCCTGTATCGGCCGCCATCCTGCCTGCGAGATAAACTGCGTACGGATATGCACTGCAGGCCATTTGAAGATCGAACGCCGGAATGTCCGCTCCGAGACCGAGCGCTGAGGCTACAGCAACCGACAGCTGAGGAAAGCGCTTCTCGTTCGAAAACGTCGCCGCGACGACGCCGCCTATTTCGGAAAGTTCTTCCCGCGGGATTTTGGAGGCGGCCGCCATCGAAAGATCGAAAAGCGAAACGCCATCCCTGACAACAAAGCGTTTCGTAAATCCGGTCGCCTCGAGAGCTTTGTCGGACATCACTCCCCGATTGTCGATTTCGACATCGCCTACGGCGGTCTCGACATGCTCCAGGACTATCTCTTTTACGCGTATCATACGAGATTCTCGCGAAGTTCGGGAACCTTCGCCGCGAGCCAATCGTGACATGCGCCGTAAATCGCCTGCGCGGTGGAACCAAAAGGCAGAGATTCGGGGATCTTCGCATACTCCTCGAGGTCAGCACGCGTAAGTGCCGAGAAAAGTTTCGACATGACGGGAATGTACGACGCGCTCATCGAAAGCGTGTCGGCGCCGAGCGCGGCCCAGTAGAGACCTACGACGGGATCCGCCGCGGACTCTCCGCAGACGCTTACGGGAATCCCCGCTCCTTTCGCCGCCTCAACCGTCATCTTGACGAGTCTCGTAACAGCGGGATTGAGCGGCTGATAGAGGTGGGCCACCGCCTCGTTGCCGCGATCGGCCGCCATCGTATATTGGACAAGATCGTTCGTTCCGATTGAGAAGAAATCGCAATGAATAGCGAGCTCCCTGGACAAAAGCGCAGCGCTCGGAACTTCTATCATCGCTCCGACCTTGATGTTCCTGTCGAACTCGACACCCTCGGCGGCAAGTTCGCGCTTGATCGATTCGAGCGCACACGCGACCTCGGTCATCTCCTCGACGCACGAGACCATCGGATACATCAGACGCGCCCGCCCGTAGGCGGATGCACGAAGAATCGCGCGGAACTGCGTACGCATAACCTCGCGGTTCGAAAGAAGATAACGGATCGAACGGTTGCCGAGAAAGGGATTGGACTCTTTGGCGGTTATGCCGCGAACCATTTTGTCGCCGCCGATATCGAGAGCGCGTATCGTGGCTGACGCTCCGGGAGGCATGAATTTAGCCGTAAATTCAACGGCTCTGCGGTACGCATCAAACTGCTCCTCCTCGGAAGGCTCGACCTCGTTGGTCAGCCAAAGGTATTCACTTCGGTACAGTCCGATTCCGCGGGCTCCGTACGCCTTAACCCCCGCAATCGGAACGCCGGGATGGATATTGGCGTAAATCAGAATCTCACCGCCGTCTTTAAGAGTGCCGGCAGGCACACCTGAAGCGACCTCCTCGGTCAAATCTTTCTGACGCTTGACCAAAGCGGCAAAATCAGCTTCAGTAGCCTTGTCGGGGTTTAAGGTTATCGCACCGTTTGTACCATCTAAAAGAACTGTCTCTCCGGGGGATACGCGCGAAGTGATGTCGCCTAAACCCGTTACGGCCGGTATCGCCAACGCTCTCGCCAGGAGAGCCGCATGACTCGTCGTCGAGCCTCCGTTAGTCGCGATGCCGAGAACATACTCCTTGGGAAGCTGAACCGTCTCGGACGGGGTCAGATCGTCGGCTACGACAATTGAGGGGGTTGTTAATTCCAGCTTCGGATGTCTATCATAACCGATAAGCGTTTTCAGGAGACGCCGCTCGATATCGTCGAGATCGCGCACACGCTCTCTGAAATACGGATCATTCATCCGCTCGAACTGGGCCCTCGCCCCGCTCGCCGTCTTTCTCACCGCGGCCTCTGCGTTAAGACGGTCTTTTAAAATATAATTCTTAGTCTCGTCCTGAAGAACAATGTCTTCAAGTATCATCAGATGACACTCGAAAACACGCACATCAGAACGACCGGTACGCTCCTTGAGAACGGAGATAAGCCCCTCGAGGTCGCGCTTTGTTTCGACCATCGCGCGCTGAAGCCGGCGCATCTCGTTATCAACGAGATGCTCTTCGATGACGTATTCGCGGATTGGTATCTCGCCGTCACCGCGATAAATAAACACAGGACCGGCGGCGAAGCCTCTCGCCGTCGGAAGTCCCGCGATTGTTTTCATCGGCTTACTGCTCATCCGGAATATCGAACTTGCGCGCGACAAGCGCTTCAAGCTCATCCAAGACCTCTACGGCCTGAGGACCGCTCGCCGTCACCTTCAAAACCGTTCCGCACGTGGCCTCAAGCGTCATGAGCGCCATGATCGACTTCCCGGAAACGGCGTTGCCGTCCTTCTCAACCTCGACGTCCGCGTCGAAGCGGCTCGCGGTCTTGGCGAAAAGCCCGGCCGGACGGACATGCATCCCGTACTTGTTATGCAGGGTGAATTCTCTCGTAAGTTTATCTGCCATTTGTTTTAGCCTTCCCTTTTTTCACCTTAAAATCTTGAGCTCTGCGATGGAGGTGATCCGATAAATCAGCCACCGGATCATACCCTGCCAAAATCAACTTCTGCTGCTGGGCCGCTGTCTCTACGAGATTAACGAGGTCGCGCCCTTCCGAAACCGGAATAATGATATTCGGCACGTCGACTCCGAGAATCGTACGCGCCCGGCGGGTCTGACCGATACGGTCGACTTCGCCCTTTATGTCATCGAGACGTTTAAGCGTCAAGACGAGCTGGAGACGTTTTTCGCCTCGCACCGCATTGACCCCGAAAACTCTCGAAACGTTCATGATACCGATGCCGCGGATCTCCATGAAGCCGGCGGTCGAATCGCTCGCGCTGGCGAAGAGGAAGTTCGTCGCGACATCCTTGCGGATGCATGTCAGATCGTCAGCGATGAGCGCATTGCCGCGCTTGATGAGACCGAGAGCCGTTTCACTCTTTCCGAGTCCGGGATCGCCTTCGATGAGAACCCCGAGTCCGGACACTTCGATCATAGTCCCGTACAGCGACGTTTTGGGCGCACCGAGCTGCTCCATTATAAACGTGGCGTGACGGGAGAAAATGCGGGTCTTCAAAGGACTCTCCATTATCACCGCTCCGCACTCCTCGGCGATTTTGATCTCCTCTGCGGAGGCGTGGCGGTCGGCCGTAAACACGAAAAGCCACGCCTTGTGGGCGGTAAGCTCCTTGAATCTCGCCGTACGTTCCTCGTCGGAAAGCGAAGTGAGATAAGCCCACTCCGCATTTCCTACAAGCTGGAGTCGCTTCCACGCGAAGCACCCGAAAAACCCCGTTAGCGCCAGCCCGAGACGGTTGACGATAGGCTCGGCCATCACCTTGGAGACGTTTTCAGCCCCCGCGACCAGTTTTATCTTCAACCGGTCGCGCCCGGCTTCAAGAAAGTCGGCCACGGTGAAATTCGTGCCTTTGTCGGCGTCCTTGGCTGGCAGGTTTTTCATTTAAGCTTTCAGTTCTTGGCGGAAGCGGCGCGCTGTTTTCTCACGGCGCCCTTGCGAGCCTTGACGCGCATTCTCAAGAGCTGACGCTCCGCGCGTGCGGCGGCCGCGTCGATGACGCTCTTGGCACTCTCGGAAAATTCCTTGGCACCGACAGCCGTCTCACCGAGACGGTTGGCGACAACTTCGGCCATGTACATACGCTTCTTGACGTCGATGTCAATGACGATATTGATGGACGTTACCTTGGGAAATTTCGCGGCGAGCTTATCCATACGCAACTGCGCATACTCCTTGAGAGCTTCAAGTCTCACATCGCTATGTCTCATGGTGATTTCTATGCTCATTGTCTTGCTCCTTTCTTTTGGTTCTTTTTTTTCTATTACATTCTAAAATCTTCGCCGAGATAACGCGAACGGACATCCTCGTCGCGTATAAGTTCCTCGGTAGTGCCCTCTTTCAAAAGACGGCCGTTGTAGACCATGTACGCGCGATCGACGACCGACAAAGTTTCACGCACATTGTGATCCGTTATAATAATTCCGAGACCCTGCTTGGCGAGCCGACGGATGATGTCCTGAATTTCATTGACCGACAGCGGATCTACGCCCGCGAACGGCTCGTCCAGCATCAGAATCGAAGGATTCCGGACGAGGGCTCTGGCAATCTCAAGTTTACGCCGCTCTCCTCCGGAAAGAGTATAAGCGGGCTGATCAGCGACCTTCATGAGATCAAAGGGCGCGAGAAGCTCCTCGGCCCGCGCATTGCGCTGTCTGCGATTGAAAGGCATCGTCTCAAGAATCGCCATGACGTTGTTCCAAACGGAAAGCTTTCTGAAGATGCTCGGCTCCTGAGCGAGATATCCAAGCCCCTTGCGGGCGCGTTTGTAAACAGGATCGAACGTGATATCCTCGCCTTGAAAAACGATCTTGCCCTGATTCGGGGTGACAAGACCCACAATCATGTAAAATGTCGTCGTCTTACCGGCTCCGTTTGGACCGAGAAGGCCGACTATCTCACCGCAAGAGCAGGAAACATCCATCCCGTTGACGACCGTGCGGTCGCCGTAAATCTTGACGAGCCCCGTCGCCTTAAGATCAGGCTCTTTTTTAGGGGTGACACTCACGGCGGCGGACTTCTCCGCAGCCATCGCGCTCATCGCCTGAGAAACAACATCATCTTGCATCATCTTGTTGAAAGTTCCGATCCTAATTGCCGAGGAAGCGTTTCGCGCTGTCCTTCACATCTCCGTTGCCGACATCGACGGTAATAACCGATCCGTCGACCTCGACCTGTTCGGTATCGATCCAGAAGGTTATCCTGCGGCCTTCGACCTGGCTCTTGCGCTTTCCGTTGTCGTTAAGCCTGGCGGTGATACCCTTCGCCTCGTCACCATACAGAACGACGCGGCTCAAAGCTCTGTTATACGTGGCCTTGGCACAGGTTCCCGATCGCAGTTCGTTGGTCACCGCGACGTTACCGATGGCAACGATACGTTTCAGTTCGTTCGTACCGCCGAGGAAAAGAGTCACCTCGTCGGCATGCATTTTAAACTCGACATCGTCGACAAACACATTGCCGTCAAAAACAAGAACACCCTCCTTGCGCAGATAAGTCGACTTATCACTCGTAACCTTCACGTTGCGCGGCATGTTCGTCGACGCGGACGTGCTTTTGGCAGCCGTTGCGGAAACCACCACAACGGGCGCATTGACATCGGCGGCGGAGGCCGCCCCGCCGGCTGAAGAATCAATCGGCGCGTTCGAAGCCGGAATCGCCGCGGCGAATACCAATGATGCTAAAAACATTATAATTCAACTCCTTCAAATTTTATATCGGAAGACTCAATCGCAACCTTTGACGATATTTTAACGAATTCATCAGGAAAAGAAAAGTAAATTCCGCACCCGCTGATTTTTGTTTTTCCATAACGTCCGGAAGCAAAACCCTCGATCCAGCCGCTTTTCGTGTTTCGGTCGACAATGCAGGCGCTTGCGTTCAGCTCAACTTTAACATTACCGTTGGGCTCATACTCCCGAACGACAACATCGCCGCACCAGACTACGGAATCCTTATCAAAAAACTGAGCCCTGCCGGCATACACATCAACCTTCAGAGACCCGTCCGGATGACTCTCAACGGGGACGACGATCCCTTCGGACAGCTTATCCAACTTCTCTACGCATTTGCGGTATTCAACTTTAAGACGCGCTTCATCAGATGCAAAACGGGATGTAGCCGCAGCCAAATCGAACGTCACATCCTCTTCAGCGAAAAGGATGCAGGCCGCAAGCGCGATAAGAGAAGTTAGGAGCAGTTTCTTCAAGAACGTACCACCTCATTGATCGCAATAAGCTTTTTCCAGAGTTTCTCGACTTCCGAAAATTTAATCGCGTTTGCCGCATCGCTCTTGGCAACCTTGGGATTCAAGTGCGTCTCCATGAAAACGCCGTCGATACCTGTAGCGACCGCTGCGCGCGCAAGAGCGGGTGCGTACTTGCCGTCGCCGCCCGAACCTGTACCGAGGCCGCCCGGACGCTGCACGGAATGGGTCGCGTCCATGATGACGGGGTAGCCGAGCTCGCGCATGATCAGGAGCGAGCGCATATCGGCGACCAGATTGCGGTAACCGAAAGAGGAGCCGCGCTCGCAAAGAAGAATCTTCCTGTTCCCTGTCGATTCGATCTTGCGGATCACCTGGGCCATATCCTCGGGGGCCATGAACTGGCCCTTCTTGACATTGACCGCCGCACCCGTCTCGCCGGCTGCCACCACGAGATCGGTCTGGCGCGCGAGAAACGCGGGAATCTGAAGAATGTCGCAGACCTCGGCCGCGCGTGCGCACTGCCAGGGCTCGTGGATGTCGGTAATGACAGGGACGTCGAATTTCTGACGTATCTCGGCGAGAATGTCAAGACCCTCTTCGATTCCGGGACCGCGGTACGAATCGACGCTCGTGCGGTTCGCCTTGTCGAAACTCGCCTTGAAAACGTAATTCACCTTGAGCTTCGCGGCAAGCGCCGTAAGGCGCTTGGCGAGATCGAGCGCCATCGCGCGGGACTCGATTACGCAAGGCCCCGCGATGAACGTAAGTTTACCGTCGCCGAAAACGACTCCTTTATCAATGCTTATCTTCTTCATTGATGCTATTATACCAAATCTGACATAAAATTTGCGGCAAAAAGATAAACAATCCACAGATTTTATGGTATCGGGTTATGAGCGCACCAGGACTTGCCGGCGACCTGATTTAAGACCGGCAAACGTAGAGACGAAAAGGAATTCAGCAAGCGCTGAGCATCGCCTCAATCGCCCGGCGCGCCTTTTGCGCCGTCTCGGCGGGGACTTCAACTTTCGTTTTCATGTCCCTGAGCGACGCCAAAAGATTCTCAAGAGTTATCTTTTTCATGTCGGCGCAGACAAGTTCCGTAGACACGGGGATAAAGGTTTTAGAGGGATTTTCCTTGCGGAGCCTGTGAAGGATTCCAATTTCCGTCCCGACAAGAATCGTATCGGCCTCGGATTTAAGCGCATAGGCGCACATGCCGCCCGTCGAAAGACATTCGTCTGCAAGATCGCGGATCGCCTTGGGGCATTCGGGATGGACGAGGACGGGAGCGCCCGGATATTCAGCACGCATCGCCTTTACCGTTTCTGCGGAAAGCGCATTGTGGATCGGGCAGTGGCCTTGCCAGAGAATGTACTCGCGCCCTTCTTTCGCGGCGATATGGGATCCGAGATGTCGGTCGGGGACAAAAAGAATCTCTTTATCACGGCCTATCGTCGCCATTACCTTTTCAGCATTGCCGCTCGTCACGCAGATATCGCATTCAGCCTTGACCTCTGCCGTAGAGTTGACATAGCATACGGCAACGGCGCCGGGATGAGCCGCCTTAAGTTCACGAAGCTGGGCGCCGGAAATCATATCGGCCATAGGACAGCCGGCAGACGGTTCGGGAATAAGGACCGTCTTGTCCGGATTCAATATCTTTGCCGTCTCGGCCATAAAATAAACGCCGCAGAAAACGATCACGTCGGCATCGACCTGAACGGCGCGGCGTGCGAGCTCAAGAGAGTCGCCCGTATAATCAGCAACGTCCTGAACTTCGCCCAACGTGTAATTATGGGCGAGAATAACGGCATTGCGCTCTTTTTTCAGCTTTTGTATCTCGGCAATCATTCGTCTATTATACCACAAATTATCACTTTTGTATCACCTCCTTCAACTCTGAAACTCTCAACAGACAATAAAAAATTTGATATAATCTTAAGCGTGATAAATTCATCATCAATGATATTTACAACACCAACGGAACATATGCTGCCATGAAACTGAAAAAAACATTGCTCGTCATCTCCTCACTGCTTATAGCCGGCGCCTCGTTCGGTGATATTCGCGCAACCACTCCTGCCGTCTGGCCGAAAGGCAAGGACAGCTGGCAGATGGACCGCCATAACGCTAAAATGGAAATTGTAAAAGCGGGCGGAGCTAAAGTCGTGTTCATCGGAGACTCCATCACCCACAACTGGGAGAAGGCCGGCAAGAAGCAGCTTGAAAAATATTTCTCCAAGGGCGACATGAAAATGCTCAACCTCGGCACCGGCGGCGACCGCACCGAGCATGTTCTTTGGCGAATTAAAAACGGGGAGCTCGACGGCTATGAAGCCAAATGCATCGTCGTCATGATCGGAACGAACAATACCGGTCATAATTCCATTGAGAAAGAACCCCCGATGGATACGATTCTCGGCGTAAGAGAGATTCTTACGGAAATCAAAAAGAAACAGCCCAAGGCAACTATTGTCCTCTCCGCAATTTTCCCGCGCGGCGAAAATGCGCAAGACGCAAAACGCATACGCAATGAAATCGTGAATAAGGAAATCTGCAAATTCTGCGACGGCGAGACGATCTTCTGGTGCGACTTCAACGATGAATTTCTCAATGAAGACGGAACGCTGCCTAAAAAACTTTTCCCTGATTATCTCCACCCTGTCGGCCCCGGATATGAAATCTGGTATAAGGCTGTAAAACCTTACATCGATTACGCGCTTTCCGACAGAAAAGGCGAAGCCCCGAAAAACCGCTACTCGAAGAAGAAAGATGCCCCTAAAACCGATAAGCCGACGACAATCCAGCCTGTGGCGCGAGTTAAGGGGATGCATCGCCCGCGCAACTATGACGTATGGACCCAAAAGCTTTTCACCAACCGTCGGATCATTTCCAACAACAAAGAGATAGATATCGTTTTTGCCGGCGATTCCATCACCCATTTATGGGGCTTTCAAGGCAAAGAGGAATACTCAAAGCTTCTTAAAAAATTCAGCATCCTCAATATCGGCTACAGCGGCGACAGAACGCAGCACCTCTTGTGGCGCGGTCTTTACGGCGAATTGGACGGATACAAGGCCAAGTGCGTAATGCTTATGATCGGCACGAACAACAGCGGCGGCAACACTCCCGAGGAGGTCGCGCTCGGCATCCGCACGTTCCTTGATCTGCTCGCGAAGAAGCAACCCCAGGCGAAAGTCATTCTCCTTCCGATTTTCCCGCGCGGCGACGCCAAAGACTGGCGCCGCGTAAAAAACAACAAAGTTAATGAAATCATCAAGACATACGCGGATGGCGAAAAGATTGTCTGGGTGGACTTTAACGACAAGTTCCTTGATGAAAACGGTGACACAAAATGGATTATGAAAGACCGCCTCCATCCGGAACTGCCAGGTTACAAAATCTGGGCAGAAGCGGTTCTTCCCTACTTCCAGAAATTCTGCGGCAAATAATCCGCAGAAACAAATCCGTCTAAAAAACAAAACCCGTTGTAAGTATAATTTCAACGGGTTGTTTTTTATCGACAAAAAAAGGTCTGCGAAAAAACGCAGACCTTTTATGGAATCTAAGCAATTGAAATTACTTGATTTCGATCTCAGCGCCAGCCTTCTTGAGCTGCTCGGCGATCTTCTCAGCCTCGTCCTTGGCGATAGCTTCCTTGACCTTCTTGGGAGCGCCGTCGACCATGTCCTTGGCGTCCTTGAGGCCGAGACCCGTGATAGCGCGGATTTCCTTGATGACCGCGATCTTGTTGGCGCCGGCGGACTTGAGGATAACGTCGAACTCGGTCTTCTCTTCAGCGGCGGCGGCACCAGCGCCGGGAGCGGCGACGGCAACGGCGGCGGCGGCGGAAACGCCCCAAGCTTCCTCGAGAGCCTTAACGAGTTCGTTGATTTCGAGAACGGTCTTACCGGACAGTTCCTGGATGATTTCTTCGTTTGTCATTTTCTTTTTTCCTTTTTAGTTCAACCTTCAGCGTGTTTCATCTGAAGGAAATTGTTTTATTCAGCAGCAGGCGCCTCGGCGGGAGCTTCGGCCGCAGGAGCGGCTTCCTCGGCGGCAGGAGCAGCCTCGCCACCCTTCTTCGCCTTCTCGGAGAGAACGCGAGCGAGACGTGTAGCGGGCTCCTTGAAGAGCATAAGGAGCGTAGCTCTGAGCTCGTTCTTGCCGGGAACCTTGGAAAGAGCCTCGACCATGGCGGCATCGACGATCTTGCTGTCGTAATCAGCACCCTTAACGGAAGCCTTACCGGCTGAATCCTTAACGAAAGCCATGATAGCCTTCGCGACGGCAGTGGGCTCACCCTTGCCGATAACGACAGCGGTGGGACCTGCGAGCATCGCGTTGACATCGTCGGACCAACCCTTCTCCTTCGCGACCTTCGCGAGGTAAGAGTTCTTTACAACGAGAAGACGGCTCTCGACCTTGCGGAGCTCGGCGCGGAGCTTAGAGAGCTGAGCAACAGAAACACCACCGTAGTTGACGATGAAGCAATACTCAGAATCTTTAACGCGAGCGACGATTTCATCTAAAATCGCAATCTTTTCAATTCTCATTTCTATTACCTCCTAAGCTTATTCGGCATCCGTAGCGGCGATCACGGGAACACCGACACCCATCGTGGAGGAAATGCTCATGGACTTGATGAACGTACCCTTTACGTTAGCGGGCTTGGCGGCCTGAACGGCAGCGACAACAGCCTTGATGTTACTAACGAGAGCGGCGTCCTCAAAGCTGCGCTTACCGGCGATAACAGCGAGGTTACCGGTCTTGTCCATACGGAAATCGACCTTACCGCCCTTAGCTTCCTTGACAGCTGTAGCGGTATCGTCGGTAACGGTACCGGTCTTGGGGTTAGGCATAAGACCGCGGGGACCGAGAACACGGGCGCACTTACGGACTTCCTTCATCGCTTCAACGGTAGCGATGGCGACGTCGAAATCACACCAGCCTTCCTTGGTAACCTTCTCGATCAAATCGGCCATACCGACATAGTCGGCACCGGCCTGGCGAGCGGCTTCAGCAGCATCACCACCGGCGAAGACCGCAATCTTGACAGTCTTACCGGAACCGTTGGGGAGCTTAACCGTACCACGAACGGCGGTATCACCCTTCGTGAGGTCCTTACCGAGGTGGAAATAGACGTCTACAGTCTCGTCGAACTTCGCACCGGCGTTGGCCTTGACGAACTTGACGGCCTCCTCGATGGAAACAGCCTTCTGGGGCGCCTTCTTAAGAGCGGCGCGATACTTCTTACCGTGCTTCATTCAACCACCTCGATTCCCATATTGCGAGCCGTGCCGACAATCATCTTGTAAGCCTGCTCCGGATCATCGGTATTGAGGTCAGCCTTCTTCATCTCAACGATCTTGAGAACCTGTTCCTTGGTGACCTTACCGACCTTGTTCTTGTTGGGAACGCCGCTGCCCTTGGCGAGACCGGCTTCCTTCTTGAGGAGAACCGACGCGGGCGGTGACTTGAACTGCAACGAGAAGCTGCGGTCCTGATAAACGGTAATGATTACGGGGATTACGAGACCTGCATCCTTGGCAGTCTTCGCGTTGAACTCCTTGCAGAACTGCATGATGTTAACACCAGCAGAACCCAAGGCAGGACCGACGGGCGGTGCGGGATTAGCAGCGCCGGCCGGAATCTGGAGTTTAACAACTCCGGTAACCTTCTTGGCCATTTTTGCCTACCTTTATTTTTCGTGCAGCTCCTCCCGGGGATCCTGTCCCGGTATAGCGGACTGCAAAACCTATCGATTACTTGGCCTCGGTGAAGGTTTCTTCGACAGCAACCTTCTCGACCTGCCAGTACTCGACGTCGACCTGGACCTTACGGTTGAAGATATTAACCTCAACCTTGAGTTTGCCCTTGTCGGGATCAACCATTGAAACCTGGCCCGTCAAACCCATGAACGCGCCATCGTTAATCTTCACCGTATCCTCTACGGAGAAATTGAATTTAGGACGCTCGACATCTTGAGCCCCATTGGGCTTATCAAGAAGGATCGCGTCAACTTCATGCTTTTTAAGGGGCATGGGACGATCACTTCCGACGAAACCGATCATACCGGGAGTTTCGCGGAGGAACTGCCATGTTCTCTCGTAAATAGCCTTGCGCCCAGAATCATCTACACCGCGCGCTTCATCATAAAGGGCCAACTCGCAAAGAACATAGCCAGGGAAAAACTTCTTGACAAGCGTACGCTTCTTACCGTTCTTCTTCTCACTGACCTTCTCGGTAGGAATAACACACCGTCCTATATAATCCTCCATGCGTTCAATTTTAACACGAGCTTCTATTGAACGCTGCACCTTATTTTCCTGTCCGGTCAAAGTATGCAAGACAAACCATTGTTTTTCCATGACTTAAGCCTCACACCTTATTTCGACAGAAAAAGGTTCAAAACGAACATGATAACCTTATCACAAACACCTGTCGTAATGGCCAGAATGAAAATGAAAGCAATAACAACGAGCGAAGACTCCCAAAGCTCACGCTTTGTAGGCCATGACACTCTTTTAGCTTCGGCCTTGACTCCAGCCAAATATTCCTGTGTTTTACTAAGCTTGCTCATCTGTTTCATTCTCCATTGTTGGCAGGGTAGGAGGGAATCGAACCCCCATAGGCGGTTTTGGAGACCGCTGCACTGCCATTGTGCTACTACCCTAAAAATCGGAGCGAAAACCTTACTTGGTTTCCTTGTGGGTCGTGCGCTTACGGCAGCTGGGGCAGAACTTCACCTTCTCGAGACGCTCAGTAGTCGTCTTTTTATTACGAGTCGTGGTGTAGTTACGGCGCTTGCACTCGGTGCACGACAAAATCGCGAGATCACGCATTTTTCTTCTCTACTTTCAGTCTTGTACGATTTAGAGCCCACCCGCCGTCCCGACCGACCACTTTCGGCCGGTGCAGACGGGCAGGCATCTCACAGAAGACCTTGATCTAATTACTTGATCACGGTCGATACCGTGCCAGCGCCGACGGTGCGGCCGCCTTCACGGATAGCGAAGCGCATCTTCTCTTCAAGAGCGACAGGAGCGATGAGCTTAACGGTGATTTCAACGTTGTCACCAGGCATAACCATCTCAACACCCTCGGGGAGCTGAATGTCACCCGTTACGTCAGTTGTACGGATGTAGAACTGAGGACGATAGCCCTTCATGAACGCGGTGTGACGGCCACCCTCGTCCTTCGTGAGAACGTAAACCTGACCCTTGAACTCGGTGTGAGGAGTGATGGAGCCGGGCTTAGCGAGAACCTGACCGCGAGTGACGTCTTCCTTCTTCGTACCACGGAGGAGGCAGCCGACGTTGTCACCGGCCTGACCCTGATCGAGAAGCTTACGGAACATCTCAACGCCGGTGCAGGCAGTCTTGGCGGTGGGCTTAAGACCGACGATTTCGACATCGTCACCAACCTTGATTACGCCGCGCTCGACACGACCGGTAACGACCGTACCACGACCTTCGATCGAGAAGATGTCTTCGATAGGCATAAGGAAGGGCTTGTCGAGTTCACGCTCAGGCTCGGGGATGTAAGTATCGAGAGCGTCCATGAGCTCGGTGATGCAATTGCAGGCGGCGTCATCCTTGGAAGCGGCCTGAGTGGCGGGATAAGCAGCGCCGCGGATAACGGGAGCATTGTCGCCATCATAGTCGTACTTGGAGAGGAGGTCACGAACTTCCATCTCGACGAGCTCAAGCATTTCGGCATCGTCAACGAGGTCGCACTTGTTAAGGAAGACGGCAATCTTCGGAACGCCGACCTGACGGGCGAGAAGAACGTGCTCGCGGGTCTGGGGCATGGGGCCGTCAACGGCGGAAACGACGAGGATAGCGCCATCCATCTGAGCAGCGCCGGTGATCATGTTCTTGACGTAGTCGGCGTGGCCGGGGCAGTCAACGTGAGCATAGTGGCGGTTCTCGGTAGCGTACTCGACGTGGGACGAAGCGATCGTCAAAATCTTGGTAGCGTCACGACGACCGGCGGACTCGGAAGCCTTGGCAACCTGGTCGTACTTGATTTCGTCGCAAAGACCCTTAAGGGACTGGACGTGGGTAATAGCGGCCGTAAGAGTGGTTTTACCGTGGTCGACGTGGCCGATCGTGCCGACGTTTACGTGCGGCTTGCCGCCGCGCTCGAATGTTTCCTTAGCCATTTTTCTGACTCCTGTGAGTTGTTTATCTTCTTATTATTTCGAATCGAATGGAGCCACCTAACGGAATCGAACCGTCGACCTCATCCTTACCAAGGATGTGCTCTACCTACTGAGCTAAAGTGGCCTCTTTTGAGACGAAAACTCGTACAGTATACCAAATTCCACGCAGTTGCGCAAGGGGGTGATTTTGATTTTACAAATGTCATGTTGCGCTTACATCACGCATAAACATTTTAAGGATCCTTAAGGCAACTAAAAGCCCGGCGCCGGCAAAAAGCAGATGACGCATCGGAGCCGTCATCGGAAACATAACCGCGAACGCAACAAGCGCCATGAGCTGCAGATATACAATCATCGCGATCAACAATCTGACAACCGGCTTTTTAGAGGGGATCTTGTTCTCGTCAGACGCGTAACGGGTCAAATAAGAGACGTAGACAAACCATGCGGCCGAAACGGTTCCCGCAAATGCGAACAACCGCGGACCCGGAGCACTGAAACCATTCATGAGCACGGCCACTCCGGCAAGGACATTAAGCGCACGGCAAAGCCCCATCGCAAGCGAAAGCTTGGAACGGTTGTAGACAACTATCGAAACCATCAATGAAGACGACACGACCCACCACATCGTCGGAAGTCTGAAGAAATATCCTGTAAGCAGAGCCGCCGCCCAAACTGCGCCCCGCGCAATGCGGGCGGATGCATACGAGATCTCGCCGTCCGCAATCGGGCGATTCTCATCGGTGGCAGCGCCGACCATATCGTTGTCCACAAGTCCGAAAAGATAAAAAAATATAGACGCGATCGCAGCGCCTAACAGTTTCTGCGGCGAATATATTTCAACACCAAGGGCCGTAACCGCCGCCGCCGCACCGACGAGCACGTCACCGGGAACCGTCGGGACATTAACAAATCTGAAAAGCCTCAACCACGACTTGACCGACGGCTTTTTAACTGAGCGGATAATCTCACGCGCCTTTTCCAACGCCCTTCCACGATGCGAAATCGCATTCTTCTCTCCGGCCGAAAGCTCCGCGAATGATCTGAAATAACCGTCAGGAATAAAAAGCGGATCATAACCAAAGCCTTCTATACCCGAAGCCTTTTCCGCAATTTTCCCGAAGGATCTGCCGATTGCCGAATGCTCGCGACCGTCGGGATCGATAAGCGCGATGGCGCAGGTGAAGTTCGCCTTGCGATCCTGAACGCCCTCCATATTTTTCAAAAGAAGCGCGTTATTGGCAGGAGTGTCTCCGTCACGCCCGGCATACCGGGCGCTCCTTACCCCGGGCGCGCCACCCAACGCGTCAACCTCCAGCCCCGAATCATCGGCCATGCACCATTCACCAGGATGCTTGGAGGCAATCGCCCGAACCTTTATAAAGGCGTTGCCGATAAACTCATCGGAGGTTTCCTCCACCCCTGCAGGATCATCGGCTACGATTTCAAACTCCGGAAGTATCTCCGCTATTTCGCGAAGCTTGTGCTGATTGTGAGTTGCTACGTAAAGTTTCATTTCGCGTTCTTGCTTGAATAGTAAAAATAAAGTGTGAGGTCTGTCGCAACAAGACACATGTCTATAAGATATACGATGCAGAGCCATAAATCGGACCATTCGATCAGATGAGCAGAAATGCCGCAAATGTAACCGAAAATGATTATCATCATAAAATAAGGCGACTTACCGTCCACACGCTTGGTCTTGTACGTACGCCATATCGCAAAAGGCCATGAGAAGCCGAACGCAAACAGCATCAAAAACTCAAAAACCTCGGGCGAAATCGGGAAATGTGCAAAATAAACCGGCATGTATTTATAAACTCCTTAAATGCGCAGCCCTGCAGAATGCAGAATCGCAGGCAACACTTTTCAAGAGAAAGTATACTCTATAAATCAGCCCGCAGTCAACCTGGCGACGGACTTTCTCCAAGTCAGAGGTCGGCGAACGGCTGATTTTTGATGTAGTCTGCAATATGAAAACAGAGCGAATGCCTGACAGCAGATTTGAAATGACGATCACTCGTCCCTCAAGGCTTCCATAAGAGCTTGAGGGGTGATTTTCCTGTTTTTCGCCCGAAGGACGACAATCTTGGTGATCAGCGCGCTTTCGACGTCTGAAATGCAGACTCCGTCCTTACGATCCTCCAATATCCGCATAAGATCGCCGGCCGTGAGACGTTCTCTGCTCTTTTTAGGCGGAACGAAGAAGTCGGTAAGTTTTATCGCGATGAACGTCACAGGACTGAGAGCAAGCGAAATAAGGCGGAACGGGCCGCTCAAAACAAGAACTCTTCTTAAAGGCTTCGCCGAACATAACAGCTTAGGCATGAATTCTGAAGTATAAAGAACAACGAACGCCGCGAAGAAACTCCAGGCAATACTCGCTATTTCATTTTGTGAAAACAAGTGCACCGAGAGTGCCGCCGTCGCCGCTGAATACGAAACATTGGCGAGGTTGTTGCCGATAAGGAGCGTCGTTGTCGTCCAACCCATATCAGAAAGAGCTCTCTGAACTCGCTTCGCCCTCACTCCACCCTCTCGCGCCATGTGGAGAATGCGCTCGCGGCTCACCGAAAGAAACGCCGTTTCCGTTCCTGAGAAAAACGCCGAAAAAACAAGAGCGACCAATGCGCCTGACAGTAGAAGAACTATCGTCACGGATTATCCTCCTCGGTTCTGACAACCTCTTCATCACTCTCAGCTAAAATCTCCCAGTCGTCCCCTGTTCCGGACCTGGAGACGACCTCGATTCTCACGCTGGTAACACGACGGTGGCGGCGCTTGAGAACCGTCGCCCGGCAGCCGTCCGCTTCGATCTCCTGTCCGACATGTGGGATGCGCCCGGCGTGAAACTGAACCCAGCCGGAAAGCCTGTCTGCATCTTCCGCCTCAAGCTCGACGTCGAGTTCGCGGTTTATTTCATCGAGACTCGCACGCGCGTCGATCTCCCAGACGTTCTCGCCCGCGCGCACAATCTGAGGCTCTGCCTTCGGGTTTCCGAAAACGTGCGGGCCGACGATCAGTTCAAGTACGTCATTCTGAGAAATAAATCCTGCCGTCCCGCCGTATTCGTCGAGCACGACGGCGACGGGCTTTCCGCTTTTAGCGAACATGACGAGCAGGTCGTCGAGCGTTACTGTCTCCGGGACGAAAAGCGCATCGTCGATAACGCCCGTTTTTACGTCGATAACGCCCTCGATAGCGTCGGGCGAACGGCGGAACACCGGCAAATAACGATGAGTCGCTTTTTCTATGCACTCTTTGCGTTTAGCCTCGTCAAGATCGATATCATACCCTTCAATATCCACGCGCGGCGTCATTTCATCGTTCGCGCAAAGTTCCGAAAGACGCAATACCCCTTCTATCATCTCCACATCGGCCTCGGCGACCGTACCGTCTTCAACGGCCGATTCCATTACCGAAATAAGCTCGCCGTCCGAAAGAGCCCGCCGCTCTCGTGCGAGCATCGGCGAGAACGCCTTTGACGAGAGCGAGAGAAGTTTATTAAACGGTGTAAAAAGAACGCGCCAGAATACAAGCATGCGCGAATATACGGGCGCGATCTCCTCGGTAAATCTCAAAGCGAGACGTTTAGGTGTAATCTCTCCAAAAACAAGCAGTAAAACCGTCATCACCGGAATCGCCAAATACGCGTGAGACGGCCAGCGCCTGGCTATCAGACAATAGCCGAGCGTCGAAACGGCGAAGTTGACGAACGTATTGCCGACGAGGAGCGTCGAAAAAAGAACGGCCTTGTCCGAAAGACAGCGCCCTATCATAGCGTCGGCGGCGGGATTGCGCGATTTGATTCTCGCGCGCTGAGCCCCCGTTAAAGAAAAGAGAACCGTCTCGGCGCTCGAAAAGAACGCCGACAAAAGAAAAAGAACGACCAATGCCGCTATGAGCATGATCGTTCCTTTTTGTTCGTTTTAAAAAAAGCCGTATTCAACTTAACCGCAGTAGAAATACGTCTTAACGAGTTTGGCGACTTCGGCGGGCTTCTTCTGAATGTCGCGGCGGAGCGTACGGTCGTCAAACGCGCGGAGCTGCGAGAGAATACCGTCGATCATCGCGGGAGAGAAAACGCCGCCCTCTTCGTAGACCGCGCGCTGCTCCTCGAGGCAGTCGGCCGAAGCTGCGCAGCTGTCGGGAAGAGTCGCGAGCGACTTAAGAAGCTTCTCATTCTCTTTCTTATGGATATTGACGTTGACGTAAGTCGCGTCGGCGACCTTGACGCCGTCCTTGAGCGAGAAACCGTAGCGGCACGCAACGGCGAGTCCGGCCATTAAAAGATAGACGTTGGCTGAAGCGTCAGGAGAGCGCATCTCGACAGTCTGCTTCTCGGCGGTGTTGTACGCCGCAGCCGTTTCTTTAGGATTCGCCTGCTTGCAAAGATCGGTCTTGGCCGTCCAGCCGAGCGGAACGCGAACGAGAACGGAGCGGTTGCGGTCGCCCCAGCAGACGTTGGTCGGAGCTTCCTGATGAGGAACTAAACGGAAGTAACTCGTCGGATTCATGTTGCCGAACGCCGTGATGGAAGGGGCGAGCTTCATCATGCCTGCGATCGCGCGCTTGGCTGAATCAGAAATCTTACCGCACTTAAGCATCTGATTCTTTCCGTTCTTCACAAGACGCATGTGGACGTGGAGACCCGAACCCGCCTTGCCGACGGTGATCTTCGGCGCGAATGTGATATCATAACCGTATTCGGCGCCGAGATTGCGGATCATCCACTTCGCGACCGTAAGCTGATTGGCGGCGTCCTCGGCGGCGCAGGGAAGAAACTCGATTTCGTTCTGCTCGTAGAGCTTGCCGTCCTGGGTAAAGTTGCCGACTTCAGAGTGGCCGTACTTGATAAGGCCGCCAGCGAGAGAAATGTAGTGCATGCACTTCTGACGGAATTCGTTAAACTTCGCGAACGGAGCGGACTCGTGATAACCGCGCTGATCGACCGCGGGAAACGCGGCGGACTCGGGCGCGATTACGTAATATTCGAGCTCGCCCATCGCCTGGAACTCAAGACCCGTCGCCTTCTTGAACGCGGCGCACGCCTTGCGGAGCGTATATTCGGGCGAAGATTCGAGAGGCTCGCCGTCCTTGTTGAAAAACGAGCAGAGAAGACAAAGCGTCGGAAGCTTCGCGAAAGGATCGACGAACGCCGACGAGAAGCGCGGAACGACATACAGGTCGGAGCTCGAAGCCTCGATGTAGCTGAAGAGCGAAGATCCGTCGACGCGCTCGCCGCATGAAAGAATTTCGTCGAGATAAGCCTCGTCGTTCAAAACGAAGTTAAGCGTCTTAAGACGACCGTCACCGCCCGGGTACATGAAGTTGACATGGCGGATACCCTGGGCCTTGATAAACTTCTTGATGTCGGCCTTGGTGAATGCCTCGCGAGGCTTCTTGATGCAAGCGACAATGTCGCAGACGTTGGCGTCAGTATTTAGCATATATGATTTCCTTAGAATTAAACTGTACATATTATAGCATAAAAACCATTCCCGTCGCTATTATAATATGATATACTTACCTGCAAATGAAAATTGTAAATGGTATACGACGCGCTATGCATTGTGCCGCTAATTTTATGGCGGTAATGCTCGCTGCCATATTTTTGGCGGGGCCCGTCAGTTTTTGCCTTTGCGATGAGGATCCCGACAATTGCGGCGAGGCGTGCCATGATTGTTCAGAGTCTACCGATGAAGATTGTGAACATACGACAATTGACGTCGATGATTTTACTCTCTCGCATAATGATGACAATATCATCAATGTAGACTACCAGCCTGATGTAGTAACAGATTTTTATTCTACACCTAGACTTATGGCGCGGCAGATTTCGCGCCCGAGCGCTACTTCGCCCCCTTTTCGAAGTTGGGCTTATATTTCATATTCTAAACGCTTAAATCCGCTTTCGTAATTTTTGCGCCTGAATAAGCGAGGTAATTTATCTCGCTTATCGATAAACTTCGCCTATCAATAGGCTAACATCAAAAGTTTACCTTATCAAGCGCAATAAAATACGATATGAAGCGAATATTCAATTTTGCAGTACATAACCCTAAAACCATTATCGCCGCGTTCCTTTTAGCGGCTTTCGCGGGATTCAGAATTTTTCAAACTCTAAGCGTCGATGTCTTTCCCGACATTTCAGTTCCAAGAGTTACCATCCAGACAGAAGCGGGCGGACTTACGGCCGATGAAGTTACTGAACTCGTCACCATACCTATTGAATCGGCTGTTAACGGCATACCCGGCGTTACGAAAGTGCGCTCCAGCTCCAGCGGCGGATTATCGTTCGTTTGGGTAGACTTCGACTGGAACGCCGATCTTACGCGCGCGAGATTCGATGTATTTGAGCGCCTCTCCCGCATTAAAGACGCGCTCCCCGACGAAGCGCACGCAGAAATTTCGCCTCTCGTTTCTGTTACGGGCGAAATTATGCTGATTGCGCTCACAGCAAAGGATGATTCGGTTTCGGATCTTGAAATTCGGGAAATCGCCGAATATGATCTTAGAACGCGTCTACTCGGAGTGCCCGGGATTGGCGAAGTTGCGGTTATGGGGGCTAAATTACCGGAGTTTCGCGTCGCTGTCGATCCGATGAAGGCGGCAGAGCGAAATCTCTCGCTACCTGAAATCATTGAAGCCGCCCAATCAACGCGCACATATTCTAGCGCGGGCTATCTCCAAAACTCAGCATCCGAAGAAGTTCCTGTTAACCAGATTGCGAGAGCCGACACCCTCGACGCTCTAAAGAAAGCGCCGATTCCTTTGCCTGAAGGAGGATCAATAAGATTAGGCGATGTAGCTGAAGTTTCGGTTCAAGGCGAACCAAGGCGCGGCAGCGCGTCATTCAACGGTAAAAGCGCGGTTGTTCTTTCGGTTCAAAAATCTCCTGGCGGTAATACGCCTGAACTTACTAAAGCGCTTAACAAAGTCCTTGAGGACTTCTCAAATTCCGCCGACGCTAAAGGTATTGAAATTACAACTGACGCGTATCGTCAGGCCGATTTTATCGCCAAATCCATCGACGGCGGCAAGGACGTTGCGCGTGACGCGGCGATTATCGTTATTATCGTTCTTCTCGTGACATTATTAGAGCTTAGAACAATTATCATAGTTCTAGCTACCATGCCGATCTCAGTTCTTATGGGATTACTGATTTTCCCGCCCTTAGGTCTCGGCGTTAACGTGATGACGCTTGGCGGATTCGCGGTGGCGATTGGCGACATTGTTGACGCGGCGATTATCTTTACCGAGGTCATTCGCCGAAAGCTCGCTGAAAATGATTCTTTGGACGCGGCACAAAGAAAGACTCTTACCTCTGTTATTGTCGATGCCGCGCACACGGTCGCGCCTTCAGTTTTGTTCTCTGCTCTAACTGTAGTTGTAGTCTTTATCCCTCTACTGTTACTCTCTGGACTTGAGGGCAAATTCTTTAAGCCTCTCGCCTTGTCGTATGTAAGCGTATTTGCCGCGTCTCTTGTCGTAGCTCTTATGCTCGTACCTGCGCTGGCTATTGTATTACGCCCAGGATGCTCTAAAGGAAATAAAAAATCAGCCGCTAAAAAATCTACAACTCCTCTTGGCGTGCGAGTTATGGTGGCGATTTATAGACCCCTTCTTAATTTCGCGATTAAGTTCCCAAAAACGATTTTACTTCTTTCGCTATGCGCTGTTATATTAGCGGGATATTTGGCGACATCTTTCGGTTCGAGCTTTTTACCGCCCTTTAAGGAAGACTCTTACAATGTAATGCTCTCGCTGCCGCCGGGCGCATCACTCGAAGAGACTGAGCGCGTCAGCGAAGCGTGCGTACCCGCGCTAAGAGCGATCCCGGGCGTACTGTCGGTAACGCGGCGCACAGGGCGCGCCGAGCGCGATCAGCATGCGGAGCCCGTATCAAGTTCTGAATTCGTCGTTCGCGTTGATCTCGATAAAGATACCGAAGAAATCAAGCGTCGCATACGCGAAGAGCTCGGCTCAATCCCCGGCGCGTCGCTTGTCGTAGGCTATCCGATAGCCCATCGCATAAGCGCGGTTCTTTCGGGTTCTGAAGCGGAGCTCGCGATAAACATCTACGGCGAAAATCTCCCAAAGCTCAGAAAGACCGCAGAAAAGATAAAACAGAAACTCGACACGATCAGCGAAATAACCGACGTAAGAGCCAATCGTGAAATTACCGTTAGAACTCTTAAAATCAATTATGATCTCGATGCGCTCGCTGAAACAGGCATTACCCTTAAAGAAGCGGGAGAGCAGGTTTCCGCCGCGCTTAACGGAGCTAAAGCGGGCGAAGTAAGAAACGGAATTAAACGGCGCTCGGTTACGGTTAGACTCGCGGGTGACGAATCTAAATACGACGAGGATACTGTCCGCTCTTTAATCATCAGCGCCAGGAACGGTAAGCGCGTAAGACTAGATCAAATCGCCGAGATTATCCCAATCCAAGCTTCAAACCTTCTTTTAAGGGAAGGCTCGCGTCAGAAGATTCTTATTACCGCGAATCCCGCTCCTGGCGCGAATATCGGCGATATTGTTAAAAAGCTCGATTCTGAACTTAAACCTATCGCGATTGAAGACGGCGCGACGATTGAATTCGGCGGCAGTTACTTAGCTAAAGAAAGCGCGACTAAAACTCTCACCTACACAGGAATCGGGATTGCCGCGTTTCTCTTTATTATGCTCGTTTTCGCGCTTGGCTCGGCTAAGTCTGCCGCGCTCGCGCTAATTAATATTCCCCTTGGACTTATCGGAGCTGTTGTCGCCGTAAAAGTTTCGGGGAGCGTACTTTCGGTTTCGTCTTTAGTGGGACTTATGACAGTAGTCGGATTTTTAGTTCGAAACGGAATTCTTTTACTTAACGTCTACCAAGAAAAAATAAGCGCCGGCGAAACGCTTGAAAATGCAATTCGCATCGGCTCGTTAGAACGTATGGTACCGATTATTCTAACATCTGCAACAACCGTGATTGGGCTTATCCCGATTATACTCTCCGGCACCAAGCCAGGGGGAGAACTTTTAGCGCCCTTAGCGATCGTCCAATTCGGCGGACTCGTAGGAGCTACTTTTCTTAATCTTATCGTCTTGCCCTCTGCCGTTAAGACTTTTGGAATCGGTAAAAAGGAGACTCTCTAATGAATAAGGAATTTTATAAATACATTTTCTTCGCTCTTCTTTCGATCGCGATATCCGGCTGTAAGTCATACGATAAGGCTGATGATATCAATTGGACTGAACTATCTAAAGTTAAAAACCCAAGTGTAGTTTTAACTTCACCAGATGACGCTGCGAAACTAGCTTTAGTCGGCAACTTAGAGCTTAACGAACTGCGTCTAAAAGCTGCGAGCGCGGCGAACATCGCCAAGGAGACGGGCTGGTGGGAAGATCCAGAGCTGGACTTTGATATTTTAAGAATAATCGAGTCTGCGGATCATCCCTTTTTAGGAGGAGCAAATCTAAAATTTACCATTCCTCTTTCGGGAGTTAATAAAGCGTCCAAAAAGGCGGCCGAAGCATATCATGAGATAGAGCTTCAAAAAATCAAAGCTCAAGAGTTGAATGTCGCGATAGAGGCCAAAAAGACCATAATCGCGATATATTATAATCAAATGAAAATCAAAGCTCTTGAATCGTATGAAAAAGACGCCGGCATTATCCGTGCGACTAAAAGCGCCGAAAGACTTTATAAGGCTGGTGAATATACGCTAATAAATCTTAACAGCGTTAAGCGCCAAGAACATGCGCGCGAACACGAAAGAATGGAACTGGAGGATGAAAAAACCGAGCTCGAAAATAAATTCCGCGCTCTCGCGGGGCTCCACCCGAAAACTCATATTAAGCTTTCATTCTCCTTGCCGCACGATAAGGATATAAAGTTAAAAGAGATTGATATTCTTTCTCTTACCTCGCACCCAGCCGTTAAAACGGCTCTCGCAAAATTAGAGCATACTGAATTGGAGCTAAAAACGGAAATCCTTAAACAATACCCCGAACTTAAAATCGGCCCTCTCGCCGGCAATGAAGAAGGCAAGGACAGAATTGGCGTCGTTGCAGGAATTACGCTACCATTGTGGAATCGCAACCGCAAAGGGATTGCTGAAGCCGAAGCTAACAGAAACGAGGCGCGATTAAGCGCGATCAATATCTGGAAAAGCCTGGCTCTTGAATCAAATGCCGCATTTCTGAAAGCTGAAAAACTTTTAAACCATCCTCCAGCTCCCGTCGGAGAATCGAAGTACGCCGACAGACTTCTTGAAGCGGGCGAGATGACACCGATAGATTATTTATCAACCAGAGACGAAATTCTCAAGCAAAGCCTCGATGAAATTTCCTGGCACGCTTCGATCGCAACCAGCATAACAGAATTGAGCAAATATACAACCGAAACTCTTTAAGATAAGGACAACAACATGAAAACATTACTTGCAACTTTTATCGCTCTTATTGCCGCGTCAACTTTCTCAGCGGAACACAATCATCATCACGATCATGCAAATTGCAACGGTGAGCATAATCACGATCACTCTCAGCATGAAGAAAAGCATCATCACGACGATCATAATGGCTGCAAAGAAGAGCATAATCACAATCATAATGAACACACGAACAGTCACGACGATCATTCAGGGGCGCTTACTGTCGAAATAAACGAAGCTTCAGCAAAAAACGCTGGCATCGAAACCGTTCACCCGAGAAAACGCGCATCAGGATCTGAATATGCGTTTAAGGGAAGATTCGAACTCGTGCCTGAGGCTAGAGAAATCATCGCCTCTCCAGTAGCAGGGAAAATGGAACTTAAAGTTAAGAGTCTTTGTAATGTAAAAAAAGGAGATACTCTTTTTACCGTAACTTCTCCTGAAATCGTTTCGAGAACTAAAGAGATTGAAATACTCGAAAAACGCCTTCAGGTATTTCGTGACATAAAAACGCCTAATGCCGAACTCGAAAACAATCTTTCACTTAAAAAGTCCGAACTGAACGCCCTTCTTATGGGATATACCGCGAACAACGGAACAATCGAAGTAAAGGCGCCTAAATCTGGTCTTATTGAAGAGCTCCTGGAACTTAATGGAACATGGCTTGAAACGGGAAGCGCAGTATTGAAATTAACCGACGCGCGCAACATCAGATTTAAGGGCCTCATTCCAGCAGATGAAGCAATCAAATTAAAGGATCAGATGAGAGCGAACATTAACGGAATAATCGGCTCTGTTCGCCTTGGCATTGGCGGCGAAAACGGGCTCGTGCCCGTCTATGTTGTTTTCGAAAACGCGCCTGACGCGATTATCGGCGCTCGCGATACTGCAACCGTGATTATGGGAGGGAACGGTAAAGTTGAAACGGCAGTACCCGACTCAGCAATTGTTGAAATCAATCTCGTTAAGCACGTCTTCGTACGCGATAACCACAACAAAAACCGTTTTATCGCCATTAGCGTAACGACAGGCGAAAAATCAGGCGGTTGGACGAGCGTTACGGGACTCCCCGAAGGCCATATCGAAGTCGTCTCTAAAGGCGCGTACCAGCTTAAACTCGCGTCCTCATCTTCGGGTAAAAGCGCGGCGGGCCACTTCCACGCCGACGGAACATTCCATGAGGGAGACCATTAAAATCATTCACTTGTACTTACTGCGTTCACTTTGATAAAATAGCGGTATATGTCAAATAACGTTCTGATAACAGGCGCGAGTTCCGGAATTGGCGAGGCTCTCGCGCTTCAGTATGCAAGTCGGGGAGATATGCTTTTCCTATGCGGTCGGAATAGCGCGCGCCTTCTGTCCGTTGCCGACCGATGCCGCGAACTTGGAGCGACCGTTCATGCAGAAACTCTTGATGTCACAGATTCCGCAGCGGCTGAAGCATGGCTTAAAAAATGCAATGCGACAGCTCCGATAAATATCGTTTTCGCCAATGCCGGCGTAGGAACTGGCGAAGAAAACGAAAAAAATGTCAGAATGACATTCGACATTAACATCAGAGGCACACTCAATATCGTTTTACCGGCGATTGAAATTTACAGATGCCGCGCACGGGAACAGGCAAATTCAGGATTAAAACAAATCCTCATAACAGCATCAATTGCCGGATACGGACCGCTAAAGAGCTGTCCATCATATTCAGCTACAAAAAGCTGCCTCAAAACATGGGCTCTCGCATTACGCGGAATGCTGAAACATGAAGATATAAGAGTCTCTGCCATCTGCCCTGGATTCGTCAGATCACGGCTGACCGACAAGAACACCTGCCCGATGCCGTTTTTCATGGAGGCCGACAAAGCTGCGAAAATAATCCTCCGCCGTGCAGAACGCAATGTCGGCATGATCGCATTCCCTTGGCCCATGCGATTTGGAACATGGCTTCTCTCTATTCTGCCGTATAGATTAAACGAATTCATCAACTCCATTCTGCCCGAAAAAGTTGCCGCAGGCAAACCTAAGATGCTTTAAGCTATGATCTACGCCGTAATTTCCGATATTCACGCCAACGCGGCCGCCCTCGAAAAAGTCCTTGATGACGCTAAAACGCAGGGTGTTCAGCGTATAATATGCCTCGGTGATATTGTCGGGTACGGACCTCTCCCTGCGCAGACTGTCGAAATACTTCTCAACTCCCAGGTGACAACCATCGCCGGCAACCATGATGACGCCGTTTCGGGACGTATTGACGAAAACGACTTTATCGATCTTGCGCGGGATGCCGTATTAAGGCATCGTGAAGCCCTGACCCCGAAACATCGAGAATTCTTGTCGACGCTCCCATACACGGTCATGTTCGGCGAAGCCGTAGCCGCACACGGAGACTTCACCGACCACACCGGATTTCTTTACATCGAGTCTGAAAATGACGCGAAAAAGAACTTCGAAACAATAGGATCGTCTCTCGCTTTTGTAGGTCACACCCATACGCCCGAGATATTTCTCACCGGTCGTTCTGGATCGGTCTACAAGATAGAGCCGCAAGACTTCACCATGGAAGACGATAAGCGATATATCGTCAATCCCGGATCCGTCGGATACCCGCGCGAAAAAAACGGGCAGTGCTTTTCGTCCTATGTTATCTACGACTCGAGCGAACGCAGCGTATCTTTTCGCTTTCTGCCGTTCGCGGTATCTTCAGTGATGCAGCGCGGCGAAAACCCCAAGCGCGTAAAAAAAAGGATTCTTATTTTCGGGGCGCTGGCAATCTCCGTCGCGACAGCATTCCTTGCATGGTTCACACTTCCAAAAAAAGAAATAACGGTAAACGAAGTCGTCATAACCGAAGTCGATAAGGATCAGGATCTTGTCATTCGCGACACCGTCCTTGAAATGTCACCTGAAATGCGTTATGTAAGCGCGCAACTCGCGCTCGACACCAAGAGTGATTCCGCACCTGTCGACATGGAAATAAAATACCTCGACGTTTCAGGCGCAGAAATAGGCAGTACTACCACAACCGTAAAATCATATTCTAAAAAGTTTTTCGAGATCCCGTCGGAAAAGCGCGGACTGACAAAAAAAATCACGATTACCTTGAGAAGACAGAAACACGGGGACGTTGTGACGATCAGGGAATTCAACCCTCGGCTTTCGGCGACAAATTGAAATATGCGATTATAATACGCATCCTATCGCTATCAGACTCGCACCGGTAAGCGCAAGCAATCCGCCGAAGACATACGCCCTTGACGGTTTCGCCAGAAGAATCGCAAGAAACTTCTCTGCGCGCCACGGATAGAACATTCCGTACATTCCTATGACGGCGACCGCATAAGCGAAATAAATGAAAACGTCAATCAGGTCAAAAACGGTACCTGCCGGAGGACGGAACGCATGAGTAGTCCTGAAAAGTAAAGCCGGCATAAGCATCATAAGACCCGTGAGCGCGCGTACGGAAAGATTCTTAGGCATCCAAATTATCGTCAGATATGACAGAACCGCAGCCATGATCCAAAGCTGATACGGGAATATCTTGAGCAGATTGTCGAACACCGCAATTCCGATGATATCGCATTCATAAGCGGTCCAAAACCATGCGGCAATCGTCAAAACCGCAGCCACGACTCTGCTTTTCTCAAACCACTCTGAAAAACGTCTCGCCGATTCGAGAGAAAACACAACCGCCCCGCCGAAGGCGAGGAGAGGAAGACCAAGTATAAGACCCCAATAAATCATAAATTTTCAAATGGAATTTATACAATTATATCACATTCACACAACCGCTTCAATAGTGAGACAAAATCATTCATAAGCGCGTCTCTTTGAGAACAATCTCCAGCTCCCTGGTTATTCTTCGCGACGCGCCGTGAACCGATTCATTCTCCGCTCTGACGGCCGGAATCACATCTCTCGAAACAAGGCTATACACAACCCTTTCGTGCCCCATCCGCCATGCATACTGGTGTTTTCCGAGAATTCTGAATGGAGACTGCAAAATCGCCAAAGGAACCAAAGGAACTCCTGAGCGAAGCGCAAGCTGTGCGGCGCCGCGTTTAAGCGGACAAAGCCCGCCGCTCGCGGGAGACCGGGTTCCCTCGGGGAAAATAAGCACGTTCCATCCTCTTGCAAGATAAATCTTTGCAACATCGACAAGCCGTTCGTCGTCAGGTAAAGAGGCTTTATGAATCATCGCCGACATGAAAAGGTTTTTTTTCAGCGAATGTCTGGCGATGAAAAGGGTTTTGGGAACCAGCGCAAGAACTATAACAACATCAATAAGTGAAGGATGTGTCGATGCGATGACGGAGCCTCGTATTTTCGCAAGACGCGTACAATCAATGCCGATAAGTCCCGTCCACACAAACAATTTTACTATCGGGATCCAAAGAAGACGTACCGCATGCGTACAGCGCTCTACATCGTGAAGGATCAGAATCACCGGTGTCGCAACAAGCCCGCCTATTCCAAAAAGAGCGAACAGGACGAGAGAAACCGTCGCTCTGTAGATTGAAAACAAAAATTTCATCTACCCCCGATTTTTTCAATCCTGAGAAAGCGCCCTTCTATTACCGTAACGGAACCCTTGAGAAATCCAGCAAATAAATCAAACGAAATCGGACGGGCGGCAGGATTCGAACGAAAATCAACAGAAACCCTCTCTCCGCCGTTCTCGCAAAAAAGTACCGCCGTGCCATATCCGCCGCCGGTCTCTTCGGCATAAACAAAAAGCGCGGGAGTCACCCCTGCAAGAGCCTCGACCAACCCGATTTCAAGTGAGTCTTCGCGGGCGGCTATCGCCGTGTAGGCCGAACGGTTTCGCGTATAAACACTCCAGAGGCCGGGAGCTGCATTATATACGGAAGCGCTGAATTTATGGGGAGAAACCGATCCGTCATCCTGGAAAGTCTCGACTATCTGACGGGTCAGCACATCCTCGCCGTCCCGGGTGGCGAAAACGGTCGAAGCGGCAGGAGCGCGTTCAGCCGCCGCCGCCAATGAAAAATAAATCTTCTGAATTGGCGAAAGTCTGCGCTTCGCGGCAGGCGGAATCACCGTCAGATCGGGAGCCTCGCCCTGCAGCAGAACCGAACTTGAGGAAATACAAAGCGTCTTCTTCATGTTCTTGCAAAAACAAGCGACGTGTTGACACCGCCGAACGCGAAGTTGTTGCTCATTATATAACGCGAAGAGAACTCGCGGCCGCCGCCGATGATGAAATCCTGTTTGCCGCAGTCCGGATCCGGATTTTCAAGATTCAGATTAGGCGCATACCAATCGGAATTCATCATTGATATCGACATCAGAGCTTCTATAGCGCCGCACGCGCCAAGAGTGTGACCCGTATAATTCTTAATAGTGCTCATAGGCACGCCGCCCTCGCCGAAAACTTCACTCATTGCGGCGCATTCTGCGATGTCGCCGAGCTGGGTCGCCGTTCCATGGGCATTGACATAACCGATATCCCCGGCTTTAAGACCGGCGCTTTCCAACGCAAGCTTCATGGCCGCCGCCATTGTATCGGCATTAGGCTGGGTAACATGACGTCCGTCGGTATTAAGGCCGAACCCTACAATCTCTGCGAAAATCGGAGCGCCGCGAGCGATCGCCCGCTCCCGCTCTTCGAGAATCAGCGTCGCGGCGCCGTCGCCGACCACAAGACCGTCGCGGTCGCGGTCATATGCGCGCGGGGATATCGAAGGAGTCTCATTCTGGCGCGAGGTCGCGAAAAGCGTATCAAAAACCGCAACCTGAGTAACGCTGAATTCCTCCGCACCGCCCGCAATCATCACATCCTGTTTGCCGAAAGCGATCGCCTCGTACGCTTCGCCGATGGCGAGGGATCCGGAAGTGCACGCCGTACAGGTGGGAAGAAGTCTGCCCGTAGTGCCAAAATGAACCGAAAGATTAACCGCGGTCGTTTGGGGCATCATTTTGATGTATGTTGAGCTTGTAACGTTCCGCACTTCGCGATTCTGAAGAACCGTAACAAAATCGGCACATGCGCCGACCCCGCCGGAACATGAACCGTAGGCGATTCCAAGTCGGCCGCTTTTGACGAACTCATCACCGTAGAGACCCGACTCCTTTAAGGCCTGTTCCGTCGCGTTAAGCGCCAGTATCGAAACCGGACTCATGGTTCTTATCACTTTTCGCGTATACTCGGGCGGGTTGACGAAACCGCATGGAGCCCAAAGACATGTCTGAAGTCCCGAAAACCGCTTGAGTTCTTCAGAAATCTCCACGCAATTCTCAGTTTTATTGAGGCGGGCAAACGCATCATCGACCGTATGTCCGAGAGAACTTACAATACCGCGCCCCGTTACAACAACCCGCCGCATCAGAACATACCTCCGTTAACCTGAATTACCTGCCGTGTAATGTACGAAGACTCCTCAGAAACAAGAAACCTTACAAGCGAAGCGACTTCTGCGGGCTTTCCGAACCGGCGCATGGGAATTGCCTTCATCGCCTCGTCTGCGAATATACCTTCGATCATATCAGTTTCAATCACTCCCGGCGCAACGCAGTTGACTGTTATTCCGCGACGGGCCAACTCGACCGCGAGCGATTTGGCAGCCCCTATCACGCCGGCCTTGGCTGCGGCATAATTCGTCTGACCCCGGTTTCCGACCACACCGGAAACCGACGAGATGACGACGATACGCCCGCGGATATGAGCCTGAACCATTGGAAGCACTATCGGCTTGAGAACATTGTAAAATCCGTCAAGATCCGTCCGGATCACACGATCCCACTCGTCATCCTCCATCGCGGGAAAAACATTATCCGCGGTTATCCCCGCATTGAGGACAACACCGTAAAACAAACCGTTCCTCTCGATATAATCGCCGAGAGCCGCCGCGACAGCCTCGCGGTCGGCGACATCAAAGCAAAGAACATCTCCGCTCGCTCCAAACGATTTGACCTCATCAGCGACAGCCTTGGCGGAATCCAACGACTTGACACAGTGAATCACCGGATCATACCCGGCTTTCGCAAGCTCAACGGCTATCGCTCTGCCGATACCTCTGCTCGAACCTGTAACAAGGATTTTATTCATTTATATTCATCCAACCTTTCAGAAGTCATCTCACCGCCAGGCTGAAATGCGGTAAGCAACCCGCGGGCTACATCTCCGCCTTCGGCATTAAAAATCCTACAATCGAACGATCCGAATGATTCATCGCTGTATGTGCAGGTCACCTCAATACGATATCGCGAACCCAGCTTAAAAACAGGGATGTCAATCTCCAACCGTCGCGAACCCAGAATAAATCCTATCTGCGGGGGCAATCCCTCCCGCAGACGTTTAAGCCCCGTGGCGAGCGCCATCGACTGTGCCATATACTCAAGGGCCACGCAGTTAGGCACTCCTCCGAGTGCGGTCTCGTAAAACGCGGAGGTTTCATCAATAGCGACATACGCCGTCACAGAGTGACAATCCGCGGGCGGATCGTAATCCGACAGCAATATCATCGGCTCCGCATGAGGCAACACCTTGCACAACGGAAGTTTTTCGCTGAAATTTTCGGCACTCATCGGGGAATTATCGACATCTCACATTTTATGACAACGCCTCAACTCCAGAGTCTCTCAAGAGCGTAATATGCGCGGGCCTCTGGCGAGAAGACGTGGACGACGACATCGATATAGTCGACCACAATCCAACCCGATTCGGGATCACCCGAAGTGCGGTAGCTCTGAACGCCCGCGTTCTTCATTACGGCTTGAGTCTCGGCGATAAGCGCTTTAAGATGAGGAGCGGCGGCACCTGTAGCGACAACGAAGAAATCGGCGAGCTGGGACTTGCCGCGCATGTCGTATACCTTGACGTCCGTACCTTTACGATCCTTAAGACCCTGTACAATTAAGTTAACTTGTTCTTCTCTCATGACGTTGATATTATATCAAATTGTGATATACTATTGCGATAATCATTTCAGTCTGTGACCTTTTGCAAAGAAACAGCTAAAAGGTGTGACACAAGCTGAGTCTACAGGGAATGAAAAATGAAAAAAACCGCACACAACCACGTTTTCACGTCGGAATCCGTTTCTGAAGGACATCCCGACAAAGTCGCCGATCAGATTTCCGACGCCATCTTGGACGCCTGCATCAAAAAAGACCCCGATGCGCGAGTCGCCTGCGAAACATCCGTCGGACCGAACGTCGTAATAAATCTCGGCGAAATTACAACTAAGGATTTTGCATCGATCAACGTCGAGAAAATCGCCCGCGATATAGTTAAAAGAATCGGCTACACGATCCCCGAGGAAAATTTCGCGGCTTCCAATTTCAGTTATCTGAACTATCTCCACGGCCAATCCCCCGATATCGCCCAGGGCGTAAACAGAAAGTCAAAAGAAAAACAGGGCGCAGGCGATCAGGGGATGATGTTCGGCTATGCGACAAACGAGACAAAGAGTCTTATGCCCGCGCCGATCGTCTACTCTCACGAGCTTCTTAAGATGTTCGCGCGCCTGAGGAAGAAGGATAAAAAATATTCCTGGCTCAGACCCGACTCTAAAAGTCAGCTTTCAGTCGTCTACGAGAACGGTCGCCCCGTAGCGATCGACACCGTTGTCATCTCTCACCAGACAACCGAAGAAGGCGCGACAAAATCCCATTACGATGAGATTCGAAGACTCGCCGAAGAATATCTCGTTAAAACGGGTCTTCTTACGCCCAAAACGAAATTCTTCATCAATCCGACAGGTAAATTCGTTGTCGGCGGACCATGCGGGGACTCCGGTCTTACCGGTCGCAAAATCATCGTCGACACCTACGGCGGCATGGCCGCGCACGGCGGCGGAGCTTTCTCCGGGAAGGACCCTTCGAAGGTCGACCGCTCTGCGGCGTACTACGCGAGATATGCGGCGAAAAACATCGTTGCCGCCGGTCTTGCCGACCGCTGCCAGATTCAGGTCGCCTACGCGATCGGCATCGACAAACCCGTCAGCTTCTGCGTAAAGACATTTAAGACGAATCACGGCGTTACGAACGCCGAAATCGAGAAAATGCTCGCAAGCGGCAAGATTTTCGACTTTAGACCGTACGCCCTCATCAAGGAACTCGGACTTAAAAATCCGAAAGGATGGAAGTATGTCGACACGGCCGCATACGGCCACTTCGGCAACACGAAATTCCCGTGGGAGAAGCTCGACAAGGTTGACGCTCTGAAAAAATGGGCGAAGCGGTAAAGAACCTCTATGTGCACTTTCCTTTCTGCAGGGGAAAGTGCACATACTGTGCGCTATATTCAAAAGCGGGAGTATCGCCCGCCGACCGTGAGGCGTACGTAAACAGCCTCACCCGCTCAATCTCCTACCTCATTTCCCTTCCATCTTCCCTCTCTACCGTCTACTTCGGCGGCGGCTCACCGGCCCTTTGTGACTTAAGGCCTCTTTTTAAGGTCCTAAATCCCCTAATTAACAAAGACACAGAGTTTTCTGTTGAACTACACCCTCTTGACGTAACGGAAGAAACGCTTCAAGTTTTAAAAGACGGCGGAGTAAACAGAATCTCGATGGGACTACAATCTCTTAACGATGACGTTCTCAGACACATGCGCCGAGGCTACACGCTCAATGAAGCCGAAAGAGCGTTCCGTCTGATAAAAGAATACTTCGATAATGCCGGCATAGACTTAATCATCGGCTACCCGGGAGACTCATGGAGAGAATCCCCTCGCTTAAACCGCCTCACAACCTGGAATCTTAAGCATTGTTCAGCCTACTCTCTGATTCTTGAAGAAAACAGCGCCCTTTTTAAGCTCACCCAAACGCAAACAAGCCCCCTTAAGATGTATAGCGATGAGGAAATCATGGATGAGTTATCTTTTATATCGCACTTTTTAAAGAACGCAGGCCTAAAACGCTACGAAATCTCAAATTATTCCGCCCCCGGGTACGAATGTCGTCACAACATGGCAACATGGAGCGGCGAGGATTATTACGGTCTTGGGATAGGAGCCCATGGCAGAATAGGACTAAAGCGCACACGCAACTGGTGGGGACAGACCCCTAATGTTAAACTATCTTCCATATTCCCTCAATGGGGACAATCCCCCGAAGTGGAGACGGTAAGTGAAGAATTTGATTTTAAAGAGCGAAAAATATTCAGTTTGAGGACAGCAAGAGGACTTGATGCGGGGGACTGTCCCCATTGGATAGAGAAACTTGACAGGTTTGTTGAAGAGGGTCTTTTGGGAAAAGAAAACCTCGTTTACCGGTTAACGGAACGAGGCTTCGAGGTTTGCGATTCAATTCTCGCGGATTTGATCTAACCTATAGAGTAAAATGAAATAAGAAATATGATATAATTTACGGCGATGAAATGTGAAATGTGTCATGAGAAGGATGCCGAGAGCGCGATTCAGATAATGCGCGACGGCGTCGAAGATGAATTGTACGTCTGCCGCGATTGCGCGAAGGCGGAGAGACTGCGTCGTCAGAAAAAGAGCCAGCGTACCCGAAAGATGCCTACATTACCGCCGGGCGTCTCAATGTCTGTTACCCAGATCGGCGGCGATGAACCGCCGCCTCAGATTATTGAAGCGATTATGAACGCTATGAGCGGAGTCGTCTCCGGTATCGACAAGGCCGCGAAGGCAATGAAGGAAAAAACGCCTGAGATGATCAGTCTTTCATTGAAGGGCGTTGATAAGCGCTTGTGTGTAGCTGAGGGGCTTCAGCTTGAAGGTCTTTTTCTGATCGGTGAAATCGAGCCCGTCCGCCGCGCTCTTCATGCGCTTGATATGGATCTTGCCGGCTACCAGATTGACGGCGTGAACGAGGCAGGTCACGTTTATAAGCTCAAGTATTCCGGCAACGCCGAGCGCGCCGAGCGCGTGCGTGATGAAATCATAGCGCAGGAGTTTAACGCGAGGATTCGACTCTTTGAGGAGATGCCGCGGGTTTTCGGCGATTCGCTTTGCCGCGCTCTTGCTATTTTGAAGAACGCCAGACTCTTGTCTTCGGGAGAATTGTTCGATCTGCTTTCGCCCCTCAGATTGGCGGCGATGGAGAAGATGCTGGACGGGATAACGTTAAGAGGGATCGAGTCGCTTATTGCGTCAATCGATATTTACAACAGGGAAGATACGCTGGATCAGCGTCAACGCGATAAAATCGATGCTGCGCGCGCTGATGATATGAACAGCCGTTTTGAAGACGTTGTCATCAACGACAGCGCGGAGGGTAGATTTCTGTGAATGTGATGTTTTCTAAAAATGCGCTTGATGCGCTTAACGCGTCGCAGAGTTGCGCCAGGCAGCTCGGTCACGATCATGTCGGATGTGAGCATATCCTGCTTTCGATTCTGGCGATTCCAAAATGTCAGGCATGCGCGAGATTCGAAAAACTCGACCTTAAACTGGATGAGCTTTCCGAGTCGATGAAGACGATGATCGCCTCTCCGTCCGACGCGCTTTTGCAGCGTGGCGCCCTGCCGCTCACGGCGAGGACGCGTAAGGTTCTCCAGATAGCTGAAATGCTCGCCGGCAAGGGCAACGCCGTCGATACGGTGAATCTTGTCGCCGCGATGCTTCGCGAAGGCGAGAACGCCGCAGCTCAGCTTCTTTTTAACGCCGGCGTGACGCTTGATAATTTTATGGCGGCGGGAACTCAGGGGGGATTAAACGGAGGAGACGGTCAAGGCGACGGCGAAGGGGAAGTTCGAGGCGAAAGTGAAGGTGAAGAAGAGGAGATTTCTCAAGAGCCTAAGCACAAGCCGGTTAAGACTCCTACCGTCAATGCATTCGGTCGCGATCTGACGGAGCTTGCGAGGCTCAACAAACTCGATCCTGTTATCGGACGTACGAAGGAACTTAAACGTATAATCCAGATTCTCTCCCGCAGATCTAAGAACAATGCTGTTTTAATCGGCGAGGCCGGTGTTGGAAAGACAGCCGTCGTCGAGGGTCTCGCGCAGGCGATTCATCGCGGCGAAGTTCCCGAGAAGATGCAGTCGAAGCGTGTCGTAGCTCTTGATATGGCGCGAGTCGTCGCCGGCACGCAGTATCGCGGACAGTTCGAGGAACGTCTCAAAAAGATTATCGACGAAACATCTCGAAGCGGGGATATAATCCTCTTTCTTGATGAGATTCACACGATGGTAGGTGCCGGCGGCTCCGAAGGTGCGATGGACGCGGCGAACATTTTAAAACCCGCTCTCGCCCGCGGCGAACTGCAGTGCGTCGGTGCGACGACTCTGAAAGAATATCATAAGTCGATAGAGAAAGATGCCGCGCTCGAGCGCCGTTTCCAGCCGGTTCAGGTTGATGAGCCGACTGTTGCAGATACGATTGATATTTTAAAAGGAATCTCCTCGAAGTATGAAGAACATCACGGCGTAAGATTTACCGAGGATGCTTTGAGGGCGGCCGTTGAACTTACCACGCGCTATATGCCTTCGCGGCAGCTGCCCGACAAGGCTATCGACGCGATTGACGAGACCGGCGCGAGATTGCGCTCGGCGGCGAGTGCGCGTCCTAAGAGTCTTGTTGAGCGCCAGGAGAAAATCGATACATTGCGCGGCAAGAAGGATGTCGCCGTTAAGGAAGGCGATTTTGATACGGCGGCTAACTATCGCGATGCGATAAAGGAGGCGTCGGCCGAGTTTGCAAAGGCGCTTGCGAAATGGCGCGAAAACCATTCAGAGGAAGTTCTTGAAGTTTCCGAGAATGATCTGGCGCAAACGGTCTCTTCGATGAGCGGTGTCCCCGTTGAAAAGATGAACGCTACGACTGCCGAGAAGCTGCTCGGAATGGAGAAGTCTCTCGGTTCGGTCGTTGTCGGCCAGGAAAGCGCGATCAATGCGATTTCGCGCGCGTTGAGACGTTCGCGCGCGTTTCTCTCAGATCCTAAAAGACCGATCGGAAGTTTCCTTTTCTTAGGTCCGACAGGCGTCGGTAAAACCCATCTCGCGAAGATGCTTGCCGAGAAAGTTTACGGAGACGACAAGGCTCTTATCACTCTTGATATGAGCGAATTTCAGGAGAAGTATTCCTCGTCGCGTCTCGTCGGTGCGCCTCCCGGATATGTCGGATACGATGAGGGCGGTCAGCTTACAGAGAAGGTGCGCCGCAGACCTTATTCCGTCGTCCTCTTCGACGAATTCGAGAAGGCGAACGGTGATGTCTGCAATATGCTTTTGCAGATTCTCGACGATGGTCGGTTGACCGACGGACAGGGTCGCGTAATCGACTTTAGGAATACGATCATAATCTGTACGGCGAATCTCGGGTTTGATTTTGCGCGTGAAGGCCATTCGCTCGGTTTCGCGACTCAGACGAGCGGGAATAATTACGATGTTCTCAAAGAGAAGCTCATTGATGAAGCGAAAAAGACTTTCCGTCCTGAGCTTCTTAACCGTTTCGACGAAACGGTCGTGTTCAAAAAGCTTGAGAAGAACGATCTTATCAAGATTCTCGATCTTGAGCTCGCCAAGTTATGTGACCGTCTCAAAGACGCTCACATTTCGCTTTCGCTCGATCCAAAGGCGGCGAACTTCCTTGTTGAAAAAGGTTACGACAGCGCTCTTGGAGCAAGACCGTTAAGGAGAATCGTCCAGGAATATCTTGAAGATCCTCTTGCCGACATGGTACTCTCCGGCAAGGCAAAAGCGCGCATCCGCGTCAAACTCGACAAGTCAGGCGATAAATTGAAGTTTTAGCACGACCGCTTTATTTCTTTTAAACGTTAACGTATGCTGTACTTGTGCAGACTGACGATTGCGGCATGGACGAGTCCAGCTATTGACGTTTACAATGGATATAAAATTCCCGAAATAAAAGAAACCGCGAACTTAAATTCGAGATCCCTGAGCGCTTGATAAACCGTCTGAGATATGGTATAATGTCAATCGTTTTTTTGAGCCAGGCTAGCACAATTGGCAGTGCATCTCATTTGTAATGAGAGGGTTGCGGGTTCGACTCCTGTGCCTGGCTCCATTTTTTATTTAAAGGTGCTTATGATGATCGAGACGGTTTCTTCCGAAAATGCGCCGAAGGCGCTTGGTCCCTACAGTCAAGCTATCAAGGCAGGCAATTTTGTTTTCTGCTCCGGTCAAATTCCAATCAATCCGGCGACTAATTCTATTGAAACCGTCACCATTGAGGATCAGACCCGTCAGGTGATAACTAATTTAAAGAATGTTCTCGAAGCATCCGGTTCGTCTCTCGCAAATGTCGTTAAGACTACCGTATTCATCAAAGATATGAATGACTTTGTGGCGCTTAACGGGGTTTACGCTGAAATGTTCGGTCAGACTCGTCCTGCAAGAAGTTGCGTCGAAGTTGCACGTCTTCCCAAAGACGTCAAAGTCGAAATTGAATGTATTGCGACAGTTTAAGTTAACATTAAAGGAGCCGTAAGCTTTTCGCTGCCGCCTCCTCGACATACGGCTACGCAAGAACGGCGAGTATCGCAAGCAATATTCCGCACAGACTTTCACCCGCTATCAGTCCAGCCGACAGAAGCGTAATTTTGGGAGAAATTGCCGGTCTGAAGCGGTCCGTTAGACATCTCAGCAATCCGCCGGCGAAAATAGTCGCATTTAAGTTTATCGGCAGATATATGCCTAAAGCGCAAGGCATCACCGGCAAACGGCACAACGCGATAACGATAGCGATCCCGACTCCGATTAACAATAGCCCCCAGGGTAAGGTTCCGCCCATAATACCTTCTGTGACGGACTTCATAAGCATCGCCTGAGGAGCGGAAATCTCCTTGCTGCCGAAACCCCAGGCCTCATGCAGAAGCAGCAGAACACCCGACACCGTAAAGGCTGCGACGCCGATACCAACAAATTCACAAATCTGCTGCTTCCAGGGCGTAGCTCCGATAAGCCAGCCGGTCTTCAAATCCTGAGACATATCGCCGGCCAAAGCCGCGATAATGCATACCATGCTTCCTATCGCTATTGCAGAAACCATTCCTGCGGCCCCCGCAACACCGCAGGTTTTAAGAGCGAAAGCCGAAACGACGAGCGTTGCTATCGTCATACCCGAAACAGGATTGTTGGAACATCCTACCAGTCCCACCATGCGTGCCGAAACGATCGCGAAGAAAAAACCGAAAAGCGCAATCAGCAAAGCGCCCCAGATGCCTACCGGCACCTGAGGAACGAGCGCTATGAGAAGAATAACAGCCAACACGCCGACCGCAACACGTTTAATGGGAATATCCCCGGTATCGTCGCCGGAGCACGAGGACGAAACGGTTCGTGAAAATGCTCTAAAAAACGTCGGCAATGTTTTAACGAGAGAAATAAAGCCTCCCGCCGCTATCGCTCCGGCACCGACATATCTGACATAATCTTTCCAGACCGCTACAGCACCGCCTTCAAGATAGGCCTTGGCCGCGGGCTCATAGAAGAATGAAAATAACGGAATAAGAATCAACCATCCTAAAAAAGATCCGGCAAATACAAGAGTCGAAACCCTGGTTCCGACAATATATCCTACGCCAAGAAGCGCCGTGGAAAGTTCAAACCCGAATTCGCCGCGCAACCGTCTTATGGGGAACGATACAGCCGCCGGAATCAATTTAAAGAAATCCGTTACGAACTTTATAAGAGCCGCCAGGCCAAGTCCCATAAAGACGTCGCGGGCCTGTCCAGACCCCTTCTCCCCTGCGCGTAAAACTGCAGCGCAGGCACGCGCTTCAGGAAAAGGCAAGGTCTTATCCTCGTCTACAATAAGCGGCTTTCGCGCCGGAATCATCAGCAAAACACCTAAAATGCCGCCCAAAAGAGCAATTACAGTAAGCTGAAAAAATCCCGGCGGAAGGCACACTCCTTCTTCCGCCCACAGATAAAGTGCAGGCATTGTAAAAATGGCACCCGCCACCAATGACTCTCCCGCCGAGCCGATCGTTTGGACAATATTATTCTCAAGAATCGAATCTCGCCTCAAAACAATCCTAAGAACACCCATCGAAATCACTGCAGCGGGAATTGACGCAGAAACCGTAAGACCGACTCGCAGTCCCAAATAAGCATTCGCCGCACCAAATACAACTGAAATGATAATGCCGAGCAGAACAGCCGTAAACGTAATTTCGTTTTTCTTCATCACGTAAAATAAAATTATATTATTCTCTTCAACAGACAGGGTTTTATATTATACACTTTTGATTTCGCAAACTCAACGCCTTCAGAATTTAACTGCAAATATTCACGCGATTAAGTATTTCAAATATTTCACGTATCTTACCATCCGGACAAGAGGATTTAACATCTTCAACAAGTGCGACATCCGCTGAATTCACCTTGTAAATAAATGCGCGATCTTTCGCAACGCGTATAAGATTTACACCCTTTTGCGCGGCAAGAATACGCAGTTCAGCAAGCTTCACAAGTCTTTGGGCGGCGGAAGGCAGTCGACCGAAACGGTCTGCAAGCTCTTTTTTTATCGATTTTACATCTCGCACATCAGCTGCCTCGGCAAGACGCTTCATAAAGCCCATGCGCTGCGAATCCTCCTCGATGTAATCGTACGGCAGCGCCGCAACCGACCCGGAATCTTCCGAAGACGGCGAAAAAACAATGAAATCCAGGTTTAATTTCACATCTACGACATCATTGGGCTTCTCGCCTTTCAGCATCGCCACCGTACGCTTGAGAAGCTGGCAGTAAAGGGTGAAACCGACCGCCGCTATATGACCAGACTGCTCCGAACCTAAAAGATTCCCAGCGCCGCGGAGCTCGAGATCGCGCACCGCGAGCGCAAAACCGCCGCCCAGACCGCCGTGACGCTTAAGCGCCGCGAGTCTTTCGCGCGCGTCCGAATCGACGGACCCGACCCCGGGCAGAAGGAAAATCGCGCGTCCCTGAACGGACGAGCGCCCTACGCGTCCCCTCAGCTGATAAAGGTCGGCAAGCCCGAACGTCTGAGCGTCCGATACAAGGATCGTGTTGGCCCTCGGGATATCGATTCCGGATTCAATTATCGTCGTCGAGAGAAGAAGATCGTATTCCCCGCGTTCGAACGCGCGCATCTTGCGCGCGAGCGTTTTGGAATCCATCTGTCCGTGCGCGACGACGACGCGGATTTTGGGGCATATCTCCCGAAGACGTTTTTCAACCTTGCCCATCGTCGTTACGCGGTTGTGGAGAAAGAACACCTGTCCGCCGCGCGCGAGCTCCGCCTCGATCGCGCTTCTGACGATCATATCACTGTCGCGCACGACAACGGTTTCGACCGCGACGCGCTCGCGCGGAGGAGAACTCAAAAGCGACAGATCCCTCGCGCCCGTCATAGACATATAAAGAGTCCTCGGTATCGGCGTCGCCGACAACGTAAGAACGTCCGCAGTCGCTCTCAAGCGCTTCAAAAACTCCTTATGCCTTACGCCGAAGCGCTGCTCCTCGTCGATTATGATAAGACCGAGATCCTTGAATCTTATTTTCGACGAAAGAATGGCGTGGGTTCCGATGACAATGTCGCAGGCGCCCGTTTTAAGCCGCTCGAAAGTCCCCTCGTGTATCTTCCCGCTCTGAAAACGCGAAACGGATTCGATTCTGACCGGTGTTCCGTCGAAGCGCGAGGTGAACGTCTCGAAATGCTGCTCGGCCAAAACCGTCGTCGGCGCGAGAACTGCCGTCTGCTTTCCATTGAGTGCGACGATGTATGCCGCACGCATCGCAACCTCCGTCTTACCGTAGCCTGCGTCACCGCAAATCAGGCGGTCCATCGGCTTCGTCGAGGAAAGATCCTCTTCGATCGCCTTGATTGCGGCGAGCTGATCGTTCGTCTCCTCGTACGGAAACGCCGCATCGAACGTCTCCCGGCCTTCACAGTTGATATCGTACGCAAACCCCGGGGCCGTTTCGCGCTCTGCCTGGGTTCTCAGAAGCGCCGCGGCCAGATCGGCGACGGCCTTCTGGGCGTCGAGCTTGTCTTTATTCCAGCGTTTTCCGTCCAGCCTATGGAGTCTTACTTCCTGCCCCTTGACGCCGACGTACCTGGAAAGAAGATGGGCCTGTGAAGCGTTGACATGAAGTATCGCCCCCTCGTCGTATTCAATCGTAAAAACCTCAGTCCGTTTTCCGTCCATCAGAATTTCCGACGAACCGACGAACCGCCCGACGCCGTACTCGAGATGAACGACGTACTCACCCGGTTCAAGATCGTCAAAATCGCTAAGACGCGCACCTTGCGGGGCAGAGGCCTTTTTGACGCGAGCCTTACGCTTGGTAAAAACTCTGTCGGCCTTCGTCACCACAACAAGACCACTGAACCCATCCGAAGGAGGGATCTCAAACCCGCCCGAAAGCGCATCTAAAGATACGATTCGCTCCCCGGACTTCTCGGCAGATTTCAGATAGCGCTGAAGTCGCGCGCGCGCCGCATCGAACAGCTCGGGATGATGAGCCTCTGCGATATCCAACTCGCCGAATCCAGGTAGCGGCACCGTCTGAAAATCGGCCGACACCGTGTCGCGTGGGACAGGCTCTCCAGTGTAGACCCTGAGAAATACATTCTTGATAAACCGCTCAGCATCGTAGGCGTTATGATCGAGCGCGAGAGCTGCCGAACCGGACGGAATGAAATCCGTCAAATATGCGAGATCGTCGTGTAAGTCCGGATCTTCTTTCGCTGAAATGATTTCAACCGACTGAATCCTCTCAAGAGAGCGCTGCGTCGCGGCGTTGAACGTCCTGATGCTTTCAAGATCCTCGCCAAAAAACTCGCATCGTACGGGAAACTCGTCGCCGGGGCTCCAGATATCAACGATTCCGCCGCGTTGAGACCAGTCACCCTCCTTCTCAACCATGCCGATCCGGTCGTAGCCGAGCGCGGCGATTTTTGAAACGACTTCAGAAAATTTCGAAACTCCTTCGACAAGACGAAAAGAAGGCAGCGTCGAGGACGCCACGGGCCGCGCAAGCGAGACGAACGGAGCTACAATCACGAGCGGATACGGATTCAAGGACCAGGCCTTGAGCGCGGCAAGAGTTTTCGAGCGCGTTCCTAAAGACGACTTGTCGCCTTGAACGAGAGGAGGAAATTCCGCGATGCGGACCTGATATGCCGAAGGCGCAATATCACGCGATGCTGCAAGCAGGGTTAAATCATCGAAGAGTCTGTCAGCGGCAGGAAGGCCTTCCGTAACCGCAACGACGACCCGCGGCTGAAAAGCCGCAGCGAGAGAAAGCGCGAGAAACGCGTCGGCCGAACCCGTAAGAGACGGCAACCCAACGCTCCCGCCTGAAAAAAAGGTGGGGTGAACAATACGAGATGCGAAGATTTCAAGCGCATCTTTCATAAGTATGACGACAGCATATTATCTTATCGTCGAAAGAAGATTATAAAAAAAATGGAGGTGGGAAGCGGAGTTGAACCGCTGTAAGCGGATTTGCAGTCCGCGACCTAACCGCTCGGCCATCCCACCTTCGTAAGTTGGTTGACAGACATTATATCATATCTGCAACTAACCTTCAATCACGTCTGACAACTTTATGTTGTATCGGACGCAGCAAAAATGGTCGGAGCGACGAGATTTGAACTCGTGACCTTTTGCACCCCAAGCAAACGCGCTACCAGGCTGCGCTACGCCCCGACGTGTCGTGATCCAGATACTCACGAATTTGGTAGCGGGGGCTGGATTTGAACCAACGACCTTCAGGTTATGAGCCTGACGAGCTACCAGGCTGCTCCACCCCGCAATCTGGAAATCCCTTGACCCGGGATTTAAATGGCGCGCCCAGCAGGAGTCGAACCTGCAACCCTCAGATTCGTAGTCTGATACTCTATCCAGTTGAGCTATGGGCGCAAATATAAGCTGGCGGCGTCCTACTCTCGCACGGGCGAGTCCCGCACTACCCTCGGCGATGGAGAGCTTGACTTCTGTGTTCGGAATGGGAACAGGTATTTCTTCTCCTCTATGGCCACCAGCAAAAAGCTGTAAGTTGAAAACTTA
>JAZOQU010000056.1:0-48695 GCA_045656225.1 Kiritimatiellia bacterium | reverse complement strand
TCATCCATCGCTTGCAAGTGTCTTTTTATCCCCTTGCAAGCGATATTTCTTTTTAGGTTGTCACTCGCTCAAAAAGGGAACTTAAACATCTGATTCTGTGTAGCTTGCCAGTTCGAAACATCTTTGCTTGTCGCAGAGTTGCAATCTGCTCAAAACTGCCTAAGCTCACAGAATCAGCGGATTGTAGATTCGAAGCATCTTTAGTGACCCTAAAAGGCGTTCGAGCTTAGAAAAAGGAGCTTAGGCGTGCTTAGGCTTTTTGACCTTTTGGAGCCGTTTTGCGCCCGGAGGGGCGGTGGCGGGGCTTGCGAACGTGCAATGCCTAAGCGCGCGATGGTGTTGAAAATCAATGCAAAGCAAAAACCGAACCAGATTGTTTTCCGATTCGGTTTCTGAGATTAAGTGGAGCATAGCGGATTCGAACCGCTGACCTTCTCAATGCCATTGAGACGCTCTACCAACTGAGCTATATCCCCATGTGTTGAAAACGAGAAGTATTATCTCATATTCTGCGCTGAATGTCAATGGGGAATTTTATTTTTTTTATGGCGCCATATAGACGGGAACCTTGGACTGTCTGTCGGTCGGAGAGATGTAAAACTCCTGACCCGTAGCGTCCATGACGCTGCGCCAGAGGTCGCTCTTAAGCGAAATCTTCTGACGCTCGATCGTCGCGAGCTTGATCGGGACAAGCGCATAGCTCTCGCCGAGATTGCCGACGACGCAGTTCGTGCGACCCGCCATAGCGGCGTGGACGGCGTTGCGCGCGAGCATATAGCAGCGGATCGCGTCCGTGCCGCGTGCGGGGACGGAACGGATCGTATAGCTCGGATCGAAATACTTGACCGAGCTCACAACGCCCTTCTCCTTGAAATGCGCCGAAATCTTCTGCTTAAGAAATTCTCCGATATCTTTCTTGAGGATATTGCCGCTGGCGTCGCGACGCTCGGGCTCGCCGAGGATAAGATCCTGGCCGGCGCCTTCGGCGACGACGATTACAGCATGAGTCTTACCCGCCTTGAAACGGTTTTCAAGCGCCGTCAAAAGTCCGCGCGGACCCTCAAGCTCGAAGGCCATCTCGGGAACGAGGCAGAAGTTCACTACGGGATTGGCGGTCGACGCGTACGCCGCGATAAAGCCGGAGTCGCGACCCATCAGTTTTACAAGACCGATGCCGCCCGAGGTGCCCTTCGCCTCGACATGCGCGTTTCTAATCACGTTAGCGGCCTCGGCGACGGCGGTTTCAAAGCCGAACGAACGGCCGACGAACTGAAGATCGTTATCGATCGTCTTCGGAATGCCGACTACCGAAATCTTGAGATTGCGCTTCAAGCATTCCTCCGCGACTTCGCGGGCGCACCTCAGAGAGCCGTCGCCGCCGACGCAGAAGAGAATATTGATATTCATCCTCACAAGCGTATCAACGATGATATCTGTAGGCTGCTGACCGCGGCTGGAGCCGAGAATCGTTCCGCCGAGCTCGTGAATCGTATCGACTGTGTCGGGATTGAGCATCACGGGCTGATATCCGAAATCGGGATTAAGCCCGGCATAACCGAAACGAATGCCGAAAATGTTCTTGACGCCGTAATCGAAGGAGAGAATCTCGACGAGGCCCTTAATCACGTTATTAAGCCCAGGGCAGAGACCGCCGGCCGTAACGATGCCGACACGCGTCCAGTTCGGATCGTGAAAAATTTTAGGCAGCGGCCCCGCGCGCTCGAAGGTCGGGAGATGGCCGAGTTTCTTCTCCATCTCCTTCATATACGCTTCTTCTTCAGAAACGAAAATACGCTCGCCTTCACGAATAAACTCGTGATGGTGGACCGGTGAAACTATTTTGCACTCGCCAAGAGTATCAACCTTGCAGGAATACTGATCCTGATGAGATGCGATTTTATCCAATGCCGACATTTGAAATTCTCCTTGTTCTTAAATCTTGTTTTCAGTTCTATACAGGCCATCAAGAATCTTTATTCCCGGAGCGGGTATGCGGCCGAGATGATCGGGGCCTATATTGAGCATATAGTTCGAACCTATCTCCTTCGACTTGTTTTTAAAGCCGAGAATCGTTTCAAGCGATTTGTAATCCGTATCGGTCGGATGATAACCCCATGAATTGTTCATCGTTCCGACCATTTCGTAAAGCTCATCCTTCTTCGTGTTTTCGGCAAGAGCGTTATCGGTTGGCGTATGGTAATCGCCCATCTTGTTGCCTATGCGGCCGTTGATAAGACAGCCCGGCTGATACTTCCTTACGAGATCGCGGAACATCGTCGACTGCTCCAGGGTTGAAGTCATGGGAACATCGAACCAGATAAGGCACAGGTCGCCGTACTGCGTGAGAATCTCCTTGACCTGTGGAACGGATTTCGATTGGAGGTACTCCTCGAAATTGTAGTCCTCTTTCTTTATGTGGCCGAAATCCCAATTGTTGCCCCAGACGCGCGGCTCGGACTTCATGTGATGCTTGCGGAAAAGTCCGCCGCCGTTTGGCTCGCTCCAGTCGACGTCCTGGGAATAGTAAAGCCCGAACTTAAGCCCCGCGTCGCGGCAGGCTTCGGCGAGTTCTTCAACGATATCGCGCTTGAAAGGAGTCGCATCGACGACATTAAACTTCGAAACTTTCGAGCGGTACATCGCAAAGCCGTCGTGGTGCTTCGACGTCATGACGAAATACTTCATCCCCGCGTCGCGAGCGCGCTTCATCCAATCCTTCGGATCGAAGAAAATCGGATTGAAAACCGTCGCGAGTTTTGCATATTCCTTATTCGGGATCTTTCGCGCCCACTGTATCCATTCGGAATACGAGCCGCAGCGCTTGCCGCCCCACTCACCCGCCAGAATCGAATAAAGACCCCAATGGGCCATCATTCCGAACTGGGCCTCTTTAAACCACTTCTTCGAAGCGGCGAGCTCGGGAGAATCGCCTTTAACCACATTAAGACTGTCCGCAAAAACGCCGGCGGCCGAAAGAGCCGCCGCGCCGGTAATGAATTCTTTCCGTGTCATGACTAAAACTTACTTTGCAACTTCGTTGGCGATCTTCTGCATAAGCTTGACGGTATCGGGAGCGGCTTTAAGATACTGCGGAACGTACTTGCACTCAGTTACGTCGACATTGAAAAGCTTAGCCGTCCAAACGAGAGCCTGGAGATATTCGCCCTTTCTATTCAGATGGAAGGCATCGCCGTCAAGCCAAACCTTGCCGTCTTTAAGAGTCTTGAACTTGTTTACGCCGACAACATCATATTTATTGGAAGGCTTACCTTCATCATTAACATACTTAACGGGAAGTTCCTTGCGGAAGCGCTGAACGGCCTCACCCATCTTAATGACGTCAAGATCATGATTCCCTGCAAACTTGCCGTAGGCGGCCTCAAGCTTCTCAAACATCTGATTCTGGTCGATGCCCCATTTGCCGAGGCGGCCGTCCCAAGGCGTATAAGACCACGTCTGCTGGACGTAAACCTTAGCCTGGGGAGCGCACTTCTTGATCATCTCAAGAAGCTTTGTACCGTGAGGCTCGTAGGACTTCTCCTGCCAGCTCTGGTGGCTGCCCTGCTGAACGGTGACGATATCCCACTTGTCGGCCTTAAGCATCCTTTCGATATTGCTGGACGGACGCTTTTTGTTGTTGAGAACGAGCTGATCCTTGAAAGGTTCCTCGCCCTTCTTGCATGAAACATAATCCCAAGTTACAAGATAATAATTCTTCTCGGGGTGCTTCAAATTAGCCGCATGCCTATCAAGCGTACATCCGCCGATATAAAGGGAGCAGAAATCGAGAGGACAGCCGAGATCCCTTGCGACCTTAGGCATCTCCTTGCCGACGCAAATGGAGAATGAGTTGCCGATAGCGAGAACCTTGAGAGGCTTTTCGCGCTTGGTTTCGGCGTTGGAGTTTACGGTAACGAGCGCCGCTGCTGCCGCGACAACTGCCGTCATGAATTTAATGGACTTTTTCATTTTATTTTCCCTACTTTCTTTTATTTTAAATTTAAATTTCAATTAAAACGACTTCAAATATATCATCAGCGCTTTCTTAATTCGTTGGCGATCTTCTTCATCAGAACGGCCTGGGGCGAGTCGATCTTGAGATACTTCGGCGAATAATTGCACTTTGTAACATCGACATCAAAGAGAATCGCCGTCCAGACGAGTCCCTGAAGATACTCGCCCTGCCAGTTGAAATGAAAAACGTCGCCGCTCGGCCACGAAAGCCCCGTCTCCTTTTCGACGCCAACGGGCCACCACTCGGAGGGCTTTGAAAGCTTCTTGAAATCAGCGGAGCCGACGACGTCGTTATTGGACTTTTCGGTATACTTTACGGGAAGCCCTTTGCGGTAACGCTGAACGGCCTCGCCGGTCGGAATTATTTCAAGTCCGTGGCTCTTCGCGAATTTCGCGTAGGCCTTTTCGAGTTTCGCGTACATTTCATCGGGAGTCATCTTCCAGAGTCTAAGGCGCTTATCCCACGGAGTGTATGACCACGTCTGCTGAACATAGATTTTAGCCTGCGGAGCGCACTTCTTGATCATATTGATAAGCTTTGTGCCGTGAGGCTCGTAAGACTTCTCCTGCCAGCTCTTATGGCTGCCCTGCTGAATGGTGACGACATCCCACTTGTCGGCCTTAAGCATTCTTTCAATGTTGCTTCTATGCTGCTTGCCCCCATGCTTGCCTTTTACCAGAGCCAAGGCGTCCCTGAACGGCTCGTCGCCCCTTTTGCACGAGACGTAGCTCCAGTTAATCCGATAAGCGTTATCGTCGGGGTTCTTCAGATTGGCGGCATGCCTATCAAGCGTACAGCCGGGAATGTACATCGAACAGAAATCGAGGGGGCAGCCGAGATCGGCGGCGATCTTCGGCATCTCATCTAAAACGCAGATAGAAAACGAATTGCCGATGGCAAGAACCTTAAGAGGCTTATCGCGCTTTGGGGCGGCGCTGGACGCTGATGCTAAAAAAGCGGTGGCGACCGAGAGAACCGTCGTAATCATTTTCTTAGACAATTTCATTTTTTATTCCTGTTCGTTATTTTTAACTGAATTAATAAAGACCATATATGCAATATCGAGATATTATATCAGAATGGATGTTCAATGACCATATTGATTATTCAAAAGAATTTTAAGCGCAATTCTCGCGGAAAAAAGTCAATCGAACTTCATACGACGCAATGATTTCTTTTCCGAGTGTGCATGTTTATCATCAAGCATGCGCTGTTTCTGACGACGGCTGCGGCGGCGTTTCTGACGGCGGATCTTTTCGCGCTTCTGGCGCTCTAAAGACTTAACACCCTTCTCACGTTCCAAAATGAGCTCCGCAAGCTGGCGTCTGGCGAGCCATCGGTTGGTCTCACGACTGCGCGTTTCGCCGCATCTTACCGACAAGCCGCTCGGCTCATGAAAGAGCCTGACGACATTGGACGTTTTGTTAATTTTCTGACCGCCTGGACCACCGCCTAAAATAAAACTCTCGTCAAGATCTTCCTCGTAGACCGAAGCGTCTGACATTAAAACCTTAATCCGTTCGATCGTCTCGGGAGAAATCATTTCAGACCTCCGTCGCGGGAAGTGATTTCTCCTTTATCTTGCGATAGCGCAAAACCATCGCCCTTACGCCGAAAAACGTAAGTGGAACGCACACGACAGCCAACAAAAATCCACCAAGGAAAAACGAAGCGACGAGTTCTGCACCGAGAGAGAGAAGTGTAGCATAGTCATTAGCCTCAATGACTTTTCCCATAGCGGAGGATATTACATCATACGTTAAATTGCCTCCGATGAGACGATTGGCGGCATAACATTGAATCGGATAAAGAAACCAAATAGTAACAGGATTAGTAAGAAAAGTGCCGAATGTCGCACCAATTTTGGAAGTCTTGCTTAGAATCGCCGTTGGAATCGATAAAATCAACTGAAAACCGAATGGAATGACACAACCGTAAAACATTCCGATCGCCCAACCTGCGGCAATCCTGGATGCAGGCATTTTTTCGCGCACCATCTTCGATTTAAGAAGACGAAAATACGCTTTGATGCGCGAAAAAAAACCTTTTGATTTTGACATCAGACTTTATGAACAAAAAGTCCGGAACGGAGCTTGGGCTCAAACCATGTCGACTTGGGCGGCATAATCGCTCCGGCGTCGGCAATGGACATCATTTCCTCAACCGTAACAGGCTCCATCGCGAACGCGACGGCGTTTTCGCCCGAATCGACTTTGGAAGCGAGCTCCTTATCGCCGCGGATGCCGCCCATGAACGAAATGCGCTCATCAGTGCGGGGGTCTCCGATACCGAGAACGGGGGCGAGAAGCTTATCCTGAAGATAACTTACGTCAAGCGAGCCGACGACGTCGGTTCCCTCGGGAATGCTCCAGGAAAGATCGAGCCACTTGCCGTTGAAATACATACGGCAGTTGCGATCGCCCTTCTCACCAATCGTGAAATTCTCGCTTACGCGGGACATGAACTCGTATTCTGAAAGACCGTTGAGATCCTTGATAAGACGGTTGTACGCGAGAATCTTAAGCTGGCTCGCGGGGAAGATAACCGCCATGAACCAGCGTGACTCGCCCTCGAAATTATGATCCTTGGCGTAACGCGAAGCGGCGGCGCTACGGTGATGACCGTCGGCAATATACGCGACAGGGACACGGGCGAAAAGCTCCTGAAGTTCGTCGGTCATACAACTTGAACCGGCGGCGATTTCCCAAACGGTGTGACCGATGCCGTCGTCGGCGACGAAATCATAGAGAGGCTCGTTTCTGCAGGCCGCCTCGACGATCTCGTCGATAGCCTTGTCGTCGCGGTAGGTGAGGAACGCGGGGCCCGTCTGAGCGGCAAGCGTCTCGATATGACGGGTGCGGTCGTCCTCCTTGTCGCGGCGCGTTTTCTCGTGCTGCTTGAGAATGCCTGCGAGATAATCCTGCGTATCGAAAGTTGCGACGATTCCGGTCTGGGAATGAGACCCCATCGTCTGACGGTAGGCGTAAAACTTACGCTCGCCTTCCTCGACGAGAGTTCCATCGGCTACGAGCGCATCGAGAGCCTTTCGGGCCTGACGGTACGCTTCGTCCGACGAACAGGAAGTCCCCTCGGGAAGATCGATCTCAGGGCGGGAAACATGAAGAAAGCTCTTCGTATTTCCGGCGGCGAGAGCCTTGGCCTCGGCGGTGTCGACTACATCATAAGGAACGGCTGCGACTTTTGCAGCATCCGCTTTGTTCGGCCTCAAGGCCGCGAAAGGACGAATTTGCATTACTTAGAATCCAATGTTGATTACAGGACAAAAACGCATCTCGGCATCACGAATTATATTGATGACACCGATCTGAAAACCGTAAAGCTCTTCAGCGCGATTGATGACACCGACCTGAAAACCGCCCATGGCGCCGACGGTATTGACCAAACCGACCTGAAGACCGTTCATAGAACCGACTTCGTTCCAAAGACCGACCTGAAGTCCGAGCGCGTCGGCCTGAGCGGCGGAGTTGTAAAGACTAACCTGAACGCCGGTAAGCTGATCCTTGACGTCATTTCTGAAAACGTTGAATGCAAAGCCCTCGAAGAACTGCGTACGAGCCCATAATCCGAGATCGAAACCGGTTACGCTCTCCTGCTTCGTAGACCACGGAATGGTAATCCGAAGACCGATCAAATCCGGGGTTTCAGGCAAGTCGCCTACAGCGAAAAATGCCGGCCAGGCAGCAACCTGCTTACGGGGAGCTTCAACCTGAACCGCGAGAGGATTGTCGTCGACAACGTCAGTAGCGTCTACTGATTCCTGTGCATAAGAATTGATCGAAAGAGCTGCGAGAGCTGCCAATGTGAGAAGTTTCTTCATAATTTATTGTCTCCAATTTTACTGTTGTATAATTATATGATTTTATTTAAACTTTGGCAAGTATCAACCTATTGTAATTTTTTTTATGACAATGGGCTCTTCTGGAACGTTCTGGTGAGGACCCGAAAATCCGGTTTTAACCTTGGCGATCGAATCAACAACATTCATTCCGTCGATCACCTTTCCGAAAACGGCATAACCGAAACCTTGGGGTGTGGGCGAAGAGAAATCAAGAAACGCGTTATCGACAAGATTGATGAAAAACTGGCTCGTCGCGGAATCAACAACCATCGTCCGCGCCATGGCAATGGTGCCTCGCTCGTTCTTAAGCCCGTTCATCGCCTCGTTGCGTATCGGCTCGCGCGTCGGCTTCTGATTCATGGCCTTCGTAAAGCCGCCGCCCTGAATCATGAACCCGTCGATGACGCGATGGAAAATCGTACCGTCGTAATGACCATCTTCGGCGTACTTCACGAAATTGCGCACCGTCTCGGGCGCTTTCTCCTCGTTGAGCTCGAGCGTTATCGTGCCCATATTCGTATCGATTGTAGCTTTCATGAGTTTATCTCCTCAAAAGATTTGCAGACACTCAAAAGTCGCGATTCCTCAAAGCCGCCGCAGATGAACTGAACGCCGACAGGAAGATTCGTCCCTGCGGTGAATCCGGCCGGAACGCTCGCGGCGCAGACGCCCGCGAGAGCGCTCGGAATCGTGTAGAGATCGTTGAGATACATCGTAAGCGGATCCTGCAGTTCACCGAGCTTAAAAGCAGGCGTCGGCGCACACGGGGTAAGAAGAACGTCGACATCGCGGAACACCTCGTCGAAATCGCGCTTGATCAAAGTTCTCACCTTTTGGGCGCGGCCGTAATAAGCGTCATAATAGCCGCTCGAAAGAACGTACGTACCCATGATGATGCGGCGTTTGACCTCGGGGCCGAAGCCTTCGGCGCGGGACTTCGTGTAAAGCGAATATACATCGACAGACTTTTCGCTTCTATGACCGTATCTCACGCCGTCGAAACGCGCAAGATTCGCGCTCGCCTCGGCAGGCGCGATAATATAATAGACGGCCATGGCGTATTCGGTGTGCGGGAGGCTCACCTCGCGGATCTCGGCACCGGCGGCGACGCACTTCGCGACAGCCTCGTCGGTAATGCGCTTAACTTCGCTATCAAGACCGGAAACGTTAAAATACTCTTTAGGCAAACCGATTTTAACGCCCTTCATCGTCGCGCCTTCGATAACGCGCTCGTAATCCGGCACGGGCTCGTCAGGCGTCGTTCCGTCCATTCTGTCGTGACCGGCGAGAGCCTTCAGAAGAATCGCGGAATCTCTTACGCTCTTCGTCATCGGACCTACTTGGTCAAGGGAACTCGCGAACGCCGTGACACCGTAGCGGCTCACGCGCCCGTAGCTGGGCTTTATTCCGACGCAGTTGCAGAAACTCGCAGGCTGACGGATCGAGCCTCCCGTATCCGTTCCGAGCGCCGCGATACACATGTCGCCGCCGACAGCCGCCGCGCTTCCGCCAGACGAGCCACCTGGAACACGCGTCAGATCGTACGGATTTCGCGTAACGGCGAGCGCCGAATTCTCGGTTGAAGAGCCCATGGCGAACTCGTCCATATTTACGCGTCCACAGGGAATGAAGCCGTTGGCCTTCATGTTCGATATGACGGTCGCGTCATATGGAGATACGTATCCTTCGAGAATCTTCGAGCCGCACGTGCAGGGCTGACCGCGTACGTTGATAAGATCCTTCACCGCAATCGGTACGGCCTTGGGATTGGCTCTGGCGAGCTCGAGTGCGCCCTCCTCGTCGAAAGTGACGTATGCGCCGATATCGGCATTCTTCTCGCGGTAACGCGCGATAACGGACTTGACGATATCCTCACTCGAAAAATCGCCCTTTTCCAGACCTTCTCTCGCCTCGGCAATACCTAACTTATATAATTCACTCATCTCAAAACTCCTCAGCTTTCGGCGCCTTCGACAATCTTCGGAAGAAGGAACTCGTCACCGACGCGCTTGGGCGCATTCGAAAGAGCCTCTTCGCGCGGGAGCGACGGGCGCACCTCATCTTCGCGAAACGCGTTTACGATGGCGCGTCCGTGCATCATGGGCTCTACTCCCTCAACGTCGACTGATGAAATCTTCTCGACATAACCGACAATACTCTCAAGCTGCGGCTGGAAGAGGGCCTTCTCCTCGGCGCTCAACTCAAGCCTCGCCAATTCCGAAACATAACCGACATCAATTTTCACACATTAAATCCTTTCGTTAACGGCTCCATGTGGGAGTAATGCATTTACCGGGAATTGAAAAGAGCCTGACGGGCTTATCCGCATTCTCGTCGGTATCAACAAGGTACAGTATCCCGTCGCATTCCGCAACGACGTGACGCCTGTCGGGCGCCCATGACGGATGTTCCCAACGGCCCGGCTCGGTAACCAAACGTGCTGATTTATCGCCTTCAGAAGGATTCATAACAGCGATATAAGAGTTGCCGCCGCGCTTAGTCGTATAGGTTATCCGACCGTCAGCACCCCAGTCGGGATCAACGTTCTGATTTCCAGTAGAAGTAAGACGGCGCTTAGATTTGGTTGCGGCATCAATGACAAAAAGATTCAAACGGCGTGTTTCGTCGGATACATAGACGATTTCTCTGCCGTCCGGACTCCATGCGGGCTGCCCCTCGTTGACATTACGTGATGTGGTAAGACGCTTCCATGTCCCCGCGGCCATATTGATGGAGCAAAGTTCAGGATTGCCAAATGGCTTTGATAAAATAATCGCCGCGGACGAGCCGTTGGGCGATACGGCCGCACCTGTAGTAAGACCGCCGAACCCCCATTTCATCTTACGTACACCGCTGTCGCTGTTTATTTCGAATATCTGCGGAGCGTTATTGACATAGCCGGTATAGAGTATCGTGTTGCCGTTCATCCACCTGGGGCCTACACAAGCTGTACCGTCGCGTGTGATCTGACGGATATCACCTCCGTCGGGATAACCGACGCAAAGCTCCTCCGATCGTCCTTTCTTGTTTACAAACGCAATTTGAGAAGAGGCGAAACCGTTTCTGCCGGTATATGTTTTGCACATCGCATCGGAAAGTTGACGCGCGAGCATGCGGGCGGTCTTGTCATCGGCGGCATTTACCGGCAGTGAAAAACGTTTGCCACGGCCTTCCGCAGTCACGGTGCCGCCGGAAGAACCGGAAACTAAAACCGACCCGCCTCTCGAGACGAGTTTAAAATTACCTGAAATAGCGAGGTTCCTCTCGAGCGAACGCTTGAACGCGGGAGATCCGGAAACATCGACGGTGACGAGAATTTTCTCGGCACCCGATCCTTTAACGTCGACGACCGCCGGAGATGCTGCGAACGAAACCGACGTTACGACCGAGAGAACTGCAATAGCTAATAATTTTTTCATTTTTATATTTTCTTAAGTTGTGTAGTCAGCGTTGATGTGAACGTAATCGAGCGAGAAATCGCAGGTATAGACCGTGCTTTCGCCCTTTCCGAGATGGAGATCGACGACGACGGCGAACTCGTCTTTGGACATGACCTTCGCAAGGCGCTCAAGCTGCTTCTCGTCGGCGACCTCGCCGCGACGGAAAGCCCATTCATCGTCGTAAAAGACCTCGGTCTTCATATCGACGACTTCGGAGCCTGAATAACCGACGGCGGCGAGAACGCGGCCCCAGTTGGGATCGCGCCCGAACCAGCTCGTCTTGGCGAGGGGCGACTTCGCGACTGCGCGCGCGGCACGAGCGGCGTCAGCCTCGCTCTTCGCGCCCTTAACGGTCACGGTGACGAACTTTGTGGCGCCTTCACCATCTTTCGCCATCTGGCGGGTCAGCGAAATGCAGACGGTTTCAAGAGCCGCACGAAAGAGATCGAACGCCTCGCCGCCTCGGGTAATCTCGGCGTTGCCGGCCTTCCCTGAAGCCATAAGAAAAACGGAATCGTTCGTCGACTCGTCTCCGTCGACGACGAGCCTGTTGAAGCTCTTGTTGATGGCGAGAAGAAGCGCGCGCTTGAGCATCGCGGGGCTGATGGCGGCATCGGTCGTGATGAAACCGAGCATCGTAGCCATATTAGGCTCGATCATTCCGGAGCCCTTGGACATACCGCCTACCGTAACGGTCTTGCCGTCGATGACGACTTTCGCGCAGGCCTCTTTAGGACGGGTGTCGGTCGTCATAACGGCTTTCTCGGCGTTAAGACCGTGAGCGGCGGTCCGCCCGAGCGACTTAACGACCGATTTCGCTCCTGCCAAGAGCCTGTCCATCGGCAGTCGACGGCCAATGACTCCGGTCGAAGCAACCAAAACGAGTTTAGGATCGATACCCAGTTCGCCCGCAGTCACGAGAGCCGAAAGCTCCGCGTCCTTAAGTCCGGCAGAACCGGTACAGGCGTTAGCGCAGCCTGAATTAGCCAAAATAGCCTGAATACGGCCGCTTTTTACAATCTCACGGTCGTAGACGACGGGAGCGGCGGCCACTTTGTTGGTCGTAAAGACCGCAGCGGCGGCGCACGGCTCGTCGGCGACTATCAAAGCCACGTCGTTGCGCCCCTTATACTTGATCTCGGCGGCGACACCGGCGGCCCTAAAGCCCTTTGCGGAACAGACTCCGCCCTTTATACATTTAACTTTTTGCATTTCTTGATATTATATCAAAAATAAACGGTTCTCTGTTACTCAATAATACCGCCGAACAAAAGTTCTTCGGAATCTGCGGCGTAAACGACGGCGCTCTGACCGGGCGCGACACCGAAGACTCCTTTCTCGAAAAAGCATTCGCCGTCGCGATAGACGGCATCGACAAGCCGGCTCGCGCTGCGGACTTTAACGCGGCACGGAATTTCCGCCTTTGTCGGCGCAAGCGACACCCAATTGATATCGGTCAACCTGAGCGAAGACTTGACGGCGTCGTTCACACGCCCCACTACAACGCGGTTTCGCGCCGCATCGAGATCGACAACGTAATACGGCTCGCCCGCGCCGCCGATACCCAAACCTTTACGCTGGCCTATCGTGTATTTCCAAAAACCGGTATGCTTTCCGAGGCTCTTGCCGTCAAGATCGACGATTTCGCCGACTCTATCGCCCTCGCCGATAAGCTCAGCCGTGTCGCCCGAATAGAAATCCTGGGAGTCGGGCCTTTCCGCGGCGATGAGATTATACTCGCGGGCGATATTGCGCGCCTCAACTTTCGTCAACGAGCCGAGCGGGAATATATGGCGCTTAAGCTGCTCCTGGCTAAGGCGGTAAAGAAAATAGCTCTGATCCTTCGCTTCGTCCACGGCCCTTAAAAGTTTAAACCGCCCGTCCTCCTCGACTACTCGTGCGTAATGGCCCGTCGCGAACTTGTCGAACTTCAATCCCCCCTCGACCGCCAGACGAGGCAGAAGCCCAAACTTCATGATCGCATTGCAGTAAACGCACGGATTCGGCGTTCTCCCCGAAAGATACGTATCGCGAAAATACGAAATTATCGTTTTGTCGTATTCTTCGGAACAGTCGAAAACGCGGTACTCTATGCCGATAGATTTGGCGAATGCCTCGGCAGCGGCGATATGCTCTGCTTCATGTGCGCCGAAACAGGCCTCTTTTTCGCCCCCCTTGTATTTCCCGCGCCATAATTTCATCGTTATTCCGATGACATTATGGCCTTGATTCTTAAGAATTAAGGCTGAAACAGATGAGTCAACACCTCCGCTTAAACCAACTGCAAATGTCATCTTGATTTCTGCTCCATAAATTTGATATAATATGTGCTCAATGACCTCGGACTGTAGCTCAGTTGGTAGAGCACGACACTTTTAATGTTGGGGTCGCGGGTTCGATCCCCGCCAGTCCGACCACTCTCCCTTGTACCAGTTATCAAGCCCTTCGGCTATCGCTTTGGCGATGCGCTCTCTGCGCTTTGAATTCCATATCGCCTCTTCACCCTCGGGCGTTGTGATGAAATCAGCCTCAACAAGACAGCTGGCCACTTCCGGATTTCGCGTAACGGCGAAATTCGCCTTCATAACACCTTTGTTGGGAATATCCCCTTTAAGCGCAAGCTCCATCCTGTCGCTTATTTTTCCCGCGAGCGATTCTCCTATTTCGTTCCACGCGTAAACGGAAGCGTAGCGAACCTTGCGCGGATCGACGTTGTAATTGGGCGCATTGTGGTGAATAGAAATAAAGGCTATGACGTTCTTGTTGGTGCAGGCTACACGCGGTCGATTATTGAGCTCGAGCGCCTTGTCGCCGTCACGCGTCATAATCACCGTGTATCCGAGCCCGACGAGCTGATCACGCACCGAGCGCGATAAAGCGAGGTTGGCATCTTTCTCGCCGAATCCGTGAGGACTTAACGCCCCCGTATCTTTAGGGCCGCCGTGCCCCGGATCGACGACGACGATCCTGCCCATTGGATCGTCCGGCGCTACGAGCGCACGCGGAAAATCATCGGCGTACGGGAGTTTTTTGTATTCCTTTTTCTTTTGAGGCGCAACGGAGGGCTTTGGTTTCCGGGCAACCTTTACAATGTAATTGGTTGCTTCGCTTCCCGCGACAATCGCTATTTCATTGTCGCCTTCGTTAAGATCAACCATCGTAACCCATCCGCCGGTTTTATAGACGGATACGTTTCTACCCTGGACGACGATATTCGTAATGCCGCGCCCGACCGCGCCGCTCATATAGCATTTCTCGACATAAGGCAATTGAATCCCCGGCTTCGGAAACGCAATCGTTACGGCAAGAAGTGCACCGGCGAACATGTCAGTCGATATTCTTCAGGATCGCGGCGAGGAAATCGTCATACGTCTCAAACGCCGGGATGTCGGGATTATCTTTCTTGATCTGTTCGGTAGAACGGAAAAGGAAGCCCGCCTTTGACGCACGGATCATCTGAAGATCGTTGTAGCTGTCGCCCGCGGCGATCGTTTCGAAGCCGCAGCTCTGAAGCGCTCTGACGGTAGTGAGCTTCGACTGGGGGCAGCGCATCTTATAGTCGGTAATACGGCCATCGGGGGCGACCTCAAGCGAATTGCAGAAAATCGCAGGCCAGTTGAGCTTTTTCATCAGCGGGCGCGAGAACTGATCGAAAGTGTCGGAAAGAATGAGAACCTGGGTCTTCTCGCGAAGGCAGTCGAGAAACTCCTCGGCTCCGATAAGCGGGCGGATCGAGGAAATAACGTCCTGAATCTGATTGAGCTTAAAGCCGTGCTTATCGAGAAGATCAATACGGTAATGCATAAGCTTGTCGTAATCGGGCTCATCGCGCGTCGTACGGCGGAATTCGGGAATACCGGTCGCTTCGGCAAAGGCAATCCAAATTTCAGGGACGAGAACCCCTTCAAGGTCAAGACAGACTATTTCCATTTCACTACCCTTTCTTAAAGAAAAAGCCCTGCTTTCGCAGGGTTTTCAAATGGTGGTGGGGCAAGGATTCGAACCTTGGAAGGCATAGCCAGCAGATTTACAGTCTGCCCTCGTTGACCGCTTGAGTATCCCACCTTTTCGCTTCGACGATTTAACGCCTCAAACACGAAAGTGAACATAGTATATCAAAATATCTTCATCATAGTCAACCGCCATTTTATTTTATTTTTTGCCGACCGGTTTTTCACCCCAGCGCTTCTTCCTGCGAAGCGAGAAATTCACGGGCCATCATGAGCCCGTCGATCGTTTCAAGTCCCCCTACGGCTTCGGCCAGTTCTGATCTTGCGATCGAATATTCTTCCGGACCTTTGCGGTGCGTAAAGACAAGCTCAAACTCGCCCGGGAAGTTGAAAAGCGAAACGACCGTCTCGACGAGATTCCCCAACGGCGGCAAATCAATATGCCCGGCGGAGAACGAATATTCAAGGCGGGTTCCGACACCCTTCTCGGATTTGAGGCTCACGCTCCCGTCGGTCGCGTCACAAAGCTGCTTAAGAATGGGCAGCCCTAATCCGACTTTGCGCTTGTCGTGCTTGCCCGCCTCGGTATAAAAAGGATTGAACGCTCTTTTAAGAACATCCTCGTCCATCCCCTTGCCGTTGTCATCAATCGTCACCTTGAATAACCTGCCGTCCTCCTCGATTTCAACAAGAACACGCGACGCGCCCGCTTCGATTGAATTGTGCGCCGTATCCGCGATGACGTCCGATAATGTTGCGTGCATATAAACTCCTAAAATCTTGTAAGGCGCGGCGAAACGACGGTCGCCTTTGAAGCAAACGCCTTTTTAAGCCCTTCGACGGAAAATGAATCAAGCTCCGCTTCGGTCCAGACGCGAGCGACATCGTCGAGATTGTGCGCGTCGGAACTTCGCGTGATCGCATACCCGGAAACCTTTTCACGCCAAAGCGTCTCGTCGGCGGTGCGCGAAAACTCCACCGCGTCGAACCCCTCGGCGCCGGAAATTCCGCCTAACTGCGAAAAGACGGAGAACGTGGAGCGGTCGACATGCGCCGCGATAAAAAGTCCGCCGAGTTCATGACACTTCGCCGACACGTCCGGTATCGTTTTACGGCAGGCCATTGCGAGAATGCGCCATTCCATGTCGACGATATCATCGTCCCACGTGACGACCGGCTGATCGCCGAAGACGTCGGGATCGTTGACGCGTTTAGGCAAAGCGGCGTACACCCACTCGGTCATCGCGGCGGCCTCGTCGACGGTATCGAAAAGGCAGAGCGTATGAACTTCTTCGGCGGTGCACACCTCAAGACCGCAAAGACAGCCGATCCCCGCCCTGCGCGCACACTCCGCAACTGCCGGGGCATTGCGCGACGACTGGTGATCGGTTATCGCGATTCCGCCCATTCCAGCAGCGACAGCCTTGGCGACAATCTCCGCAGGAGACATCTCAAGACTCGCACAAGGCGACAGGCAGCTGTGTATATGTAAATCAAACTTCATTTGAGATCAGCACGGCGGCAGAGAGGAAAGCGCAAGCGCGACGGCATACTGCGAAAGCTCAGTGACGACGATCGCGACGCCCTCGCGTTTCGCGCCCTCGACCATATCGGGCGGCACTGGGCGAGAATGGCAGATCACGACGACAGAGCACCCGACGAGAGTACAGACCGCGATTGTATTGAGATGATTCTGAATCGTAACAAGCGCGCAATCCTCGCCCGCGTGGCCCATCACGTCCGAGAGCAGATCTCCCACGTAAACGCTCTCGGCTTTCGCGTCTTCAACATCGACGATAATTTCGCCGCCGACCTTTTCGCAAACTTCTCTTAATGTCATGATGCGGAATTCTCCTCAGTTTTCTTGGGCGCGAGATTGAAAACGCACTTCACGTTCGTGAATTTCCCGATTTCGGACTTTATCTCGAAATCATCCGACACACGCTTCGAATTCGAAAGCCCCATACCGGCGCCGAAACCGAGCGAGCGGATCCAGTCGTTGGCCGTCGACGTGCCGTCGCGGCACGCCCATTCGATGTCGGCGATACCGGGACCGCGGTCTTTCGCCGTTATCGTAACGCTATCGTTCGTAATCATCAGGACGAGCACTCCTCCGTGGGAATGGATACAGATGTTGATTTCGAGCTCGTACGCCGCGACCGCGATGCGCCGCACTATCGAGCGGTCGATCTTGCGCTCGCGGAGAATACCCTTTATATCGTTGGCGGCGTGACCCGCTCGGGAAAGATCGTTCCTCACCACCGCCCACTCGCGCCGGAAATAATTCTCGCTCGCCTCCTTCGACGTTTCGGCGATGCTCTTCGATGTTTTGCGCTCGAGTTTGCGAATTTCGACGGACAACTCGTAAAGAAGCGCTCGCATCACGTCGCGCTGGGAAATTATCCCGACGAGTTTCCGGTTTGAATCAAGAACGGGGAAGCGCCCGTACGTATAGTTGTTGAAATATCTGAGCGCGAACGCTATCGGCATTCCCGCCTCGAGAACGACGAGATTGGTCGCCATGTGTTTCTCGCACGGATCGTCCATCCAGCCGCCGTCGAGGCCGCGGATGATGTCGTTGACGGAAACGATTCCGAAAAGGCGGCCGTCTTCGCAGACGGGCACGCCCGATATGCGGTTGTCGCGCATCAGAACCTGAGCCTGACGCAGCGTCGCTCTGCGGGGAATGGTAATCACCTGGCGCTTCATCACGTCACGGACCTTGAAGCGCTGAAGAAGCTCCATTATGATAACGCTCGAATCCCCTCCGAGCGCTTTCGCGTCAAGCGGCGACTTGGCCAGAATCTCATCGTCGTTTGTCTTCTGACCCTGGAGAATCACGGGATTGTATTCTGCCATGGCAAAATCCTTCTAGTTGTTGCGGCATCAGCCGCGCTCTTCGGCGAGAAACGCGTCATGAAGCCTAACGCACGCGTCATACTTCGACAACGGACTCGACACGAGAGGAATGCCGAGATCCTCGGAGACCTTGAGCATCGTTTCCGAAAGAGGCTTCGCATTATGCACGACTACGCCCATCGCGCCTACGATGTGGGCCGTACGGATGGCCTGATCGCTCGCGAGCGAAGTCACAAGAAGAATATCGTCGGCGTCATAAAGAAGAACGTCGCTCATGAGATCGTTGGCGACAACCTCGCCCACCGCGCGGGGACTGTTACCGTCACCTGCAACAAGTTTACCGTCGAGAATTTTTACAACATCTGCTATCGTCATGGTTAAAACCACCTTTCCGCCCCACCGGGCTTTTGTGCGATTATCTCATAATCCGACGATAAAATCAAGTTGATATATTCCAGATGATGAAAACGGCTTCATATAAAACAGAATGAATAAAAATAAATGGCTAAGGATGGGGACTTGCGCCTACAAACTACACCTATAAACCATAAGACGCACGGACGAAAATCGCACGCTCGACTCTTCAAGATGCCGGAACTCGCTGTCGCTGAGGGGAGCGATGCCCTTTAAACGGAGGTAACGGGCCGCCTTTCGGCAGGATAGAGACTTACCGTCGAATTTCTTCAGAACTGCCGCGTTTTGGCGCGTCAGGGAATCGTTCATCCAGCTGCCGTCGGGGTTTTGAGTCCGCTTTATCTCCTCCAGGACGTCTTTGTCGGAAGCGCTGAACGCCAACATATACGGCATCCGAGAGTTCGCGGATGACTGCGACGCGTGATTGCACGAGGCCTCCGGGCCGTTGAAGAAGGCGGCCAACGCGGCGGCAATGATCAACGAGGCCGCAATTGCGGAACCGATCCGGAAAAGCCATTTCCGCTTTCGCGCATGAGTTCTTCCGGCCGGCTCCACTTCACGAAGCGTTTTCAGTCTGGCGACGACGGAGACGTATTCGACGCCAAGCTCGTTCAGAGTTCTGTCAAGATCCTCGCTCATCAAAAATCTCCTTTAATTTCTTTAACGCGTTCGACATTCTCGATTTGACCGTCCCCTCCGGGATCTCCAGGATTTGAGACACTTCACGATAAGGCAGATCCTGAAAGACTCCGAGTTCCACAACCTCGCGCAACGGCTGGGAAAGCTGCGATACGGCCCAACGGACATCGTCGGCCGACGCTGAATCCCGCGGCTGCTGAACCAGGTCGCACTGACCGGAATACTCTTCGTCGCGCTTTGCCCTGCGCATTTTGCGCCGATGATCGTCTATCATCACCTGGCGGGCCAGAATAAAGAGAAACGTCGAGAGCTTTGCGGTCTTCTCGTAGCGGTCGCGGTATTTCCAGAGTCTCAGATATGTCTCCTGGACAAGGTCTTCTCCGTCATCTATAGAAACGCCCTGACGCCAGAAAAAGTTCAAAAGTTTTTTTTCAAGAGTTTTAGCTTCGGCCAAAAGCCCTTTACCTGTCATACCCACCTGCCTTAATCAACTCATAAGATTCGCGGGCTATAACAGACACATCGCGAGCCTTAGGAATGTTCGCGGCGATATATATAACCAAAGCGCCAAGCGCAATTCCAAGAATTACACCGAAAATAGAGTCGGCCGGCTGGGCGAGAAGAGCTGTAACAAGACCATCAACAATTACTCTGACAAAACCAAAGGCTAATAGTCCTAAAATAATAAGCAGGGTTACCCGCACCCATTGAGACTCAAAAAATCCAGTGATGTATGTCCAGATGAAAATTGAAAATGCTATTGAAACCACCGTCGCGGCGACGAATGAAAACACCCCCGAAGCTCCTCGAAACAATCCGAGAATCACGAAGAAACATGACAATGCCAAGAAAGCATAATCCGCAATTTCTATAGATTGAGTAATCATTTCGCGTCAGAAAGTGTTCGTAGATAACCTCTGTATACAGAGGCGGCCTGGGAGTCGCCTGATTTCGTTAATGCGAGAATCAGGCCCTTAACAGCCGGTTTTGACTCCGGATTGGAAGCTAAAGCCCGTGAATACAATTCAACGGCCGTAGCGGGTTTACCAACTGTAACAGCATAGTCGCCCGCTTCAATATACGTTCCGATCGCGCTCGGACGCACCTTACACGCCACTAAATACATCTTCAGGGCTTCATCGCGGTTAAATGCAGTGCGGGCGGAGTGCGCATAAGAACGGGCCAAACCGACCGCCGCGGGAAAACTTCCTGAATCTTTTTTATAAGCCTTGGAATAAGCCGTTACAGCCGCTTTCCAGTTTTTCCGCCTGTATGCGTCATCTCCCTGCTTGAGAAACGATGCACATGCCGGGGAATCGACACGGGACGTCGGTACAGAATTCCGGGCGATTTCATCCTTCAGTGAAGGCAGCACCTCGTCGCGTATTTTTTTAACGCGCTTGTCGACAACAGGTTGCAAATGGACATATATGTCAAACTCGTCTTTCGCAGCCTCAAGATACTGAAACGTATCGCGATAAAGACGGCCGAGATGATATCTGGCAGATGCGTTGCGCCTGTCTAAAATAACAGCCTGAAGGAACTTGACGCGCGACTCGTGACGATACCGCTGAACATCGGGATGAAGGCCAATCATGAAAAAATCGATAGCCCCAAGCCCGGTCCAACCTCTGGATCTTGTTTCGTCATCAAAATCGGGATTCGAAGCAAGTTGCGCATAATACCCGGTTGCCGCTTTGTAATCCTTACGGTAAAATGCAATCTGTGCTTTTAATTCAATGATATCAGCGTCGGTACCGTTCGTGGCGGAAGCCCTGTTCAATGCGTCGTCAGCTTTGTCAAGATGCGCAAGAGCGAACTCCGATCTCGCCAGCATTACAAGAGCGTCAACATTGTCAGGAGAGGTTTCCAATACACTGCTGAACCGCTCGACAGCAGTATTGTAATCGGAATTTTCGAATGCGACCTCACCCTTTTTGTACTCCTTGGCGGGATCCGAACCGCAGCCGCAGAGAATCACAAGAAGAAGAGACGCAGCAAAGCTTTTAAGCGCGAATTGTCGCGAGGAATTCGTCACGCTTGGCCTCCATGATTTCTTTCGTTTTTCCTTCAAGATTGAGACGTACGAGGGGCTCGGTGTTGGACATTCTGACGTTGGCCCACCAGCCTTCATTCTCCCACGCGTCGACGGATACTCCGTCAAGCTCAAACACCTTCGCCTTCGAAGCGTATCCGGCTTTAATCTTCGTCAAAATCTCAGCGGGAGGCGTTACCGTCTTCGTGTTGATCTCGCCGGACTGGAAATACTTTTTCAAGGGCGCGATAAGCTCGGAAAGAGGCTTGTCGCTCGCGGAAACGATATTGGCGAGCGCGTACGTCGCCATCGCCGAGGACTCGGCGGTGAAATTGGCCTTGAAATAATAGTGGCCGGAAAGTTCACCCGCGAAAATCGCATCGTTCTGACGCATCTGCTCCTTGATGAAGGAGTGGCCGACGCGCGACATCATCGGCTTTCCGCCCGCTTCGGCGATCGTCTCCTCTGCCATCTTCGTGGATCTTAAGTCGTAGAAGCAGGCAGCGCCGGGATTCGACTTGAGAAGATCCTTCGAAATGAGAGAAGTCACGAAATCCATCGGTATAACGTCGCCCTTCTCGTCGATAAAGCCCGCGCGGTCGGCGTCGCCGTCGTAAGCGACTCCGAACGCGTACTTGCCGGGATTCGCCCGCACGAGCGCCTGTAGATCCTTCAACGTCTCGACGTGCAGAGGGTTCGCGTCATGATTCGGGAAATCGCCGTCATACTCGCCGTAGAGATCGTCATGGGTAAGTTCGCTCTGACCCTCGAACGCGCACGATTCCGCGATACCCATTCCGTTCGCAAAATCCATCGCGACATGGACGGGACGCGCGAGATGGGCGAACTTTCTCACATGCTCGGCGTACTGTGCCCTGATATCGACCTTGGTTATCGAGCCGACGCCCGTGGGAGGCTCATGACCCGTCATACCCTCGACGAGCTTTTCGATATCCTTGATGCCGGTCGCCCCGGAAATCGGAACCGCCCCCGCTTTGCAGAGTTTGCAGCCGTTCCACTCCTTCGTATTGTGTGAGGCCGTAATCATAACCGATCCGTCAGCCTTGAGAGAACCGTTGGCGAAATAACTCATCGGAGTCGAGGCAAGCCCAATATCAAGCACATCGACACCCTCGTCGACAAGGCCCTGGGAAAAAGCGGCAAAAAGCGCGTCAGAAGACTTGCGGCAGTCTCTGGCGACAACAACGCGACCTCCCTTTACTCCGGTAAACTGGACATACGCACGGGCGATTTTATAGAAATCGTCGTCAGTCAGTTCCGTGCCGTAGATACCGCGGATGTCATAGGCTTTAAAAATACTCATTTTGGTCTCCATGGTTTAATTACGTGTTTAAATTATATCAAAAAATTCTATAAACTTCATTATACTCGAGCGCACTCCACATAAATCATAATCGGTTCAGATGTTTGCGGATTCGGTAGAAACGGCAAGAAACTCTTTTATAACCTTCTTAAATACGCTCTTGTCCGGTGATTCTTCGATAATAGACTTTCCGAGTGAAGCACAAAGAACAATCGCGTCACTGCCCGTGAAAAGCCTCCATGCGTCAAGTCCGTAAAGAATATTGTCAATCTGCGAAAGAAGATGATGACTATGAACAAGTCCGTCAAGCGCGCCGCAATCGGCGAGTGCACGGCAGACGATCTCCTGATCAGACTCCTTCATGAGACGCTTTTCCACAGCGTATGCGCAATCGATGCAAATTCCAATCGGGACGGCATAGCCGTGCGGGAGCTTGTAGCCGCTCATGGATTCAAGTCGGTTGGCGCTCCAGAGAGCAAAATCAGTCCCACCCTTCTTGACGCGAGACTCGACCGCCGCTACAAGAATATCCTTGAACGCCGCCATATCGCGATTCTTCAGTTTTTCGACATTCTTGGCGAACTTTTTCATAAGAGCGGAATCTTTAACGGAGGCATGACGAACAATCTCGCCAAGACCGCCGCGCCATACGCCGTCAAGAACCGTCGATGCGAAAGAAGAGTCGATTACCACAGCATCGGGGAAACATGATACCCGCATCGCATCCTTCACACTTTGATAATCGACTGCCGCTACATCCGCAAATGTCGCATCGACCATCGCCGCCGGTGTCGTGGGGACGCGTACCAGTTTTACTCCGCCGCGCACTTGCGAGGCGACATACCCGGCAATATCGAGAACGGCTCCGCCGCCGAGCGCGATTACAATATCATTGGCACCGATCTTCGAATCGACCATCGATGCGACAAGCGTCATGATGCTTTGAAAATTGTCGGCCTTGTTTTTCTCTCCTCCGCTGAGAATCACGGGAGCGGAAGCCATCTTAACGCCATATTTCTGAAAATATTTTCCGATACGCGTACCGAGAGACTGCGTTTTCTGGACGACGTTCTGATCTGCGACCAAAAACACCGTCGGCGTTTCTGATTTCGACAGCGAACGAAGGATATCAGAAAATGCGTCGTTCTCTTCATCGAACATACCATCGACAAAATTGACGGTGGAACGCTTTTTATTTTCGCATAATATTTCAAGAGTGTTTTTAGTACGTGTTTTTACCATAATGCGACTTCCTTGCCTTTATGACCGGATTTTCATTTTTTCGATACGCTTGCTAAAAGTTCTTTGGCATGCTCCGCCACAATCGGCATCGTCGCTTCACCGCCGAGCATGCGGGCAATTTCCGTTATACGTTCCTTGCCTGCAACTTCCTTTACGGCGGTTAATGTACGCCCGCAGACAACAGACTTTGAAACGACGAGATGCCGCATCGCGAATACAGCACTCTGGGGGAGATGAGTAATCGCAATAACCTGACGCTTGGAGCCGATAAGACGCATTTTCTCTCCGACCCTCATGGCGACCTCGCCGCCGACGTTCGCGTCGATTTCATCGAAGATAACCGTGTCGGCGCCGTCGTTGAGAGCGAGAACGCTCTTAAGCGCGAGCATTACGCGGGCGATTTCACCGGAGCTGGCGATGTCGGCGAGCGGCCGCGCGCTCTCGCCGGGATTGGGCTCGAACATATAGCACACCTTCTCGCAACCGCCGGGTCCAGGTTCGACTTCTTCGAACGCGACATAAAACTTAGCCTTTAAAAACCCGAGATCCCTGAGCTGGCGCGTAACAAGGCGCGAAAGTTTCTCGCCAGCCGCGGCGCGTTTTTCCGAAAGTTCGGCGCCGGCGGCCTTTACCGAAGCGAGAGCGGCGCTCTCGGCCTTCTTGAGTCCGGCGAGCTTCTCCTCAAAACCTTCAAACGAATCAAGTCGTTCGCGTTTCGCGGCGAGAACCGCCATAAGCGCATCGATCGAATTCTCAGCGCCCTTGAGATATTTGCGTTTCAGCTTGTTTAAAATCGTAAGGCGCGCGTCCAACTCTTCGAGTTCGGCGGGATCGGCGTCAATTTTCGACATGGCGTCCGCGATCGAACGCGAAAGTTCCTGAATCTTAACCGTCGCGTCCTCGGCTTCTGCGGCCCAGTCTCCGGATTCCTTAAAATATTTTTTAAGCCGCTCAAATTTAGGTTGAAGCGAAATGAGACGCTCGGCTACGCCGTTGTCGCCGCCTAAAACGTCGGTAAGTTCCCCGGCGATTTCAACGATCTCTTCGGCGTGGGCGGCGGCGGCGTGGCGCGAGGCGATATCCTCATCGTCGCCCGAAAGCTCTGCCGCTTCCAGTTCTCCTACCTGATAACGCAGAAGATCGATCTCATCCTCGCTGACGGTCACGGAAAGAAGTTCGTCAATCTCGGCGCGCACGGCGCTGAGATTACGCCACGCCTCGGCATAACGGCCGGTATCGATTTTGGCGCTCTTATCGAGAGTGCCGCGCTGGAAAGATTCATCAAGAAGACTCTGGTTGGCGCGTGCACCGTGAATGTCGACGAGAATCCGCCCGAGATTTTTAAGAGTCGCGAGAGTCGTCCGCGAATCGTTCACCCAGACTTTGCCGGAGCCGGATTCCGAAAGAACTCTGCGAACGATAAGCTCGCCGTCCTCGCAAACGGGAAGTCCCGCATCAGAGAGGACGGAATTCACCTGGGCGAGCTTCTCGCCGACTTCGAATTCCGCTTCGATGCGGGAATTTTCTTCACCGTCACGAACAGCTGAAGCATCCGATCTGGCACCGAGCGCTAACCCTATAGCGCCCATAATGACGCTCTTGCCGGATCCGGTTTCACCCGTCAAAACATTCAGACCTGGGGTGAAATTCACTTCCGCCTTTTCAATGATGGCGAGATTGGAAATTGAAAGCCGAGTAATCATTCACCAAAAATAAAACAGTAAAAAACATGGAGCGGGCGATGGGAATCGAACCCACGTAAGAAGCTTGGGAAGCTCCTATTCTGCCATTGAATTACGCCCGCGGGAATTCTAATTGGCGGAGAGAGAGGGATTCGAACCCCCGATACCCTTGCGGGTATGCATGATTTCGAGTCATGTGCATTCAACCAGGCTCTGCCATCTCTCCTGCAAGTGGCGAATATGATACCAAATACGATCCTCGATAGTCAAGGTCAAATGATGTTTTTTTAAGTGTTCTCTTACAGCAGCACGGCCCTGACGTCTCCCCAGGCGCACGGAAGCGCAAAAACGACAGAGTTCCCCTCGCGTTTTTTATCGCCAGCCATAAGAGGTTTCAGATTATCGAAATTAAGCCCATCCGGGAGTTCGGTCGGAAGTCCGGCGGCCTTGAACCGTTCGGCCAGCTCATCAGCCCATCCTTCTTCTGCGAGATTCATACGCTCCGCCAAACGAGCCTCTTCAACGCACCCGATAGCGACGGCCTCGCCGTGGGATACGGCGTAATCGGTAGCTTTCTCGATAGCGTGCGCCACCGTGTGTCCCGCGTTCAGCTTCATGCGCTCGCCGATCTTTTCAAGAGGATCCGCCTTAACGATGCCGATTTTTACAGCGAGATTTCCGGCTATTTCATCGGCGGAAGGTACAACAGAATAATCGGTTTTAGTTCTACCGCCGATTATCTCATGCTTAATCATCTCCGCCTTTCCGTCGGCTATCCGGCGAGGGGAGAGAGTCTTAAGAAACTCAACATCCACAATCACACGGCGCGGCGGATGAAAAGCGCCCGCCATATTTTTTCCGCACTCGAGATCGCAAGCCGTCTTTCCGCCGTAAGAGGCGTCGACCATCGAAAGAAGCGTCGTAGGAACGTTTACCCAATCGATCCCTCGCATCCATGTCGCGGCTGCGAACCCTACGAGATCCCCAGTAACTCCTCCGCCGACTGCTGTAACCGTATCCTTTCGGCCTAAGCCCGCTTTTGCGAACGCGACCCATATCTTACCGACGGTTTCTACGGTTTTATTTTCTTCACCCGAAGGGATCGTGAAAATCGCCTTCTCCGCAATCGCGGGATAAAGCGAAGCGACATTCGAATCGACGACGATGTTATTGAACTTCGACGGATCGAAAAGGCGGAATTCAACGGGAGAAGCCTCGCATAAAATCGCATCGTACGCGACAAATGCGGCGAGCGCCTCGATGACGGGACGCGCTCTCAGAGCGATGCACGGATCATGACGGCCGCGGACGGTCAGCTCCGCAGGCTCCATCTTTTCAAGGTCGACGCTTTTTTGAGACTTGTAGATGGACGGTGTCGGCTTTAACGCGACGCGAAAAACGAGAGGCATTCCGCTCGTCATCCCACCCAGGACGCCACCATGACGGTTCGTCTCGGTTACGACTTTACCGTCCTCGATTTTAAACTCGTCGTTATTCTCGGAGCCCTTGAGCGAAGCGGCTTTAAATCCATTGCCGAACTCTATCCCCTTAACGCCGGGAATCCCGAAAACAACTTCGGCGATCGCCCCGTCGATACCGTCGAACATCGATCCTCCAAGACCGACGGGAAGACCGGTGATTTCGCATTCAATGACACCTCCCACGGAATCGCCTTCTGCTTTAGCGGCGAGAATGTCGCCTGTAAACAAAACCTTCGAAGAGACGCTCACACCGCGTTCGGCGAGGGCCTGGAGCGCGAGCGCCCCCGCGATGCACATAGGCGCCGTCATGCGGCCGGAATTCGATCCTCCGCCCGCCGGGATTTTACCGTACTTTACCCAATTGGGATAATCGGCGTGGCCGGGACGCGGAATACTCTTTTCGTAATCTCGGCTCCTCGTGTCGGTATTTACGATTACGGCCTCTATCGTCTCGCCGGTAGTAACGCCATCCTTTACGCCTGCAATAAACTGCGGTTCGTCCGGTTCACGTCTTGGAGTTGAAAATTCATCACGCCCGGGAGCGCGACGCTCCATAAAGGCCTTGAGAGAATCAAAATCAATTTTAAGCCCGGCGGGAAAACCCTCAAGGCGCATCCCGATCTTGGGCGCGTGAGACTCGCCGTAAACTTCAAGTTTTAAAACCTTACCGATTTTCATATCGATTCTTTTTCCTCGTCGATTTTCTTTTTAGCCTCCACGCCCTCCTCAAGATCGGCGTGAAGAATCGCCCTGTCATCAGCGGCGAGCGCATCGCGGAATCTCGCAAGGCGATTTATGTATCTGTCGAGAACCGGCAGAAGACGACTTTTATTTTCGAAAAAAAGTTCCGTCCACGTATCCGGATCGGGCGCGCCCACGCGAACCATATCGCGAAAGCTCCCGGCGGAATACCCCGCGTGACGGGCGGAAAGATTTTCGCGCACATACGCCGACGAAATGAGATGGCAGAGCTGGCTCGTATATGCGATCATCTCGTCGTGATCGGCGGTGTCGGTTACGACTACTCGCGAAAAACCGAGAGTTTTCAGAAATTCCGAAGTCGATTCGACAACAGTCTTACCGGTCGATTCAAACGGCGTTAAAATCATCGATGCGCCGTCGAAGAGATTCTCGCAGGAATTTTCGTAACCGAGTTTCTCTTTCCCGGCCATAGGATGAGCGCCGATAAAGGTCCACCCTTTCACATCGGCGAAATCTGCGAGCGCGCGGCAGACAGAACCTTTTACGCCCGATATATCCATTACGACCGCTCCTTCGCGGAGCGTCCCCGAAGCGGCGATTTCCCTTACCTTACCTTCGACCGCCGATGGCGGAACGGCGAGAAAAATGAAATCAAAGCGGCTTAAATCGGGCAGCTGTCCGCGCCCCCTGAAAATCTCCGCGTCGTGCTTTGCACGAAGGGCCGCCTTTTCAAGCGACCCTCCTATGAGACCTTTGCCAATGACGGCTACATTCATCAGCTGAAAACTCCTGAAATGTCAATCACATCTTCCGGCTCGTCACCTCGATGACGTTGACCTGATTTCGCAACTGGCAGATAATCTGGTCGATAACCTTATCGGTTCCGAGAATGTCGATCTTCATTCTCGAAACGGTTCCGTCCTCGGTCGGACCGACGTTTAAGGTCTGGATGTTGTAGCCGCGACCGGAAATAAGCCCGACGATGCGGGCGAGAACGCCGGGACGGTTTTCAACGTAGCAATTAAGTCTATGTATTTTTTCGCTCATTTTAAAGACCTCCCGAAAAATCAGTCAAAGACCATGTCGCTTACGGGCTTACCCGCAGGAATCATCGGATAGACGTTTGCGCGCGGCTCTACGATAACTTCGACAAGAGTAGTCGCATCTGACTTTACGGCCTTCGCGATGACGGAATCGAGCTTCGCGGGATCGATTACGCGGTACGCCTTCGCGCCGTGCGCCTCGGCGAGTTTAACGATATCGGGAAGATAATCGTACTTGAGATCGCCCTCGAGATTTTCATTCTTGGGTCTGTCCTTAACCGTAAGAATCGAACCGGCATAATTCTTCTTGTAGAAAAGTTCCTGCCACTGACGGACCATTCCGAGACAGCCGTTGTTGATGACTACGAAGGTTATCGGGAGCTTGTGCTCGACGGCGACTACAATCTCTTCGAACGTCATCTGCGCACCGCCGTCGCCGCAGATCGCGACGGTCTTATGATCTGGACGCGCGAACGCGGCACCGATAGCGGCGGGAATTCCGAATCCCATGGTGCCCATACCGCCGGACGAAAGGAAGTGACGGGGAAGATTATGACGGAAATACTGCGCCGCCCACATCTGATTCTGTCCGACGTCGGTAACGACAACGGCTCGACCCTTCGACGCCTTGTCGACGGACTCGATTACGCTCTGGGGCATGATAACGCCCTTGTGCATAGGCTTATAGGAGACGGGATGGCTCTTCTTCCAGCCGTCGATCGTCTTGAGCCACTCGGTGTGCTTAGCCTGCCTGATGCGCGAGCCGACGGTCGTGAGAACGTCTTTAACGTCGGCGACGATTCCGAGATCGACATCGACGTTCTTTCCGATAGACGAAGGATCGCAATCGACATGCACGATCTTGGCCTTAGGAGCATACTTCGAAATCTTACCGGTAACGCGATCGGAGAATCTTACGCCGAGAGCAATGAGAAGATCGGCCTCGTTAATCGCCCAGTTCGCCGCCGGAGCGCCGTGCATGCCCGCAAGTCTGAGAGCCAAGGGGTCTCGCTCGTCGAAAGCGCCAAGACCCATAAGCGTCGTAGCGACGGGTATCTCGGCCTTATGGGCGAGAATAGAAACGTCTTTCGCGGCTCCCGAGGCGATAACGCCGCCGCCCGCGTAGATTACAGGACGCTTGGACTCGTTGATGAGCTTTGCGAGTTTATTGAGCTGGCTCGTCGTCGCGGCGGACTCCGGGTGATACGCGCGAAGCGAAACGCGCTCTGGATACTGGGCCGACGTGAGTGCCTGCTGGCAGTTCTTCGGAATATCGATGACAACAGGACCGGGCTTTCCGTGGGTCGCGATGTAAAACGCCTGCGCTATAATCTCAGGAATCTCGTCGGCGGAGTGGACGAGGAAATTGTGTTTAGAAACGGCGCGTGTGATGCCGGTCGTATCGGCCTCCTGAAACGCGTCGGTGCCGATCAGAGAAAGCGAAACCTGACCCGTAATGAGAACGAGCGGAATGCCGTCAATATTAGCGGTCGCAAGGCCTGTTATCGTATTCGTCGCGCCGGGACCGGAAGTTACGAGGCATACGCCAGGCTTACCCGTCGAACGGGCGTAGCCGTCGGCCATGTGAATGGATCCCTGCTCATGGCGGCCGAGCACGAACGGAAACTTGGCGTCCGTCAAACAGTTGAAAATATCAAGAACCGCTCCCCCGGGATAACCGAAGAGGACATCAACACCGGCCTTTTCGAGCGATTCTACCAAAGCGCGCGCGCCGGTACGCATTTCATTTTTCTTCATATTCAGATTATTATACTATAGAATGGCTCATCACGCAATAACCTGAAATATCAAATAAATCTTCTTTAGGGACACTCATGCTTTCAGCCCCCAAATCGTATCAGCTGAATCAGAAAAAATCAGGACACTTACTTTTCAGAAGACGAGAGAACCTCGCAGCCGGTTTCGGTTATTAGAACAAGGTCCTCGATTCTCACCCCCAGATTGCCGGGCAGATAAACGCCCGGCTCAATTGTAATTATCATTCCAGGCTTGAGGACCGTCTTGTCGCGGCGCGAGACCGTAGGAGCCTCGTGGATCTGAAGACCGACTCCGTGTCCGAGAGAATGGCCGAACGCCTCTCCGAAACCGTTGGCTTTAAGAAAATCTCTGGCGACCTTATCGAGTTTCGCGGCTGTCATGCCGGGCTTCGCCGCGGCGATCGCGCGCATATTGGCCTCGAGAACGAGATTATAAACCTTCCTGTAAAGCATAGACGGACGAGGGCCGATGATATTGCGCGTCATATCGGAGGCGTATCCGCGGAACTTGATACCCATGTCGACGAGAATATTCTTCTTCCCGTCCCATTTAGTGTCGTCGGGAACATGATGGCACTCGGCCGCATTTTCACCGATGCAGACAATCGTCTCGAAAGCCTCACCGTCTCCGAGATCGAGCATCTTACTCTTGATGACGCGCGCCATATCACGTTCCGTCATACCGGGCTTAAACTGCGCACGCGCGTAGTTCCAAACCTCATCGTTAAGCGAGGCCGCCTTGCGGATCATGTCTATTTCTTCAGGCGTCTTTACGGCTCTCAAAAGCAGAATATCGCTTTCTACATCGACAAACTCGGCCTTCGGAAAAACTTTTTTAAGCCGCTCGTACGCGGAATACGCGATAGACGGCTCGAAGCCTACTTTATCGAAAGAGCACCCCTTCACTTTAAGCGGACTTTTAGCACGAAGAAATTTGAGAATATCTCCGATTTCAAGATAAGGCGCAAGTCTCGCAACTGCCGGAGCATACCTGAAATCCGTAAAAAACACCGTTCTTGCAGGCGTAACCAAAAGTGTCACGCAATCGCACTCGACCCCCGTAAGCGCCCTGACGTTTGCGGGAGAAGAAACTACCGCCGCATCCAGTCCCTTGGTCCCAAGAGAGGCTCTGAATTCTTCGAGTCGTGCGGAAAAAGGATTTTTCTTCATTTTAGCATTCCCTTATCATACTGCCGAGATTAGCCATTATCCGCTCGGCCACAACGGGTTTATTCATAGTATAAACATGAACGGCATTGACGCCATTCGCAAAAAGATCGATAATCTGCTCGGTCGCGTAAGCGATACCGGCGTCGAGCATCTGGTTGGGATTATCCCCGAACCTGTCAACGATCGAACGGAATCTCGGCGGCAGATATGTACCCGACAGTGTGCAGATGCGGGCGATCTGAGCGCTATTCGTAACCGGCATTATACCGGCAATCACCGGCACCGTTATTCCCGCCGATCTCAGACGTGAGAGATAATGAAAATAGACATTATTGTCGAAGAACATCTGAGTCGTAAGAAAATCGAGACCGGCGTCAACTTTAAGTTTTATGTTGCGGATATCATCCTCAATGTGGCTGCACTCGGGATGACATTCGGGATAACAGGCCCCTCCTATTGAAAAGCCGCCGGCACTGCGTATTTCCGCGACAAGATCGGAAGCGTGGGCGTAATCGCCCGCGATCTCGCTGGATCCGACGGGTCTGTCGCCCCTGAGCGCAAGAACGTTTTCGACACCGGCCGATTTAAGCGCGGCAAGTTCAGCGCCGATTTTTTCACGGGAGGATGCGATGCATGTCAAATGCGCAAGCGCCGTAACGCCGCAATCCTGGACGACTTTCGCGATTTCTATGGTGTTTGCGTTTGCGCTTCCAGCCGCTCCGTAGGTGACCGACATGAACGAGGGCTTTTGAAGAGAAAGACGTTTCACCACATCGACTACGGGCTCAAACGCGGCGCTTTGGCGCGGGGGAAAAATCTCGAACGAAACGGACGGGGATGGTTTTTCAAGTATTTCAGAAATTTTCATTTTCAATCCCTTACCGCCACAATCCGCTCGACACGGCTTCCGAGCGAACAGATTATGTCATAAGCGTGAGTACCCTTTATTTCGGCCCAATCATCGGGCGTGATGGAGTCATCGCCACATCTACCGAAACAGATGACCTCGTCCCCGGCTTTCACGTTCGGAACGTCGGTCACGTCTACGGTCGTATAATCCATTGAAATCCGCCCGAGAATCTTGCAGCGCCTTCCACCGACGAAAACGAAACCCCTATTGGAAATCGCCAGCGGAAAACCGTCGGCGTAACCGGCCGAAACGGTCGCTATCTTATGAGGCGCGTCGAGACACCATGTCCGCCCGTATCCGAGCGTAGTCCCGGCAGGCAGTTCGCGCACCTGGGCAACGCGCGTTTTAAGCGTCAACACGGGCTCGAGTTTAAGAGCCTTGCGGCCATTCGGATCGAAGCTTCCGTGGAGGTTAATTCCCGTGCGGACGACATTGAAAGGCTTCCTGGCTGTCTCTGGGAAATTGTTGATCGCATCGCTCGCGGCAATATGAATTTTACGAAAAGAGACACCCTTCGTCTTAAGCGCGGAGAGCAGAGTTTTAAAAGCTTTTATCTGACGCAGTGTAGCGGGATCTTTCGGATCGTAAGCCATCGCGCAATGAGAAAAAATCCCTTCACAATCCAGATTCGGAAGCTTTATGATTTCACTTACGACTTCTATAGCGTCATTAACGGGGATTCCGAGCCGACCCATCCCCGTATCGATCTTTATATGAACCTTGGCGGTCTTTTTAAGCTTTCCGGCTGCGGCGCTTATAAGACGCGCCGAAGAAAGGTCAACGACCGGAAGAATTACGCCAGACTTAACCATCGGCTCGATCTCATCGGGGAGGACGCTGGATAGAATCTGAACCTCCGCAGAATCGCGCGATGATTTTAAAATTTTGATAAGCTCCAACGCTTCATAAGGCTCGGCGACGCCGAAGGCGCGGCAGCCAGCATCGAAAAGAGCCTTCGCGTATTCCGCGACTCCGAGCCCGTACGCGTTGGCTTTGAGGACGCTCAGAACGCCGGCGGGCTCGACCCGCTCGGCGATTTTAACGTAATTGCGCTTCAACGCGTCAAGATCGATCTCAACCGAAACCCTGCGCTTCATCACTCAAACTCTCGTCGAAACCGTAAAGACGCGGCCGCACATGTGACATGTGATATCAAGCTTTTCGGGAAGACTCTTAAGTTCTTCTTCGCTCATCGATTTAAGAAGAGCGACCGCCCTTTCCGGCGAACAGCGGCAGGCGAACGAAAGAGGCGAAGATTTCTTAAGCTCGGCGCCAGAAAGCCCGATCTTGTCAAGAATCCTGCGCGGCGAAACGGCGAGCGCTCCGCCCTTGCCTTTCTTTATCTCTTCGTGAATCGCGGCCGTACCGGTCGAAACGGGCCACTGGCTGTCGGGCATCGCCTCAACCATAATGCCGCGCGCTTCAAGAATCTCGACCTCGTCGTTGACGGACGCTTCGAGATAAATGCACGCCTTACGCTGCAGCGAACCTGCCAAATAGCCGTCGAGGGAATTTGAAATACCCTGGGAGATGATCTTTCCGGGCTTCGAGCGCGTCACCTGAATCTGACGCTCGCCGACGATCTTCTTCTCGTCGTACCGACCTACTCCGTCAAAATCGTCGAGGATTTTCTTTTCCGTATAGCCGCGCAGCGTCCCGGAGGATGTGCATTCGACATTGAACCCGCCGAGAAGCCCCATGCACTTCATCTGAAGAATGACGGTCTCGTCGTCCTCGGAGCATTCACTGCCGAGAAGCGCAACCGCCGCAACAGCCTTTGAAAGAAAATACGCCGAGGCGGGCCCTGAAAGATGGCCGCGGGCAAGAGCCTGAGCGGCCGATTTCACATCAACCATCGTAACGGCGACGCGATTCTCGACGTCGTACCATTCCTGTCTAATATTTTCAAGTGTCATCCCGGCAGCACCTCAATAGCGGACACTGAATTAAAACTGAAATATTTCACTTTACGCGTTCAAAGTACGGAATGCGATCTAACGGCGTAGGCGTTGAAATAACCTTAGGTCCTTCGTAGACAACGCCGTCATCCCCGAGCCACTTACCCGGAGGAATCATAACTTTACGCTCCTTGGCACCCTTGACGCACTGAGGCGCGACAATAAGAAAATCGCCCATCATGAACTGATCCATAACGTCCTCCCAGCCAAAGCCGGGATAGTTATACTCCATATTGCGGAGCATGGGCTCACCGGTCTTGGCGCACTCCTTGGCGAGAGCGACATAACGATCGGCGAACTTCATGCGCGTCCACGAAGCCTTGCGGATCGCGTCGAGATATTCGCCCTTAAGCATGCGCCAGGGCGCAGCCGAAAACTGCATCATCGGAGAGAGCGCATGAGCCTGGGCGGAGCGGACAAAAAGCTCGGGATCAAACGGGGTGGGCGCATCGGGGGCGAACGCCATCCAGCTTCCGCCGCCGATCATATCGGGGCATACAAAAGGATGCCCGAGAAGGCCGCAGGTAATCATATCGGGCACGAGCTGCTGAACAGCCCTCCAATTGTGCCCCTTATCGCAGAGGCGCTGAACGATAGGCTGACCGCCCATCTTAAAGCAACCGCGATATTCGTTGAGAGGGAACTGAAGACCGATCTTCGCGTAAGCTTCGCACATCTCGGAGGGGCTGAAGTTACCCTTCGTGACCCATTCCTTCTTGTAGGACTCAGTGTCGCCCGCATCAAGCTTCCACCCGTCCACACCATATTCTTTCTCGAGTTTCGAAAGCTGACGCGCGAACCACGCGGCGCCGAGCGGATCGGAGAAGTCGATTGTAGCGGATTTGCCGTTCCACCATTTAGCGGCGACAGGCTCACCGTCGTCGCCCAAAATAAGGCCGCCTTTCTCACACTTAACGCCGGCATCCTTAAGACCAAGCGCCATTTCGCGATAACCTGGCGAGTCCATCGAAACGAACGGGCAAACCCAGAGCATCACCTTATAGCCAAGCGCATGAAGCTCATCGCACATCTTCTTAGGATCCGAGAATCGGCGGGGATCGAACTCCCAAATACCGTAGCCGAACTGCCAAGTGTCGTCAATCATGATAACGCCTCCTTGAGGGAAGCCGTTATCACCGATCGCCTTGGCGTAGGCGAGAATATCCTTCTGATTCTGATTGTAGGTAAGCTCGACCCAGGTGTTCCACTGAGGCTTTTCGATCAAAGCCAAATCCGGCGTCTTGCCGCTCGGCGGAAAGTGAGCCTTGGAAGCGGCAAGAAACGCCTCGCGAAGATTCTTACCCGCCTTACGGACAGTCAGAGGAGCTTCGGATTCTACGATAAAGTTGCCATTTGTGGCAGTACACTTAAATGCCTTGTCAGACCAAACATAACGCCCCTTGCTCGAAACAAGCAAAGGAACCGCCTGATTAGAATAGTTTTCAGCTCTGATATCACGGCTGAAATAGCCCGTCTGAGCGGTGACAGGCAACTCCGTTCCGGCAGTAGTCGCCATACCCCACCAGTACTCCCCTGGATCGATTTTAATAGTTGTAGTTTCAGAAGCCGCGAAAGTAGCCATAGAGGCTAAAACAACAATCAATATAAGTATTTTTTTCATGTGAATGATTTTATCATAATTTCGCTCATCTATTCAAGACTTCGCACCTGACTCACCACCTGATGCCTCCTGATATTTGAAATCTTAAATCGGTCATTTAATATTATAGGATTATTAAATTCGTTGTTCATCATCTTTTATTCTTTTTACGGTTTAATGAAACATCTAAAATCTAAACCGCCGCGGCGTAAAGCTCTTCGGCTCCGCCGCGGCGGGAGAGATCTGCGACAATATCCGCTCCCGCATCATTGCGATGCGAGGAGCGGATAACGTGCCAGCTTAGGGTTTCAAGATGTTCAGCAATCGCCGCGCCTAGCCGCGTCGTGCCCCCTGTTACCACGACAGAGCGCATCTTACTCTACGTTCAGCTTCTCTTCAGGGCGAAGTTTGACGGAATCGATGATTCTGAATTCGCCGGGCTTAAGAGTGATGAAGTCCTTGTCGCCGAACTGCTGGAGAACGCACTTTCTCTCGTTCTTGTAGTCGAGGTTAAGCATGTAAACCTTGCCGGCGTCCGGGAAGTAAGAGTAGACGATCCAGTTGCAATCCTCATCGGGATTCTCAAAGTCATCGCCCGTAATGTACACGTTGCCGCGACCGAGCTTGGCGGCGTGCTTGTAGAGATAGCCGACCATACCGATATCGGCGATCTCGGCGCCGCAGCCGATGTCGGAATTGCAGGCGGCGGGATAATTCCACCAGTTCATGAGGAAGACCTGGCCCTTGCCCTTCTGGCAGCGGAGGATGAAGGGTTCGCCGTCCTCGTCATCCACGGCGATCTCCTCATAATTCGAGGCATCCTGGGTGAACTCGACCTTACCGAGCGAGACCATCATCTTGCCGAAGCGGCGACGCGCGACGAAACCGAGCTCGTTCGGCTTCTCGCTGGGACCGGTGGCCCACCATTTGCGGTTAGACATGCCGACGACCTTAAGGCCGCAAAGTTCGCTCAAGTCACCGCCGTTCACGAGCTTCTCGGGCTTCATATCGAGATATTCGCGCTTGTTGTCGGTCGAAAGATGGCAAAGACCGATAACGAGAATACCGCCGCGGTTGACGTATTCGCTCAAGACCTTGTACTGCTTCTCGGAGCAGGTGTTCCAGCCGCCGAACATGACGACCTTGTAGTTGTTGATAAGGTGGTCGGCGGTTACGTTGTCGGCGGCAAACGAAACGATGTCGCACTGGCCGTAGGGAGTCGCCGAGAAGTGGATGTTCTTGTTGGGAGCGAGCATCGGCGGCTTGGGCATGACGGAGTTGAGAACCGTTCCCCAGCTCATTTCGGGCGTGCCGGCCATCCAGTTTGGATTCTTCTTGGCGAGCTCGACCGCACCGCAGATTACCGAGGCGGGAGCGTAGCCCGCGCCGCCGAGGTCGAGGTTACCCTTCGCGATGGCCCATGTGGCTTCGGGCTGGCCTGCGGGAGCGGGATTCTTGAGGCAGAACTTATAGAAGTCGGAGATGATCTTACGATACTTCGTCGCGACGGGCGAGCGGTAATCGAGCATCGGAAATTTCTTCCTGGCCTCAGGCATGATCGGCTCAACATACTTCTTGCGCATCTCGTCGGTGACGGGGACGTTGAGCTTTCTCAATGGCTTTGGCATCTTGGACATCGGAGAGTCTTCGCAGAGCGAGCTCTGAAGCTGCCAGTTGCCGGACTCGTTGATGATGATCTTGGCGCCCGTCATATACTTGAGGTAGAAAGCCGTCTCAAGCGTCTTCATCTTGTATGGATTCTTATGGGGAATCCAGCTGTACCATTCGTGCGCGAGGTGGGCGCCCCACATCGGCAGGTTGTACTGGCGGTAAAGACCGCGGCCGAGCGACGAGGAGAGCGTAAGGCTACCGAAGGGGAAGTCTTCGGTGCAGGGAATCTCAACGCCGGCGGCAACCTCGATATCGAGACCGAAGTTGGCGGATGTCGCCATGACGTTGCCCCAGCCCATGTCGTGAAGCTTATCCACATGGGCGCGGACGCGCTTCATGTAATCGGCGGCGATCGTTTCGAGCGTCTGACCGCGATCGCCCCAGTCGTCGAGAGCAAACGAGAACTTCTCGCCGAAGTCGTAACCGAGCCACGTCGCACCGAGCTCGTTGGTAATCACATGAGGAATTCCGCGCTCGCCGCGCGAATAGATACAGGTCGAATAAAGGCCCTTCTCCTTGGCGAGACGGCAAAGATCGCGAAGAATCTCGTTACCGCGCCAGAACTGGAGAGTATTGCCGACCTGCTCCTTGACGCAAAGTTCGACAGCGCCTGTAGGGTCGAGAGTACCGGGCTCCCAGTAGGTGAAGCAGAAGCCGCCGGTAAGCATCTTGCCGTGGTTGGGATAGACGCCGGAGCCGATATAGATGCCGGCATCCTCGGGAACGGGAGTCTTAGTCGTAGGAAGACGCGGCAACGCGGCGAGCTCTTTAGTCGTTTTGGGATATTCGCGCTTGTTCTCTGTTTTCGCGAATAACGATACCGCAGCGATAGCACTCACTGCAGCGACCATTATTTTTGTTGTCATCATTGTTTTCCTTGTTGATGTTATATCAATAGTTCTTAAGACCTAAGGAGACGCAAGACCCCTATCTCATATTAAGTCTGTTATTATATCATAATTTTCATCTATTATGGACAATTACGTCCAATCAAAAAATCGGCGATGCGATTCAGACAATCCCTTGAAAACTATCATTCTGAAACATGATCACGTTTCAGGAAAAATACCCGGGCGACAAGTATTATCGCGGCACCGACGACAAAAAAGGCTGAGAGCGACGCCATGACCGGCGCAAGATTATCGAACGAATCCTTTACAAGCCCCATGACTACAGGCGCGACGGCTCCGAAAGCGAACGCAAAAAGGAGAACCATCCCCATTGCGGAAGCGCGGTAGCGCGGCTCGACAACGTCGAAAATGGACGCAAACTGATTGGAATCGTATACGCCCCGGAAAAATCCGAAAAGCCCCATCGCCCAGCAGATCGCCTCGAAGGATTCGGCTCTCGCCATCCATAAAATAAAAGGAGCACCGAGAAGAAGACCTATTATATTCATCTCCATGCGTATTCCGGGACGATGGCGGACGAGTTTGTCGGAAATCCGGCTCGCAATCATCACGCCTGCAAAGGCGCCGAGATAATGCCACAACACGGCATTAAGACCGCACGAAGCCTTAGACATGCCGGGAAACGTCTCCTCCAGATATGTGGGCATCCACATCTTGAATCCGACATCGACGAATATCTGCATGCCGAGTCCAAGCGCGAGGAGAACGACCGACGGCTTCGAGAACACGGACTTCAACGCCTGCGAAAAAGCCGGCTTCACGGAGGATGCGGCGTTAAGCGGAGTATTCCTTAAAAGAAACACGAGCGCGACGGCCCAAACGACACCTATAAAACCGAAAACCTTGAACGGGACGCGCCAGTCGCCGCATACGTCAAGCATTCTTCCGGAAGCGAACGAAAAGGTTATAATGCCGAGATAGATGGCCAGCTGTAGAATCGAAAGCGCAGTCGCCTTATTGTCGCGGTGAAGCTGCTGAACGAGCGACGTAGTGGCGGGATAGAAGAAACTCTGACCGAAACCGTTGATTCCGCCGTAAAGAAGCATTATGCCTAAAATTCCGCTCGCCCACCCGGCGCCTAAAACACCGAGCGAAAAAACGGCCAATGAAAAAATGACGATTTTCTTCCGGCTTAAAAAATCACCGGCCATTCCCGAGAACGGAACGCTCAATGCGTAAACGAGCGTGAATACCCCCATTACAGAACCGCGAAACGCGGCGTCAGCTCCGAATTCACCTCCGATCGTGCTGGCGAGCGGCGGAAAAATCTGACGCATTCCCTGCTGGAGGAAACAGGCGATCCACAAAAGAAAAAGTGCTGTCCACTTATAATCTATTTTTTTCATAACCGGAAACTTCAAAAATTTCTATCGTTCGCTTCTTAAAGCCGGATCGAGACGGTCTCTCAAATAATCGGCAAGATGGTTGAATACGAGCACGAGAACGAAAATCGCGATTGTCGTGAACGTCATCTCCCACCATACCCCCTGACAGAGGCGTCGGCGGGCGTTGTCGATCATAACACCCCAGCTCGGCTCACCCTGAACGCCGATACCGAGGAAGGATATAAACACCTCCGTCGATATCGCCGACGGGAATCGGATTGAAAACTGAATGAGAATCACATGAGCGACATTGGGGAGGATATGCCGGAACATTATTCTCAGATGCGAATACCCAAGAGTCTTCGCCGCCTGAACGTATGCCCTTTCAGTCTGCTTCATCACCTCGGCACGAATAGTCCTGCAGACGCCGACCCAGGTCGTAAGACCGATGCCCATATAAATACCCAAAAGCCCCTGTCCCACAACGAGCGAAATCGCAAGAATGAACAGAAGCCCGGGCATCGACGCAACCGTCGCCGAAAGCCAGACGACGATAGAGTCGACCCACCCTTTGAAATAACCGCCCAGAAGACCAAGCAATACGCCCAGCGGAATCGCTATGAGCGAAGTCATTATTCCGACATGGAACGCTATGCGAGTACCCTGCATCAACCTCAGCGCAACGCTTCGACCGAGATTGTCGGTTCCGAGAAGAAAGAACTCATCCTTCGCCGGATCCTCGAACGAGGGTGCGCTGCTGAGCGGCGGAAGATAGCGCGCATAAAGATTAACCTGGTTGTACCGGGCGGTCTCGTCGTTTGAGATTGCATTATGATACTGCACTTCGCCGTAAATCGCAGCCGCGAAATAAAGCCCCAGAACAGCGAGACAGATTTTAACGGAGAGCTTCAATTACAAATGCTTCCAATCTTCGGGTATGGCGTTCATCACAAGCTCGACGACTTCATCGAGCGTCAGATCGCTCGAATCGATCTCAACCGCTCCGTCGGCCTTTTTCAAGGGGGCGTACTTGCGCGTCGAGTCGATCGCGTCGCGAGCGAGAAGCGAAGCCTTTACGGCCTCGGTCGACTGGTTGGCGATACCCTTGTCGACTTCCTCCTTCTGGCGGCGGCGGGCGCGCGCCTCGGCGGAAGCGGTGAGATAGAATCTCGCGGGAGAATCAGGGAACACCGCAGTGGTTATATCGCGCCCCTCGACAACGAGATCGCCGTACTTTACCATTCCTCTTAAAAGCGAGGTAACGTAATCGCGAACCGGTTTCTCACGGGCGACCTTCGAAGCGTTGGCGTTGATGTCGGGCGTGCGGATGCGCTCGCCGGGCTGTTCGCCGTTCACGTAATACGCGATACGGCCGTTCTCCGGGCGGCAGTCGATTTCGACTTTTGCCGTATGCGCGGCGATCGCGCCAGGGTCGTCCATATCGACACCCGCCTCAAGACACTGCCAAGTAAGAATACGGTAAAGCGCCCCTGAATCAACATGAAGAAAGCCGGTCTTCTCGCCGACTATGCGCGAAACGCTGGATTTGCCGGCTCCGCTCGGACCATCAATTGCAACAACTCTCATGACTTTATATTGATTTATAATAATTCCAGCCGAAATACGCCCCTGCAGCGAGAGCCGCGAGAAGAATTACATTAAACCAGAACCAGAAGCAACCGACACAAGGCAGACACCTTGTAAAATCGCTCGCACGCTTTATTGAAAACGCCATCGGTCGGTTTACCGCCCATCCCGACGCGTTCAGAACAGCGCCGATGTCACGACGGCGGAGCTTGAACCACGTGAGAATCACACTCGGAAGCGACACGACCATAATGAGCGCAAGAAGCGAAACCGTAAGCTGCCACGCGCTCATACCCGTAAAGACGGCTGCGAAGGAAGCCGCTGCCGCGCCGATCATGCCGACGGCGATGCCGATGGCCGCAACGCTTGAAGCCATCGCCGCTCCTCCGGACTCAGCGCTTTTGGAGCCTTTATCAATGGTCTTCTGGGCTGAAGACTGCCTGTCACCAAGAAACTTCTTGACCGTACCGGATATCGCATCGCCGACCTTGCGCCAAGGCATCCAGAACGCCTCTGCGAGAGAAACCTGATTTTCAACCATTTTGGTGACGACAGCCTCCCATTCGTTACCGTCAAGATCATGAAAGACGCCGTTGCGACCGACATAAAGGCGACCGATTGAACCCTTCGTAACAACGGAACAGATCGAACGCGTCGCCTTTGTCGCCATATTTGTAAGCTTCAGATAAAGAACACAACAGTTCGATTTGGCGGCGAGCGCACTGTGAGCGGCTTCACTTTCGACATCGAACGAAAGGACCATTTCCCTCGCATCTATACGAAGTGTGCCGACCTGGAAAATCGCAAGAGAATCCTTCGAATAAAGGCGCTTCATGTTAACGAAGTTTTCGAGAAATTCGAGAAGCCTGAGCTTATATCTTAAAATACGCTCCTCGTCCTCAAGTTTGCCTTTCATGTCCGCATTCATGACCGGCTTGGCGGCCTGATGGGCACGGTAAGGGGCGAGAGCCGCCTTTACGCGACCCCATGAAAGGAAGTCAAGAGATTCGACATCTCCGAGAATCTCCTTCGCGCACTTGTCGCGGAACAGAAAAATCTTTTCGCGGTGAGCCGGATTGAGACGATTGTCCAAGGGAAGAGACTTATCGGGCTCTTCCATGACAAGCGGCATATCGGCGGCGGGAACGAAGAAAGTGTCGATAAGGCCTTCCACGGCGCAGAGCGCGGCGACCGCATCAGCCGTTTTGTCACCGAGAGGCGCCACTTCCGGACTCGCGCCTTTCTCAACCCAGTCCGCCATCGCCTTTTTGTCGGCGTCGGACGGTTCGAGCCCGGCGAGATCAGACTCCTTTTTCATGACCTCGGCGAGCGCCGCTTCATCTTCCCGCGAAGGCTCGAAAAGCGTATTGAGATCGACTCCCTTGGATTTAAGGAATTCCACAGCGGCGATAACTTCAGAAATGCGGATACGACCGTCTTTGTCCGTATCCATAAGTTCAAGCATCCGCTTATCAAAACGAACCGACTTTACGGGCAATGACATCGCCATAAAGTACTTCTTGTCGAGGGACGCCAGATTGGCGATGTCATCGCCGTTCTTCAGCACAATCTGCGAAATGCGCCCCGCCCTGAACCATGACCATTTATGTGTGCTCATACTCGTCTTCCTTGAATCAGGCGGTTTGATCAGCCGCGCGCGGCGTTGCGGCGCTCGAGATCGGCGCGATACTCGTCGAGATCGACTTTAAGACGCGCGACCCCCGTCTCCATCGCGGCTTTCGCGACGGCGAAACTGACCTCAACAAAAAGTCTGCGGTCGAAAGGTTTGGGGATGATATATCCGAGACCGAACTCGAGATTCTCGTTCGGATAGAGGGCCTTGATGTCCTCGGGAACGCTCTGACGCGCGAGATTCGCGAGCGCGTCCGCGGCGGCAACCTTCATCTCCTTGTTGATCGTCGTGGCGCGGACATCGAGAGCGCCGCGGAAAAGATACGGAAACCCGAGAACGTTGTTGATCTGATTGGGATAGTCGCTGCGGCCCGTAACCATGACATATTTACGACCGGAGAGAGCCTTCTCAACCTCCGCAGGCGCAATCTCGGGGTCCGGGTTAGCCATAGCGAAAATCGCCGGGAATTCACCCATCGTCTTAACATCGTCGCCCGTAAGGACATTCGCCGCAGAAACACCGATAAACACATCAGCACCGGCTAAAGCCTCCTTAAGGGTCTTGGCATCGGACTCGACCGCATGCTTGGCCTTAAATGAATTAAGATCGGCGCGATCTTTGCTGATGACACCCTTCGTATCACACATCGTGACATTCTCAACCCCTGCAGCCTTAAGCATCTCACAAATGCGAATCCCCGCCGCACCGGCGCCGTTCATAACGACCTTGAGAGACGAAAGCTCGCGTCCGGCGAGATGAGCGTAGTTAATAACGCCTGAAAGCGAAATTACAGCCGTCCCCCACTGATCGTCATGGAAAACGGGAATGTCGAGCTCGCGGTCAAGCGTATCTTCAATTTCAAAGCACGCGGGAGAAGCGATATCCTCGAGATTGATGCCGCCGTACTGCGGAGCGATCGCCTTGACCATTTCGATGACGCGCTTGGGATCGGTCTTGCCCTCATTGGCACCGCCCTGGCGGCAGCAGTTGAGCGGGACAGGCCACGCGTCGACGTCGCCGAACGCCTTGAAGAGAACGGCCTTTCCTTCCATAACGGGGATCGACGCCGAAGCTCCGAGATCGCCGAGACCGAGAATCGCGGTTCCGTCCGAAACGACCGCCACGAGATTGGGCTTCGCCGTGCAATCATAGAGAGCCGCCTTGTCGGCGGCGATCGCCTTTACCGCGTGAGCGACGCCGGGCGTATAGGCTAAACAGAGATCGTCTTTGGACTTAAGAGGCTTGGGAAGCGAAACGCAGACCTTACCGCCCTTGTGGAATTTCATTACCGACTCTTTATCGTAGGAACTCATTTTTTACTCCTTTAATCCTTCTGCTGATAAATCCAGCTGTTTTTCATTTAAATAAAACCTTGAAACCTTCAGGTTGGTCAAAGCGAGCTTTTTGGATACGATCTTCAGTCTTTCCGGACTGAGGTCACAGGCGATAACGAGAGCATCCGCCTTTGTTTTTTCAATTATTGACTCGAGCATATTAAGCGGGCCGTATATCTTTACGCCGCCGACGTACTGCCCGCGCAGAAGAAGATTATCATCTATGATTCCGACGATAATTCTGTCATTCTCGGAAACTGTTCGTACCAGTTCCCTGCGAAATGCGCGGTACCTCAACCCGGAGCCGTAAACGAGAACGCGCGAAGCCGCGCCGTTTTTCCGAAGACGGGAACGATCAAGATTGTAAAAGGAGTCTCTGAGAATCATCCGCAGATTACGCAGAAGCGAAAGAGCGATAAAGGAAAGTAGCGGATACATAACCGTCATCGCCTTAAGCTGGTAATTGTAGGCGGGCGAATAATAGATTGCGGCGGACCCGACAATACCTCCGACAATACAGGCGAAAAGCAGTCTCGCGTAGTTTGACGCCATCGCCCTCGACCAGACCGTCTGATAGGTCCTGAACAGGACGAGGGGAATAAATATCGAAATCACCCTAATGGGCATACCGACACGGAGCATAATGCGCCCTACATTGATTTTAAGAGCCCATGCACAGATAAAAAAGACGGCCACGAGCAGAGCGATATCCGCCAGCAGATAAAAAGGAACCGAAAGGCGCGATTTGACCTTGCGCGACGAGGCACTCTCGTCGCGGGCAACCGAATTGATAAGTCGTCCGAAATCAAAGATTTCTATTCGGGCCATATCCTTTACGACAACCACCACCGCGAATAAAAATCCTAAAAGCCAAAGCCCTGCGGCACGCGACTCAAAGACAACCCCGGAAAGACCGAACAAAACAAGAAATACGGCCATTAAATAAAGTATCCATGCCGCCTTGCGCTGATTTAGACCAACGGAGCGGAGAATTCTGTGATGCAAATGATCCGCGTCAGCGGTCATAACCTCTCCGTTGCCGATCTCAGAAGGATCGCGGCGGCGGATCAAATGACGCAATGATCTACGGACAATCGCAAGAAACGTATCGAAAACAGGAACCCCCATCGCAAGCAAAGGAACTCCGATGGACACTAAAAAAGAATCTTCGGCCTGTGACGCGAGCGGCAGAAACGCGATCGTATAACCGATGAACATTGAGCCGCAGTCACCGAGAAAGATGGACGCCGGATTGTAATTATAGCGGAGAAATCCTAAAAGCCCTCCCGCAAAAGCGAAATAATAAAGGCTTGATGCGGGACTGTGACAGAGGAAGAGCGCTCCAGCCATGCCGAATGTCGCGATGAAAGCGAGACCCGAGGCAAGCCCATCGAGCCCGTCGATAAGGTTGAATGCATTGATAGCGCCTACAATCCAGAAAACAGTAATAAAACAATCGAGCGCGGCAGGGATCGACGGCCAAAGTCGATGAAACCCCAAATCGCCCCACCACCATGTCAGGAGCGCAACAGAAATCTGGCCTATAAGCTTAATCTTCGGTTTCATTCCGAAACAGTCGTCGACGAATCCGAGAGCGCCGACCGAAAGCGAAAGAACAGCGTATTTCCAGTAAATGTTCTCGGATATGTTTTCAGCGTAAAAAGGATCCTTGCCGAAAAAGAGAACAAAAATACTGTACGAAACCAATACGCCCGCAATAAGGGCGAGACCGCCGCCGCGAGGAATCGGAACCTTGTTGATGCGCCTCGGGTCAGGCTTATCGATCATGCCGAGTTTTATGTTCAAGCGGCGGACCAGAGGGACCAGGAAAAGCGTCAAAATCAGCGCTCCGAGAAAGGCCGTAAGATAAGGAATGGATTTTATCAGAAGTTTTTCCATCACTTCACCGCCTTGTTCATTTCTCTTAATACAAACTTAAGAGCGTTTTCGTCGTCAGTTGGCACCAGCACGGTCAACATCGCCCACCTGTCGATACGACCGTGAACAGTACGATCCCACACGTCGATAAATATTCTGCTCAAGTGGGAGGATGTTCTGTACCCTGCCTGATTAAAGAAGGTATACGCAAAAAGCGCCCCGCCGCCCGTCTTGAAACCAAGCGGAATCACCATCCATTCAACATCATCAACCGTAATCTCGCAGGAAGTACCTAAATCATGCCCTTGCGACGGAAGGCAAAGCTCGGGCCGATGAAGAGACGATTTGCTGGGCCCGCTGACAACTTTGGAGGTCTGAAACCAAAATCCGCTTTTATGAACATACTTACGCTTACCGAGTTCAGCACCGACAAGTTGTTTAAGCTCAGCCTCAGAGGGAGGAATCTCTTCAAATTCAAACTCGCGGATTTCGGGAAATACGACTTTAGGAGGTTCGGAAACTGCGGGCTGTGGAGCCGCAACCTGGAAAATCATCACAGAAACAATCATCGCCACAGGTACAATCGACTTAACCAGCAAAGAAGCCCGATTTACAGGCTTTAGGCTTTCTGCGGAATTATCCGCATCATCAGATTCGTTATTTTCGGCATTAACGCCTTTGGAGCGAAGAGGCATCTTATTTATAAGATCTGAAAGAAGAACCGTAAAATAAATTCCAAGCCCAAAGACGATAAAGCCCAAAAAATCATGCCCCTGACCTGTAGCATACGAAGTCGATCCAAAGCGCGCGATAAGACAGATCGACATGATTCTGATAATATTGCAAAGAACGGCGATCGGGACTGAGCATACCAAGAGCACCGCGCGGCGGGACCACGTACGCTGAGCGAAATAACCGTAGCCGACAGATACGGCCACTAAAGCGACGATGGACCTCAAGCCGCTGCAGGGATCGGCGATACCCACGCCGAACGGCTTGCCGTCGACAATCACGCTCGGCAAAGTAATCATATTGCCATGACGTACAATTTCCATCCCAAACAATGAGAGAACTTCAGTAGATACCGAACTAACCAGAAGTCTCAACGGAACGGTAAAAATCGCCAGAAACGACGCCATCGGCATGCAGAAAAGAAGGCACGCTACCGGGAAAAGCATCCTTTTAGCGCACTTTCCGCCAAATAAAGCCCACGGGATTGTAACTGAAAGACCGACAAAAGCCAACAATTCAAAACGGACCTGAAGACCTCTCACGCCCAAGAGCCCGATAAAAAGAAACGGGATCGTCGCAAAAGCACCCGCGAGACTCGGCTCTCCTAAAGACTTTAAAATCCGCCGACGCTCCATCCAAAGAACCGCAACCGTAAATAGAGGGACAAACCAGGCATAGTCCATATCCTCTTCAGGTGCTAAGAACATGCTCGGCAAATGATTAAGTATCATAGCATTGAATCCGACAACCATCGCGACAAACGCGACAGTCATAAGAATCAACCTATTTTTTATACTCTCCATTCTCATAACAACCAATATTATATCAAAATTCCTCAAAAACCGCACCTGCCCAGAGTACTGGAGTTTACCCATTTTTTGAACTCTGGCGATGCTCTTCCCAAAAAGCCAAAAAAAATGTGACATCCTTTTGACAGTTTTCGGTAGAATACCGATTGCACAAAAAAAACAACCAAAAGGAATGTCGCACAATGAATGATACTAAAATTGCGTCAAAAGCGAAAGCACAACTTTCAAATTTTATGGGTAAAGTTTTTACCCATTTTTCAAAACCGACAAAAAGATTCATCGAGGAATGTATTTATGGCATTCAGGCCTCAGGAGATACAAAACTCTCATCTATCGTGCGCGCAATCGACGACGACATAAGACCTATTTACACCGAAAAAAGGCTCAGCCGCAATCTCAACAACGATGAGCTGTCCGACCCTATCGCCCAAGCCATACTCAATGATGGCGCACGCTCCGTCACCTCCGACACGCTCCTGCTCGTCGATCCGACTGAAATCCGCAAGGAGTTTTCGTACAAAATGCAGTATGTCACCCGCGTTCGGGATGCCAGCCGTTCCTCAAAGGAAAACTGCGAAGTGCTTGTCAATGGCTACCACGGATGCATGGTGGCTGCCTGCCGCGTCGGAGGAAGGAAAACCATTCCCCTTGCATTGCGGTTGTGGTCTTCACGAGCACCAGGCTTCAAAGGCGAAAACGACGAGGTCTTGAATA
>JAZOQU010000055.1:0-63507 GCA_045656225.1 Kiritimatiellia bacterium | reverse complement strand
GGAACAATGCGATTAGATTGTATTGTGATATTATAAAAAACAATGTCATCTATTCTAGAGAAGGGCGTCAAAAAATATGGGAGGAATTTTGTCGCAGAGCCAAAGCAACAGAGGAGGAAAAAAATGCCGCGGAAAAGGCGGCGCTTAGGGTAAAGTAGGAGAGTAAATGAAGAAGAAATTGTTTGTTCTGGTGTTAGCTAATTTTGTGATGGCAGACAGATAGATGAAACTCTCGAGAGATTTGGTTTTGAGAAAACGGTGTTGAATACATATCGCGGAGCAAGGAGCGCGTAGGTTCGCTTTGCGCTCGGGAAAGTCTACGCCGAAAAAGAAGGGGTGTGAAAATAAATTTTCATAGGGTTTTATTGGGCTTTTTTGAAAACTGGGATAAATCACCCCAGAAAAAGTGGGATAAGGGTGGATAGTCAGGACTATTGACAATAGTGTTCAATTTTAGATATACTATACGTTCCAGTTTTTCGTGGAGAAGGTTCTTACCACAAGGAAAGCGGAATAAAAAAGGAAAAAACAATGGAAGCATACGCAGTACTCGAATCCGGCGGCAAGCAGACGCTTGTCAAGGTCGGTGACAAGATCGAGATTGAAAAGCTCTCGGTCGAAGTTGGCCAGGAAGCGGTCCTGGATACCGTTTGCGCCGTCAGCGACGGCACGACGCTCAAGGTTGGCGCCCCCTACGTTGAGGGAGCCAAGGTTACTCTCGTCATCGACGGTCTCAAGCGCGGCAAGAAGGTTTTGAACTTCAAGGCCAAGCGCCGTAAAGGTTATCGTCGTCTCGTCGGTCATCGTCAGTCGATCACCGTCGCCACCGTCAAGGCTATCGCGTAAGGGAGGTAATTCAATATGGCTAGCTCCGCATCTGCACGTAACGGCCGCGATTCCAACCCGAAGTATCTCGGCGTCAAGGCTTATGACGGCCAGACTCTCAAGGCCGGCTCCATCATCGTCCGCCAGCGCGGCACGAAGATCCATCCCGGCAAGAACGTCGGTCAGGGTCGTGACTTCACCCTCTTCGCCCTCAAGGACGGCAAGGTGAAATTCATCAAGGACGGCAAGGTCGTCACAATCGTCGAAGCCTGATTAAAAAGGTTTTAACGAAGTAGGAAGCCGCTCCGAAAACGGGGCGGCTTTTTGATTCATATTTAAACACCCTCCATTTTCCGCTTGCATGATTTACGTTTTACGGGTATACTATTGTCATGATGATTTTTAAGAATAAAATTTTTCTTGAGCGCTTGGCGCTCCTAACTTCATTCTTTATTGCGTCTTCCGCCTTTTGTCAGGATGCAGCCCAAGGCGAAAACTCAGGCGAGTTGGATCCTGCTCTCAAGGAAAAGGTTGCGTATGTCGAGGAACTCGTAAAATACGGATTTCCCGATTTCGCGGAGATTGTAATCGCTGAAACCAAGAAGAAGTGGCCTGAATCCGAATCGCTCTTTTTTGCGATTGAAATCCGCGGTATGCTTCTTTTAGGTAAGAGCGAAGAAGCCGAGAAGAAGATAGCCGCGCTTAATGATCGTAAGAGTTCAAAGTACTGGGCTGCGCGTCTTGAGGTTGCCATGGATCATTTCAGCCGCGGTCGCAATGATGAATGTCTGAAAATATATGATGACTTCTTTGCGAACATGGGGCAGAAGCCGCCTAAAGAGCTCTCTGAATTGGTTCGTACGGCTTATTGGCAACGCGCTCAGATTCAAATCATGATGAAGCGCTACAAAGAGGCCGCGGCAGATCTTCAGTCTTTGATGGCTCGCGTCAATAAAAATGCGAGTTCCGAGAACGCGAATATCTGGTGCAATGCCGCCTGCGATGCGGCTGATCTTTATTTACGTGTAGCCGCCGACGCGGCTCCCAAGAACCGCACGGCCGATCTCAATGCCGCCAAGAAAATAATTTCCCAACTCCTCTGGGAACGCAATAATTATATTTACTTTGGCCGTGCGATCGCGATGAAGGCCCATCTTGAACTGTTGAGCGGCAGACTTGACCGTGCCCAGTCTGTTATTGATGATTTCATGGGTGATTTGACTCAGATTCACGAGGCGCTCGAAAAAGCCGACCCCAACGGCAGAGAAGGGTTTCTTAAACAGTCTCCTATGCCGCAGTGCCGCTATCTGATGGCTGATATGCTTTGGAAAGAGGCTCTGAAAGAATCTCCGAATGCCGCTACCGACAAGGGTAAGGCGCGTATCGGCGACCTTCTCTTCGGAGAAAAGGGCAAGAACGGCCGCCGCAACGGTGCCGGCGCCTATAACCATGCGGTAAACGTCTATATCCGTTATCCTTATTCCCCCTGGGCTTCCGCCGCCGAGAAGACGGTCGGTGAAATTGAAAAATTCGTTCAGGAGAAGTTCGGCATGGCGATTAAAACCCAGATCACTCCTGAGCAGCGGGCGAAGGTTCGCGAGATGCGCTTCAGAAGCGCCGATGAGAAATTCGGTTCCGGAGAGTTTGAGACCGCGATAGCCGACTATTTCGACGCGCTTTCCGCCTATCCCGAAGAGAGGGAGTCCGTTCCCGCTCTTCTCAATATCGTCGATGGGTATTTCTCTCTTATGAAGCGCTCGTCGGACGAATCCAAGAAAAGCGAATGGCGCCTGAAAGCGGATGTCGTCTCTAAGTACGTTGCCGAGCGTTTTGCCGGCAATCCCGACGATTCCATCATGAATGCCGCGGGTAATGTTCTTATCGCCATAGCGAACAAAGAGAAGCAGCAGAACGAGATCGCCCGCGCCGATGCGTTGTTCCTCGCTTTCATAACAAATTACAAGCGTCATATCAATGCGCCGACCCTGGCCGCCCAGCTCGGCGGTGCCGCATATCAGGAGGCGTCCAAACTTGATGATGCTCTTGCAGCTGCCAAATATCGGGAAGCTTTGAAGTATTATCTCGTGATGGACGAGTATTATACGAATTCCACCTTCTATGCGACGGCTCTTTCTACGATAAGCATCTGCTATCAAAAGCTTGGCGACAAAACGAAGTCGATAGAATATTTGAGAAAGTATATCGATAACGAGAAGAAGCCGCTCTTGAAGATGCAGTCTCAGATGCGTATGGCTACAATTTTCCAGAACGAGGGGCTTGAACTTTTGAAGACTGCATCGACGAACGCGACAGCAGAGGCCGTTGCCGCCCAGGAGAATAAGGCGGTCGCTTCAATTCTCCGCGGTATTATGGAATTCAAGAAATTTTCAAAGCAGGCCGCCGAGAAACTTGAAGATACGACCATCTCCAAGGACGAGAAGGAAAAATATCAAAAACTGTACGAGACGTCCCAGTTCTTCTCCGGTTACTGCTGGAGTCGTCTTATTGAACCTTCCCGCCGTCTTGAGGTATTCCGGCAGAAGAACATCGACCCCAAGAAGAATGCGATCGATACGTTGGAGTCATATACGTCCAAGTATCCTAATACAGATCCTTTCTCGAAGCAGTCATACCTTCAGTTGAGCGCCATCTACACAATGGCTAACGATGTGGAAAACACCAAAAATGCGCTTGACCGTCTTAACAAATATTTCAAGGATTCACCGGAGGCGCGTACCGCCTGGCCGAGACTTGCCAAAAGTCTTGTCGAATTCGCCTCGACCGTTACAGAGCCGGAGCGTAAGCAATCCATCTTGAGAGAGGCTTCCCGCATTTACGCCGACATGATCCGTTCTGAGAATTCCAACTATCACGCTTACGACTTTGCCCTTGCCGGCGAGTCTCTTATTGAAGCGGAAGATTGGAAACTCGCTCAAGATGCTTTTGATATGGCTATCATGAAGGCCGGCACCAACTTTACCACGGTCATCGCGCGTGCGACAATAGGCAAGACGACGGTATTGAAGGAAAAAGGCGAATATCTTACCGCGCTTGACGACATTCAAAACTTCTTCAACAATAAAAAGTTGTCGGGTATGCCGATTGCCACTAACGCCTGCATGCTTGCCATCGACATCGGTTTGAAGCAGGGCAAGATCGAGAACGACACTCAGATACGTGACAGATATTACGCAGCGGCCAATGATGGCATCTCCCGCCTTAGAGGATATTGGGCTAAGGAGCCTCAATGGAAACGCGATACGGTTGAAATGATGTCAGCGGATGCGCTTCTTGCTCAAGCCGCCTGTGAAGAGTCGAAAGGTGATGCGAAGAAAGCCGCCTCGCTTCGCGGAAAGGTTGCGGTTGCGCTGTATTCACTTATTAACGCGAGAAAGCCTGTAGAGGCCTTGCCCGAACCGGCTGAAGGAGAGGAGCAGTCATTGAAGAGGGGTAAAACCCTTGAGCAGTTCACGCCTGAGGAACTCGCTATCCTTGAAGAAGCCTACTCCAAAATCATTCCAACGCTTCTTACGCAAGGCGCCAAGCAGGCTTCCCGCGCCATTCAGTTTGGTGAGGAGTATCTGAAATATTTCCCTAACGGGTCGAATATCGATCTTGTTCGTCGCAGTATCGACGAAGCTAAGGTTTTGAGCGGAAAGACAGACTCAGAGCCGGCCGCGTCTGCCGGGTCTGTCGATGAATCGAAATAATATTTGAATTTAAGGAGAAAACTACAAATGAAAAAAATCCTGATGACCGCTGTTTCTGTAATGGCAATATCCTCTGCGTGGGCCGTAGTCGGTGTCATTAAATCTAACGGTGATGTTAAAAAAGGTGATATCAAATGGAATTCAAGAGCCAAAGCCTATGAACTTAAGGCCGGCAATATAAGTTTGACGTATAATCTTGATAAAATCGATAGCCTTGAGATCGAGAAGCCGAAGAATTTCGACAATCTGGTAAAAGCCGTGATTTCCGGTGCAGGCTCTTCTTCCGTAAAAGGCTTGTCTCAAATCGTGGCAGATTATAAAATGCTTCAGTGGGATAAGCCTGCCGCCCGCTATCTGGTCGAGGCCTATCTCCAGATGAACCAACCCAGAAAGGCTTTTGAGGCTGCTCAGTTAGTCATAGCCGAAGATCGTACCGCGGCATATAAGGGTGATATGGCTCCCGCTTACTGGCAGGCGCTCTTGGCTTTAAATGATAAGTTGAGGCTTGAAAATTGCCTTAAAAAGGCTGTTGAAGAGGGTTCGAGACCTTTGAGCGCCGAAGCGCTTTTGATGCGCGGCGACATTCTTCTCAAGGAAAAGGGTGAAGGTGTCGAAAACTGCCGGAAGGTGCTCGTCGACTCCTACCTTTTGGTCGCGTTGATGTATAACGACACCGCTTGCATTGAGCCGCGTCGCAAAGCGATGATGAAGTGCGCTGACATTTTTGAGAAAATCGGGTATAATGATCAGGCGCAGAACATGAGAAACAATGCCGCACAGCTTAAATAAACAAATAATTGAAAATTTAACATCTAAAGAAAAAAGGAATAAAAAAGATGAAGTTGAAGAAATCAATGTTGATAGCCGCTCTCGTTGCCGGAACTTGTGCGTTTCCGCTTTCTGATGCGTTTGCCGACGCGGGGGCTCCTGCCGCAGCTCAGTCCTCCGGCGGCCTTGAGCGTACCGACGGCGGCGGCAAGGTCAGTTCCGATGCGTCGAAGGACGCCAAGGGCGGCGGCGGTTTCTATGATATTGTTTTCGGATCCGGCGTTGTAGGCATGCTTCTTTGGTTTGCGCTTTTCGGCGACGGAATTCTCGCTATATATTTCTGCATCGACAGCTCCATCTTGATCAAGCCCGAGAAGCTTATGCCTCAGCGTCTCATCGATCAGGTTCAGAAGGCCATGTCTGAAGGTGATATCGTTGCGGCGATGGAGGCGTGCCAGAATACACCGTCTGCGATGTCGAATATTCTTCTCGCGGCCTTTTCGCATATAGAAGACGGTTACGAGACGATTCAAGAGGCGGTTACGGCGGCTTCTGATCTGGAGCAGGAAAAACTTATGCAGCGTCTTACATGGATTTCCGTCTGTTCGAACCTTGGTCCTTCTCTCGGTCTTCTCGGTACGGTTCAGGGTATGATTTTGACGTTCCAGGCTCTTGCCTCGGGAGGTGCCGGAGATGCGTCGGCTCTTGCCGCATCGATCGGTCAGGCTCTCTGGACGACTGCAGGCGGTCTTATCGTTTCAATTCCCTCCATTACGGCGTTCTATGCTCTCAGAAACAATGCCAACCGCCGCATTTTGAGAATGACCGCTGTTACCATGGAGTTCCTCAACAGTCTCAGAAACGTAGAAGTCGCTCCTGAAGAAGAGAACCCTCAGGTTTGAGAAGTTCCATCGATCGGATAATTTCGAAGGTTTGCAATGGCTAGAAAACCTCAAGATAATCCTCAGCTCGACATGACGCCGATGATCGACGTCGTGTTCGAGCTCATCATCTTCTTCGTGGTGACTCTTACCGAGGCTCAGAAGAAAGACGAGACGATTGAACTGTCCGATGGTCGCAACGGCATTAAGATAACTCCAGAAAATCTTCCTCTGGAACACATGCAGATTGATATTGCCGCATTTGACAAGGATGGTCGCCGTCTTAAAAACCCGCGTATTTCGATGGGTGATCGCGATTTGACCCCTCAGGATGTCTATGATCGCGTTAAAGCCCGTATGGATAAATACGGTTACGAGTTTCCTGTTCTTATCCGTGCCGATTTTGAGACGCCTCATCGCGCCGTCAAGGATGTGATGGACGCATGTACCAAAGCTGGCATCTGGAAGATTTCCTTTATGGCGATTCATGAAGATAAGACTGAAGGCAAGCTTCGACCCGGCTTAATGACAGGAAAACGAAAGAAGGGCAGGTAATCGTTATGGCGAGAAAACCTACTGAAGATCCGCAGCTCGATATGACGCCTATGATTGACGTCGTGTTCGAACTCATCATTTTCTTTGTCATTACCATCAAGCAGCAGGATATCTTTTCCAGATTAAACGTCAACAGACCTGCTCCGGCTACTTCTGCCGCCCAACAGACGAATGACAAGCCTCAGGAAATCGAGGTCGGTAAAGCGTTTAACAGCTTCCGCCGCGGTGTTTATGTCCATGACGGGCGTGAATACAATCTTGAGACGATAGACCGTGTTCTCAGAGATATTGCGAACATAAATAATGAATCTCAGATTGTACTCAAATGCACGCTCGACAGTCCTCATAAGGCGTTAGTGGACATATTGGATATCTGCTATAAGTACAAACTTGTAAATGTAAACGTATTTTCGATGTAAGGAGGTGTGCGATGGAAGATCATAATGAAGAAGAATATACAGATGTAAATGAGAACTATGAAGGCGAGGTGATCGTTGATCTTCAGGCGATCGGCGACAAGTACGAGGAGAAAGGGTACTTCCGCCGGCTTAAAGATATGTTTTCAGGTCTTGGCAAGCCGCGCAATACCCCCGAATATAAGCTGGCACGTCTTGAGCTTCAGCGTCAACAAGCCCCCCTTATCGCTTTTGTATCTGTGCTGCTCTTCTTTGTTGTGCTCGTGGTAATGACCCAGATGGAGGATGATAAGGTCGAAGAAGAGACCCCCATCACGGTAAATACGCCCAAACCTGAAGAGCCGGATGTTCCTGAGCCTGAGCCGCCGCCACCGCCGGATCCCGAGCCTGTTCAGGTTGATGTCGAGATTGATGTTACTGATCCCGGCCCCGTATCTGAAATAACGCCCGTTCAATCGCCTCCGTCGAAGCAGGTCTCCACCAAGCCCGCTCCGGTAAATTCAGTTGCAAATGTGATTTCTCCCGTTACGATGAAGTCGATGTTGGGATCCCGCAATCCCGGATCGATCGGCGCCGCGACCCGCGGTGGTAACGGTTATGGAGATCAACGTACCGAAGCATGCGTAATGAAGGTTCTCTGGTGGCTCAAGGCGACACAAAGTCCGGACGGTTCGTGGAAGAACACGCGTGACGGCGGAACGCTCGCGAATACGGCTCTCGCCGTTCTTACATATCTCGCTCACGGTGAATTTCCCGGATCTCCGTCGCCATATCAGAAGGATTTTGGTCCTGTAGTCCAGAAGGCTGTCAATTTCCTTATCAGCAGCATTCAGCAGAATTCCGGCGGTGTCAGGATGACAGGCTCCGACGGTAACGAGTATGCGTTTCTTATTTCGACATACGCACTCTGCGAAGCGTACGGTATGACTAAAAATCCCGACGTTAAAGATGCGGCGCTCCTCTGTCTTGAGCGTATTGTAAAGAGCCAGTCGTCTACGGGGGGCTGGGATTATAAGATGAATAAGGCGTCAACGCGAGATGACGTTTCATACGCAGGCTGGGCCATTCAGGCTCTTAAGGCCGGCAAGATGGCAGGGCTTCACCCTGACGGTCTTGACGAGTGCATCAAGAAGGCTATACGCTGTCTCCAGTCTCGCAACTTCGATAAGGGTACGTTTAAATATACGGCGTTGCAGCGCAACGTGAACCATCCCGGTTTAGCCGGCGTAGGGTGCCTCGCCATGCAGCTTTTAGGATATGGCTCCAAGAGTGAAGTTGCAAGAGCGCTCGATTATATGCGCAGCTGGAAGCCTTCTTTTGACGGCAGTGATCTTCCTCACGATGGTAAGGCTCATAATACTAACGTCTCTCCCCAGTATTATTGCTATTATGCCACGCAGTGCAAGTATCAGGCCGGCATGAAGGAGGGCGCCACCAAGACCGATCAGCAGACATGGTATGATTGGAATAAAGCGATGAAGGTGCTTTTTACCGAAAAAATCATCGATTTAGACACGAAAGTCAAGGATTGGTCGGGACAGGAACATAAGCAGGGGTATTATAAAAATGAAGATAAATATACCTCCCGCCCGTATATGGATTCCTGCCTCGCGGCACTTCAGCTGATGGTGTACTATCGTTATCTGCCGACTACACAGACGGCGGCGGCCAAGGAAAACACGGGAGATGATGAGGACTCCTCCGAGAAGGCCGTCGATTCAAATGACGTTAAAGTGACCGTCGATTTTTAAACGGAAAAAGACGTTTGAAATTCTCAATCTTTCTCGCACTTAAGTATCTTAAGCCGAAGCGTTCGGTAGCGTCGGTCATTACATGCGTTTCAATTCTCGGTGTAATGCTCGGCGTTGCCGTTGTTATCATCGTCCGCAGTGTGATGACCGGCTTCGGTGATCAATGGAGAGAGAAGGTTCTTGAGTTTAAACCCCATGTATCGATTATAGCCCAAGGCGATCTTATTAAAGATGAAGATGATTTTGCGGCTGAAATAGCTGAAATTCCCGGCGTGAAGAGTGCCACCCCGGAGATTGATTCGAGAATACTTCTTTCGTACGGCAATCGGGTCCAGGCTCCCGTGGTGATCGGCCTTCGAGATGCCGGTTTTAGAGGCGCATACGACATCGGAAAGCCCGTTGCCGGAACATTTGAATTGGAGCCTGATTCAATAGTCGTCGGTTATGAATTAGCCCGCTCTCTTCGAATCTGGGTCGGCAGCACCGTTACCGTTTGCGCGCCGCCTTTGCCAAACGAAGTGTTTTTGCCGCGCAAGTGGAAGGTTTCCGGTATTTTCAGGTGCGGACATTACGATTACGATACGGGTTACGTTATTGCGGACATTGATTCCGTTCGTGATTTGATGGGGATAGAGGAAGGAGTTTTCGCCGTCCATGTCAGAACTGAAAATCCTACCGACGATAAGAGTTTTTCAGATGTCTGTTCCAATGTAAAATCGCTTTCTCGCGGTTATAGAACTCTTACATGGCGTGAAGCCGACAGGCAGCTTTTTGACGCGTTGGCGGTCGAGACCAACATGACGGCGATACTTCTTCTGCTTATTTCTGTTGTCGCGTTATTCTGCGTTATGAATACGCTTCTCGTGTTGACAGTTCAGAAGACTTCAGAAATCGGACTTCTTAAAGCACTCGGTTTCGGCAAACTTCAGATCATGGGGGTGTTTCTTGCCCATGGTCTTATACAGTGTACGTTCGGCGTTATTTTAGGTCTCGGTGTCAGTTGGGCAATTCTTTCGAATCTTCAGAATATAGTTGATTTTCTTGCTCGGATGGGAATGGAGGTGTTTCCTTCTTCGATCTATCAGCTGAGCAAAATACCTTGCCGTGTGATTCCCTCCGATGTTGCTTATGTTGTAGCGGTGATTTATGTTTTTGGCCTGCTCGCCTCGCTTGTTCCCGCTTTACTCGCTGCGATAAAGGATCCTGTCAGGGCTTTGAATGAATAGGGGTTTGGCAATGGCGGTTTTAGAAGTTAAAAACATCAAAAAGAGCTTTAAAATTCCCGGTTTTGAGCCTGTCGAGGTTTTGAAAGGTCTTGATTTTTCCGTTGAAAAAGGGGAGCGAGTCGCGGTTATAGGCCGTTCCGGATCCGGAAAATCGACGTTTCTTCACATTCTTGGCGGCCTTTTAAAACCTACTTCCGGTGAAGTGAAACGTTGCCGGAATATCGGTTTTGTTTTTCAGGCTTATCACCTTATGCCGGAGCTTACCGTTCTTGAGAATGTTGTTCTTCCGACGATGGCCCGGGGAATTAAGTCGTCTGTCGCCATCGTCAACGCGAAGCGACTTCTGAAGGAGGTCGGTCTTGAACAGCGCATGCATCATCTTCCTGGCGAGCTTTCGGGCGGAGAACGTCAAAGAGTCGCATTGGCACGTGCGCTTGTTACCGATCCAGATCTGGTTCTCGCCGATGAGCCGACCGGCAACCTTGATGCGATGACCGGGTCCGGAATACTTAAGATGCTTACAGAGTTGTCCAAACGCGAAACCGCTCTTGTAATGGTTACGCATTCACGTGAAGCTGCAGAGGTATGCGACCGCACCTTGACGCTTGAAAACGGAATTTTAATTGATGAGGTCTGTCAAAATCGCGTTCAATAGGGTAATATCAATATGACTGTAAATGAATTGAACACCCGTTACGGCGCGCCCGGGCGCATTGTTTTCCGGCAAGGGCATTGCGGTTACCCCGAAGTGGTTCTTGCAAATAAGTTCGGCACCGCCGAGATCGCTCTGATGGGCGCAAATGTTCTTTCGTATAAACCGACAGGTCATTCGCCGGTAATCTTCAGACCGGCGAAACGCGACTATAACAGGAGTGAGTCGATTCACGGGGGTATTCCGGTCTGCTGGCCGCAATTCGGCCGTCTCGCGATTCCCGGCATGTCGCCTCACGGTTTCGCCAGGATCATGCCTTTTGCGGTTCGTGCAACGCAGTATTCCGAGGATATGACAGAGGTGACGCTTGCGCTTAAATCGTCCGATGAAACGAAGAGCCTTTGGCCCTATGATTTTGATCTTGAGGTTAAGATTTCCGTTTCGATGAAACTCAATCTTAAACTCACGACTAAGAATACGGGTGATGTTCCTTTTGAGTTCACCGCCGGATTCCATCCATATTTTCTCGTGAGGGAGCGTGATGACGTCTCTGTGAGGGGGCTTGACGGATGCGGATATATTTTTGCCGAAGATATGTCCGAGCATGTTCAGCACGGCGATTTGAAGATGAATGTCGCCGCCGATCATGTGTATACTCTGAAAAAAGAGATTAAGCATGAGTTCGCCATTCTTGATCCCGGGCTTAGGCGCGCCATCGCGATGGTGTCTACCGGTAATGGATGTGCTGTGGTTTGGAATCCTGGTCAAGGGGCTGAAATATCAGATCTTGACATAGCCGACTGGCGGAAATTTATCTGTCTTGAGCCTGTGACCATCTGGCCTAAGGCCCTTGAAAAGCTTAATCCCGGTGAGAAATCCGATCTCGTTGTCGCGATTCAGTCTGTTGCCGAAATTTCGGAATGACCGTTGATTTTCACTGCCATTCAACGGCAAGCGACGGAACGCTCTCGCCAGAAGAACTCGCAGAAGCGGCGAGTTCGTTTACCGTGTTTTCGTTGACCGATCACGATAATTGCAACGGTGTTGCCGCCTGTGCGCGCGCGGCTACAGAAAAGGGCGTCAAATTCGTTTCGGGAATCGAGCTTTCAATCGAGCCGGGGGACGGTTTCGACAAATTCCATCTTCTCGGATTCGGATTTGATCCAGAGAACGGAGAACTTAAATCATTTTTGAAAAAAGTTCTCGACGGGCGCAATGAGCGCAACAGGCGCATTCTCGAGAACTTCGCGTTGATCGGGATAGAAATCGAATTTGACGATATAAATTCGTATTCCAACGGCGATGTTCTCGCAAGACCCCATTTCGCCCGCTGGTTAGTGAATCACGGTTTTTCTACCGGCGTAGTCGAGGCGTTCAACAAATATCTCCTGCCGGATTCGCCTAAGGAGACGCGCTGTTACGAAGAGCGTTTTCATCCGTCTCAGGAGGACGCGTTCGGTGTCATTCACCGCGCCGGGGGCGTTGCGGTTATGGCGCATCCCAAATACTGGCGGCGCGATTGGCGCGAGAAGGGTGTCGACCTCGCGGTCGCAGAAAAAGAACTTTCGCGTCTTAAAGAGGCCGGGCTTGACGGGGTGGAGGCTTTATATCAGGCTAACTCACCAGGCGAAAACGTTGATTTCGTGCGGCTTGCGACTAAATTAGGTTATTTAAAGACTGCGGGCAGTGATTTTCACGGCAGTAACAAGCCGACGATCGAGTTAGGTATGGAGGTATCTGAAAATTACATCGCGCCTTTTCTTGAGCGGCTGAATTTGATATAATACAGCACGGTTTCATACATTATATCATCATAAGGAAAACAGAAGAATGAATACCGTATTGGTTGGAGCCCAGTGGGGCGATGAGGGTAAGGGTAAGGTTATCGACTTCCTTACTGAAGAGTCTGACGTAGTAGTACGTTTTCAGGGTGGCTCCAACGCGGGGCATACCGTTGTCGTCGGCGATAAGAAATATGTTCTTCATCTCGTCCCGAGCGGCATTCTCCACGACGGCAAGCATTGCGTGATCGGCAACGGCGTCGTCATGGATCCGTTCGATCTCATGCGCGAGCTCGAGCAGGTCGAGAGCTGGGGCTTCGAGCTTAAAGGGCGCTTCCATATTTCCGAGCGCGCGCAGATGGTCATGCAGTGGCACCGCGCTCTCGATAAGGCCGAGGAAGCCGTACGTCCCGAAGGCGAGAAGATCGGCACTACCGGTCGTGGAATCGGGCCGGCGTACGCGGCCAAGGTCGGCCGCTACGGAATGCGCGTCGGCGATATTCTCAAGCCCAACTTCCTTGATCTTGTGCGCAAGCAGGTCAACGAGGCCAATATCAAGTTGAGAAGCCTCGGAGCTCTCGAGCTTGACGCCGAAGAGATGGTTAAGCTTTACACCCCGATGGTCGCGGCGCTTCTTCCGTACGTGACCGATACGATTCAGCTTCTTCATCAGAATCTTGACGCCAAGAAGTCGATTCTTTTCGAGGGCGCACAGGCGACGATGCTTGATATCGACTTCGGCACGTATCCTTTCGTTACGTCCTCCAATCCGACCGCAGGCGGCGCATGCACAGGTTCGGGTATCTCTCCGCGTGCCATCGACCGCGTTATCGGAGTAATGAAGCTTTATACGACCCGTGTCGGCGAAGGTCCGTTCCCGACCGAACTTTTCGATGCCGACGGCGAGCTTATGCGTCAGCGCGGCGGTGAGTTCGGCGCTACGACTGGTCGTCCGCGCCGCTGCGGCTGGTTCGACGCGGTTATCGGCCGCTACGCCCAGCGTATCAACGGTGTCGATTACTGGGCGCTCACGAAGCTCGACGTTCTCGATACGTTCCCCGTCGTCAAGATATGTACCGGCTATAAGCGCAAGGACGGTTTTGTCTATACGACGTTCCCGGCCGATCTCGACGCTCTCGCGCAGTGCGAACCCGTTTACGAGGAGCTTCCCGGTTGGCAGTGCGAGACTTCGCATATCACAGATTACGCTGAACTTCCCGAGAACGCCAAGAAGTATATCAACAGGATTCTTGAGCTTGTCGGCGGTCAGCTCGGTGTGCTCTCCGTCGGTCCCGCGCGCGAGACGACGCTTCGCATCAACATCTAAGTTAAATCTTTGGAACACCTCGCGATAATAATGGACGGCAACGGCCGATGGGCGAAGGCCCGTCGGAGGCCGAGGCTCATGGGCCATCGCGCCGGAGCGAAAACGCTCGACAATGTCATACGTTATTGTCGCGAGGCCGGGATAAAGTATCTGACGGTCTACGCTTTTTCGACCGAGAACTGGAAGCGTTCGCAAGAGGAGGTGTCAGGCCTCATGAAACTTCTTTCCTCTTTTATCAAGTCGAAAGAGAAGACGCTTGTTGAGGAGCGTGTTCGTTTCAGGGTTGTCGGGCGAAGGTCCGATCTGTCTCCCAAACTCCAGCGCGAAATCGCCGCGCTCGAAGAAAAGACGGCAGACTGCGATTTCACTCTCGTCGTCGCACTCAGTTACGGCGGCCGTGCCGAGATTGTCGATGCCGCGAAAGCGTGGGCGGCGAGCGGCGCGGAGGGCGAATTGACGGAAGAGGTGTTCTCAAGATTTCTATATGCTCCAGATATACCCGATCCGGATCTGATTATCCGCACGAGCGGCGAGTGTCGCACGAGCAACTTCCTTATGTGGGAGGCGGCATACAGCGAGTGGTATTTTACCGATGTTTTATGGCCGGATTTCGATCGTGCCGAATTCGACAAGGCGTTGGAAAGTTATTCGCGGCGTGAACGCCGCATGGGAGGTAGGTTGAAATGAATCCTTTGGTAAAAAGAATCATAACCGCATTATCGACGGCGGCGCTTGTGGTTTGCGCTCTTATCTATCTTCCGGTGTCGGTGGTGCTGCCCGCGATGATTCTTCTTGCGCTTCTTGTGCAGCTTGAGTTTTCCCAGCTTGTCGCCAAAAAGTACGAGACGATGCCTGTAGCGGGAATCGTTGCTTCGTTAGGATATTTCATCACCGTCTTTTATTGCGCCGAAGAACCGACGAGCCGCTTTTCTTATATTCCGGTGGCTTTAGTGGCGGTTGTTTTTTTTATCGCGCTTATAGCGTTGTTCGGTAAGTCTCATAAGCCGATGGAAGCGATGTCGACAACGCTTCTCTCGTTTGTTTATATCCCTTTTATGCTTACGTTCTTCATGCTGATACCGACAATTCCCGACGGCATGAAGTGGCTTTTATATATAATCGCGATCGTCAAGATTTCCGATATGGGCGGGTTCGCTTTCGGTAAGGCTTTCGGTAAGCATAAAATGTGTCCGACGATTTCGCCCAACAAGAGCTGGGAAGGGCTTGCGGGTTCCGTTTTCGCTTCGTGTCTCATTTCCTGCGCATTCATTCCCATGACCGGTTTTGTCTGGTATAAGGCTCTCGCGTTCGGTGTCGCGGCGGCGCTGGTCGGCACGTTGGGCGATCTTGTCGAAAGCCGCTTCAAGCGTGAAGTCGACGTTAAGGACTCCGCGACTTTCATGCCGGCCGGGCTCGGCGGATTCCTCGATATGTTCGACTCCCTTGTTTTCGCTCCGGCTCTTTTCTTTCCGTTTCTGTAAATGACGCGCACTAAAGAGGCTTGGATTAAATTTCTGGCGACGCGCGTTGTCGGCGTTTTCGTCGATACGTTTATCGTCGGCGCGGCATATCTCAGCGCATTCGCCTTGAGATTTGATTTCGCTGAACCGGTTTCTATAGGAGGGTGGAGTGCAGTCGCGAGATCCTATGTCGTAATATCCGCGGTTTATCTCGCGTCGCTTTTGCTTTTCGGCTGCTACCGCTTCGCGTGGCGCCGGATCAATTTCGGCGAACTGCCGCGTTATGCGCTCGCGGCGGTTTTTGCGTGCGCCGTGCTGACGCTGATGCGTTATTTCATGCCGAATGTGACGCTTTCGCATATTCGCCCGCCTTATTCGATAACGGTCATCTGTTTTGTTTTTTCTCTCTCCGGTATTGTCGCGGTCCGCTATCTGTGGCGTTTCTATACGGCGTTTGGCCGTAAAGACGCGGAACTTCTGTCCCGTGATGAAAAAACTTTCGATAATTCCGTTGCGGCCAGGTTTTTCGCAGGGCGCACGGTAATGGTCACAGGGGCGGGGGGGACGATCGGTTCTGAAATCGTCCGCCAGGCTGCCGCCGCGGGAGCCGTTAAAATATTAATGGTGGAGCGCTGCGAGAATGCGCTTTATGAGATTGATCGAGATATGCGCCGCGGGGCCAAAAGCGTTTCTCTCGTACCGTTGATGATCGATATCAACGACGCTGCGGGAATGAGCGCTGTTTTTGCTGCCGAGAAACCGTCAGTCGTCCTTCATGCCGCCGCCTATAAGCATGTGCCGATGGTGGAGCTTAATCCGGAAGAAGGGTGGCGCAACAATACAGAAGCGACTCGCTCGATCGCAAAGTTGTCCGTTCAGCACGGCGTTGAGAGGTTTGTTCTCATTTCCACCGACAAGGCGGTAAATCCCGTTTCGGTGATGGGTAAGACGAAACTTGCCGCTGAGAAGGCGATAATGGAACTTGACGGGCCTACATCTTTCTGCGCCGTCCGTTTCGGAAACGTCTTCGGAAGTTCCGGATCCGTTGTGCCGCTTTTCCGCTCTCAGATCGCCCGACGCGAGCCGGTGACGGTTACCCATCCTGATATGCGCCGCTATTTTATGACGATCCAAGAGGCCGTAAGCCTCGTTCTTCAGGCGGCGAGTCGCTCCGAAAAGGCTATTTACACGCTCGATATGGGCGAGAGCGTCAATATTCTTTCTCTCGCAGAGGGTATGATCGTCCAGGCGGGCTACCGTCCTTATGTCGATATTCCGATCGTATTTACAGGCGTCCGTCCCGGTGAAAAACTTTTTGAGGAACTTGATATTTCCGAGAAGTCGGCCTACCGAACGGATATGGCTAAGATTTACATAACCAAGTCTTCTCACGATAAATAAAAAGGAGGTCAAAATGAGCGAAGAGTCAAATCAAAATTACGGCGCGACCGGATTTGAGAGGTGGTTCTACATGATAGTCGACAAAATGAATCTCGCCATTTCAAAGATTATTGATTTCGTCGGCGCTCGTCCGTGGGAAAAATGGATTTTGGTCGGTCGCAATTTCACTGAACGCTTTACCGCTCCCTTTATCGTTCTTGTCAGCTTGACTTCGATCTTTGCGACCATAGCAGTCGCTCTTAAGTATGACATGCGCATATCGCATGTTTTTTCCATGCTCTTGATTCCTTTGGCGTGTATGCCTCTGTCCGTACATTTGCTGCCTAAGATGACCTCTTTGATAACTTCTCTTGTCGAAAAGAACGAAGTTCAGTATATTAGGCCGCAGATATTGCACATCGGGAAGATAGGCGGCCTGATTCTTTTTGTTTACGCGACCGTCGCACTTGCCGAATTCAGGTTGTCCGGCTTCATCGCGTCCGTTATCATGGTGATTTTATCGTTGATCGTTATTGTCGTCTGCTGCAATCCCCAGATCGTTTCCGTTAAAGCCGGTTATCCTAAAAATTCCGCGGAAGAAATCATTACGCTTCTTCTGTTTCCGCTTAAGGTTTTCATCTCATTGTTTACCTTTATACTCGGACTTGTGGTTTTATGGGGACTTGTCGTGGGTGTTTCCTGCGTATTTCAAAACGGATATGCCGTCTTCCAGGGGCTTTTTTATTTCAATGCGTCCATCCTTGCGCCGATTCTGCTTCCTTTGACCGTTTATGTTCTGTATCTTTACGTTAATTTCATTTTTGATTTGGTTTCCACGGCGGTCTGCCTCCCGCGCAAGCTTGAAGAAATCCGTGATGCGGTGAAAGAGAAAAAGGATTGATATGGCTATGCAAGAATATTTGATACCTGGCGCCTGGGTGACAGGCGCATACCTTGTCGGAGGCATTCCGTTCGGGTTTATTATCGGTCTGATCCGCGGTGTTGATGTACGCACCGTCGGATCCAGGAATATCGGTGCGACAAATGTTTTCAGAACGGTAGGAAAGGGATGGGGGTTGCTTGCTTTTCTGTGCGATGCGCTCAAGGGGTTGCTGCCGACATTGGCGGCGAAGTGCTGGGCGGCTCAGCAATGGCCTTGGATTCCGCTCGCTGTCGGAGTCACTTGTGTCGCCGGTCACATGCTTACGCCTTATATGAAGTTCAAAGGCGGCAAGGGTGTGGCGACCGCTTTCGGAATGCTTATCGGTCTTGTGCCGGCTCTTGTCGGCGTGGCGTTCGCTCTTTTCGTCGCCGTCTTCGCATTGTCTAATTATATTTCTCTCGGCAGTTGCTCTGCGGCGGCGTTTCTCGCCGTGTCGGTCTGGTTTCCGGTACTGGGTACAAAAGGGCATGGCGATCTTCCGCAATGCATACTTGTAACCTTTATCGCGCTTTTCGTCATTTGGAAACACAGATCAAACATCTCCCGCCTCTTGAACGGAACGGAAAACAAGATTTATTTTTTCAGATCGAAAAATAAATGATATTCCGGTTGAGCTTTCGGCAAGATTCCTATGAAGAAAGATCTCGAGAGTACGGGTTATGGATTTGGAACGTTTCAAGGCGTATACACACCGAGCATATTGACGATTATCGGCGTTGTCATGTATCTCAGGTTCGGCTGGATGCTTGGCAATGTGGGGCTGACCACTTCGCTTGTTATCGTCACCGTCGGAAGCTTCATCACTCTTTTGACGGGTTTGTCGATTTCGGCGCTCGCGACGAATATGAGAATGAGGGGTGGCGGAGCCTATTTTATGCTTTCGCGGTCTTTCGGTATCGAAGCGGGGGCGGCTATGGGACTGCCGCTCGCTTTCGCGCAGGCGATCGGCGTCTCCTTCTACATTGCGGGTTTTTCGGAAGCTCTCGTCAAGTCGCAGCTGCCGTTCGTGGGAGAGTGGGATCCGAGATACGTAGGTTTTGCGACATTGACGATCCTCGCTCTTGTTTCGACAGTATCTGCCAACATCGCGCTGAAGTCCCAGTACTTCATCATGGGTGCGATCGCATTTTCGCTCATCTCGTTCTTTATGGGTTCATCGCCCGCCCCGGGTTCGTTTGAGCAGATGCCTTCCGGAAGCGTACCGGACTCGCTCGGATTCTGGCCTGTCTTTGCCGTGTTTTTCCCGGCGGTTACGGGAATTCTCTCCGGCGTCGGAATGTCGGGCGATCTTAAGAATCCCTCGCGCTCCATCCCTCTTGGAACAATTGCCGCTGTTCTGACCGGATATGCCGTTTATATGGCGATACCCGTTTTTCTTTCAGGTTATGTTTCTGACAGCGCGGTTCTCAAAACGGATTCTATGATTTTCACCAGATGCGCAAAGTGGTCGTTTCCGATTCTGCTCGGCGTCTGGGCTGCGACCCTCTCGAGCGCCGTGGGCAGTTTTCTCTGCGCGCCGCGTGTTTTTCAGGCTCTTGCGAGAGACAGGATACTCCCTCGTGCTTTCGCCCGCGGCTGGGGAAAAACCGATGACCCGCGTTTCGCCTCCTTTTGCTGTTTTGCAATTGCGGCGGTTTGCCTGTGGATCGGCGATATAAACGCGATAGCTCCCGTGTTGACGATGTTCAATCTTTCAACTTATGCGCTTTTGAATCTTTCGTCCGCATTGGAGAGTATGATGGGCAATCCGTCGTGGCGTCCCACGTTCAAGGTCAAGGCGTCTTTCTCCTTTCTCGGTTTTTTACTTTGCGTCGTGGCGATGTTTATGATAAGCCCCGGGTGGACTTTTGTCGCTCTCGGTTTTGAAATGCTCATCTTCTGGATCGTCAAACGTCGCGCAATGAAGGCTCGCTGGGGTGATATGCGCACCGGACTCTGGGTAGCGCTTGCACGTTCAGCCATGATCAAGCTTGACGGTATCAAGCCCGATCTGAGAAATTGGCGACCTGACGTGCTCGCGTTTACGGAATTGCCGGTAAAGTCGTCGGACGTCATCGATCTGGCGCGCGCCATTTCCGGAGGGCGGGGTATGGTGACGCTTGCTTCAGTGGTCCCGAAAGCGGCCGGTTTCCCCAAGCGCATAGAGGAGTTGGGCGATATTTTGCGCTCAACCGCCGCGAAAAAACGTCTTGCGGCGTTTGTTCGCGTTTTCGCTTCCGATGACCCGTTCGGAACTATGTATACATTGATTCATGCCTACGGTTTCGGTCCTTTCATTCCCGATACGATTCTTGTAGGCGTGCCGATGAAAGAGCCCCAGCTCAGATCGGTAAGCGCTCTCGCTTCGTTTATCGCCGAACGCCGCAGAAGCGCGGTTTTTGTGCGTGAAAGGAGCGGTACGACCGGCGGGAAAACATCTCGCGTCGATCGTATTGACGTGTGGTGGCGGGGTATGAACCAGAATGGTCCGTTTATGCTGGCTCTTGCGACTCTCATGGTCCAGTCGGCTGATCGAAAAACGCGCATACGACTTTGCCAGATAGCCGAGAAGGAGGTGGATGTGGTGAACGCCAGAAAGATTCTTGAAGATTTTCTTCTTTCCTCCCGCGTCGAAGCCGATATTCTCGTCAAAGCGTATGATGGCGCGACGCCGCCAGTATCCGTGATTTCGGAGGTTTCAATGGATGCGACGTACACCTTTATAGGCTTGCGTCCGCCCCAAAAGGATGAAACGCCTGAAAATTACGCTGATTATTTCCGTCAGATGCGCGAGGAGACGGCGTCTCTGCCGTCGGCTGTTTTCGCTCTTGCGGCTGACGGTGTGGACTTCAGGCGGATATATCGTGAATAACATTCACGTGCGCGGCTTCTTTTAAGTCCAAATGAAAGTTCTCCTTTAATATCACCACGGTTAAACCTCTATATGTTATAATATCAACCTATGAAACCGAAAGATTCATCGCCTCATTTCATTTTAAGTTCGAGTCCGCACGCCCATTCGCATGCGAGCGTCTCCCGCATCATGCTTGATGTCATAATCGCGCTTCTGCCGACGACTGCCGCGGGCATCTGGTTTTTCGGAATGCCTGCGGTGTTGACGATTGTCGTGTGCGTTTCGACATGTCTTGCGGTCGAGGCGATGTGCCGCCTCGCCATGAAGCGCGAAGGGACGATAGGAGATTTCTCCGCCGTTTTGACAGGTCTTCTCCTGGCGCTGAATCTTCCTGCGGGGCTTCCGCTTTGGATGGCTGCGCTCGGTTCTGTCTTTGCGATAACCGTCTGCAAACAGGTCTTCGGCGGACTTGGTAAAAATCCTTTTAACCCGGCGCTCGCCGCGCGCGCGTTTCTTTTGATTTCATTTACCGGTCCCATGACCACGTGGCTGAAGCCCTGTTGGTGGAAAACCCCCGATGCGGTCACGACGGCGACACCGCTCGCATCGATGAAGCCGATGTTTGACGCCGCCGCGACAACGTCTGCGACACCTCATGCGGGCAGTGACGGCATTCCGGCGCTTTGGGATCTTTTAATCGGTAATATGCCTGGCTGCATCGGCGAGGTTTCAGCAATAGCGCTTATTCTCGGAGGAGTCTATCTTCTTTTCCGCAAGGTGATTTCGTGGCATATTCCCGTCTCGTTTATCGCCACCGTCTGGGTTTACTCGCTTGTTTCCGGCGGCGCTCCGGCTCATGTTCAGGTATTGACGGGCGGTGTTCTTCTCGGAGCCGTCTTTATGGCGACTGATTACGTTACGACGCCCGCGACCTCTAAAGGGAAGATTGTTTTCGGTGTCGGCTGCGGTGGGCTTTGCATGCTTATTCGACAGTTCGGTTCTTATCCCGAGGGGTGCAGCTTCGCGATTCTCATAATGAACGCGTTCACTCCGCTCATCAGCCGCTGGACTCAGCCTAAGCCTTTCGGGGGTTAGGAGTCAGGAGGAAGTATGAAAGGCTTTAAAGAATGAAAAAGATTATCGGATTGATCGTGAGTTTGACGGTTATCGCGGCGGTTTGCGCGGGCGTGTTGGCTTATGTGTATAAATCAACCAAAGATCCGATCGACAAAGCCGCTGTCGAAAAAAAGGAACGTACCGCTAAAGTTGTAATGCCTGACGGTGTTGTCGCGCTTGAGGATAGGGGGGGAGTGTTCATCGGCAAGGATGCTTCAGGTAATATTGTCGGCTATGCGGTCGAAGGCAAGGACTCTGGCGGATACGGCGGAGATATTTTTCTCATGGTAGGTTTTAAGGCTGATAAAAAAACCATCGTTTGTTACAAGAAGCTTAGCGCCAACGAAACTCCGGGTCTCGGTTCCAAACTTGAATCGCCTGAGTTTTCATCCCAGTTTGAAAACCGCTCCGCCCAATCTCTCAAGGTTAAAAAGGACGGCGGACAGATAGATGCGATCACCGCTGCGACAATCACGTCCCGTGCAGTTTGCAAGGCGATTGAAAACGCATGCGAAAAATTGGCGGAATTTTGATGCTATGGCCAAGAAAAGCGCTTTTACGATAAACTTCGAATATTATCTTCTCAGATTTTTCTGCGGGTTTGTAAACTTGCTCCCTTATCGTTTTGCTATGGGGATCGCCTCATTTTTCGCATGGACGGCAGTCAGAGTTTTCAAACTTCGCGGCAGGCGTACGATGGAGAGGTTGAGAGGCGTCTTTCCCGGAAAAAGCGAGAAAGAACTTAAGAGGATCGCATTCCGCAGTTTTGCGAACATTCTCCAGTCGGGTGTTGAGATGATTCGCGCTCCGCGCCTTACGCGCAAGTGGATGGATCGCCATGTCGTTGACGGACAGATGTATAAAGATCGCCTTCAGGCCTATGTCGATGAAGGGAAGGGTGTTGTGATTATGGTGCCGCATTCCGGCAACTGGTACATGGCGGCATGGTCGATGGCCAAATACGGACTTCCGCTTTTCGCGATCGCCGCGAAGCAGCGCAATCCGAAAATCAACGATTGGATGAAGCGCCAATACGGTGATATTGAGGTCGTTGAGAGGGGTAGCGCGAGGACATTGGTCGAAATTAAAAAGAAGCTCGAGGACGGTCGCGCTTTTGCGATCCTTCCCGATCTGCGCGTAAAGGAACCGGACGTCGAGGTGGATTTTCTCGGCGGGAAGGCGAATGTTTCGCGCGGCGGAGCGATGTTTGCGGTTAAATGCGGCTCTCCGATCGTCGTCGCCGTCATGCGCCGCGAAAAGGGCAGGCATGTCTTTGATCATCTGGGCACTCTGCGTCCCGATCCGGCTGCAGAGGATAAAAAGGCTGAGGCCGCCCGCCTTACGAAGGAGGCGATGGCGCTTATCGACGAGAAAATCCGTCTATATCCGGAACACTGGTTCTGGTACAACAAGCGTTGGATATTAGAGCCTGTGCATAAGAAGTCATGAAGAGTTTCAAGGCGGCGCTTTTTCTCATTATATTCTCTTTCTCTCTCGATGTGTCTGCGGAGAAGGACGGTGACTGGTCTCGCGGTTATTATGCTGAGCTGTCCGCATCATCATACCTCTTTTCGCTCGGCGGAGTCCGCGCGGACAGGGCCGTTTGGTATCTGGAAGGGGATGTTATCCAGCGTTTGTCGTCGTACGGCCATATCCTTATAGGATACTGGGCTTTAAGCGACATTGAAAAGCCTCAAAACAAAGGCCGGCGCTCCAATATTTACGAATCCGATCCTTATATCTTTTATGGTTATGATTGGGATTTCGCGCAAGGCTGGCGGTGGAGAAACCGTTTTGGATATATTCTCGTATGTGAAACCGGATACGACAACGCCCGAATGGATACTTTCGCGGAATGGACCTATATGGGCGAGCTCAAGTCGCCCTGGGGGGAGATTTTCGGGCAGACTCGTGTTGTCGATACTCTCGGCACGTACGTTCGCGCTGGAGTTAAAAAGAATTTCGTTCTGGTCGACGACACACTTTCTGTAATGCCACATATAGCGCTTCACGGAGGATCTAAAAATTGGAACCGTAGGCGTTACGGCGATTATGTTGCGAATCGTTCAATAGGTCCCGGTCTTGGAACCGTCGAATACGGCGTCAGGTTCCACGGACCTTTGAAATATGGTTTTGGATGGTTTGTCGATTTTTGCGGATATGATGCGATAGATTCCCGCACCCGTACCCAGATCCGTGAGCGACGCGCACGTGGCTCGACCATGAAACTTGACGCCTTTTTCGTGTATTCCGGCATTACTTTCGAATTTTGATTTTCATCATTAAATCATTGCTATCCAATAGCCTTGGTAAAATACTTCTCAAACCCTGGGAAATAGCGTTCTGATTCCTTCTTCGTACTATTCATCGCTGCACTTGTTCACGTGTTTTCTATTTGACAAAATAACGGTATTTACGATATACTACAAACGATAATTAGAAACCATTATGGTTCATAGTATTATTGATTTGGTTTGTGATACTTTTTTATAAATTCTTTATTAAATGATTAAAAACAAGGACAAAATATGAAAAAGGTTCTGTTTATCTTAATTGCTTGTGTAACGCTTGCGACTTCTGCGGCTGTCTCTGAAAAGATTGTACTTTGGAAAAACGGCGATGACGGTATTAAGTCTTATCGTATTCCAGCGCTCTGCACGGCGCCCAACGGCGATTTGGTTGCAGCGTGCGACGCCCGCAAGAACAACGCCGGTGACCTCAATGTTTTTCAGCCGATCAACATTACGCTTCGCCGGTCGTCCGACGGCGGAAAGACATGGACCAAGCCTGTAAATTCCTGGACGTGGGCGTGGAATGATAAGGAAAAATGGTCCGGCAGCGATCCGTCTTTCATCGTTGATGAAAAGGCGAAGAAGATTTTCCTTTTTTACAACGTCTGGAAGTGGGAGGATACGAAGACATGGGACAACAACGTTTACCGTTTTTACGTCCAGGAATCTTCCGATAACGGTAAAACATGGTCTAAACCCCGTGACATTTCAGCCGATATAGCGTTTCCCGAATGGCCTTTCGGGAAGGCCCGCAATAAGGGCGGGTTCATCTTCCTTACGTCCGGATCGGGAATTCAGACCAGGGACGGCACTCTTCTTCACACGATCGTTCATGTGGGCGACGGGAATGCGCTTTTCGGCTCCGATGATCACGGCAGGACGTGGAAGGCTTTCGGCAAGCCGGTCAAGAAGGGCGATGAATGCAAGGTTGTCGAACTGAAGGACGGCTCTTGGATGATCAATTCGCGCTGGGGCGGCGGCGGTCGTCAGATACATGTTTCGAAAGACCGCGGCAAGACCTGGACCTCGTATTACGACAATAATCTGATTGATCCCCAGTGCAACGCCCAGATCATGCGTTACGGCAAGGGGGTTCTTCTTTTTTCGAACTGCAAGTCTCGCGGTCGCAACAATCTTTATCTGCGCGCGTCCATCGATGAAGGTAAAACCTGGACGGATGGAGTCTGCATCGAAAAGGGTGGCGCGGCATATTCCGACATTACGTGCGTAGGCAAAGATAAAATCGGTCTTGTCTATGAGGGTGCGGGCTATTCTACCGTAAATTTCGTAACAATCCCAGTTGCCGACATCAAGTCCCAGTTTTGAGATGTTTCCCAGGAAGGAGTATCAATGTCGATGGTAAAAAACTTTTTTGCCGGAGCGTTTTTTTTAAGTTCGTGTGCATTGTCGCTTTTTGCTTCACCGGTCGCGGTCGATTGGAAAAATGCTGAAATATCACCCTTAAAATCTGCGCGGGCTTTTCACGGCTTTCTGCCTGGCGGTTTGTTTCTCGTAGCCGGAGGCAGCGATTTCAAGGACGGTAAGAAGGTATATCTGGATAATGTCGCCGTTCGTGTCAAGGACGGCAAATGGGATTTGGTTGGCCGTATTCCGCATAAAGCGGCAGAGGGTGTTTCATGCAGCACTAAAAAGGGTGTTTTCTGCGCCGGCGGAACGGACGGTAAAGTCAAATTTAAAAAAGCGTTCATTCTCCCCGCCAAGGGCTCCACAATCGAACTTCCTGATCTTCCCGAACCTGTCGTGATGGGCGCTGCCGCATCCGACGGTGATAAGGTTTATGTCGTCGCATCCCAAAAGATATATCTCATCGATCTCGAAAAACCGTCTGCCGGGTGGTCGACCGTCGCCGAGATATCCGGGTGTGCCCGCTCGCAGATGGTCGCGGCCATTCAGAACGGCGATCAGAAGGAGAAGGTTCTCGTCGTCTACGGCGGGTACGACATTAAAACGAAAGAGCCTCTTCATGACGGCTATGCGCTTGTTCTTTCGTCGAATAAGTGGCGCACGCTCGCCAGCCTTCCTGAAAACACGACGACGATCGGAGCCGCGTTTCTGCCGAGCGGACATCAGCATATTCTGATGATCGGCGGTTTCGGCGAAAAGGGGTGGATCGACCGCGCGATCAACGGCTCTAAAGAAACCGATCCCGTAAAGCTCGGTTGGCAGCGAAAGATTTTCGCCTACAACTGCGTAACCGACGCGTGGTGCGAATACGGCGAACTCTCCGAGGGGGACAGTCCCCGTTGCGGCGCTTCGGCCGGACTTTTGACCGGAAAAACTCCTGAAGATTATAAGCTTCTTATCGTGGGCGGCGAAATCGCTCCCGCTTTGCGCACGGATGCCGTTACCGTGGCGAGTTTTAAAAAGACCGGAAAGTTCGGCGCGGCCGCCTGGGCCGTCGTCGGAGTTTATTTCCTTCTTATGGTCGGCATGGCCTGTTTCTTTATCTTCAAGAAGAAAGACGAGAACGATTATTTTCGCGGCGGCAACAAGATCCCGTGGTATGTCGCGGGCATGTCGATTTTCGCGACAATGCTCTCGTCGATAACATTTATCGCGATTCCTACCCAGGCGTATCTTCAGGATTGGCGTTATTTCATCATGGCGTTCTTTATTATCGGCATGGCGCCCGTCGCGATCTACTACTATCTGCCGTTTTTCTGCCGTCTCGGCATAACATCGGCATACGAATATCTTGAAAAGCGCTTCAATCTCGGCGTGCGGCTTTTCGGCTCGGCGGCGTTCATCGTGTTTATGATCTGCCGCGTCGCCGTCGTGACGCTTCTCCCCGCGATCGCGCTCAACGCCGTTACGGGAATTTCGATCGACGCGTGCATTCTGATATGCGGAATTTTAACGATGATCTACTGTTCTCTCGGCGGGCTTGAGGCCGTTATCTGGTCCGACTTCGTTCAGGGAATCGTTCTTATGGGCGGCGCGGTTTCGGTTCTTGTTCTTCTTATTATGAAGACGGGTCCAGACGGCGCTCACTTCTCCACATTCTGGAATATCGCGGACACGTCGGGCAAAAATACGATGTGGGATTTCCGCTTCATTCTTTCAGAACCAGTCTTCTGGGTTGTCGCGGTCCAGGGACTTATTTCCAACCTTTCAAGCTACACCTCCGATCAGTGCGTAATCCAGCGTTATATCGCAACCCCCGACGAAAACGCCACTAAGCGCTCATTGTGGTTCAACGGCTGCATGAGCGTTTTCGCTCAGATCGTTTTTTACGGTATCGGCATGGCTCTTTTCGCGTTCTACCGTTCGCGCCCCGAGGCGATGGACGTAACGATGCCGAAGGGTGATTCGATTCTTCCGATCTTTATGGCGACCGAAATGCCGCCGTGGCTCGCGGGTCTCGTTATCGCGGCCGTTTTCGCCGCGACGATTTCGACGCTGTCCGCAAATCTTTCGTCGGCCTCGACCGCGATCGTTACGGATTATATCAAGCGCTTCAGGCCCGGTATTTCCGGTAAGTCTCAGATCCGTTGCGGTCAGATTTCGACCTACGTTATCGGATTTCTCGGCGTTTTCGCCGCGCTAACGCTTTCGCGGATGGAGTCGAGCGCGCTCTTCGATAATTTCAACAAGTATATCGCGATGCTAACGGCGGGACTTACGGGGCTTTTCTTTATGGGCGTGTTCATGCCGCGTGTCAAAGGTATTGCTGCGGTTATGGGTCTTGTCGCCAATTACCTGGTATGCTTCAGTTGCGATCTTCTCAACTGTAATGTCTTTGGCTTGAAGTTCCACCCGTTTCTCCTGGGCGGGCTCGGGCTTGTCGCGTGCGTTGTCGTCGCTCTTCTAGCTTCGTTTATGATCGGAGAGAAGGGGCGTGATCTTACCGGGCTTACGCTTAAAACTTTGAAGGTGAAGAAAGACAAATAAAAGGAGATTTGGATGAAAGCCGCTAACAAAGTAGTTTTCACATTACTTGTCGCTTTGGCGGCGGTCTTTCAGTCTGCCCATGCTTCGTACTCTTACGGATCGCGCGTCAGGTCGGGGTCTCGTGAAAAATCCACCGCTTCCGGCCGCGCGCTTTCGGGCGAGTTTACGGCGTCGTCCGTCACGCGCACTACGAGCGCGACGTTCAAGCCCGTAAGAACCGTTCCCGTCCAGAAGGGCGAGTTCAAGGTCGATCTCGTCATGATAACTTTTCCCGACTGTGAAACGCCCGATCCGCAGGAAGTAAGAAACTCGTTGAACTCGCTGGGCGGATCGACGACGATCGCGGATTATTACAAAGATTATTCCCAAGGCATAACATGGCCGGTTCTTGACGTGTATCCTGCCGTATATGTCGCGCCTAAGCCGTTAGGCTATTATTGCCGCTATCATGTCCGCAATAATCTTATCGGGTATAAAAGCGGCGGCGACGAGCGGGCGAAACAGCTTAGGGAGGACGCGCTTAAATTCGTCATGCGCAAAGGGCGTCTTTCCAAAAAGGGCGCGTATACGTGTTTTGTCTACTGCAAGAAACTGAAGAATGATTCCGAGCTGCGCGAGAGACTTTTAAGGCCGTATTATCCGCCTAAGCCGACGCCGGACGAACTTGCAAGAGGTAAGATAGACAGACTTGAGATATATGAGCCGAAGGTCCTCTGGGCTGATCCCTTGTGGCCCAACTCGCTCCCTCAGGTCGATTATCCCGCCAGCGGCGGAACTCTCGTTCATGAAATCGGCCATCTCTTGGGCGCGCCCGATTTTTATCATGCGAGCGAAGAGCATGACGGCGTTGAAGGTGTTCCGTGTCTCAACTGGTCGTACGGTCCTACCGGCATGGCGTATTGTCGATATATCTACAACGCTTTTCTCCCCGCCGCCGCGTATCCGAAAATCGCCGCCCCGGGCGAGTACACTTTAAGTCCGCGCTCCGACCGATTCCCGATGACCGGAGCGGAATCTAAGCCTCCGCTTGGAATTTTCGTACCTTCAAGCCATCCGAATTATATTTTCTGTATCGAATACGCCAAGGATGAAAAGCCCCCGGTCGGCAGCTCTTCCGCGAACGGGCTTTTAATCCATGTCATAAACGTGACTATGACTTCGCCTATGATGGGACCTCCCGATCTCTGCTATACGTATCGAAAGGGAGATACTGATCGCAAAGGGCTCAATAACGGCAACGCTTATTTCGGACCGGGCGACAGATTCGATCACGAAAGCGACCCGGTGGCCGCACTTCCGAATTTCCTCCCGGCGGGAATCGAGATAACCGACATTCGTTTCAACGAAAACGGTACATGCACTTTCAAGCTCGCGATGCCGAAGGTTAAGGCTACGGCTGCTGAACTTAATTATTCGCTTCTTCCTCAGACGAAGTTGACGGCGCTTGATTCCGCAACTCCTACATCCTTTAGAGCCGAAATGAACGTCCGCTATCGCGGCGAGCCGCTTATGACAGAGTACGGCTTTTGTTACGGACTTAAAAAGAACCCGACCGAAAAGACGGGCTCGCTCTTCCGTTTGTATCACCGCGACCGTTACGACGCCAGGATAATCGATCTTAAACCCGGTGCGACGTATTATGTGCGCTCTTACGCAAAAAGCGCAAAGGGCATCAGGTACGGCGAGAACGAGCTTTCGATCATATTGCCGCCCGCTTCGGCCGCGCCCAAGGGTGTTCCGCTCTTTCTCCCCTCGGACAGGCTTTTCGCAAACTGGTATTACGAGCGCTGGTATTTCGGTGAGAGGGACGGATTCATCGTTTCCTCCAATCCGCTCTTGGCTTTCATGGCGATCGCCAATTATTATCGCGTCCTGCCCGGTACAGCGCCTCAGGTAAAGCGGTCCGGCTCGCGCCAGACAAATCAGAATCCCGGTCCGATAGATATGACGAGAGTTCATTCCAATCCTTCTGAGACGCGGCCTTCGTTCAGATTGGCTGAGGTTGAGAAACTTCGTACTACGGTTGAAGCGCTCTTGAAGGACGCAGGATTGTCGCAAGGGGTTTTCAAGACTGAAGAAGACTCGAATGCGAAATCCAAAGCGAAGAGCTCGGGCCGTTACGGATCGTCGGGCTCAAGGCGCGGCGCAAAGGCGCCGAAATACGGTGAAAACGCCGCGTGGGTCGAGAAGTGCGCGAAGGCGCTTAAAATCCCGAATCCGGAGGAAGTTTTCGTTTCGTGCAGAACCGAGGCGGAGTTGCTCTCCCAGGCCGGAAAGATTCGTGAGTGGATTTCGAAATCGCAGCCCGTCATGATTGTAAGAGAGAATGATCCGATGAGAGACGATCTGTCGGTAATATGGCCGATAGACATTGCGATTATCGACGGAATAGGCGAGAACGAAGGCGAGTTTCATGTCGTTTATCCCAACGGATGCGACCGCGGCGAGAGAAGCCGCGTTTCCGGGTATATGAAGCCTAGTGATCTTCTTTACAGAACTACAGATGCTATACTCATGTTTTACCGTCCGGGGTATGACATTAAGAAGAGACGGTGAAGTTCAATTTAAAGGAATTAAATCATGTCTAAAGAAATGATAGATGCCGCGATAAAAAAAGCAACCGATACCAAGGCGTGTGTGATTGCCGACGGTGCGCTTTCTGAGGTCCCTGAACTTTTTTGCCGATATTTCAACGGCGCTACTTCCGCTATGGTAATCTGCGATCCCCGTACGCGAAAAGTCGCGGGCGCGCGGGTTGAAGAAATGCTCGCTGATGCCGGCATAGTCGTCGCGGAATATGTTCTTGAGCCTGACGGCAGCATGTTTCACGCGGATTATTTTTATGTCGACCAAGTGCGCGATGCGATTAAGGCCGCCTCGAAAAATGAGGTTTTGCCTGTTCCTGTGGCTGTCGGCAGCGGGGTTATCAACGATTTGACGAAACGTGCTGCAGGAGAATTGTCGATACCCTATTTTACCGTCGCAACAGCGGCGAGCGTCGACGGATATTCGAGTTTCGGCGCCGCTCTTAGAAGTCCGGAAGGAGCTAAACAGACGTATGCCTGTCCGGCTCCGCGCGTTATCGTCGCAGATCTTGATGTTATCAGAACAGCTCCCGACTGGATGGCGGCGAGCGGTTTCGCCGATTTAATGGCTAAGGTTCCTGCTGGGGCCGATTGGATACTCGCCTATGAGCTCGGCGCTTCCGTCTGGCATGATAGCGCCTGGCATACTGTTCAAGACGGGCTCAAAGAGGCGATCGGCGACCCTGAAGGCGTTGTCGCTAAAAAAACAGAGCCGCTTACCCGTTTTATCGAAGGCTTGATGCTGGGTGGTTTTGCGATGCAGGATATGCAGAGCTCGCGTCCCGCGTCGGGAGCCGAACATCTTTTCAGCCATCTGCTTGAAATGCGCGATCATACGTTTAATGGAGATATCGTTCCCCATGGCATCCAGGTGGGCGTGTTTACGCTTTTCATGAGCCGCGTGTACGAGTTGATTTTGGATTTCGATTATTCGAAGCTCGACGTTGAGAAATGCCTTGAGAACTGGCTGCCTCTTGATGAAGCCGAGAAGCTCGGCGCCGAAGCTTTTGCAGCGACCCGCTTTCCGGAGCTCGGAGTCGTTTCGGTGCGCGCCAAATTCGCCGATCGCGAAACGACGCGGGCGCGTCTTGAGAATTTCAAATCTCGCTGGCCTGAAATCCGTGCGCGTCTTGCCGGTCAGCTTGTACCCTCGGCGGAGATAAAACGCAGGCTCGAGGTTGTGGGAGCTCCAACGTCTCCGGAGGCTATCGGTTCAACGGTCGAGGCGACGCTGAGTGATGTCCGCAAAACCATTTTCATGCGCGACAGATACATGGCGCTCGATTTTCTGGCCTTAACCGGTCAGCTTGACGAATTCGCCGCAAAAGCTCTTTCCGGTAAATAGTCGGCATTTCTCCTGTCCGGCGATTCTTTAATGTCCGGAAAGGGGAATGTCGCGCCGGCAGTTCGGATTATTCGCAGAGAAAGGCGTCTTCGCCTTCGATAAGAGGGCGCCCGGCGAGAAATGCTCCGCCGTCCATTTTGGAACCGCCTTCGGGTTTCAGTTCCAAAAGTATAAGGGCGGTGTCGAGGCACTTTACGATCGGACCGGTCGCTTTAGGGGGAAGTGATGCGAAGAGCGGACCGTCTTTAAGCGGCGTTTTTATGCATTTGAGGACGGTACCCGGTTTCGCCTCCCGCCATTTGGGGTCCATCGTTTTCACTATTGCCGCTTTAAGGATGGAGACGCGCCCGGAAGAGCCTTTTTTACGCAATCTGCGAGGGAGGAAAGAATATGTCCCCGGCCAAGGCATATAGGCGCGTATCTTGCGCTCGACGTAAATCACGGGATCGTCCCACTTGATGAGACCGTCAGTCTTTTTAAGTTTTTTAGCGAAGGTCGCTTCAGCCGGATCCTGGACAACTTCGGGGGGGAGAGCGTTGCGGTTGATGAGTTTCAAGGCCTTTGCGAGGGTTACGCCTCCGGTTACGGCCAATGAATCCATAAGTTCTCCGCCGGTCACATCGGAATAGATCGGTTCGTAACTCTGAAGAAGTATGGGGCCGTCATCCATGCCGAGCCCCATACGCATAACGGTCACTCCCGTAAGTTTCTCTCCCGCCGCAAGCGCCGAGACCACCGGAGATGCGCCGCGGTATTTCGGAAGAAGAGAAAAATGGCAGTTGATGCATCCGGCCATAGGCAGATTGAGAAGGGGGGCTTTCAGGAACTGTCCGAAGGCCACCACAGCGATCACGTCAGGCTTCCAGGATCTGATTTTGGACATGGATTCTTCGGCGTTTACGTCTTCGGGCGTAATGATTTCGGTTATACCCTGCTCGATGGCAAACGCTTTGCAGGGGCAGGGCGTTAACGCCTTGCCGCGGCCTGCCGGGCGGTCCGGCTGGGTTATTACGCCGACGACTTCAAGTTCGCGTTCGCGCATTATCGCGCGCAAGCACATCGCGGAAGCTTCGGAAGATCCCATGTACACAACTCTCATATCGCCGGATATTATACCAAAATCATCTTAACTTGTGCTATAATATAGGGACTATGAAATTACTTGGAGAGCCGATTTTCGCTAAGGATGCGGAAGGAAAGCTTCTTTCCCGCATCGGCACGCTGTTTCTCAAAACCCCGGGTCTTGTGACCCGCAAGGGCGTTCATGCTATGCAACGCATGATGTGGATTGACGAGATAAACCTTACTCGAAAATCCGAAGGTCGTGCGCCGCTTACGCCAGCCGAAGAAGAAGAGGAGCTTGCTCTTTCCGTCGATCTCATCTTCACCGAAGACGCCGTTCTTATCCGCCCCGATCCGGATCGCGTCGATCTCGCATTTCAGGCCGACGAGGCGCTTCAGGCCTTTGTTTCAAAACGGAAAATTCGTTTTCTCAACACTCATTCCGCAAAAATCCGCAACGCGCTTCGGGCGCGCGGTGAAAACTGGCGTATGTCGCGCTCGCCCATTTCGCCCGAAGACATGGCGCGCCTTGTCGAACGTTCGAAGGTTGCCATTTTAGGTGAACCGATCTACTATTACAACAGCGCGACAGGCACGCGTTATATCACGGTTGGCGCATCCGCCATGCTTACGCCTCTTGAGGATGACAGGCTTAAGGCGAACATAAAAGAACTTCAGACGATGCTGTCGCGCCGCAACCGCATGGGATATCCTGAACTGGACATCTTCCCGGTAACCACTCCGATCGAGATCAAGCAGTACATTAAAGCTCTCGATCCCGAAAACATGTCGGCGGATGAGCTTAAGGCTGAAATCCGCAGAATCGACATGGAATGGCGTGCCTCGCTGCCTGCGGAGTTGCGCGATGAGACCATAGAGAACGTCGAATGGCGCAATGCGATGTGTCATGTTTTGACTCAGGGACCTAATGAGACGCTTGTAAAAGACGGTGATCTGATACAGGGTATCTCGCCCGAGTTCTATCGGCAGATCGAGTGGCTTCCCGGCGCGAATGTCGAGGACGGAGAGATTATATTCGATCCGTTGTGGGAGGAGTTCGACCGTACCCACGATCCTGAGCTCGCCCAGATATGCGATCCCCGTGCGCGTAACATCATTCTTAATCTTTCGCGCGTATTCAGCGAAATAGACTATGTCAATGTCGGACGTATTGTAACATCGCTCGCACGCGATCCGATCGCCGGTTCGAGGCGCGGCCACGTCTATATCATGCAGTGCAAGGAAGTGGGTCTTCCCGCCGCACATATCTATATGTTCCGATTCCAGAAGTGGGGTATAGCGGAACATCTTGACGAAGGCAAAGATCTGCTTCACGCGATGCTTGAGGCCAATGACTATTCCGACTATATTCTCGACCGTCGTCTCATGTGCCGCCAGCTCGGCATGAAGTTGCCGACTCATGTCGGGTTCGGTCAGTTCACGGAGCCGTACAGCGGCAAAAACCAGTATCGCGGAACACTTGTGAGAACGGCGTATTTTGCGCGTTCGTATATACCCGGCACGGCTTCCGACAAGATTCCTCTGTCTAAATACCGCAATCCCGTCTTTGCGCTGAGATTCGCCCAGTTGATGGGCGAAGCGGCCGCCGTCGATATGATCGTCGGCCGTCGTTCCACCGAGACGGGCGAAAGTCTTTTTGACAGGAATTACGAAGTCCTTCAGTTTGATTCAAGCGGAATACCTTCGCGCCTTGTCGTCACGGAACATACAGGCAGTTTTGTCGATTACCAGCAGCCGTTCGAGGAATCGATCGAGCCTTACGCCGATGTTGTGCGTCGCCGTATCCCGTTCGTTTCCGACAAGGCGGCATTTGCCGCGGCCTATGTCGCCCAGTTCGAAAAGACGCTTGCTCTGGTCCAGGCGAAGTACCGTTCCAGACGCAGAGCGTTTGACTGTCTGTTCGTGAATCGGCCTTTCGACGTCGCCGGCTCGGGAGCATACCGTTGGGCTAAAATATTGGAGCGCCTTGACAGGTGCGACAGCGCAAACGTCGCGAAACGTCTTGCCGGTGCGATTGAACTCTGAAGAATCAGGAAATGCTAAAATATGTTTTTCGCCGCATATCGGAAGCGATTCCCACGACATTGGGAATCCTTCTGATAACGTTCTTGCTTTTCAATGTCGTCATCGGCGATTCGCCCGCATTGACGATACTCGGAAAGGGGGCGAGCGAAGAAAGCATAAAAGCGTTCAACCGCCGCTACGGGTATGACAAGCCGCTCATTATCGGCGACGGCGATTTTTTCGACAGTCAGTTCTTCGCATTCATGAAGAATGTCGCCACGGGCGATCTCGGTTATTCCGCAAAGATGAATGAACCTGTCAAGGATGTCCTCAAACGCGGAGTAGGTCCGTCGCTGTCGTTGACGGTTCCGATACTGGTTTTCGGGTCGCTGCTGGCGCTTTTTTTTGCAACGCTGTCAGCGGCGTACCGCGGGCGTACTCCCGACAGGATAATTCTTTTTGTTTCGGCGGCGCTTATGAGCGTCAATTACGTGGTCTGGGTGCTTTTAGGCCAGTTCTTTCTCGCTTTCAAGGCTGAATGGTTTCCGGTATGGGGGTACGGATCGGTCGAGTATATGGTTTTGCCGGTAATGATAGGCGTTTTAAGTTCGCTCGGCATGGATATCAGGTTTTACCGTACCGCGATACTTGACGAACTCTACAAGCCCTACGTTCTTACGGCGCGTTCGAAGGGTCTTAACCGTTTTACGGTGATGACGCGGCATGTCCTGCGCAATGCGCTTATTCCGATAGTGACCTACATTTCCCTTTCGATCCCCTATCTTTTTACGGGTTCGCTTCTGTTGGAAAGTTTTTTCGGGATTCCGGGACTCGGCTCGGTTTCGATAAACGCGATCCATTCCGCCGACCTTGCGGTTGTCCGTGCGGTCGTCGTTCTCGGCGCTCTCGTGTATCAGGTCGTGAATCTTGTTACAGACGTTCTGTACGCCTTTCTCGACCCGCGCGTGCGTATTATGAAGTAATCAACAAAACGGAAACAATAGAAATGAAAAGCGCATATTGGCAGAAATGGAATAAACTTTACAAGCAGGAGCTTATCGAGAATGTTATGCCGTTTTGGCTGAAACACGGTCTCGATAAGAAGCATGGAGGGGTTTATACGTGTCTTGATCGAGACGGCTCTTTAATGGATACGACGAAGAGCGTCTGGTTTCAGGGGCGCTTCGGCTGGATGTGCGCTTACGCCTACAATCACGTGAAGAAAGACAGAAAGTGGCTTGCCGCTTCATTGAGCTGCTGTGAATTTCTCGAGAAATACTGCTTCGATAAGGACGGTCGCGCGTTTTTCGAGATTACCGAAGACGGTGTCGGACTTAGAAAGCGCCGCTATGTTTTCTCCGAGTGCTTCGCGGCGATCGCGTATGCGGAGTACGCGCTTGCGAGCGGTGACAAGGCGTGGGCGGAGAAGGCGGTTGAACTTTTCAAACGGATACGGAAATTTGTCGCCGGCGGTAAAAAGTGGATGCCGTCCAAGTATACCGACGCGCTTAAGGCCCAGGGCCATTCGCTTACGATGATTCTCATCAACGTGGCGAACGTTTTGAAGCAGGTTTCCGACGATCCGGTTTTCGATGAACAGATTACCGAATCCATCAATCTTCTCGAGAAATATTTTATCCATCCGGAGTTCAAGGCGCTTCTCGAAACGGTGGGGCCTAACGGCGAATTTATCGATACTCTTTCCGGTCGCGTGATAAACCCCGGACACTGCATCGAAACGAGCTGGTTCCTGATGGACGTCGCCGTCGATCGCGAAGACCCCGCGCTTCTTAAAACGGCGCTCAAGATTCTCGACTGGTCGTGGGCCTGGGGCTGGGATAAGAAGTACGGCGGAATAATCTCGTTCAAGGACTGCCGGAATCTGCCGCCTCAATGCTATGAGCAGGATATGAAGTTCTGGTGGCCTCAGTGTGAGACGATCATCGCGACTGCCTACGCCTACAGGCTTACCGGAGACAAGAAATATCTCGAATGGCATAAACTTTCATCCGACTGGGCGTGGAAGCATCTCAGGGATAAGAAATATCCGGAATGGTACGGATACCTGCACCGCGACGGGACGGTGGCCCAGCCCGCGAAGGGTAATATTTTCAAAGGTCCGTTCCATATTCCACGCATGCTCGTGAAAACATGGGAACTGACCTGCGGGTGTGATGAATGACAGACGGGAAGTTCCGTTTTCGCAGTTTTTTTTCAGATGACCGATCCTCTTGCATTAAGTGATGGTAAAGGATATAATATATTGAATATGATTTGTGTTTTCATGGCAAGAGGAATCAAATTGATGTTGATGATAGCCCTTGGAGCTGTCATTTCGGGTTGTTTTTCGATTGAAAGCGGGTGTCTGAAAGCGACAGGCGAAGAGCATGTGCTTGTTTCCAACTACGGGTGGTATCTTTTTCATTTCATTCCGATAGCCTGCGGTAATGCCAATTCGGAAGGATTTTTGCCTTGGGTCGTTTTCCGTAATGATGTGACGATGGATAAGGTTCAGCACCGGTTTATGGATTACAACCAGAAAAAGGGCGGTTTGGACGTTGTCAATCTTTCTTACAACATTCAGGAATCGGTTTTGTTTGAGATTCCTGGTTCCAATCTGCCGATTCCGCTGCCTTATATTCTTTCGTACAAGGAGATTCAGCTCAGCGCAGTTTTGCGTCCCCGTTCGGAGTCGGTGAAATGAGGAATGTTTTAATTTTTTTTCTTGCCGGATTGTTAATGTCCGGTTGCGCGACCGTTGAGATCAGCGATGAGGGCGGGCGCGAAATGGTTGTAATCTCAAACTCCAGCTGGTATCTTTTCAATCTGATTCCGTTGGCTTCCGGAAATCCTGAAAAAGTCAACAAGGTATCATGCTCTCTTTTTTCCGAGAAGGCGACTTTGGAGAACAATATCAAGATTCTTGACGAAATCGCGAAGGAGTCCGGAGTGAAAACCGTCAAGTCGCTGAAAAGTTTCTGGACCGATGAAAGCATATTCATAATTTTTATGAAACGTCACGTCATTCATACAAGCGCCGAATTTGTATATGACGGGAATGGCAAGGAAAGAAAGTGTAATGAGAATAACGAAAGCGACAGCCAACCTTGAAGCGTACACGCCCGGCGAGCAGCCGAAGTCGAAATCGGTAGTAAAGCTCAATACGAATGAAAACCCCTATCCGCCTTCGCCAAGGTGCGCGAAGGTGTTGAAGTGTTTTGATCTTGATAAGTTAAGGCGTTATCCCGATCCTGTTTTCATGGCGTTGCGCGAGGCTATCGCGACTCTCAACGGTACGAAGGTCGAGAATGTTTTTGTCGGTAACGGTTCTGATGAGATCCTTACTCTCGCGGCACGCGCTTTTGTTGAAAACAGCGAGATTATAGCTTCTCTCGATCCGAGTTATTCGTTGTATAAGACTCTCGCCGCGATCCGAGATGTGAAATGGGTCGGCTCGTCCGCTGATTCGGCGAAAATAGTCATCCCGGACAGCGCTTCTCTTTTTCTTTGGACCAATCCTAATGCGCCGACAGGCGGATTTGCATCGCCTCAAAAGATATCGTCTTTTGCCCGGAAGTTCAAAGGTGTTGTGATAGTCGATGAGGCGTATGCTGATTTCGCCAAAGAAAACTGCATGAAACTGGCGGTTGCTCCCAGGAATCACAACATTATCGTAATGCGCACATTCTCCAAGAGTTATTCTCTGGCGGGGTTGCGCGTCGGGTATTGCGTAGGTCCGGCCGATCTGATCGAGGCGCTTTACAAGATTAAGGATTCTTACAATGTCGACGCGATAGCCCAGGCCGTCGCTCTCGCGGCATTGAAGGATCGCGCCTATCACGCGAAGACCGTAAAGAAGGTTGTCGAAACCCGCGAATCGTTTACGGCGGAACTCAGGTCTCTCGGATGGGATGTTCATGAAAGCGAGGCGAATTTCGTTTTTGCGCGCCCTGCGAAGATGCCGGCGCCGGAGCTTTTCGCCGCTTTGCGCGAGCGTAATATCTACGTGCGCTATTTCCCCGGCCCTCTTACGGGCGACAGGCTCCGTATCACAATAGGCACTCCGGCGGAGATGAAGAAACTTCTTTCGGCAGTGAAGAAACTCAATGCATAAAAAAGGTGTAAATATGGAAATGAAAGACAGTAGTAAGATCAGACTTATGTCGATAGACGCTCTTCGCGGTTTCGACATGTTTTTTATTATCGGCGGCGCGGGTCTTATCACTATGATCTGCCAGGCGCTTGGATGTGGCGATTGCGGGCTTGTTAAGCAGATGAGCCATGTTCCGTGGGAGGGGCTGCGCCATCATGATACCATATTCCCGCTGTTTCTGTTTTTGGCCGGCGTATCGTGGCCGTTTTCGCTTTCGTCTCAACAGGCCCGCGGGCGGACACCTCTTCAGATCCATTTGAAGATTTTTCAGCGCGCGGCGATTCTCTTTATCCTTGGAATGGCCTATAACGGTGTATTCAGGGAATTCAAACCGGAATTTCGTATTCCAAGCGTTTTAGGCTTTATTGGTCTGAGTTGGGCGATTGGCGCGCTGATTTTCTACCACATTAGAAAAACGTGGCTTCAAGCACTTGTGGTGGGCGTGTTGCTCGTCGGGTATTGGGGTGTTCTGCGCTTTGTCGCAGCACCGGGCGCACCGGCCGGGTGCGATACTTACTCTGTCGAGTGCAATATCGTTTCGTGGCTTGATCGCACTCTTATGCCGAAGCATATTTTCCGTCCACTTTACGATCCTGAGTCGCTTTTCGCGTTCGCGGGCGGTGTCGCGATGGCGCTTCTCGGCATGATGGCAGGTTCGCTCTTAAAGTCTGAAAAGTTCAGACCCGCTATAAAGACGGCATTTCTTTTTGCCGGTTTTGGAGTTCTTGTCAACTTGGACGCCTTGTTTGTTTACGTTATGGGCGATAAGATTGTAAAGAGCCTTTGGTCCCCCTCGTTCGTCCTTTCCGCCGCGGCGTATTCAACGTTCATGCTGGCGGTATTCTATCATCTTATCGATGTGTGGGGTTTGAAGAAGTGGGCTTTTCCCTTTATGGTGATCGGAATGAATTCTATCACGATCTATTTGATGGTGAGATTTATCTGGTTCGGCGGAATAACTAAATATTTCTTCGGCGGAATCATTAAAGAGATCGGCGAGGCTAGTGCGCTTTGGGCTCCTGTAGCTGATAGGGCTATTAGCATTGTCGTTCTTTGGGTAATTTTATATTTCTTCTATCGTAAGAAAATATTCCTTAAGGTTTAATTTTAGTATAAAAAAACGGCTTAACATTTAAGTTAATATGAGTTATTATTTAATAATCTTAGTTGGTGCGGTTCTCGTAAACAATTTCGTGTTAAGCCGCTTTCTCGGTTGTTGTCCATTTTTAGGCGTTTCCAAAAAGATGGATACAGCTCTTGGCATGTCAGGCGCGGTCGTTTTCGTCATGACCGCCGCCTCCGCCGTCACGTGGTGTCTCGATCATTGGCTTTTAAAGCCGAACGGTCTTGATTATATCCATACGCTCGCCTTTATTCTCGTGATTGCTTCTCTCGTTCAGTTTATCGATATCGCGATGAAGCGCTTTCTTCCGCCGCTCCATGCGGCATTAGGAATCTTTCTTCCGCTTATTACGACGAACTGCGCGGTTCTTGGAGCAGCCGAAATCAACTGTAAGCAGGGTTCCGGGTTCGGCGAATCGGTGTTCTTCTCCTTCGCTGCGGCTCTCGGTTTCGGCTTTGCGCTTGTGATTTTCTCCGGTATGCGCGAAAAACTTGAGCATGCGGATCCCCCGCGCTGTTTCCGTGGCATTGCGCTCGCGCTTATCACAGGCGGTCTTCTCTCACTTGCGTTCATGGGCTTTTCGGGACTCGTGAAACTTCCTTACTAAGTTCATTCATCGAGGATTTCAAAATGTTGATAGCAGTCGTCTGTATCGCGTCCATAGGTCTCGTCGCGGCGGTTTCACTCGCCCTCGCGGATAAATATCTGAGCGTTCGCGAAGATCCCCGAATCGGAATGATTACAGCCGCGCTGCCCGGCGCCAATTGCGGCGGATGCGGTTTTCCCGGGTGCGACGGTTATGCCCGTGCGCTTGTCGCGGGTACGGCTCCCGTCGGTGCGTGCGCCGCGATAACCTCCGACGGAGCGGTTGAAATTTCAAATATTCTCGGAGTCGACGCCTCCAGCACGGAAAGGCGCGTCGCCGTCGTCAAGTGCTGCGGAACGCGTTCCGAGGCGATCCGCGTCGGAGACTACAACGGAATCTGCGACTGCAGCGTAGCGGCGGCGACGGCCGGCGGCGACAAGGGCTGCACTTACGGCTGCCTCGGTTACGGCGCCTGCGCGAACGTGTGCCCCAAGTCGGCTATTACGGTCGTCGACGGCCTGGCGAAGGTGGATAAGCGCCTTTGCATCGGTTGCGGCAAGTGCGTTTCCGTCTGTCCTAAGAGGGTGATCGCGCTTGTTCCAGCTTCCGCCACGATGCACGTTCTATGTAACAATCCCGAGAAGGGGCCTCAGGTCCGCAAGGTCTGCGGCGTCGGCTGTATCGGCTGCCGCCTTTGCGAGAAGAATTCAGGAGGCAAAGAGGCCAACCACTTTACTTTCAACGGCTTTTTGGCGTGCGTCAATTATTCGAATCCTCCGAGCGATTCCCAGATCGCCGCGAAATGTCCCGCGAAGTGCATCGCGGAGGACGCTCATTTCGAGAGCGGCGTTTAATCTCAAAATGTAAACCGCTTTTGAGTACAACAATCTCGGGGTATTTTGAATCATCCAACTGATTTCAGAGAGGACGAGACCAACCTCGCACATAAAGCTTTCGTACTCGCTCTTACCGAGATCTGCGAAAAGCGCCTTGAAACACCCTGCACCAGATCTTTTTTAGAATATTCATCTTATAAGCCTTCATGACGGCAAAGTATATGAATCATCCTCCAGAAAAAGAAAATGACGAAACGATAATCGTTCTTGATCTGCAGAGCGAACAGGCTGATATTTGCAATGGTAAATGGATGCAGTCTCGCTATTATTCCGACGACGGCAATCGAGTGAGGGATTTTCTTTCGTTCAACTCTGTTTTCGAAGTTAATCCGTTCGAGGTCGGAGTGAGTCGCCGCGCAGAAAGAAAAGCTCATCGTGTTAAATTTCAGGAGGTTGTCGAGGCGTTAGAATTGACGCGGCTCTTGCCGCAGAATTTTTTGAGTCTTTCAAATGGTGAGATGCGCCGGGTGCTTTTCGCACGTGCGATTTTAAAAAATCCTAAGAAACTCGTTTTGGTGTCGCACATGGCCGGTCTTGATATTGCCCATGTAACGATGTTTAAAAGCGTTATAGATATGCTGAAGAATCAAGGCGTTGACATATCGGTAGTTGATGATGATGAGACCGTTAATCCAATAGATGCTGTTAAAAATAATGAGAGTGATGGCAATCAAAAAATTGTTGTTGAAATGCGCGATATTACATTACGTTTCGGTCGGCGGACACTTTTTGAAAATCTCTCATGGACCATCCGGGAGGGCGAGAGATGGCTTCTTTGCGGGCCGAACGGAAGCGGTAAGACGACGCTTCTCGCGTTCATGACCGGAGACAGCCCATTGGCGTACGCGTACGACATTCGTCTTTTCGGCGTTCCGCGCGCAATCGGAAACAATCTTTCCAAAGTGCGCCGTCGAATAGCTATGGTCAGTCCCGAAATGCAGGCATATCTTGGTCTTACGCCCGAGGCGCTGATAGATCAAGCTTTGGCGAAAGAACCAGATCTTCTTTTACTTGATGAGCCTTGCTATAATCTCAATTCAAAGGATGCTAAAAGAGTTGTTGCGCGTATTGAACGGTGGATAAAAAAGCATCCGTCGTTGACTGTTGTCTGCGTCGCACATTCAGCTTCGCACGTCCCCGCAGGATTTAATCATGTTCTTAATCTTGGGCGATAGGCATAAGGTTTTATATTCTTATTGATAAAAGAATTATTAATTTTCGTTGTTTCTCCAACAAAATTAAATAATTCCTGATTGTTTTAGTGTTGAAAAAGATGTATTATTTCGCCGTCCAACCGGAAATGGGTTCCGGGGCGACACAAGGTAAAAGAAAGTGAGGTAATCCATGAAGGTTAACTCAATGATGATCGTGATGGCAGTTGCCATCGTAGGTACTACATCCGGATGCTGCTGGCTCAAGTGCGAGTCATGTCCGAAAGAAAAATCCGAGTGCTGTGAAAAACAGTGCGGTATCGGGATGAAAGCTAATGTAGGTGATGCGTCTGCCGGTGCAGGTGTAAGCACACACGGCGTGCATGCCGAAGCTAAATTAGGTAAATAGCAAATAATTGCTTTACTCGCATATTAAACCAAGCCTTGCGCCTTACGGTGCAGGGCTTGTGTGCTTTAATAGGTAGAAGATGATGAGAAATTATTTCGTTATTGTATATTCAATTATTGAATCTATTGGTTAATTATGATACACTTACTTTCAACAAAATACAATGGAGGTTTAATATGCGTAAAACATTGATTTTAACAGGCTGGGGTTGGAAGGAGTATCCTGTAGCCGCGGCACTCGCGCTTAAGGCAGTAGGTGGTGAAGTTGATGTTGCGGGGATGAGCCGCAGAAGATTGCCTGAGTTTTTGGAGTTGTATTCCCAAAAGCATAAGCGGATTATTGTAATCGGTGTTTCGTTAAGCGGAGACGAGGCGCGTCTTGCGTCGGCGCTTAAGGCGCTTAAAAAGCGTAATATTGAGGTTGTGTGGATTAGCTCCATAGATTTTACGGCATCACAAAAAGAGTTGATTGCGCCATATTTAACGGCTAAGGTAGGTCTTGATAATGGCTTGGTTGACGTCGTAGGAGAGGCTTTCAATATTGAGACAAATTCTTTTGAGCCGTATGCTGTAGAGGCAAAGAAGGTTTCTTCATCAGTTAAGGCTTGGCAGGAACTTGTCGATGCCGCGATGTATTTTTATCGCAACTATCAAGACGAAGAATCTTATGCGAAGGCGATCCGTTATTTGGCATTTGGAGTTGCTGAAAACGCCTGGGATAATGATGCCAAGCGAATTGTTGCGCATTATCGCCGGTATGGAGGCCGGGAGCTTGTAGGCAAGAGCGTAAAAATGCGCACGCTCGTCGGGCGCATTAATCGTATCGCGTCGTTCCCTGATGCGCGCGTTTTGATACTTGGCGAATCAGGCACGGGTAAAGAGACGGTCGCCTTACAGATACATAATAAGTCAGATCGAAAAAACGAGCCGTTTTACGCGTTTAATTGTGCGAGTGTTAATCCTTCACTCTTGGAAAGCCGATTCTTTGGCCATGAGAAGGGAGCGTTTACAGGGGCGGATAAGCGCGAGCTGGGACTATTCGAGATAGCTAACGGAGGAACGCTTTTCTTAGACGAGATTGGTGAGTTGCCATTAGAGGCGCAAGGGCTACTGCTGCGCGTTCTTGAGGGCGGACGTTTTATGCGCATGGCGGGCAGAGAGGAAATTTCGGTTGATGTTCGTCTAATTACCGCGACAAATCGTAATCTCCCGAAACGAGTTCGTGAAGGTAAGTTCCGCGAGGATCTTTACCAAAGGCTCAATGTCATTCAACTTAGAATTCCCTCATTGCGCGAGCATAAGGAAGATATTCGCGATATCGCCGACGGCTGGTGGCTACAGCATAATAAAGCGCACCTCGCTGAGGAGCAAATCGCTGCGTTAATGGAGTATGATTACCCTGGTAATGTTCGAGAGCTTTTGAATCTTTTAGAGCGGGCGACGGTTTTGGGAGAAGAGGATTTCACTGCGCTTGTAAATGAGCATAAGGAAATGAATGCGGGGCTTACCGACAACGCGGCGAGCGAACTTGCGTCGGCGCCTGAAGAAATGGAGTCAGTAATCCGCCTCCATGTCCGCCGCATTTTTGATAAATATGGCCAAAACCTCTCGAAAACCGCCGAAGCGCTCAAGGTTGCGAGAAATACGGTTAGAAGGTATCTGTAAGGATGAGAATTATGAAAAATGAAAATGAGATAGTTTTGTTTGAATCTAAAGATGGTAAGGTTACCTTGCCAGTTTCAGTAGATGTTGATACAGTTTGGCTATCACGTATGCAAATGGCGGAATTATTTGGGGTTACTCCTCAAAATATAACTATTCATTTAAAAAATGTGTATAAATCACAAGAATTGGATAAGGAGTCAACTAGTAAGGATTTTTTACTAGTTCAAAATGAAGGTGGTCGTCAGATAACGCGTTCAGTGAATTGTTATAATCTTGATGCAATTATTTCAGTTGGATATCGTGTAAATTCTTCGAGAGCAACACAGTTTAGAATTTGGGCTACAAAGGTTTTGAAAGAATATTTGATAAAAGGCTTTGTAGTGAATAAAGAACGAATGCGCCAGTTAGACCAGACGATTGAGATCATGAAGCGCGTCTCCAATAGTCTTGATACAGAACAGGTCTTGGACGTAGTTAAGACATATTCGAGTGCACTTGATTTATTAGATGGCTATGATCATCAAACGATTGAAAAGCCGAAGGTTAAAGGGCGTTCGGTTGAGCTTACATACGAAGATTGCCGTAAATTTATTGACGGTATGAAATTCGCGGCGGATTCACCATTATTCGGCAATGAAAAGGATGGTTCGTTTAAGTCTGCGCTTGGGGCAGTGTATCAGTCGTTCGGAGGTCAAGATTTATACCCATCGTCTCAAGAAAAGGCGGCAAATCTCTTGTATCTCGTTACGAAGAACCATGGCTTTTCAGACGGTAATAAGCGAATCGCAGCCGGACTATTCCTGTATTTCTTAAAGCGCAATAAGCTCTTACTCCGCAAGGATGGCTCAAAGCGCATCGCAGATCATACCCTCGTCGCACTCACAGTCATGATAGCCTGCTCTAAGCCAGAAGAAAAAGAGCTCATGGTTAATCTTGTAATGACGTTCTTGAAGTGAGGAGTGTAAAAATTGAACAGTTGGTTAAAAATTGAGTGCAAAAGGGCTTAAAGAGGGTGTTTTAAGGCTTGATTTCGCTTTGGCACAGAATTTGCACAAGGGTGTAGACGAAAGGAAAGAATATGATAGTTCGTATCGGTTGTACATATTCGTATGATATGGATTTTAATGATTATGAAGAGGGTGAGCGGATTTGCATTGATAAAAATGCATTATCCGCTGGCTTTACGATTCTTGCTGATCCTGATGACGATGAGGCTCTCGACGGGCGCGAGGGTGCGCTTTTTGCGGATTTCGAGTATGAGCTTCATGACGGGCAACTCTGCGCAGTCATTGATAGCAAGTATGTGCCGTGCGAAGATGATTACTTGTTTGAGCAACGATTAAGGGCTATGGGGGAATTGTGATTTTCTCCCGCAGAGGTCGAAATGCGCCGAAGAAGCTTTGCATCGAAGGGAAGATTCGGCTTAGCCGAACCCGAAGGGTGCGCAAGCATCCGCGAGAACGCAGAGGAGATGGAAGTAATTAATTGTTTCTTCGCGGAATGGAATAAGCAAGGGTCAGATTTAGTTAAACCTTTTTACAATTAATGGAGAATGAAATGAATAAGTCATTGAAGACGCTTAACCAAGTTTTGGAAGATTTGAATGGGAAAAATTTCAAATTATTTATCCCTTCTTATCAGAGGGGATATAGGTGGACTCCGACTGAAGTAAGGCAGTTGCTGGACGATATCAATGAAGAACAGGCAGGGAACCGCTATTTCTTACAGTTGTTGGCTGTGCGAGAAGATAAATCCGCTCACACGTTAAGAATTATAGACGGGCAACAGAGGTTGACTACCGTTTTGCTTGTGCTGGACTGTCTTGATGGGGGTAATCGCAGTTCAAAACTGATAGAATATGAGACGCGGAACACTATCGAAGGGAAAACACTTGACGGGTATTTTAAGAGCGGAGCACGCAAGGAAATTGATGATTGGCTATCACAGAAAACGGAAACACAGAAGAGCGAATTTTCGCAGAAGCTAATTGACTGTGAATTTCTTTATTTCACGATAGAAAGTAAGGATAGCGAATTCGACTTCTTTTCTCGCTTGAATACGTGGAAAATTTCTGCCACGGATGCGGAACTCGTGAAATGTTTCTTTTTGTCGAATGACGATTCTGCGGAGGTTGAGAAAAGGGCAATCAAGTGGAATCAGATGGAACGTCAATTGTCTAATGACAAGTTTTGGGGAATGTTCTCAAGTAATAAAAACATCAAAAAGGATCGCATGGAGGTTCTATTGTCTTATGCCATTAAAACGAGTCAAGATGAAAGGTTTCCTTTGTTTGAGGCATTTAAAAGCGCCGAAAAGGAAGGGAAGAAGAAATCCGATTTGTGGAATAGCGTAGAAATCACTTTCTCATTCTTGGAGAAATGGTATGGTGACAGGGCTACAAGGCATCTTGTCGGATGGTTCTTTCATTGTACGGATAAAACGATTGCCGAAGCAAAGTCTGTTATCAAGGTGGATAAAGACACGATCGCAAATGCAATAAAAACGGCTAATTATCTTTGTGGAGACGGCAAATGGCTTGAGGATGAGAATTTGTACGAAACCCTGGGCGGTGACGCCAAGAAGTGGCTTTTCGATTATCTGCTACTTGCGAATGTCTCATGGTGCATCGAACGATGTGGCGTGGACTATGATTTCTATCGTCACTCTTTGATAGGTAGCTGGTCCATTGAACATGTTCATGCGCGAAATCAGCGAATGTTAAGCGAGTTTGAATTTAGAAGTTTGAAATTTAGAGAAGATGACATTACTGCGTTATGGGCTGAGTATAGCAAAATGGACTCGAAAGATGCGGCAAGTGTATTTCTTCAAGAAAAACTATCAGAAGAAAGCGGATATCCTGACGAAGACGAAGATAATTCGTTGGGAAATCTAGCATTGCTCCCCAGAGATGCCAACTCCTCTTTAAATGATAAGCTGTTCAGGGGCAAACAACGTGAGATACTGTCATGGGTATTGGCGCGCGACAAATCGAGTTATTGGGCACCGCCATTGACGGTTGCGATGTTTACCAAGGAAATAGGCGCGCAAAAAGACAAGTTTCTTGCTTATTGGAGCAAACTAGATCGAAAAGCGTACGTGGAGACTGTAGAAACAATAGTAACTGAGTTTCTGAAACGTTTTGAGAAAGGAGGTGAGTAATGATTAGGATGACATTATTTAGTCTTTTGAAGGACTGTTGTGTGTCGATTCCTTCTTTACAACGAAATTACGTTCATGGAAGAGATGATACACATGCAAAGGAAGTGCGTGAACATTTCGTGAAGTCGCTAGACGGATGTATTAATGGTTCCGAGATAAATCTTGACGTCATTTATGGTGTCTGTGATGATACACGTAATGTACTTATTCCAATTGATGGACAACAACGTCTGACGACTCTCTGGCTATCGGCAGTATATGCGGCAACTAAATCAAAAGACAATGCTTTACGGCTTGATCTTTTATCAAAACTGTCGCGCTTCTCTTATGAATCACGTCCATTGGCCGCAACCTTCTGTCGATGGCTGACAAGTGGCGCAGATGTCAATTATGATACTGCGCTACTCCAAGCGGAGGATTGTTGGGGTGAAGATCCAACCGTCCATTCGATGCTAACAACGCTTCGCTTGATTCATGAAAAATTCAGGCGCAAAGCAGGAGACTTGTTAAAAGTTTTGTGTGGTGACAAGATTCATTTTGAGTTCTCGGAAGTGCACGGGAAAGATTCTGACCTCTATGTGAAAATTAATGCCAGAGGCAAGCAGCTTACCCAATGGGAAAATTTCAAAGGTAGATTTTCTGAATGTCTAAAGGATGAAAATAAAAATTGTTTTGATAAATATATTGAAACTCTCAGTGATAAGTTTTATTCTGTGTTTAAAAAATTACCCGATGACGCATTTTTTGCATTGTTTGCACGTCTGACGGATTATGCCTTACGTACTAGCGGGACGACATTCCGTGAAGATAAGCACAAGAATCTCTTTGCCCTAGCGAACTCAAAAGTTGATGCTAATCTATCCTATGTGCCAATCGATGAATTTTGTCTGGTAGATATTGTAAAAGAACTAGTTTGTCCTTTTTTGAGAATGGTTCAATGGGCGCTTGATAATAACGAGGCAAAACTTTGGTACTGGAAGGACGGGGAGAAGAATGTTGCTGATGCTTTGTTTTTCCCTAATAATGCCGATGAACGGGACTTTTCGTTTTTTCTGTATGAATACTTTAGGAAGTATTACACAGGGGATGGTTTGAAGGCTAATGATCATAGGGCATTGCGGTTGGTTGCAAATATATTAGAGAATGTCACCAGGGATAACTTCAACAGAATTGATTATATGAAGCAGTTCATTGAAGACAATCCCAGTTTATATTGTTTGCAAGAATGCTGTTCGACCGAAAAACCTATGCAGATAAAAGAGGAGTTTGTAAAGGGTAAGATTTATAAAACTTGCAATGAAACAGAAATTAAGTTGATGCAAAAATGTGAAGAATTGATGCATGGGCGTATTCGCATTGCAATATTTGATGCAATAGACCGTGAATGGAAAATTGGGTCAGACTGCTGGCATCCTATTTTAGAGCAGAAAATCAAAAATAGATTGGAATGGATAAAAGTCAAACTAGAGACATGGAACAACAAAGATAAACGTAGAGGCTTACTTATAGAACTTATCCAACACATGCCTTGGGATGTGTCAGTACATTCTGTTGTCCCTGTTAATCTTGATGATTCTACATATAGGATTATTATTTCAAATGATGAATTTGCACCGTGGTTGCAACGTTCGCTTGTGGATGAATCGGTAGTCGACCTCAACGCATGGTTTGATCCGAACAACGAATATGGGAAAGGAAACTATGCTGTTGATTGGAGAAAGTCATTGTGTGAATTTATTAGTCGGAACAAGGGTTTCGAAGGCGAGAAAATAGATGTTAAGAATGACTGCCGCCGTGTAAGATGGCATGGTGAATCTTACTATTTATACACGAAAACAAATAACCCACAATCGTTTCCAATCGGTGATTGGCGAATAGGATATTATTTAGGCGATACTGATTTGCAGAACGCGCTGAAAAAATGGTGTCCATCTTTCACTATGCAAATGAATTATTCGGGGGAACTTGTCTTTGAAATGAATGAATGTGAAGGTGTCTGGATTCATTTATGGACGCGAGGCATAGCAGTAGAATTTGTTTATAACGGTAAAAGGAGTGGAATTCAATTAGTTGAAATAACTGAAATTGAAAAACTTGGGCATGATAAGTTCTTTAGAAAAGTGTCTGAAATGTTTAAAAATAACCGAGAGGATCTATTCCAAAAGCTTGTAAAAGGAACCTTTAAGAACTTTCTTCAGTGATTGTTCATCATGACCGCATTCCTCCCCAACCGAGACATTTACACTTCTGTTGTCTGCTCGCTTGTGCCGCAGGCGAAGGAACGGTTATGGATTGCAACCGCTGACATCAAGGACATGTATGTCGACTCGGGCGGTAGGGAGATGGTGCCGTTTTTAGAGGTGCTTGATACTCTAGTGAAGCGCGGCGTTGAGGTGAGGCTTATTCATGCGAAGGATCCTGGTCCTAACTGGCGTGAGAAATATTGCCGTGAATGTGGTCGACGTAAATTCTGCAGCGATCCAGCGGTATAGTTTTTCTCTGTGGGTATTGTTTAAGAAAGAACTGTAGTGAAAATCACAATTTTGCCGCGTTCCTATTTTGAAGAGAGGATGGTGGGTGGTGAAATATGCTCTCTTCTTTCCAATCATAAGATTATTTCTATTCAGTCATCGTCGGGTTGGGATTCGGAGCCTCCATTTCACGAAGAGGTGCGCTCGCTACCGAATTTGCTCTGTATTACGCTTGATGATTATTTCGCGATTCCTAATGATGAGGACGAGAAAAAACGAGTGGCATTGTTTTCGTATAAAATTGCCGATCAGATTATGCGCTTTGTTGATGACGGAAAAATGCCTGTAATTATTCATTGCACGGCTGGAATATCTCGTTCTGGTGCGATTGGCAGCGTATTGAACAGATATTACAATAGTATACTAGCCAATAATAAGGAGGATTACGACGCTTTCTTTTTACTCAATAGAAAAATTATGCCTAATCCCAATATTCTTCGCGCGTTTTCTGAGTTTCTTGATATTGACTCTGCGATGTAAAATCTGAACAGTCGGTAAAAATCTGAATGGCGAACGGGCTGAAGACTACATGTTTTCAGCCTGTTTTTATTTTGGCACGCTATTTGCTGTGTGTTTGGTATGAAAAATAAACATATATTATATCGTAGGTGGGCGATTGCAGTTATCGCTCTAATGGTTTCAGGTTGTCTCTCGCCAATTGGTATGAGATTACTTGATTATTTTGAAATTAAAGCTCCTCTATCTGATATTATACTCTCTGTCATTCTTATTCTGATAGCATGTGTAGTGTATCGCTTAATATTGAAATATCGCATTAAGGGTGAAAAATGAAGCGAATTACGCATATCAATGTTTTTCGGCAGTGTTTAGACTGTGGATACGAGCGGTTTGAGATGGAAGAAGTGAAAATAGGCGATAATAATCGTCGGACTTCTAGTGGTTTCATTGTTTGTCCTAAATGTAATGGATGTTATTTTGCTTTAGTCGGTTATCGTGATAGGCGAAGGGTTCATAAAGACATGAATTTACCAGTTGTACTTGGCAAGACTTCAAATGGAGAGATTGTTATCCGTGACCTTGTAAGATTGCCGCACCTATTGATAGGTGGTCTGACAGGTTTCGGAAAGTCGGTCTTTTTGAACTTTCTTATTTGTTCTCTCGCGCAGAACAATCCACCAGAACATTTACGATTTGTTTTGATAGATCCAAAAGGTGTTGAATTCGGAGCATATGCGAAGTTACCGCATCTATATTCGCCTGTTGCCGATATATCGGAACAGTGTATGACGATGTTGAGATATGTTGAAGCTGAGGTGAAAAGACGGGTCGCGATGTTTGGTGAAAAAGATGTTCGGGATATTTCAGACTTCAAAAAGCACCTTGTTGTTGTCGTAGATGAGTTTTCTGATTATATATTTGGATTGGATGATACGTTTGTATCGACTTTAAGCCGGATAGCGGCGATAGGAGGGTCGGTGGGCGTATATCTTGTATTATCGACCTCCCGAATTGACGCTAAAAATGTAACGGACGAGTTGAAAGCGAATATTCCAAGTCGACTTGCGTTTAGGGTTTGCCGAAAGGAAGATTCGCTGATGCTGATAGATGAAAGCGGAGCGGAGGATCTTCTTGTGCGCGGTGATGCGTTATTTAAAGACGGGGATAGTGAGGCTGTTCGATTGCAAGTTCCTTACATTCGCGACGAGACGGTTAAGCAAATCGTCGATTCGGCAATTGCGCAATATCCAGGGCGAGAGTTTATTGCCGGGCGCTCATTGTGACTCTAAAAAGTAAAATTACGATATTCATCGGTAAATTGAGACGTGTGCATATCTGGCGGGAATTGCGCGAATGGTGACTGGCGTTTGGGAGGATGTTGGGAGAAGAAGATTGTGAAGGCGCTTTGGAGATAAAGAGACAGTTTTCGTCTGATTGGGTTAGGGGATAGTGAAAAGTTTTGATGCAAAGCATACCTTCACATTTTTAAAAATGTGAAGGTATGAAAATGATATAATATTGTCATGAACAACAATTTAAAACCAACATTATGGCGAACGGCCAGAGCATTATCCAATACAGGACGATTGAAGTTAATGCGTCTTGTTGCGAATGCTAAAGGTGTTAAGGGAGTTGTAGAACTCGCTGAAGAAGTGGGGCTCTCTGTCGCTGTTACTAGTATTTATCTTCGTCAGCTGAATGCACGAGGATTGATTAGTGTTGTTCGTTCAGGTCCCTATGTGTATTACGGAACCGGTTCTGACCGTTCATTACCGGTAGCGATAGAAATACAAAAGGCTTTTCAACGTCTTTTTTCCCGAAAGAAACTTCCAGGTGATTGGACCGAACGATTAATGCCTGTTTTATGTGCATATTCACATTTTCGCAGGGAAACGATCGTTCGTGTGTTATTGAAGCATGACCATATCAACTATGCGGAGTTGCACAGACGCTCTGGTTTCTGTGAGCCTACTTTTTTAAGGCATTTAAATATTTTGCTCAAGGCGGAGGTTGTTTCAAAAGATAAAAAGGGTAGTTATTTTATTGCAAAGCCTAAAAATTCTTTAGAGTCTGTGTTGCTTTCTTCTGTGATATAGCACTACCTTCACATTTTTAAAAATGTGAAGGTAGTAAGGTGCGGTAAGTGAAGGAGATTGATATGAATGACAATTATAACGATTATGGGTGTATAGTTACGATGAAATCTTCTCCTGCAGAAAAGATTAGGTTAATGTTGTCGATGTTTTATGGGCGGCGAGATGTTTTTGCGAGGCGGTATGAGCGTAAAGACGGGCGGGGTGGTTATGCGACACTCTGTTCAAATGAATGGGTGCGTGGTGTTTGCGGGAAGTGTGCTAAGGTAAAGGGAGATTGTGCGACCTGTGCGGCGCGTGATTTTATGCCGATATCAGATAAGGTTTTTGAATGGCATTTGCGCGGGGTCGATGATAAGGGTAAGCCTTTCACGATGGGGGTCTATCCGATGCTTGAAGACGACACTGTTCGTTTTGCGGCGATAGATTTTGATAAAGCATCATGGCGGGGAGATGTAAATTCGACGATTCAGGTTCTTAAAGAGCTTGGTTTGCCGGTTGCGTGTGAGCGTTCGCGTTCGGGGAATGGTGCTCATCTATGGTTCTTCTTTTGCGAGCCAATTTCTGCGGAAATAGTTCGCGATGTTCTTTCATTTATTATCGCTATTACGATGGAGCGCAATCCCAGTATGGGGTTTGATTCGTATGATAGAATTTTCCCATGTCAGAACAGATTACCTAAAGGTGGTTTTGGGAATTTAATTGCCTTGCCTTTACAGAGAGGACCTCGCAAAGCTGGAAATTCACTTTTTGTTGATGAGAGGATGGTCCCTTATTATGATCAATGGGAATTTCTCTCTCGAATCTCAATGATAACGAAGGAGCGATTTACTGCACTTCGTTCGCGTGCATGCTCAGAGAAACGTCAGTTGATTCCTCAGACGGATGAGGAGGTTGAGCGAAATGAGCCCTGGTCGCTCTTTGGTATGTCTTCAAAAGCTAAAAAGGAAGAGCCGGTATTCGTTGTATCATCGTCTCCCATTAGGATCGTTCTCGGTAATGCGATTTATATCAGTCAAGATGATTTGCCGCCAGTTCTTCGTGGGCGACTCTTGCGGCTTGCTGCATTTGTGAATCCTCGGTTTAGAGAAGCGGAATGGATGAGGCGTCCCGTGTATGGTCTTTCGCGGGTTATTAGCCGTGGAATTGATGGTGAGAAATTTGTCGTACTGCCGAGAGGTTTGTTAGATGCCGTTATTAAGACATTGAAGGAAGTTCATGCTAAATGGAAAATCGAAGATAAACGATTTGTCGGTTCGCCAATTTGTTGCGAGTTTAATGGAGAGTTGCGGCTCGAGCAAATGCCGGCCGCAAAAGCCTTAATAGCTTATGATTCAGGCGTGTTGGCGGCGGGAACGGCATTTGGAAAAACTGTGCTTGCTGCGTGGATGATTGGAGAACGTAAAACAAATACGCTTATCCTTGTTAATAAAAAGCCGCTTATGACTCAGTGGGTGGAGCGATTATCGCAATTTCTCAATATCCCCCAAAAGGAAATCGGGGTTTGGGGAGGTGGCAAGCACAAATATTCGGGTAAGATAGATGTCGCACTTATTCAAAGTCTTGTTCGGCACGGGGCGGTAAATAAAGAGATTGTGGGTAGTTACGGGCAGTTGATTGTTGATGAGTGTCACGGTGTTCCTGCGATATCATTTGAAGCTGTTACAAATGCATTTACGGGAAAGTATATTCTCGGGCTTTCCGCAACTCCGGTACGGAGAGACGGATTGCATCCGATTATTCAAATGCAATGCGGCCCGTTGCGCCATAGAGTCGAGCCGAAACGAATGGCGACATTTGAGCAATTTGACCATCGTGTAAATGTGAGATTGACTGGATTTGAGTCTGCCTTTTGTTCTAAAGAAGAAGGCGAAAAGCCATCCTATTCTCTTTTGATAGAGGAGTTAATTATTAATGTTCGCAGGAATGAGATGATCGTGCACGATGTTCTCGGCGTAATATCAGAGGGGCGCTCCCCAGTGGTATTGACTGAGCGACGTAAGCATTTAGAAGTGCTGGAGAAAATGCTTGCAGGAAGAGTCGAAAACCTTTTGGTGCTACATGGCGGGATGGGTGCAAAGGATATAAAAGCTTTGGAAGAGAAACGCGCTTCCATTCCTGATACGTCGCCGCGTGTTCTTCTTGCGACAGGATCGTATTTGGGCGAAGGTTTTGATGATGCGCGTCTAGATACGCTTTTTCTCGCATTGCCAATTTCATGGAAGGGTCGTTTAACGCAGTATGCCGGTCGTCTTCACCGTCGTCATGCCGGTAAGCGCGAAGTGCGGATATACGATTATGCTGATACAAATGTACAAATGTTCGCACGAATGTTCAATAAACGTTGCGCTGGGTACAAAGCTCTCGGTTATGAGATAGCGATGCCAATTTCAACGGTCTCTGGATTGCCAACAAATGTTTCGCTTATTCGAGAGAAGCATCTTGATGAAAAATATTCTGAGACGGTTAGGCGGATTTTGCGAGAAGGAGTTTCGTCTGAGGAAATTGATCTTTTTGTTTTTGCAGCAGAGGCGATGCAGCAAGCTAATCCAAGCAATGTAGCGGTTGTAGATGATGAATTGGCGCGTAGTGCTGTCGAGCGTTTTTTCTTTAGACACTTAGAATCTCTACCTGAAACGAAGGGTAAGTTTGCTCTTAATGCCCGGTTGCCGATACCGTTTGGTGGGAATCCGGATATGGAAGTAGATTTTATTTCGGAGCAGAACAAATTGGCTATCGAAATAGATGGTAGTCATCATTTCGCAGACAAGGATGCGTATCGGCGAGATAGGAGAAAAGATGAATTGCTCCAAGAGAATGGGTATTTTATCTTGCGATTCTTGGCAGATGATGTTATGAATAATCTCGGCGAGGTAATGGCGCGAGTTATCCGAAGATTGAAATGAGAAGGTAGGGGGCAATTCCGCGCTTTTATTTATGTGACGAGGTGAATTACTTGTAAGTGTGGTACGATATATGGTACAATAGTGAGGTCTTAAATAAAAGGAGAGAATATGCCTACATTGACGGTCAGTGATGCGCGTAAGAATTTGTTTGGTCTTGTTGATGCAGTTGCCGAAGATCATTGCGGCTATTGTATTGTTGGCAAGCGTAATCAGGCTGTGCTTATTTCAATGGAGGATTGGAATGCCATTCAGGAGTCGCTTTATCTTAATGGAATTCCTGGTGTTGCCGATTCAATTATTGAAGGGATGAAAACGCCAGTTTCGGAGTGTTCTACGGAGTTGAAGTGGTGAACTGGACGCTCGTTTACACGAAACAGGCTGAGCGTGACGCTAAAAAGATCGCGTCATCTGGTCTTCGCGCGAATGTTGAAAAACTATTGCGCATAATCTCAGAAGATCCTTTTAAAGTTCCACCGCCTTACGAATCACTCGTCGGGAATTTAAAGGGTGCAATATCGCGGCGAATAAATATCCAGCATCGCCTCGTCTATCAAGTCCTTACCGAAGAGAAAATTATAAAAGTTCTTCGCATGTGGACGCATTATGAATGAAAGCAATGTGGACTGTCCTCCAAAGATTTCATTTTGTTGATAAACTTTTAGAAGAATATCGTTGAAGAAGGTGTGTGGGTGTACACCATTATTGTGCAGAAAGTTTAACGATTGCAAGTTTTCTCCCATAAAAAAGAAATTTTGTGTTATAATATAAGAATCATGCGAGTAGATTGGAAGATTAAGTGTATGAGTCTTCTAGTATTCGATGCGCGTGATAGCAAATATAGATAGATCGCGTAACCACGCGGACTTGTTCGTTCCTGTGAAACGTCCAAAAAGATCAGCTGAACGACATGTCCTGCGAGGGGCGCGCATAGGCACATTAATGTGCCGGGCGTGCTTCTTGCATCCATGTTTTCAGCAAAGGCTTTGGACGGCCTCACAGGAGAACACGGGTGAAGGAGGCACGCCCGCTTTTTATTGTCTCCGATGAAGATAGCATATAGAAAAGGATAGTTTATGTCTATGGGAGATAAATTTAAAATCAAGGAAACTGTTTATTATACAAAGGTAGACGATTTTTTGTACGTTAGAGATGTGTCCACTAGGAAAGATTATAAGCTTAATTTGATATCCGAGGACATTTTTCAAATTTTGAAGGAAGAGACAAAAGTAGAAGATTTATTGAAGAAGTTAAGCCTTTTATACAATGTGGAGAACGATACTCAATTTAGTAATGAAATTACTTCATTCTTAAACATGTTGAGTGAAAAGGGTCTTGTGTCTCGTACAGACAAATCTTCAGCGGCTAAATTACCTATTATTAAAGAAGAGGTTGAGGAGTATTGTCAAAAAAACAAACGAATGTGGGGGCTTGTTTTGGAGTTAACATATAGATGTAATGAACGTTGCATACATTGTTATGTGCCTCAATATAAAAATAATGATCAAATTGAACTTTCTCTTGAAGAGATAAAAGATATAATTACGCAGGCACGAAAATTAGGTTGTATGGATGTGTTGGTAACAGGGGGTGAGCCTACATTACGTAAAGATTTTTTGGCAATTTGTAAGCATGTAGTTGCTGAACGGATGCTATTGAATGTATTTACCAATGCATTGGCAATATCAGAGGAAGTTTTTTCAGGATTAATTTCTCTTCCTGTTAACAGTGTGTCCTTTAGCTTGTATGGGAGAACACCTGCTTTTCATGATTCTATTACGGGAGTAGAGGGGTCTTTTGATGCGTCGCTTAAAAATATATTAATGTTTAAAAGCGCAGGAATAGATGTTTTCGTTAAAACAATAGCGTTTAATAACCATATAGATGAATATGAAAAATTGGATAAATTTTGTAAGCAAATAGGGATTTCGGTACGCCCTGCTTCCTTGTTAATGCCTAAGGCAGATGGTAGTAGTAATAAAGATTTGATGATGGATGAGAAATCTGCAGTTCGCTTTTTTAAGTATGAATTTGAAAAAAACCAACAAGAGAAAATAAGTGTGCCAATGAAACGCGGCATTAATTCTCCTGTTTGTTCTGCCGGGCTGTCTTCTCTTTCTGTAAATCCTTATGGCGAGGTTACGGCTTGTAATTCATTGCCAATTACGGTCGGCAATATACGAAAGCAGAGTTTGGCAGATATTTGGTATTCGTCGGAGGAACTTAATCGGATAAGGCATATTCGGTTTTCGGATTTAGGAGATAAATGTGTCGCTTGCGATTGTTCTTCATTGTGCGGTGCGTGTCTTGGTGCAATGTATTTGGAGAATAATAAAACGATTAAACCTTGCGAATATATGTGTAGATTTGCAAAGTTAAGAAAAGAGAATCGAATAGAACAAGTTTATTAGGTGACTAGTAATTGGAAAGAAAATGCCAAAACATTATAAGGGCCAACAGTACTCTAGTACTAGCAATTAGATACTAACTAGAAAGATTTCTCTTCTCGTGGTGAGAAGAGGGAAAGGAAAAGAAAAATGAATAAAGAATACAAGAAGCCAGAAATCATTACTGAAGAGACTCGCGACGCCAAGGCCTTGGCTGCGTGTGGTCAAAGATACACGCATGGCTGTGGATCTGCAGTAATAAACTGGTAATCAAATGTTGAATCTGATATATCCTGCTTTGGGGCTTTGTTTCTGAATCAGGATATATCTTTAATGCTTGGTTGGTGAATGAGTCGTTAGGTTAGTTAGCATGTTCTTAAAGGATAGAATTTATAGGGTTATTTTTATTGTTAGTTGGCTTATAGGAGTGTTGGCGATAGTACTCCAGTCAGTGATAGAGCCGCTTGCAATGAATAATATCATTGCGGCTTTAAAAAAGGGTGAAGGAGAACTGACGAGAGTTTTTTTGTTAATCTGTGTGTTTTTTTTGTCTTCCGTTTGCGCGTTTGCTATAAATCTCTGTGTTATTATACTAAAGCGAGTGATTGTCTTTGCTCAAAATGCGAATATGATGCGTGATTTGACAGCAAGAATTATGTGTTCGGGAAACGAGAAAGAGGGGGGGCAAGGTCCTGAACAGATTGTAACGCGGTTGTCGCGGGATGTTCTTGATTACTTGGAATTTAAGGTTTTTGCAATAATAGAATCTCCGTTGGCACTATTGGGGTTGATGGTAACTTGCTTGATGATGTTTGTAGGTTCTCCAGATTTTTTTGACCATCTTGGTGTTATGCCGCAGCAAGGGGATGTAGTATTAGGAAGTATAATTATTCTTATGACACCCTTGCATTTAGTGTTTTTATTTTTCAATAATAGAATTATGAAACTAGATTATGCGCAAGCTGAAGCACATGAAAAGGAAATTCAAATCGCAACGGAATCATTGAGGGCTATAGAGGATGTACGATCCTCTAATGCTTTTGATTTTGTAGTGAAGCGCATAAGTGGGCGGTTGGAAAAAACAAGAAAAACAAAAACGAAACTTTTTGCTCTGTATGCAACATTTCAACATATAGGCGGGATTGTTTGGGTGTTTACTCAAGTTATGGTTCTTGGGTTCTCAGCGTGGCTAATTTCGGAGAAAAATTCTGGTTTTAGCTTTGAGGATTATATGGGTTTTTCTCTGCTTTGTGGAATGTACAATCAATATGTAACTCGTGTAACTGAACTTGTTTTGGGATGGCAACGCACAAGACCAGCGAAGAGGAGAATTTCAAATTTTTCAAATTTAAACATTCGGTTTAGGAATGACAAAGGCGAGTTAATTAAAGATTCTGGACCGTTAATCTTTGATAATGTATGGTATAAGGTTGGCGATTGTGAAATTTTATGTGGACTGGATTTAAGGTTTGTAAAAGGTAAACAAATTGCTATCGTAGGCCCCTCTGGCAGTGGAAAGTCTACATTGCTCAAATTAGCGGTGCGCCATTTAACGCCAACAGAAGGATACGTTTATTATGGTTCTTTGAATATAAATAGAATAAATTATCAAAATTATGTTTCTAAGGTTTCTTATTTATCACAAAAACCATTTATCTTTGAAGGCACCATACTTGATAATATCTTATTAGATAGGAAAATCGAAATTTCATTTGAAGATATTGCAATTCTTATGGATGATGTGGGGCTTGTTGACGATTTGATAAAAAGGGTACTTGATGATGACACAGCATCACATATATCAGATTGCAATGGAATAAAGATGTCGTGGCGAGACTTTGTGTGTCGCAATTTGTATGCTCACGATACGAAAGATGAGCAATTGATATTGATGATAAAAAGAAGCGATTATTTTCTGGAGATGCTGAGAGCTGGACTATTAAGTGAAGTAGGTAGCGGAGGAATTGGCATATCGGGAGGGCAGGCGGCAAAAATTGCACTTGCACGTGCATTGGTAGGAAATCCTGATTTTCTATTACTTGATGAGATTACCGCGTCATTAGATGAATTGTCACGAAATAAAATAATTAAAATGTTGTCAAAAAAGCATTCTGATAAGGGGATTATTTTTGTTACTCATTGCCTTGATATTATTCAAGATATGGACAATATTTATGTGTTGAAAAATGGTCGGATAGCTCAGAGTGGAGATTATCGTGAGCTAATATGTCAATCGGGTCTATTTTCTGAAATGGTCTCATCTAAAACTGTTGAATGATAAGCGGGAGAATTATGAAGAGTAAGGATGCTCTTGTAACGGTTTTTAACACTCTGGTACGGAATAAGATTAGATTGACGCTGACCGTGCTAGGCATTGTCGTTGGTATCTCTTCAGTTGTGGTTATTAGTGCAATTGGGCGTGGAACTTCTAGGACGATTGAACGTCAGATTTCCGCTATGGGGGATAATCTTCTGACGATCATTCCTGAAAAGAAACGGACAGGAACGGTTCATGGAGGCTTAGGCTCGTCTACTAGTCTGACATTTGAAGATTATGATGCATTGAAAAACGAGTTAGGCCATATTCTATCTGGAGTATCTCCAGTAATATATGGAAGTTGCCAAATATTAAAAGAGGAACGAAATTGGAATGTTGTTGTATATGGCGTTAGCTGGGAGTATGGCAGAATACGATCGCGAAATGTTTCGGAAGGATCTTTTTTTTCGGAAAGTGATGAGGTTTTTGCTGAAAAAGTTTGTGTTATAGGCGAAACGGTGCGCGATAAATTATTTAATCAAGATGATTTTGTTGTAGGTTCTTTTATTCGAATAGACCGTATGCCTTTTAAGATTATAGGTATATTGGAGTCAAAAGGGGCAAATGCTTTTGGGCGAGATCAAGACGATGTTATTTTAGTGCCATATACTGCGGCTAAAGCTTATGTCGGAAAATCGCAGATGTCGTCTGTGAAAATGATAGATGTGTCGCTACATTCAATGGATGACATGGATTTTGCGAAAGATGAAATTGCAGCCCTCTTGCGGCAACGGCATAATCTTTCTGATGACGCGGATGATGATTTTGTTTTTCGTGATGCAACCGAGATTATGAAAGCACGAAACTCTGTATCCTCTCTTGCTTCACTGATGCTTGTAATTCTGTCGGGGATTTCGTTACTAGTCGGAGGTGTTGGCGTTATGAACGTGATGCTAGTGTCGGTTACTGAACGGATAAATGAGATTGGACTGAGAATGTCGATAGGGGCGAGCCCAAAGGATATATTGGTTCAATTTCTTTTGGAATCATTGGTAATATCTATACTAGGAGGAGTGATTGGAATTTTGTTAGGAATAGGTGTGTCAAGACTGATTGTAGCGATCTTACGGTGGCCTGTTTTAATCACTTGTGGCGATATTTTGTTAGCATTGATATTTTCATCTGCCGTAGGGCTAGTGTTTGGTTTTTATCCAGCATATAAAGCATCTCAAATGAATCCTATTGAATGTTTGAGGTATGAGATATAACGAGGGAGGCCCCAAGTGATGAAGTTGTCAAATAAAAAAATGAGATTTATCCTAGCCTTAATTGTTACTTTGTTTTTTTCTAGTTTAGTATTTTATATTATGGTAGTAGAAGCGGGAAATCATATTAATAAGGCTTATTTAGAGGGGGAGTCATTGATTTTTCCGACAGAATCTAAAGAGAGCGGGGGCTATTAGATAAATGTGAAATAAAATGGATGGAGCGGCGAGGGGGATTGTCCCCCTGGTGTGAGAAGTGAAGGAAAACGAGGGGTAGTTTGATTTTTTGGCGTTGGTCGTAAAGTTCGGATTTGAGGGCGAGGTTAACACCGCATTTTGCCAAATGCGGTGGTTGGTTGGGGTGATGACAGCGGCGCTGAATTTCCATTCCTTTGAGAGCAAAGCGAACGAACGGAATGCTTTTTATGGTAAAATATACAGTAATGAAACTCCTTATCATAGCAATCGCTTTTTTAGCTTCTTCGGTGTATGCTGCGAAGAATGTTTTGCCGCGACCAGTTGACGATTACTATGGGCGAGAGGTTTCAACTAATGCTGCGCTTGTATTAAGTGACGATGCTTCTACTAGGTTTGGCTTGAGTATTGAGCTTAATGCTGAGACGAATACTAACGTAACTGTAGAATTTGGTGTTGATGCCGATTTTAGCGGCACTTTGAGCCGGGATGAAGTTGATGTTTCGTTAGGTTGGGCTAGCGGTCAGTGTTTTTTCAATAATCGAAGAAGCGGTAGGCTGGTTACGAGGGATATTGCGTCAGGACGACGAAAATTATTTTGGAAGATTAAATTATCGCCAGATCGTAAGGTTCAACGGCTTATGGTTGATGATGGAAATTCAATCGTAATTGATACGTCTCTTTCGCCGACTGCGTTTAATTCATCGTGGAATCTTGTCCGTATCGTCAGGCGAGGACTTTCTTTTGCTGATGAAAGCGTGACATATTCGCTTTTTAACGATCCGTTCTTTATAATTGTGAGGTGAGCGGATGTTAGACGGTTTGTTTAGTGAAGATGCTCTTTTGCGGGTTGCGTTTTTTTGCGTCGCAGCTCTCGTGGCGCTTTCGATTCCGCGCTGTTTGTTAAATCGTCTCAATACGACGTCTGAGCAGTTTCGAAAATTAAATCCGTTTGTTAAAGTCATTTTGGGAATTTTCTTTTTTGTTTTTGTTGTACATGGAAGTTTTAAGCAAAATTCCACTAACACACAAAGTTCGGCATTGTTTGCGGCAAGGCATAGCCCAACAGTTCAGAGTGCGAACCTGACTGAGTTCGCTGTCAGGAATTGGAATATTGTCGGTGCGTGGGATGATTCGTTTTGGTGCAAGTTTGAGAATGACTTTGTTTTTCCGTATGGCACGAACCATCTTAAAGGAGTTGAAGTTCTCGCTTCCGGCGTTTTATGGAAGGGTCCGTTTAATCCTGAAGTAATATCAAGTTTGGGTTCTTCTGTGGAACTTGCGGCGGGTGTTTCGCAATTCAGCTGCGAGTATTTCGCCGCGTCAGAAACTAATGAGGCAAAGTATGTCTATTCGTGGTATAATGGTCTTGTGAATCGCGAAACGAACAGTGTTATAAACGGGCGTATTGAGCTCCGAAGAAGCGGCGATA
>JAZOQU010000054.1:0-39619 GCA_045656225.1 Kiritimatiellia bacterium | reverse complement strand
GCTCGGGTGTACTGGCCTTCCTCGTCTTACTTGCGTCTGACACCGTCTACCTGCGAACCGCGTTCGCTCGCCTCATTCAGCTCGACGCGCTCCACTCCCGTCCCGCTTCCTCATAGCCAATTTACTTCTCTATTCGCTTTTTATTTTTCTTTCTTGGCAGTTTTTTCTTTAGCCAACTACATTCGTACATTCAAATCGTTAGTCCAAACAGGATTGACGCTGTGTCGTGAAGACAGTACGTGCGCCGGGGAGGACCACGCACGCTTACGCTTGGAAGCGTACGAGTGAGACGTTGAGAAAAGACGCGATGAATGAGCTGAGCGTTTAGTGAGACGACGGTTCGTAACGAGCGTGACGAGGCGCGAGCATAACGAGGACGCCGACGATATGAGCGAACAGCGAATGAGTCGAGCGACGAAGTTAGGCGACGCGAATCGTCAATGATCGTTACGGGAGGAGGCGAATCTAAACGCGGGAGCGAGTGAAGAGCGGCTTTACGAAATGGCGAACGTTGTCGAAGATGCTAAACGCGGCCTCGGTTTGGGCCGTAGTCGGGCGCATACTTTTTAGATGAGCCGATTTATGCAGGACTCGACCCCGAGCCAAATCTAAAGATTGGCGAGCGGGTCTAGAGGACGCAGAAATCGGCCATATCAAAAGTGGAGCACGGTTGCCCTAACCGTGGCCGCATTTATACATAGCATAGCAACATACAAGTAACAACAAATCGCGGAGCCATTAATTAAGAATTGCTGTTGTACAGAATGAATAAAGGCAAATGGGGAAAGGTGGATATTCCAGGTTATTTTTAGGGTATCATTTTCGCACTGGTTTTTGATATAATAAAAGAAATCAAAAAACGAGGTGACCTATGTCCAATACTTCAAGAAGAGACTTTTTTAAGGCGGCGGCTGCCGTTACGGCCGTCGGCGCGTTCGCTTCGCGCGGCGCTTTTGCGCGTGACGTAAAGCCTAAGGCCGGCAATAATCCGATCTGGCTTATGACTTCGGCTCTCGCGTTCGAGAAGAATTTCGACGGCGTCGTGAAGCGCGCGCTCGATGTCGGAGCCCAAGGTCTTGAGCTTTGCGTCTTCCGCCGCGACACCGACCGCACGGATCACGTCGCGACGCATCTCGATTACGATAACTTCACGCCCGAGACGGCCCGCAGAGTGATCGAAGTCTGCAATGAGACGGGTCTTCGCATTTCCGTAGGTTCGTACGACAATCTTATCGGCGGCGATCCCGCTCAGCAGATTAAGAACCAGAATCATATTCTCAAACTCATCCGTATCGCTTCTCTTTTGGGCGGCGACGCTAATGATGTCGTCTGCGGCTCGTTCGTCGGTTATGATGTGGAGCTCGGCAACGAGGAGAACGGTTTCGAGAAGAACCTTGAGAAATTCAAAAAGGTCTTCACGCCGATTCTTAAGTACGCCAAGAGTCTCGGCGTGACGGTCTGTGTCGAGAACTGCCCGATGGAAGGCTGGCGCAAGGTCTCCTCGACCGACTGCTACTGCAATCTCCCCGGCTGTCTCGCGGCCCGCAAGCTCATGTACGCGATTCTCGACGACGACAGCGCTCTTCAGGAGACGTACGATCCTTCGCACGACATCTGGCAGCATATCGATCCGAGCGACGTCATCAACGCCATGGATTTCAGGAAGCTCCGCCGTGTTCATATCAAGGGAACGCGCAACTTCCCGTCCGATGCCGAGGCCGTTCACTGGGGCCGCCTCTTCCCGATCCAGAATGTCGACGCGAAACTCGCCAAGAAGGCTGGCGTTCCTCTCGCGGCGCACGAATGGGACCGTCTTAACTACGAGCCGCGTCTCCCCGGTTTCGGCGGCAGCGACAGCTGCGACTGGACGAAGTTCCTCGAGACTCTCATGAAGAAGGGCTACAAAAATCCCTTCGTTATCGAGAACGAGGGCTGCAACAGCTCCCATACCGGCAACGTCGGAGCGACGATGCAGGGCTTTAAGGCGACGATTCTCAATACGGCGCCGGTTATCTGGCCTCTCGGACCCAACGGTTACGAGTTCGATAAGAAGTCGCTCAAACCGATGACGGACGCGTTCTGCCAGAAGAACATTCCTGTTGTCACGATGGATAATTTTAAGTAAAATATTCGCAACTTAAAAAAGGAACAAAAAATGAATATTTCAAGAAGAAACTTTCTCGGCTCCGCTGCTGCTCTCGGCGGTTTCGCTTTCGCCGCGGGCTGCTGCTCCAAGGTTTGCCCCTCGGCTTGCTGCGGTAAGGTCAAGGTTCCGGCCAAGGTCGGTCTCCAGCTTTATTCCATCCGCGGTTACATCAAGAAGGTCGGTCTCGCCAAGGCTCTTGAAGACGTGAAGAAGCTCGGCTACGCCGGCGTTCAGTTCGCGGGCTATTACGATTTCAAGGCTGAAGAGATTAAGAAGATGCTCGACGACAACGGTCTTGAGCGTTGCGGAACACACGTCTCCCGCGATCGTTTCTCACCCGAGAACATTCAGAAGACGATCGATTTCGAGCTCGGCTACGGCAACAATTTCGTCTGCTGCCCCGGCGGCGGAAATGTTCCTCCCGGATTCAAGTGGGACGGTACCGGTATGGCGACAAAGGAGTCGACCGACTTCATGAAGATGCTCGTCGAGTACTACAACAAGGCTGCAGAGACTGCCGCCAAGTCTGGCGTTCTCATCGGTCTTCACAACCACCAGTGGGAGTTTCAGATGAAGCCGATCCTCGGATCTGACGAGCTCTACTGGGATTACTTCTTCAAGAATACCGATAAGCGCGTTCAGATGGAGCAGGATGTAGGTTGGACGACCTGCGCCGGCTTCGATCCCTGCGAGCAGTACAAGAAGTATCCTAACCGCTCCTTCACGCTTCACGCCAAGGAGAACGGAATGGGTAAGGGCGTTAAGGAATTCAACGCCATTCTCGGTGAACCCGGCAAGCCCGGCGCGAAGGGCGTCGAGTGGGATCGTCTCTTTCCGATTTCCGATGCGGACGGCGTCAAGTGGTACGTCGTCGAGTGCGAACGTCTCGGCGATACGCTCAACGCGGTTAAGCCCTCGATCGAATTCCTCCGTTCCAAGGGTCGCTGCTGATAATTTAAGATGAACAATAACCGTTACTTTTACTTTAGCTTTTTTTACTTTGCGTTCTCCGGGCGCGGGGTCTGTTAGGCTATCGTAAAAAAACTATAACGGTAACATATAACGGCTCCGCAATACAAGCGGGGCCGTAATTTTTTTGGTAAAATATAAGAAAGGCAAAAGCAATGATAATCAAGCTAAAAAACAATGCCAGCGCTTCACAGCTTGAAACGCTGAAAGAAATTCTCAAGGCCAACAACATCGAGCCGCATGTATCGTCCGGTCAACTCGAGACGATAATCGGGTGCGTAGGCGATATTGCCCATATCGATCCGGGGCTTATTGAAGCTCTCGATATCGTCGAATCTGTTCAGCGCATCCAGGAGCCTTACAAAGCCGCCAACCGCAAATTTCATCCGGAAGACTCCGTAATCGACTGCTCGGGCATCAAGATCGGCGGCGGCGCGTTCTCCGTCATCGCGGGTCCCTGTTCCGTCGAGTCTGAAGAGCAGATAGTTTCGTGCGCAAAGGCCGTTAAGGAGGCGGGCGCTACAATGCTTCGCGGTGGCGCGTTCAAGCCGCGTACGTCGCCCTACGCGTTCCAGGGGCTTGGAGAAGAAGGAATAAGTCTTCTTAATATTGCAAAGAAGGAAACGGGGCTACCGATCGTTACGGAACTTATGGACTTCAAGGATATCGAGTGTTTCAACGATGTCGACGTTATTCAGATCGGCGCGAGAAACATGCAGAACTTCAACCTTCTTAAGGAAGTGGGAGCATACACCAAAAAGCCGATTCTCTTAAAGCGCGGAATGTCTGCGACGATTCAGGAACTTCTGATGAGCGCCGAATACATTATCGCGTCCGGCAATCCCAACGTTATTCTCTGCGAGCGCGGCATTAGGACGTTCGAGACCGCCTTGAGAAACACTCTCGATCTCGGCGTCGTTACGCTTTTGCACCGCCTTTCCCACCTTCCGGTCGTTATAGATCCTTCGCACGCCACGGGGCATTCGTGGATGGTCGACTCGATGGCCGTCGCCGCGACCGCTATCGGAGCGGACGGTCTTATAATAGAAGTGCATAACGATCCGCCGCGCGCGAAGTGCGACGGCGCCCAGAGCCAGACGCCGGCAATGTTCACCGAGACGATGAAAAAGGTTTCGGCTCTGAGGGGTCTCGTCGCGAACTGGTAATCGAAGAAGGGTAAAAAAGATGAAAGACATTGCTGAACTGCGCCGTGATATCGATGAGATCGACGATAAGATCGCCGAGCTTTTCCTGAACCGCATGGATAAGATGGATGAGGTCGCCTTGGCCAAAAAGAATGAGGGCACGAGTATTTCCGATCCCGCGAGAGAGCGCAACATTCTCTCGCGCGTGACGAATGCCGTGGGCGAGAAGCATGAAGATGCCGCCCGGCTTCTTTTCAGAACGATTTTCGGAATTACCAAGGCCCGCCAGCGCGTCCTTTTAAACGGCGAATCAGAATTCACCAAGTCGATTAAGGACGCGATCGCAGCGACGAGCGACAAATTCCCAAAGCGCGCGATCGTCGCGTGTCCCGGCGTTGAAGGCGCGTACGCACAGCAGGCAGCGTCCCGCATGTTCGCCCTGCCGACGATCGTCTATTTCAACGATTTCGAGAAGATTTTCGAGTCGGTCGAGAAGGGCCTTTGTCCTTACGGAATTTTGCCCATTGAGAACTCCGCGGCCGGATCCGTCGCGGCGGTTTACGATCTTATGCAGAAGCACAAGTTTCATATCGTAAGGTCGCTTAAGCTCAAGATCGATCATGTGCTCCTCGCCCCTAAGGGAACAAAGCTTTCGGACGTGAAAGTAATCGAGAGCCATCCCCACGCCCTCGCGCAGTGCAGCGAATTTTTCCGCGCCCACAGCGGCATCGAGATGAAGCCGGCGATAAACACGGCGACCGCCGCCGAAGCGCTCGCTGCGAACAAAACGCAAGGCGTCGCAGTAATCGCATCGCGCACGTGCGCAGATCTCTACGGGCTTGAGATAATCGCCGAGAGGATTCAGAACGCGGCGCTGAACTATACCCGCTTCATTTGTATCGCGAAGAACACGGAGATCTATTCCGACGCGAATAGGATCGGCATAATGCTCAGCCTGCCGCACAAACCCGGCTCGCTCAACGACATCATCTCGAAATTCTCCGCGATTGATGTCAATTTGACTAAGCTTGAATCGCGCCCCGTGCCGGGGATGGATTTCGAGTTCAGGTTCATTTTCGAGTTCGAAGCCTCGATTTCCGATGTGTCGGTACTTTCGCTTCTTGCGGACCTCGCCGCCGATCCCGAAATTGACAGATTCACCTTCTTAGGCGCATATTCGGAAAAATAAAGTTTTCTAATAAAAGGAGACCGTAATATGGATGTTTCATTTTTCGATAAATCTGCGGGATATCTTCCCGACGAGTGTTTTTCAAAGCCGGTTGATATTGGAGTTCTGCTTGGCAGCGGCTGGAGTGATGCATTGACCATGGATGAAGTCTATGTCAGGATTTCCTACAGCGATATTCCTGGTCTTGGCGCATCTACAGTGAAGGGGCACGCAGGAGAATTTATTCTTTATCGTCGCGCTGAAAAGCGCATTGCGGCATGGTGCGGGCGCAGGCATTATTACGAAGGCGTCGGCTGGGAGCCTGTTGTTCTGCCTGTTGAGATTCTTCGCAGAATGGGGTGTCAGACTTTGATTGTGACGAATGCCGCAGGCGGCATCAACCCCGCATTGCGACCCGGAGATTTTGTGATCATCCGTGATCACATCAATGCAGTGGGAATTAATCCTCTCGTCGGTCCCCATCGAGCAGAATGGGGCGAGCGTTTTCCCGATATGACGGAGGTGTACAATAAGCGTCTCTGTGAACTTATGCACGCGAGCGCCAACAAACTTAATTTAAGAGCGATGGACGGTGTGTACGCGTATACCTTGGGACCGTGTTATGAGACACCTGCCGAGATTCAGTCTTATAAAGCGCAGGGTGCGGATGTTGTCGGGATGTCGACTGTTCCGGAAGCCGTTTTCGCCAAAGCGTGCGGATTCAGGATTGCAGGTCTCTCTCTGGTCTCGAATCTCGCGGCCGGTATTTCGCGTCGTGAGCTGAATCACCAGGAGGTGGTCGATGCCGCTTCTGCGGCAAAACCGTTAATGAAGGCGTTTTTCGAAGATTTCATTTCGCGGTTGTGACTTTCGACGAAGAGATAGAATCTTTTATCGGCGCTTTGCGTTTTGAGCGTGAGATGGCGGCCAATACGTGCGAGTCGTATGGTCGCGACCTGTCTCATTTCGCGAAGGTGATGAAAGGTTACGGTTTCACGTCCGCAGGGCAGGTGAAGCGCCGTGATATTGACGGGTATTTCAAATCCGAACGCGAAAGGGCGATGGCGTCGACGACGCGCGCCAGACGTCTTGTGGCGCTCAGGACTTTTTATCGTCATCTTCTTGAACGCCGCTTTATTTCAGATGATCCCATGGCGCTTGTCGATCGTCCTAAAAAAGCCAGGGTTCTGCCGCGTGTTCTTTCGGAGGAAGAGACTTTTGCGATGATAGACGAGGTCAATGGCGCTTCGCCGCGGGATTTGCGGGACAGAGCCCTGCTGGAAGTCATGTACGGATGCGGTCTTCGGGTAACCGAGACGTGTGAACTTAAGATCGAAGATATTGTTTCCGACGGAGAACTCCTGCGCGTTCTCGGCAAAGGTTCAAAGGAGAGGCTTATACCATTTGGAGGCGCCGCGGCCAAATCGCTTGCGGATTATCTTTCTTCTGCACGTCCCGTCTTTGCAAAATCGGTGGCGGGTTCGGGATACGTCTTTCTGACTCGTCTGGGCAAGCCGTTCACCCGTCAGGGAATTTTTAAAATAATACGCGAAAGGGCGGCTGCCGTCGGGATAGCGGCCGATAGAATTTCGCCGCATGTCTTACGTCATTGTTTCGCTTCTCACATGCTTCAACGGGGTGCTGATATACGAGCGATTCAGGAAATGCTCGGACATGCCGATATCGGTACAACGCAGATTTACACCCATATTGACGCAGGTCGCTTTGGCGAAGTTCACCGACGTTATCATCCGAGGGCTTGAAATATGTCTAAACGCTTATTGCTTTTAACTCCGCCGCTGCTGCAGCCTAACTGTCCGTATCCCGCTACTGCGCACCTTACCGGATTTCTCTCTGATCGAGGATTCGACGTTCATCAGCGAGATCTGTCGATTAAGGTAGTTTTGGACGTGCTCAGAAAATACGGCGGCGACGAGGCGGACGAGCTTATAGAGTTTCTTCAAGGTCCGGCACCTTTCGAGGCGAAGCGCGACGCGAGCGCCCTGATAGACGAACTGGCGATTTGGATACGCGATAATGTTGATCCCGGTTTCGGCTTTTCGCGTTATGCCGAGCACCTTTGTGCGGCGATTGACGATTTCGGCGATTTCGAAAAGCTGATCCGCCGCCGCAGCGTCATTGACACGCCTCTTTATTCCCGCGTCAAGGAGGCGATGGACGAGATAAAGCCCGATGTCGTAGGTTTTACTTGTCCCTTTCCGGGTACGCTTCTCGCGGCGTTCAAGGCGGCTCGCTACATCAAGCGCCGTTATCCAAAAGTCCGTCTCGTATTGGGCGGAGGCTACGTTTCGAGCGAACTTCGTTCGATGAACGATAAAAGGCCTAAAAAATATTTTGACGATTTTATTCTCGACGAGGGTTATATTCCTCTTGCGAAAATACTTTCGCCGCGCACCAGGCTTACGGAAAACGATGTTCCCGTATTCGTTAAGCCGTCATATCGCGGCTTAGATATGGGAGAATATTTCGATGTCGTTGAAACCGATAATTTCGTGACGACATTATGGAGCGCTGGCAAATGGCGTAAGCTCATCATGGCGCGCGGATGCTACTGGCACAAGTGCGCGTTTTGCGATGTTAAACTGCCCTATATCGGATGTTTTAAAATGCCTAAGGCCGTTGAAATAGTCGATGCGATGGAAGAGCTGGGTACATTGTTCCATTTCGTCGACGAGGCTATGCCGCCCCAACTCGTTAAAGGCGTCTGCGAGGAGATTTTAAGGCGCGGCTTTAAATGTGAATGGTGGGGTAATATCCGCTTTGATAAGACTTTTACGCCGGCTATTGCGCGTCTTATGGCAAAGGCGGGCTGCATCGCGGTCACGGGCGGGCTCGAATGCGCTGATGACAGACTTTTAAAGCTGATGAACAAGGGTATTACTCTTGAATCTTCAAAGCGCGTTTTAAAAGCGTTCAAATCTGCGGGAATCGCAGTTCACGCATATTTGATGTACGCATTCCCGACAGAGACTAAAGAAGAAGCGTTAGGTGCTCTCGACTATGTTCGCGGGCTTTTCAAAGACGGTCTAATCGATAGCGCGTTTTGGCATCGCTTCGCCCTTACTGTCCACTCGCCTGTCGCGGCGAATCCCGAAGCGTTCGGCATATCCGTCATAAATCCAACGCACAAGAAAAATCGCGTTTTTGCTCATAATGAAATTTTTTACACAGAAAATGATGCGCCTGATTGGACTATTATAGGTCGGGCGCTTGAATTAGCGGTTGCGAATTACTGTGAAGGACGCGGTCTTAATAAGCGCGCGTCATATTGGCTTGAAAATGCGCGTTGATTTGTTTATAATTATTATTGTTTAATAACCTCCGTTAAGCGATAACTTTCTAAATAGTGTCTGCCATGAAGAAAAAACAAGTTCTCCTGATGATGAACGCGAGAAAGTTTCTCAGCGTTATCGTTCAGTATGCCGCGCAGCATAACTGGCGTCTCACTTTAATGAATGACGGTATCGCGCCTCGAGGCTGGAAGGGCGATGGAGTCATCGTTTCGTTTTCACGTTCTGAGTCGCAGATGCGTTTTATTGCCAAGTTCGCACAGACGTCGACTCCAGTCGTAGGTCTTTCTTATGCGAGGCCGGATATCGAAATCCCGAGAGCCGTCGTAGATTATTCGCAGAACGCCCGTATCGCCGCCGAGCACCTTCATTCAAAGGGGTATCGCCATTTTGTCTTCTGCACGTCAGAGCGCATAAAATCGGCCGAGATAAGCTATAAGGTTTTTGTTGAACATCTCCGCATGCTGGGCGTCGCGGATGATATACCCTGGATCGTTCGCGCCGAAACGATCCGCAAGGGGCGTGAAGACGATTGGGACGAGAATATGCGCGCTTTCAAGAAGATTCATAAGCTCCCGAAACCTCTCGGTATTTGGTGCATGAGCGATTCTGTAGCCGTAAATGTCCTTGACTGTGCGATCGCAAACGGGATAAGTGTGCCGGCGGAAGTGGGTATTCTTGGTACTAACGACAATATTATCGTTTGCGAAAATCAGGATATTACCATTTCCAGCATAAACCCCAATTTTCGCAATCTCGCCATTGCCGCATGCGAAATGCTCGACAGGATGATGGAGAGCGGCGAAAAGGAAAACGCCTTTACATATATACCCGCGCTCGGTGTTTCGGAGCGGGAGTCGACGGATGGCGCGTATGAAAAAAGTCCGCTTTTGAAGGAGATACTTCGGTTTATGGCCGATAACATATCCTCTTCGATTACCGTTGAGGAAATCGCCGCTAAATTTTCCGTTTCAGAGAGTAAGCTGCATAGGCTTTTTCGCGACGAGATGAAAACAACGCCGTTGGCCGAGCTGAGGAGTTTGCGTTTCAATAAGGCTAAATCGCTTCTGCGTACGACGGAATTCACTCTTGATTTTATAGCTAATGCCACAGGCTTTCTGCATCCGCCGCATTTAGTGAACGCGTTTCGCTCCTCTGTCGGATTGACGCCGGCTGAATGGCGGCGCCTCTGGAAATGAACGTGACGGTTTTTTGCAATTGGCTTTGACAAGAATTTGCAACAGCTTTTGCTTCTCGTATTAACCGCATTTTGTTAAAATATATCTGTAACTTTTTTTGAAACTATAAAAAGATTGTAACTATGAGAAAACTTACTTTTGTATCTGTCATATGCTTTATGGGCGCTCTCGCTTATTCCGCGTCGTTTGAAGCTTCGGCGTGGCGCGGTGAGACCGCGTATGTGAAAATTCCCGAGGCGCTTCAAGATGATGCGTCTGCGCTTTCTTCGGATGCTGCCGGCGAGGGTGTATCGTTTACGCTTCTTCGTTTCGATGAAGTGAAATATGATACGTTTGAGCGCTATACCGACAAGGAGGGTAAGAAAAAGGCCCGCGTCACCGGTAAGGCTAAGGTTGCCGATGTTTGCCGCGAATGGAAGAAGGGCGATAAAACTTTCCCGACGATGCTTAAGGTAACCGTCGCTCCCGATGCGAAGCCCGGTAAGCGTATTGTTAAGTTAGGCGAGAGAGGCGGCGACAGCCTCACATTGACGGTTGTTGATCGTGTTCTCCCGCCGGCGAAGGATTGGAAATACTTCCTCGATCTCTGGCAGCATCCGTGGGCCGTTTCGCGTTATTTCAACGTAAAGCCGTTCTCCAAGGAGCATTACGAGAAGATGGAGCCGGTCTGGCGTGCGCTCGCTGAAAGCGGTTGCAAGGCGCTTACGGTAACGCTTCTTGATCTCCCGTGGAACAATCAGTGTCTTGACGGATACTATTCCATGATCGGCCGAGTTAAGAAAGCGGACGGAAAGTGGGAATTTGATTATACGGTTTTTGACGAGTATGTTGAGTTTGGCCGTAAGTGCGGCTTGGGTCCCGATATCGCCTGCTACACGATGTGTCCTTGGGGGTATAAGGTGTCGTGGAAAGAAGAGGGAGCGAGGAACGGGGAACGGGGAACGGAGAACGGGCTGGTTGAGAGGCGCGAGAAGTATTTGCCGGGAACTGCGGAGTTTGAGGATTACTGGGGGGACTTTTTGGTTGATTTCAAAAAGCATTTGGAAGCTAAGGGTTGGTTTAACGACGCGTATATCGCGATGGATGAACGTGCGCCCGACGATGTAAGGAAGATTATCGCGTTTATCCAGAAGAAGGCTCCCGGAATGAAGGTCGCTATGGCCGGCAACAAGAGCCCGTCGGAGTTCAGCGGAATGAATATCGACAACTACTGCCAGGGCCTTATTCATTTGAGAAAACATCCTAAGCTTCTCGATGAGTTAGAACCGCGCCGCCAGAAAGGCTTTAAGACGACGTTTTATGTCTGCGCTACGGCGATGCACCCGAACACATTCATGGATAGCCCCGCAGATGAGGGATTTTGGCTCGGCGCATATCCCGGTATTACGGGTTTCGACGGCTTTCTTCGCTGGGCGGCGAATTCATGGCCTAAAGATCCGTATGACGACGCGTCCTTTAAGACTGTCCGCAGAGGTAATCTCCACTGGCGTCCCGGCGACACGTTCCTTATCTATCCGCGAGGCGAACTCTCTTCACGTCTTATCTCGCTTCGCGCCGGCGTGGTCGCGGCCGAGAAGATGAGGATTTTGAAAGAAGGGAAACGAGGAACGGTTGAAAAGGCGCTTAAAAAGCTCGGTGAGCCCTACGGATATAAGGGCGCCGTGAACAACGCTTTTGATTTCTCGGCCTTCCGCCGCGCTGTCGAAGAATTTGTCAATAAGACAGGCCTGAACCTTTAATGATTGAAAATATTTGAAAGCGGCACATTGCTTTATATGCCCGTTATTCAGTTTTGTTGGAAAAAGCATAAAAAAGCCGCGCACGATCTGCCGCTCTGGTTAGCGAAGGAGCCGAGAAAAGCGTCCATGTATGAAATCTGTGTCGATTCTCCAAAGCATGTCTCGGCGTTCGGCAAGGTGACGGAGGCAAAATGTTCGCCGCGCCTTTGGGTGAATACGATGTGGGATAATCTTGACGCGGGACACGGCGATAAGCGCGCGCTACTTGACCCCGATGCTAATTGGGGATGGGTTCTTAATCAGGGCGCTACGATGATTCAGACCGATTATGCCGCTGAGCTGATAGTATGGCTTATGCGCAAAGGCCGCCGATAATAGTGTAGAGATTAGGTGTAGTGGTAGAGTGGATAGCGGTTAGTGGTTAGTGATTTTTCTTCATATCTACCGCTACCGCTTTTCTCTGCCGCAAACTCGGAACTCGAAATCTCGCCTCTCTTCACCTTCACCTTTAACCTTCGCCTCCCCTAACCCCTCGTTCCCAACCCTCTGGTAAATTATGGTATAATAATGACGATAAATGGAATACGGAGATTAAGAAAGAATAACTGAATATGAGGTTATATCACGGAAGTAACATAGAGGTAATTGAGCCACAATTAATGCAACGTGTGCGTGCGTTGGATTTTGGTCAGGCGTTTTATCTTACTTCTGATTTTGAGCAGGCGTCACGTTGGGCGAAGACATCTGTCTTGCGTCGCGGCGAAGGCCAAGCTGTTGTTTCGGTTTATGAATTTGATGATGATGCGGCTTCTCATTTGCGTAAACTTGTTTTTTCTGAACCTGATGTTGAATGGTTGAGATATATTACGCGTAATAGAAATGGGATGTTGTCAGAGGTGGATTATGATGTAGTGTCGGGACCTGTAGCGAATGATAATACGATGCCGGTTTTGAATTTGTATTTTAAGGGCGCTTATTCTGAAGAGGAAGCTCTTCGTCGACTTTTGCCGCAACGCTTAAGAGATCAGTTTGCTTTAAAAACAGAGGCAGCGCTTGCGTGTTTAAGATTTATTGAGAGGAGGGTGGTTGTATGAATAGCCTTCCTGTAGAGGTGCTTGATTATTATGATGAAGCGGTAGTGCGTCTGATTATTGATAAATACGGGTATAACGAACGTGAAGCGCTTGAGTTATTTCTTAATTCTCAAACATATGGCATGATGGTTGATAAGAGAATGCAGATGTGGCAATTTGGGCCGGAGGGTATTTTTAATATTTGGGAGAGTGAAAAAATTACGGGTTCGCCCAGAAATTCCGCATATTTGAGGATGGCATGAGCAAGGAATTTGTCTTTTTTATCTACTTGTTAGAGCGTTATGCCGAGCACCTGGGAGTTACGGCTGATGTTGCATATCGTCGTCTTTTGGAGAAGAATCTGGTGGATTATGCGATTGGAATGTATGAGTTTTATCATGTAGAGGCTATTGAGAACGCCTTCGCCGATCTGGATGAAAAACTTAGCCAATAAAGCTGCGATGTATTTGAATAACGGCAGTATATAGCTATAATCTAAATAAAACTATTGTTTACGGCAATATGTTGTGATAAAAAGTAAGCATGAATTTAAATATAGAATCTTCAATCCATTTGATAAGTCCAGTGGATGTATTGTCTGCGTTGCGCGAATGGGTGCGGCTTTCTCGTCAGCGCTTAGGGCTTACGCAAGGAGAATTGTCGAAGAAATCCAATGTTCCAGCGACGACTATTTCACGCTTGGAGCGTACCGGGCTTGCTTCGAGTGATGCCTTGTGTCGCGTTCTTTTTGCGCTCGATCAACTTGATTCGGTTCATGATTTTTTGAAGGAGAGGTTACGTTTTGCGTCTTTCCCAAAAACTCTCGAGGATGATGTTCCTGACAAGAAAATATTGCGTGTACGACATAAAAGGGGGAGTGAAAAATGAAATTGAATGTATCCTTCAGATTCTCGCCCAACCGTGTTGTTCCCGTTGGGACGCTATATCAAAACGGCAGGGATTCGGCGTTTGAATATGCGAAGTCCTTTTTCGCGGAAAAACTTAATCCAGCTCCGTTTCGTCTTCCTGTAAAAGATGGTGTAAATGTCTTTGATTGGTCGGGTGGTATGGAGACGTTCGGCATGTTTGAGGATTCATTGCCGGACGGTTGGGGTAGACGGCTTGTTGATGTGATGTTTAGAAAAAGAAATGGGAGGCTTCCTACTGTGTTGGAACGGCTATCTTGTGTCGGGAGCATGGGAATGGGAGCCTTAGTATATGAACCTGAAGATAGCCCGGCTCTGCAGTATACGGAATTTGATTTAGCCGCCGTTGCATCTGACGCTATGAACTTCGAGTCGGGGCTTGCGGAGGATGTCCTGCCGCAAGTGCGACGAGCGGGCGGGAGTTCTGGCGGCGCAAGACCAAAAGCATTTATCGGCTTTAATCCGAATACAGGCGAGGTTTGTGCTGAATCGGAATCGCTGCCAGATGGATTTGAGCATTGGATAGTCAAGTTTAATACGAAGCGTGACGGTGATTGTGCTGGCGAGCTTGAGTATCGCTATTATAAGGCGGCACTGGCTGCTGGCGCAGATATGTCGCCATGTCGATTGTTAGAGACCTCTGCCGGAAAGTTCTTTGCAACAAAGCGTTTTGACAGAACGGACAATGGCGGGCGCTTACATCTTGCCTCAGTTGCTGGTTTATTGCATGCAAATTTTAGAATACCTGGTGATGAATACGAGGTAATATTCAAGTTGACGGATGTGTTGACTCATGATTATTCGGCGAAGAAGGAACTTTTTAGGCGTCTTGCATTGAATGTTTTTGCACACAATAGAGATGACCATCTGAAGAATTTCGGATTTTTGATGGATGCAAACGGTGTTTGGAAGCTTGCGCCATTCTACGATTTTACTTATGCGGAAGGCCCGAACGGATGGCATACACTTTCAATTGCAGGGGAAGGGGCGAATCCGAGAGAGGAAGATCTGCTGCGGCTGGCTGCCCGTGTTAATCTATCGATGAAAGACGCAAAAGAAGTAATTGAGATGACGAAAGAGGCTTGTTTAGTGATTAGTCGTTAGTGACTAGTCTTTTTCCCCGTTCCCCATTGCCCATTCCCCGTTCCCCCTGTGACAGTTTTTTGCAATTGTCCGTGACAGGAATTTGCAATAACTTGTGCTTTTCTTGATTAGCGCGTTATGTTAGAATAGTGTCAAAAGATGGTTCGTTATGCCGTCTTAAGATTATTTTTATAAAGCCCGAAACAAGAAAGGATAAACTCATGCACCTTATAACTTGCAAAAAATTCAGGGGGGGGGTAATAGTTTAAAGTTTAGAGTTAAGAGTGAAGAGTTAGGAGTTGGAGGATCGAGTTCGAGTTGGAGGTTTGGGAGTTCATTATCATTTATCCTTGGTGTATTTTGCACAATAATTACTCTCAATGTTCAGGCTGATCTTTACTGGGTAGCATCAAATGGCGAGGGAACTTGGGGTGGCAACAATTGGTCGTCATCTATATCTGGAACCGGCGGAGCGTGGCAGAGTGGGACGACTGCTCTTTTCCATCAGTCAGAGAACAACATTGATCTGAATGGAGAATCGCCCTCTCTTTATTCGCTCCGACCTGATGGCAGCGGCTATTCTGCATCCAATCGTCGTGTGGTCAACATTTACAATACGAGTGAGACGGATTCAACATTTACATATAAAATCACCGGTCACGGAAATACTGATTTTAAAAACCTGATTGTGACATTCGGCGGGGCGAGAAGTACCGGTAAGGTCAATGTGTATAACAGCAAAAACAACGGTAGTACAACGGGTACTCATTCACTGAAATTAGCGTGGGATTCGCATGTCGTGTTTGCAGCAAATTCCGAATATACAGAGGCTGGCACAACACATAACATGATTGGAAATAATAATGCCGCATCCAATTCGTTAACCGTCGCTGGCGGCAAGGTGACGATGAATGCCGGTCTTCGTCTCGGTTATTTCGGTAGCGGTTCTACCGGCGTCGTGCAGATAGACAGCGGTGAGATGTCCGTAATCGGCGGCGATATCATTGTCGGAGAAACGGCGAACAATACAGGCGCGGTGGTTCTTAATGGCGGCACATTGACGGCGAAGCATCTTAAAGGCGGTGCCGGTGCCCATTCGTTTGTTTTCAACGGTGGAAAATTGGTTGCGGGTACGGTTTCGTCCGAGGGGTTGATTGCGTCAACACTCCCCGTCACTGTCAATGCGCTCGGCGGTACGATCGACAACAACGGCTTGGATGTTTCAATTGGCGCAACCATCGGTGGTTCGGGAGCCATGCACTTTACCGGTAGCGGTAAGACGACGCTTACGGGTTCGAGAACTGTTCTCAACAACGAGTATATCGTGGACGGCGGCACATTGTATTTCCACGAGGATACAAATATTGGAAACAGCGGCGGCACGCCGGCGACATTCACTGTGAACGATGGAACGCTTGAGATCAACGGTGGCAAATGGCTTCGCGCGTACAAGAAGGGCGTCATAAACCTTAATGGTGGAATATTTAAGACAAAGCACATTGAACCTCAAAGCGGAGCTGTTGTCAACTTTAACGGCGGAACTCTTCAGGCGAATGGTGTCGATACGAACAATGGCGGTCTTATCAAATCTGGCGCCACCGTTAATGTCAACGGCGGCATAATCGACAGCGGTAATCAAGCGATCTCCATCGGCGCGACGCTTGGTGGCACGGGCGGGTTGACCTTTACTGGCGGAAACACCATCACGCTGAACGGAGCAGTCAACTACTCCGGAGCGACAGCCGTAACGCCTGGTACGATTCTTGCTGTCGCCAACGCTGATGCGAAATCGAATATTCTCAAGAATGGGCTCGTTGTTGCGGGTATTCCGACTGCTGATTTGACGATTATGACATATACGGATGTGTTAACGGATGAAGATATCTCTAAAGTTTCTTCTCCGCTTGCTCCATCGACTACATTTAAGATTGGTGAGGGTGGAAAGTCTATTGTAGTTGATGAGGTTGGTGAGGCTCTGGCAAATTACTGGACGGGTGCTTTGGATAATGATTTGAGCAATGCTGCCAACTGGTCTGGCGGTCAGGTTCCGACAGATAACGCGATTATTTACTCTGCCGCGCCTGTGACATTAACAAGGGGTGAAGATACCTTTAAGCCGTCTTCCATTACTTTCCTTGAGGGGTCTGCGAAGGTGACGATCGAGGGAGATGAAATTTCTAATATTACGAAGATCGAAAATCGTTCGGGAGTCTGCCATGTGTTCAATTGCGTCGTAAGCGGAAATGAAATCGATTTCATCAACACCACGCATTGCTGTGAGTTTAGAGGCGGCATAACGCTCGCAAAGCCGATTTTCGACAATAGCCTAGAAAATGCTCATGCGCGAGCTATTGTCGGCAAGTGGATTATTACAAGCGATTGGAGTCCGGCAAAGTACAATGAATTGGGTAGGGACGATGCAATCGGGTCGAGCATCACCGTGCAGGGTGAACTTGAGGACCCGAACAACATCGTGATATATTCTCGTTCCGTTGTCACAGCGTCGACCATGAAGGTCACGTCCTCCACATATCCGGCTTATCTCAACGACGGGCGACTGGTTATTACTGAGTTGATGGATATTGCCAATACGTCGAAAGATTTCTCCTTGGCGCGAACAGACGGAGACAATGCGACAATCATCGCTGGCGGCATCGTTTTTAACACGAGCAAATGGCCGTATTTGAATGCAAAGACGTTGGTTCTCGGTGCGGGCGGTATTAAATTTGATTCGACGCACAACAACAATCTTCGCTTCAGCGGCACGCCTACGCTCTACGCGAGCGGTGTGGCCACGACTCTGCATACAGGCAAGGACGATCTGCAAGCGTATTCTATCAGCAACGGTAAGACGCTGACGGTTTGCACTACTAAGTTCGATTCGTCGGAGCCTTCCACAATTACCATAGACGGCAAGATTCTTGAAACATACAATGTCACAGGTCATTATACCGGCGGCATGGCGGTGACAGGCTGCGGTATGCTCGTATTCAATTCCGAATCGACGTTTAATGGCGGCTTGACGGTTGGCGATACGGCGACGGTCAAAGTGAATGAAGGTTGTACTCCTGGCAGCGGCGCGATAACGCTCGGTGCGGGAACGAAGTTGGTGTTGACCGCCAATAGCAGTACGTATCAGCTTTCCAATACTCTTAACTTGCCGACAGAAGGGGTAGCGACAATTCGCATTGATGGGAAGCGTCTTCGTACGGGAGATAATGTAATTGCGACAATTGGCTCCGGTGCAACTGAAAACGTAGCTCTTGATATGGATAGTGCCGCATTAGATGGTCGTAAGGCCACGATTCGTGTTGAAGGCGATAAGCTCATTCTCAATATCCAGTCTTCTGGCTTTATGATAATTGTCAGGTAAGAGTGGTTAGTCGTTAGTCGTTAGTGATTAGTGATTAGTCGTTAGTCGTTAGCGGTTAGCAGTTAGCGGTTAGTTCTTAGTGACAGGATTTACAGGATGGACGAGATTTTTACATCGTCATCTTGTAAATCCTGTCAGAATGTAGAGTCAAGGAGATGCGAACTGTGCAATTATTCAAATATGTGAAGGGGGGTGATGCGCGACATTTCTCTCGCGTCCCGAAAATATCGGCCGTTTGTTTGTTTTCATCTTTTTGTCTTTTCACATTGGTATGTTCTGCCGCAAAGGCTGCGTGGCTTAATAAGCGCGGCGATTATGACGCCGTGAAAAGTCGTCTCGCGAACATAACTTCAAAAGATTTTAGGGCGGCTTGGCTTTGCAATCTCGACATAATGAATGAGTCTGCAAGTGCTGAGCTTAAGATAACGAGCATCAAGGTAAATGCGGATAATGTGGAGATTGCGGTCGCGTTGACCCGCACTGGAGCAATTTCACAGGCGATTAACGGATCTCTTAAATTCTATGGTGCAGAGACTCTCGCTCAATTTAAATCAAATGCCACAAAGCCGATCGCCTCAACGACGCTTGCCGATGAAGATTTTTCGCAAGGCGACACGGTGATAAGATTATTTCCGAAGGATGACAATGTATTCTTCAATGCAGGAATAGAGGAATAATTAACCGGTAAAGGGGACCCATTAGAGTTGAAAATCAGTTTATTATGACGCGAGAGTTTAGGTTATAATATTGTTTTCTATCAACCGTAAACGAAAGGAATGCCTGATATGACTCGTCTAATCAAAACGATTATTGTCGCAGCGCTCGCCTTTGCAGCAAGGAGTGTGTTCGCGGCGGAACAGCAGCTCTATATGGCAGGCGATTCGATCGTGGCTGATTACAAGGAGTACAAGGTGTTCTTGAAGGGCTTCGCCGCAGACGCGAAGGATAAGGGCGCGAACATCACCTTCATTCCGTCTGTTGAGTCGCCGCGCTGGAGCATCGCCGAGCCGTGTGAGCGCATTGAATGGAATGTTGCCGAGGATAAACGTCTTCCGCATAGTGATGATCTTGAGATGTCGGGGCTAAAGGCGTCGCTTATTCTTTCATACGGCGTTCAGACTAATCGAATTCTTTCACTTTGCCGAAATGTGTATTGGCCGTCATATCGTAAAATGCCTAATAGAACGAGAGATACTTTTTCGTACAAGTTTACAGATGAAAAAGTGCCTAGGCTTTTATCAGACGGTGATTTTTGCAGTGAAGTGGTTGATAAGATTTCATTCGATGGCGTATGGAGTTCGATAGCATACTCGAAAGACGGTGCGCTGCGTATTGTTAGGCGTATTTTCCCTTCTGCTGACAAGGCTGCAACTTTTGAGACTGTGGACGTTGAGAATGTAAGCGCATCTCCCAAGGAGGTTGGATTTACTGGCGGTATTGTCGATTATGCGCTTGGTTGCACAGGACGATATGAAGTTTGCTCTGAGGTGTCTCCGGCTCAAAAGCGCGTATTGAACCCAGGTGAAAAATCCTCGTGGACTATCAGGCTTTCTGTTCGTACCGTAAGTGACGCGCCTACGGCTTTTGACGGCGCGGAGGAATTGGCTTTAAGGCGAAAGCGCATTAAAAAGCTGACTTCATCCTGCGTTCTTGAAACTGGTATAGTTGAATTAGATACGGCTTTTCACTTTGCAAAACTCAGAGCGGGCGAGAGCATATTTAAAACGCGGGGCGGGCTTATGCATTCGCCTGGAGGCGGCGCTTATTATGCCGCGACATGGTGTAATGATCAAGTCGAGTATGCCGGTCCCTGGTTCGCGTTCACGGGGGATTCTATCTCGCTTGAAGCCTCAATGAACGCCTATCGTCATTACCTGCCGTTTATGGGGCCGCGTTATGAGCCTATTCCAAGTTCTGTAATAGCAGAGGGGTTCGGCTATTGGAACAACAAGGGAGATCGCGGAGACGCCGCGATGTGGGCGTATGGTGCGACGCGCTTTGTTCTCGCCGCAGGACGCCGCGATTGGGCCGAGGAACTTATCCCGGGTATTCGCTGGACGCTTGAATATTGCAGACGTAAATTGACCTCGGATGGCGTTGTCGCCTCCGACTGCGATGAGCTTGAAACGCGTCTTCCTGCGGGTAAAGCGAATCTTTGCACGTCCTCGCTTTATTATGATGCTCTGCGCCATGCCGCAATTCTTGAAAGGGAGCTCGGTCATCCAAAATTTGCTTCCGATTATTCCTTGCGCGCGGAGGAAATGAAAAAAGCGATAGAGCGGCATTTTGGCTGCTCAATGCGCGGCTATGATACTTATCGTTATTATGATGGATGCGAAGTTTTGCGTTCATGGATTGGAATTCCGCTATGTATGGGGCTTTTTAACCGCGCTGAAGGAACGGCGGATGCACTTTTTTCACCGGGGCTTTGGACTGGCTCGGGGATGCTTTCCGCTGAGGGTGATAAAAAGGGCGTAACTTGGGATCGCAGTGTTCTTTATGCGTTCAGGGGAGTTTTTGCTTCAGGCCTTGGAGATAGGGTTTTTGATAAGTTTTTAGATTATTCCCGCACAAGACTTTTAGGCGAGCATGTTCCATATCCTGTTGAGGCGTGGCCGGAGCAGAATATGCGCCATCTTTCTGCCGAAAGTGCGCTTTACTGCCGAATCGTGACGGAAGGGTTATTTGGGATTGATCCGACCGGATTAGGTAAATTCGAAGTAAAAGCGCATCTGCCCAAAGGTGTTGAGCGTATGACGCTTAAAAATGTGCGGGTTTTCGGACGTGAGCTTTCTATAACCGCAGATGAGGCAGGTGTTAGGATAAGTCATTGACTAAAAGGACGTAATGATGGTGAAAATTAAAATGATTAAAAAGTTGATTGGTGTTGCCACGGTTGTAATCAGCATGTTTGCTGAAGCGTCGGAGCTTTATATGGCCGGCGATTCGATTATGGCTGATTATAGGCCGCAGGAATGGCCGCAATACGGGTGGGGACAGTCGCTCAAGTCGTTTATGAAGAATCCGGATAAACTTCACAATTTCGCCAGAAGCGGCTGGAGTGCGCGGCGTTTTCGAGAGTCCAGCCGCTGGGAGAAGTGCATCGCTTCAAAGTTGAAGCCGGGAGATTGGGTAATAGTATCGTTCGGTCATAACGATATGAATAAAAGACGAAACAAGCCGCCGAAGAACGATTATTCAACGATAGACGAGTACAAAGCGTTTCTTAAAGGGTTCGCGGCAGACGTCAAGTCCAAAGGAGCGAATATCGCTTTTGCGACATCCATCGCCCATTCGAAGGGGTTCAGCGAAAAGGACGGCGTAATGACGGTCGACGGCGGCGCGACGGGATTGGGTCCCTATGTTGCGGCGATGCGCGAGGTCGCGGCGGAAGTAAAAGCTCCGCTTCTCGATCTTAACAGGTATGCGGAGGAGAATCTCCCTAAACATGGTATGGAGAAGGCGAAAGCGCTTTATATGTTCGTTAAGCCCGGCGAATATGCGAATTATCCAAAGGGGAAGAATGACGCGGCGCATGTTCGCGATTTAGGCGCGTTTTTCTACGCCAAGGGAGCGGTCGAAATGGCACGTATGCATGATGCGTCGCTCAAAGATTTATTTAAAACTCCATCTGGCGTCACTTTCGTTCCGTCTGTTGAGTAACGGGTCTGTGATTAGTCGTTAGTGGTTAGTCGTTAGTGATTAGTCTTCATATCTACCACTACCGCTTTTCTTTACCACAAAATCGGAACTTGAACTCTCGCCTCTCTTCACCTTCACCTTCACCTTCACCTTTAACCTTCCCCTAACCCCTATCCCCTACCCCCTATCCCCTAACCCCTAACGACTAACCGCTAACCCCTCATTCCCCGTGACAGTTTTTTGCAATTGGCCCTGACAGGAATTTGCAATAACTTGTGCTTCTCCTGCTTTTAATAATGTGTTAAAATAATCTTAAACACTGTTTAAAAGCGATATGAATAACATAGAACGTAAATATAAATTCGCACGCATTCGCCAGGTCTCAGCGATGTTGTTTGTTTATGCGATTTATTATGTATGCCGTTTGGCTTTTTCCGCGTCTAAAAAGGGCATGATCGAAGAGGGGGCTTATACGCCTACGGAAATAGGCTATGTAGGCTCTTCGATGCTATTCGCGTATGCGATAGGAAAGGTCGTAAATGGTTTTATCGCCGACCGTGTGAACGTAAAAAAGTACATAATGCTCGGGCTTTTCGTTTCGGCGCTCGCTAATCTGGTCGTCGGATTTCACGTGCCCGCTCTGATGCTCGCGATCGTATGGTTTGTGAATGGTTTCGCCCAGGCCGCCGGTTCGCCGTCATGTGTCGTGGCGCTCGCTCGCTGGTGGCCTAAGGAAAAACGCGGCACCTATTACGGAATATGGAGCTGCTCGAATAATCTCGGAGAGGTTATGGCGTATATTCTTTCAGCGGGGCTTGTTGTTCTCGTAGCTGGGATGTACGGTCCGTCGTGGGCGTGGAAGAGCTGCTTCTGGGGAGCGGCGGCGTTCGGTCTGGTCGGTATCGCGGCGGCGTATTTCTTTTTCGGCAATTCTCCCGAAGATGAGGGGTTACCGCCCGTTCCAGTCGATGCCGTTGAAGCGAAGGTCGATACCGCCAAGGGGCAGAGAATAGCGCTTACTTCTTCCGCGGTGTGGCTGATCGCGCTTGCTGGCGGATTTTTCGCCGCCAGCCGTTACGCCGTCATCGATTGGGGTATGTTCTTTCTACAGGTGAAAAAGGGCTACTCTGAAGCGGGAGCTGCTACAATCATTTCGATTAATTCGATCGTGGGAGCTGTTTCCTCCGGAATTTCCGGGATAATATCAGACAGATTTTTTAAATCAAGCCGTAAGGAACTCGCTATCGCGGCGGGGCTTCTTAATGTCGCGGGTCTTTCGCTCTTTATGCTTGTGCCAGGCTCGCATGTGTGGGTTGATGTTTTGGCTATGGTCTTTTTCGGATTCGCGGTCGGAATTCTTCTTACGTTTGTCGGAGGATTGATGGCTGTTGATTATGTGCCTAAATGCGCTGCAGGCGCGGCTCTAGGCATCGCAGGCATGGGTAATTATATCGGAGCGGGAATGCAGTCGATAATATCGGGCTATCTTATTGATCGCGCCGATGACGGGACTGCGGTACTTAAGGGGATTACTTTCGGTGACGGTTATACGCTTAATTATCTGGCGATATTCTGGATTGCGATGGCGACATTGTCGGTCGTCTGCATTCTGGCCGCCGGGCGCAAAAAATGCTGATTTCCAAAATGGAGGCTTAAGAATATGAATATTAAGAAGATGATTGCCTTTTGTGCCGCAGCGCTTGTTGTCGCGGGAGCTTTTGCCGAGGACGCAAAAAAGCTGCATAGAATGTTGAACATAACACGCGCTCAGGCTAAAGAGCCCGCAGTTCGCGTTATGAGCTACAATATCCGCAATTCCGCTGGAGACAGAAAGTCGCCCGACAACAACTGGAACGGGCGAAAAGACGATCTCGCCAGGGTGATTGAAAATGAAAATCCGGATGTGATCGGTCTCCAGGAGGTTTTGCCCGATCAGCGCAAATGGCTTGAGGAGCGCTTTCCCGATTATACATTTGTCGGCGACGGGCGTAATTCAAACAGAAAGAGCGGTGAATCTTCGCCCGTGGCGTTTAGAAAGAGTCGCTTTAACATGGTTAAGATGGGGACGTTCTGGCTTTCTGAAACGCCGGACAAGCCCGGCAGCAAAGGATGGGACGCGGCAATGCCCCGCGTATGCTCGTACGCCGTGTTAAATGACGTAAAAACCGGTAAAAGATTTTCGTTCGCAAATTGTCATACCGATCACAGAGGTGAAGAGGCCCGGATAAAGGGAATGCTCCTCATTATCGAACGCATGAAGGAATTCGGCAACGGGGCGCCGGTTGTTCTGGTAGGCGATCATAACTGTTTTGAACACGACAAACCTTCGATGGAGGTGAAAAAGATTCTTAAAGACGCTCTTTATCTTTCCGAAACGCCTCCGCAAGGCTCTTGGAGAACGTTTACGTTCTGGGGATGGTTCGACGATGAGATGACGATCGGCGAGGCTCTTAAGAAGAAGTTCGGTAAGAGAGACATACCTGGCGACCTCTCAAAGCTTAAGCGAATTGATTTTATTTATGTGAGCGAGGGAACGAGAGTTCTTGACTATCGTACGCTCAGTCTGCCGCGTCCCGGTAAAAAGCTTTTCCCCAGTGATCATTTTCCCGTTTCGTCTACTCTCATTTTCAATGAAGCGGTTGAAAAAGCCGAAAAGAAGCCTGATGTCTTTTCCGTGACCGACGGGAATGGCTCGTACGAATATACTTTTGATTTATCTGAAGCTCCCGAACTTTACGACTGGACTATTAACAGGCTTGTTGATGTGGTAAAGAAAAGCTATCCTGAAATCATCGAGACGCTTGATGCCGGGGAAGTCGCGCCTGAAAAGGTTACAATCACATTTAAAAAAGATATAAATCCGCCGGCATACTGCTCGGGGTCGAAAATCGTCGTTAAACGCGATTGGATTGTAAAATATCCGAATGATGTTGGGTGTGTCGTTCATGAGCTCGTTCATGCTGCACAAAACGGCTATCGTAAAACTCCAGGTTGGATTTGTGAGGGTATAGCCGATTATGTAAGATTTTATGTGTGCGAACCGAATACCGATAAAACGGTTTTTAATCCAGCTAAAATCAAATACAACGACAGTTATCGAATTTCAGCGAATTTCTTCAATTATCTCGAGACCGAGCGCCCGGGAACGGTCAAGGAGCTCAACAGGCTCTGCCATCAAGGCAGATATGACAAAAAGACATTCTGGACCGAGCGCTTCAATAAGACGCTCGACGACTTGGGGGAACAGTGGAGAAAATCCCACAACCCTTAGTTGTGCATACCGGACTATCCTTAGTTTTTGAGTTAGAATTTTCGGCGCTTCCATGAGGCGGCGGGATTTGGTATACTATCAACAATTGAATTTCATTCGCGAATTTAATAAAAATTAAGTTCTTAAGGAGATAAATAAAAATGAGACCTGTAGTATTCATTATCCGTGACGGTTGGGGTGTTAACGAGCGCAAGGACGGCAATAGCGTCTATGGCGCCAAAACGCCCGTTATCGATCAGATCCGCGCCCGCTATCCCCATTGTCTTCTCGACTGCTGCGGCGAGGCGGTAGGTCTTCCCGACGGTTATCAGGGTTCCTCTGAAGTCGGACACCTTAACATGGGTGCCGGGCGCATCGTCGTTCAGGAATTGAAGCGCATTGACGACGGGCTCGCCTCCGGCGATCTCTTTAAGAACGAGAAGTGGAGTAATCTCATCGAGAACTGGAAGAAGAACAATTCTCAGTTCCACTTCTTCGGTCTCCTTCAGGACGAGGGCGTTCACGCCCACCAGGAGCATCTCTTTAAGCTCATGAAGCGCGCCCGCGCCGAATTCCCCGAGGGTAAGATTGTCGTTCATCCGTTCCTCGACGGCCGCGATACTCCGCCGCGCTCCACGCTCGAGTATATCGCCCGCCTTAAACAGGAACTCGCCGCGATCGGCAATGCCGTTATTGGAACCGCGATGGGCCGCTACTACGGTATGGATCGCGCGAAGAAGTATGCTCTTACCGATACCGCCTATTCTTGCATCGTAGACTGCGTCGGCGAGCGCGTCAATTCGATTGAAGAGGCCGTCAAGCACGAGTACGAGACGGGCAAGACCCCCGACAATACTCCCATGACCGATGAGTACATTCCCTGCTATGTAATCGGCGATTATGCCGGTATGCAGGACGGTGACGTCGTGATGCACACTAACTATCGCCAGGACCGCGCCATTCAGCTTACCCAGGCGTTCGTATGCGATGATTACGCCGGTACGCGCGCTCGTCGTCCTAATGTTACGTTCCTCGGCTTCTCTCGCTACTGGGATGAGTTTGAGGATTATCTCCTCGGTGCCGGCGGCGCAGGCGGCAGTATGGACAACCTCCTCGGTGAGGTTATCTCCAAGTCCGGGCTTAAGCAGCTTCGCATTGCCGAGACTCAGAAGTTCCGTCATGTCACGAGCTTCTTTAACGGCAAGTCGACTACTCCTTCCGAGGGCGAGGATCAGGTCGATGTTCCCAGCCGCTTCGATCCCGCGACGTTCGCTTCTCATCCCGAGATGGACGCATACATGGTTACCGACGAGCTTTTGAAGCGTCTTGAGAATAATCCCTACGGCTTTATCGCTGTTAACTACGCCAACTGCGACATGGTCGGCCATACGGGCGATTTTGACGCCGCCAGGAAAGCCGTCGAGGTTACCGACGAGTGCATCGGAAAACTTCTTCCGCGTCTCATGGAGCTCGACGCCCATGTTCTTATTTTCGCCGACCACGGCAATGCGGAGCAGATGGTCGACTATAAGTCGGGCCTTACAAAGACGTCCCATACGCTCAATCTCGTCGAGTGTTTCTATGTTGCTAATGACGCGGCGGGCGTAAGATTAACTCCGCTCGCTAAGCTTTCGGCAGTGGCACCGACGGCTCTTCAGATGCTCGGTATCCCTGTTCCCCCGGAGATGACGACTCCTTCGCTTCTCGCGGGCAAGGAGCCTTGGTCCAAGACCGCCCTCAACGTCTGATGCGCCGCATATTGGTTTCGATAGCGTTTGCGTTTCTCGCAGCGTCGGTTATGGCCGACGTTAGCGTAAGCAAACGTTATCGGAGCGAGCGCAATAAGGAGCGTGAAGCAAGAAAGTCGACCGAGTTTATAATTCTGCATACGACCGAAGCGGCCGAAAAAAGCTCCCTCAGACACGTTTCTGAAAGGGGGCTCTGTCATTATTGCGTAACGCCTTCCGGGTCGATCTATCAGATTATTGACCGTCATCGTGTTGCGTTCCATGCGGGATGTTCAATGTGGAATGCGAAAGAGGAGATTGATAAACATTCAATCGGTATTGAGTGTGTCGGCTATCACGATAAGGTTATGCCCCGCAAGCAGCTTAACGCAATCCGAGATCTGGTTGCGGAACTCCAGGCGATATACGGCATTCCCGACGAGAAGGTTCTCACTCACAGCCAGGTCGCCTTCGGAGAGAAGAATAAATGGCAGAAGCATCGCCATCGCGGGCGCAAGCGCTGCGGGATGCTTTTCGCCATGCCGAGTGTGCGAGGCGTGTTGAAGCTTGATTCGCGTCCTGCGTTCGATCCCGATGTAAAGGCGAAGAGACTTATCGTCGCCGATAAATATCTTAACAGCGTCTTGTACGGTTCCTTGGACACAATGGTTAAAACTTACGGCAAGGCGACGATAAAAAAGGTTGATCCGACAAAATCCAAACTCGTAAAGGCAGATACGAAAAAGAAGGGTATATCTGGAGAGGTGAATTCCCGTCCTGCATCGGCTAAGTTTAAAACAATTCCGCAGTCAGTTGCCGAATTGAACGTTCAGGGCTTCAAAGCTGTCGGCGTAGTATCTAAAAAGAAACTTCCTTTGAATATCGTCGGGAAACATTGGAATTCAAAAGATACGTACTATTCAATTCGTGGTCGTGTAATCCCAGGCAATATCATAGATCCGAAGCGGTTTGAAGAAGGTATGACGATATGGAGAAAACCAACGAAATGAGCGAAGAAAAAGCCAAAGAAAATCTCGTCATTATCGGTAGCGGCCCTGCAGGTCTTGCGGCGGGCATATATGCGTCTCGCGCCGGCCTTAAGCCGCTTGTCATAGAAGGAATGCTTGCGGGCGGACAGTTGACGAAGACGGACGAGGTTGAGAATTATCCGGGTTTTGAAAATCCCCAGACAGGGCTTTCTCTTATGGCGGCTATGCGCGCTCAGGCTGAACGCGCCGAGGTCAGATTTGAAATGGATGAGATTTCGTCTGTCGATTTTTCTTCCTCTGTTAAGCGTCTTTCCGGCATGATGGGGGATATTACCGCCAACGCTGTTATTGTCGCTACCGGAGCAGGTGCACGTTGGACGGGTCTTCCCGGCGAAGCTAAATATAAAAACAAAGGCATTAGCGCATGCGCTGTTTGCGATGGAGCTTTTTTCAAAGGTGCTGATGTCGCCGTCATCGGAGGGGGTGATACGGCTCTTGGTGATGCGCTCTATCTTTCGCGTATCGCGAAGTCAGTTTATCTTATCCACCGGCGCGATGTTTTTCGAGGTACTAAAGTTCTCGCGGAGCGTGTTCTAAATACGCCTAATATCACCGTTCTTTGGAATACGACCGTCTCATCGTTCGAGGGCGACGGCGCGAGATTGACTTCGCTTAAGCTTTCAGGAGACCGCGAAATCGCCGTGACGGGTGCATTCGTAGCCATAGGCCACGATCCACAGACGGCGTTCCTTAAAGGCGCCGTTGATCTTGACGATGCCGGTTATGTTAAAGTTGAGCGTACCCGCACTAACATTGAAGGCGTCTTCGCCGCCGGCGATTGCGCAGATCCGTTTTATAAACAGGCCGTAATCGCGGCGGGCGCGGGTGCGCAGGCGGCGATTGAGGCTCAACATTATTTGCAAGAAAGGGGTCTTGTATGATTACCGATATCAACGAAAAAGATTTTGATTCCGCTATCGCCGAGGGTGTGGTGCTTGTCGATTTCTGGGCGACGTGGTGCGGACCCTGCAAGATGCAGGGCGCCATTCTCGAATCGAAGGTCGCGCCCGTAAAACCCGATCTTAAAATTCTGAAAGTTGACATTGACGGTAATATTTCGCTTGCGCAGAAATTCGGCATCATGTCGATTCCCGCGCTTAGGATTTTCAAAAACGGAAATCTCGTTAAATCGTTTGACGGCGTTACTAAGCCCGAGGAAATTATCGCCGCTGTTGAGAACGCTTAAGCCGGGATTTGAGATATGAAATTTGAATCGAATGTTCATACGCTCGTATGGGGGAGTGAAAGCTGGGAGATTTCGGCGCATTCTTCTTCTCCGAGTGTCATAGCCGACGGCGTTGAGAAGGGGCGTACGCTTGCGGAAGTCGAACTTGAGTTTCCTGTTCTTGCGAAAGTAATCGACGCTAAAACGCGACTTTCGGTCCAGGTGCATCCGAACGAGCGCACGGCTTTGATCGCGGGCGGTGAGCCTAAGACGGAGATGTGGTGTGTTCTTGAGCCGGGACCGATCTATGCGGGGCTTAAGAGCGGTGTCGGCGCTGCGGAAGTCGAGAGCGCCATCGCGGACGGGAAGTTCGAAGATATTCTCGTTAAGCACGATGCGAAGAAATATGATACGTTTTTCATTCCCGGCGGTCTTGTTCATGCGATTGGAGACGGTGTTAAACTTTATGAAGTTCAGCAGAGCTCCAATACAACCTACAGACTCTATGATTGGGGCCGTGTAGGAGCGAATGGTAAGCCCCGCGAACTTCATGTCGCGAAATCTCTAGAATGTATTGATTTTGGCTTAGGCGTGCCGGAGCCGGTAAAGGATGTTAAGTGCGAGTTTTTTGACTTTACCCAGCACGATTTTCCGGAAGAGCGCGAGGTGACGGCCGAGAGCGATTATCTTCTCGTCTATGAAGTTGAAAAATCTCTTTCAACACTTCTTCGCCGCGGCGAAAAAACTTCGGCCGGTCCCGGTCGCGTCTTTTTAACAGCTGTTTCAAAATGAGTACTGTTGATAAAATTTTAGCGCTCATACGCGATACAAGTTCATCTCTTCCCGACGATGTCGAGAAGGCGATTTTAAAAGCGATGCGCCGCGAAGAAAAGGGTTCTTCGGCCAAGATGATCCTTAAGACGATTCTCGATAACTGCGCTCTCGCGCGCGAGAACGCTACGCCGCTTTGCCAGGATACAGGAACATTGACTTTCTTCGTTGATTCTCGTCTTCGCAAAAAGGTCGATCGCAAGGTGATTTCCGAAGCGACGCGTAAAGCGACAGAAAATGGTTATCTCAGAAAGAACTGCATCGATTCTGTCGACGGCAGATCATACGATGACAATGTTGCTGAAGGTGCGCCGGTCATACATTATTTTGAGCCGGAGTCTTCGGATTCCAAGCCGACCGTCACGCTCATAATGAAGGGCGGCGGATCGGAGAATATGTCGCGCCAGTATTCGCTTCCCGATTCGTCGATCGGAGCGGGGCGCGATCTGAAGGGCGTTGAAAAATGCATTCTCGACGCCGTCGTCAAGACTCAGGGCTACGGTTGCGCGCCGGGGATTCTCGGCGTATGCATCGGCGGCGACAGAGCGACGGGCTACGAGATCGCCAAGGAGCAGCTTTTAAGAGGCCTGGCGGATTCGTCGAAAGATCCGCGACTTGCGAAAATGGAGAAGTCTATTCTCAAGAAGGCCAATTCGCTCGGTATCGGTCCTATGGGGCTCGGTGGAAAGACGACGCTTCTCGGGGTTAAGATAGCGTCCCGCCCGCGTGTTCCCGCGAGCTTTTTCGTAACGATCGCGTATATGTGCTGGGCAGCCCGCAGAAGGACGGTGGAGATATGATCGAACTTAAATATCCGTTTGACGAGAAGTCGATCCGCTCGTTGAAGGCGGGTGACGCCGTGAGCATCACCGGCATTATTCATACAGGGCGCGACAAGTTCCATAAGTATTTCGCCGACGGCGGTAGGATAAACGTCGATTTCAAAGACGGCGCTCTCTTTCATTGCGGTCCTGTGGTTGTTAAACGGGGCGGCGAGTGGAAGGTTGTCGCGGCGGGACCTACGACATCGGTAAGAGAGAATCCATACGAGCCCGAGTTTATCGCGAAATCAGGCGTAAGAATCATTATCGGTAAAGGCGGTATGGACGCGGCGACATTAGAGGCGATGCGCAAATACGGCGCGGTTTACATTCAAGCGGTTGGCGGCGCGGCGGCTGTTTCGGCCGCGGCGGTAAAGCGCGTTCAAGGCGTCGATTTTCTCGATGAATTCGGCGCTGCTGAGGCGTGCTGGCATTTTGAAGTCGAGGGCTTTCGCGGAGTAGTCGCGATGGACGCTAACGGTACGAGTCTTTTCGACCGTGTCGCCGCATCTTCGCAAGAAAAATTTATTCAATTTTATCGTTAAAAGCGTTTTTATTGGCGATGAAATTTTGTCCGCGGGTAAAAACGCGGTTAAGCAGTAAATAAGGAGAAGGTAAAATGATAAAGAAGATCAGTGCTGTGTTGTTGTCTGTTCTGGCGGTTGCAGGATGTCAGAGTCCTAAGGCAACAGCTGGATGTGATTGTGATAAGGCAACACCGAAAATTAAGCCTTATCATGGACCAACCTTTGAGGTTTCTTCATGGAAGGGCGAAGTGTCGTATCATAAGATACAGGATAAATTTACAGGGGAAGTTTTTAAATATTTTCCGGAGGGATACTCTTCAAAAGATGGAGTTACTGTAGAGTTTAAGTCTATAGCTCCACTTACGTACAATAATTTTCAACGTTCTGAACATTTGAGTAGTCGTTATGATGTTGTTTATGATTGTAATGAGGGTGATGACTTTTTACCGTGGAATGTCTGTAAGGTAACGGTCAGTAAGGATGCGAAGCCAGGTAAGGTTCAGTTTGGTCCGATGACGGTGAGAGTTGTCGACCGCGTATTGCCTCCTCCGTCCGAATGGAAGTATTTTCTCGACCTTTGGCAGCACCCTTGGGCTGTGAGCCGCTACTTCGAAGTTGAGCCGTTCAGCGACGAACACTTTGAGAAGATGACGCCTGTTTACAAGACTCTCGCCGAGTGCGGCGTAAAGGCGTTAACGGTTACTCTTTTGGATTATCCGTGGAATCATCAGTGCTACGACGCATACGAGTCGATGATCGGCCGCGTTAAAAACGATGACGGTTCTTGGACTTTCGATTACACGATTTTCGATAAGTATGTCGAGTTTGGCCGTAAGTGCGGCATCGGTCCCGATATCGCCTGTTATACGATGTGTCCTTGGGGATATGTCGTCAGATGGCAGGATTCTAAAGGTAATACGAAAAGCGCGACCGCTATCCCAGGGAGCGAGGTCTTTAATGATTATTGGGGCGCATTCCTCGTTGACTTTAAAAAGCACCTTATCGAAAAGGGCTGGTTCAACGATACATATATCGCTATGGACGAGCGTACGCCTAAAGACGTAAGTATTATCGCTAACTTCATTCAGGAAAAAGCGCCTGGTATGAAAATCGCGATGGCGGGTAACCGTATGCCTTCGGACTTCAAGGGGATCGTCATTGATAATTACAGTCAGCTGCTTTCTTATGTCACGCCTGAGTTTATTGCCGAAACCGCTCAGCGCCGCGAAAAGGGTTGGAAGACGACGCTTTATGTCTGTTGTCATCCCGACCGTCCGAATACGTTTATGTCGAGCGTCGACAACGAGGCGTTTTGGCTCGGTATGTATCCTCAGATTAGCGGACTCGACGGCTTCCTTCGTTGGGCGGCGAATTCATGGCCTCACGATCCGTATGTTGACGCGTCGTTCGGTGATTGGAAAGCGGGTGATACTTATTTAGTCTATCCTGAGGGCGAATATTCCGCGCGCCTTCTTTCGCTGAGAGCGGGTATTGTCGTTGCCGAGAAGCTTCGCATTTTGAAGGAGGCTGGTATCGGGGAGAAAGAGCATAAGGAGTTTTTTGATAAGTATCATCATTCTAAGGCGATGAAGCAGGGCTTTAATTTCGATGCTTGCCGCAGAACTTTAGAGTGGTTTGTAAATCGCTAAATCGTGGCTGATAGACTCTTTAAGTTAAAGTCGCCTTTTAAGCCTACGGGCGATCAGCCCGAGGCTGTGGCGGCTTTGCTAAAGGGTCTTGAGCGCGGCGACGATAGGCTCGTTCTTCAGGGCGTTACGGGCTCTGGTAAGACGTTTACGATGGCCAATCTGATTGCCGCGTGGAATCGCCCGACGTTAATACTCTCTCACAATAAGACGCTCGCTGCGCAGCTTTTTTCGGAGCTTAAGGAGTTCTTTCCCGAAAATGCTGTAGAGTATTTTATTTCGTATTACGATTATTATCAGCCCGAGGCGTACATTCCTCAAACTGATACTTATATCGAGAAGGACGCATCGATCAACGATGAGATCGAGCGCTACCGCCTCGCCGCTACGAACGCGCTAATCGCGCGCAAGGATGTTATCGTCGTTGCCTCCGTTAGCTGTATTTACGGTCTAGGCGAATCAGATGAATATCGCGATCTCGCCGTTAAGATAGACGTCGGTTCGAGTTTAGGTCGCTCGCGACTTATCGAGCGGCTCGTAGAGGCGCAGTATACGCGAAACGATATGTCATTTACGCCGGGCGTATTTAGAGTGCGCGGCGATATTGTCGATATATTCCCAGCCTACGAGACTAAGGCGATAAGGATAGAGTTTTTCGGCGAAGAGGTCGATTCGATTCGTGAGCTCGACCCATTAACTGGTAAGTGCGGCGTTACAATGCCGGCGGTGGTTGTGACTCCCGCTAAACAGTTCGTAATGGGTAAAGAGAAAATGGAGGCGGCGTTCTCGCGAATTGAGGCGGAACTTAAAGAGCGACTTGAATTCTTCTCCTCTAAAAATAAATTTCTTGAGGCGCAGCGCATCAAGGAGCGAACGGAATACGATATCGAGATGATGCGCGAATTAGGGTACTGTAACGGTATTGAGAATTATTCGCGTCCTCTCTCGGGTCGTGCGCCTGGCTCGGCGCCTGAGTGCCTTATCGATTATTTCCCTGAAGGGTTTTTAACGATTATCGACGAAAGTCATGTAGCCGTTCCCCAAGTAAGAGCGATGTACAACGGCGATCAGGCGCGAAAGGATAAGCTCGTTGAGTATGGCTTTAGACTTCCAAGCGCTAAAGATAATAGACCGCTAAAATTCGACGAATTTAATAATAAGGTTTCGCAGGTCGTTTTCTGTTCGGCGACTCCGGGCGATTACGAATGCGCCGAGGCTAAAACATTCGCTAAGCAGGTTATCCGTCCGACAGGGCTTCTCGATCCCGTTATCGAGATTCGCCCCCTTAAAAATCAGATTGACGATTTGATAGACGAAATCCGTAAGGTTGTTGATGGTGGCGATAGAGTTATTGTTACAACGCTTACAAAGCGCTCATCAGAGGATTTAACCGATTATCTCCACGGAGTAGGGATTAAGGTCGAATATCTCCATAGCGATATTGATGCGATTGAGCGCGTTGAGATTCTTCAGCGTTTAAGGAAGGGCGAGTTCGATGTATTAGTCGGCATCAACCTTTTAAGAGAAGGGCTCGACTTACCCGAAGTCGCGCTCGCGGCGATTCTTGACGCTGATAAAGAGGGCTTTCTTCGATCGACTACTTCGCTCGTTCAGACAGCGGGGCGTACGGCGCGTCATGTGAACGGTCGCGTCATCCTTTACGCCGATAAGAAAACCGACGCGATTAAAGAGCTTCTAAAGATCACAAAGTCAAATCGTGAGAAGCAAATCGCCTACAATGAGGCTCACGGTATAGTTCCTAAGAGTGTAAAGCGCTCAATAAACGAGTCGTCTTATCTTTTCAAGGCTTCGAATAAGAACTCGTTCGCTTCGACCATTACAGACGAAAAGATAACTTCTACTCAAGATCTTATAGCTGAGCTTACTAAAGAAATGCTCGAGGCGGCCGATAATCTCGAGTTTGAACGCGCTGCATACCTGCGCGATAAGATTAAAGAACTTAAAAAGAGTAAATAAAAAAGACTGCCCGTATTTAGGGTAGTCTTTTTAGTATTAAGAATACTTTTTAATCAGAGCGAGCGAATCGTCTTTACGATTTCCTCGCGCGAGCCAGAAGGAATTCCACCCTTAGGTAAAGCATTTACAGCTGAGCCGAAGCCAATTACAGTACCGCCGCGGTTAATGAATTTTTCAACGACCTTTTTAACGTTTTTGCCGCGCTTAGGATCGGCAATTATGTCGTTGGGTAAAATGAGCACGTTTATATGATCAAGGTGGCGGCGCCAATCGGCCATTACATCAACGGGGACTAAATACATATCTTCAGTATTGTCAATCGCGAGAGCCGTCTCAGCGACTTCAGCGCCGCTTATATAGCTTGTAAGAAAACCAACTGTTATGGCATTTTTCTTTTTCATTCTCGGAGGGAACTTAATTTCGCGGCCGCTAACGAACTTAAATGCGCCTTCAACAATATCAAGGGTTTCTTCAAAATATTCGGGATGGGATACAATCGTAAAGACTTTACCCTTACCGTAGGTGCCGCCGAGAATAGCAGGCGCGCCGAACATTTCGGGGTTTGCGCGGCCGTTAGTCGAGGCTTCAAATGCGTATGTGCCGAAGACTTCGAACTTTGCATTGGCGATTTCGGTGTCGGTTTTCTTAATGATCGGTCCACCGCTATAGCGGATTCGACGCGGACCTTCGGCGATCCCGAGCGCTTCAGCGCCGGCTTTAGTGATGTTGAAATCACCATTAAGGAGCTTGGTGCTGCCAAGACGCTTGTAAGGAACTATCTTAAGTCTTCTGTCTTCCTCGTTTAGAAGAATGCTGCAACCGGCGCATGTTCCGATATATCCGCCTCCATTAAGGATGAACTCCTTGAACTTCTCAACGCCTTTTTCGGTAAGTGAAGTGAATTCAGCCTTGCTGTCGCCTCCGGGCATTACGACTACGTCTTCGCCTTCAAGGGCGCCTGTCGCCACCGCGTCACCGTCGACGAGCTTCAAGCGCATCTGAGGGCATTCGTTGACGAGTCTGCACCATTCGACGCAACCGATTCCTTTAGCTCCGTTACCCACATATACGGAGACTTTTAAAGGCGGGTCTATTTTGTTTGCTTTATTATTGGATGCAGTTGCGCACCCTGAGAAGATTGTTGTAAAAACAACAAGAACAATAGAAGTTTTTATTATGAATTTCATATTGTTAAGTATACATTATTTATTCTCATGCAGTCAATGATTAAGATGACTGGAATATCTGCTACTCCTTCCAGATAGTTACCCTTATCCCACTTTTTTGAATTGATGCACACAAGGCCTTCGAGCCGGAGTCGATTCGGCGCTGGTGCTCGCTAAATCCGCGTCGGATACGCCGCGGATTTCCGGCGGAAAAGCCGGGTTGACATCGATTTTGCGGCCTTTCTTTTTCGCCGCTTGGGTACGAATCACGCGCGCAAGCGCGCTTAGGCGAAAAACCGGCGCGTCAAAATCGGGTCTTTGCCGTTTTTTTCCGCCGTCGCTGTGCAGGCTGCCGAATCGACTCCGGCTCTGCGGCCTTGCGTGCATCACCCCAGAAAAAGTGGGATAAGGGTGCATTTTTGGTGGGAGTGGTGGATTTAAGTAGAATTTGATATAATAATTGCATCTTGCGAGGGAGCTTAAGATAAGGCTTTTTCGTGGGGTTATAGGTCGGTGAACTGAGATACAAGGGCGCGAAGTTATGCGTTAAATTCTCCACCCCCGACCGCATTTAATTTTGCAGGAAACTGCAACAAATCGTTTGATCGAAACCTGAGAAATTTCATTGAAAGACGATTCGTTGTGGGACTACGCACAGGCGTGGTCTCTCTTCGTGTGTCTTTCAAAGGCAATCTCAGGGCCTCGATCATAGGTATTCGCCCGCTTAAAGGTGATGGAGATTTTAGAAGCGAAGAATGTATTGAACTTTTGAAGCAAGCAGATATTGTAGTTACTAATCCACCTTTTTCTCTCTTTCGTGAATATGTAGCACAACTCATTGAGTACAAAAAGAAGTTTTTAATTATCGGCAATCAGAATGCAATAAAATATAAGGATATATTTCCTTTCTTTATGGAAAATAAGATGTGGCTTGGTTATGGATTTAAGGGTAATGCGGGTCATTTTATAAATGAGCATTATGAAGATTATGCTGTAGCAAGTGATCACAAGGAAGGTATGATTCGTGTATCGGGAGTTACTTGGTTTACGAATCTCGAAATTCCTAAGCGTAATGAAGAGCTCATTTTGTATCGAAAATATAATCCAGAGGATTATCCAAAATATGATAATTATGACGCGATAGAAGTTGGTAAGACGGCTGATATTCCAGAAGATTATAATGGCGTAATGGGAGTGCCAATTACTTTTATGGATAAACATTGTCCGGAACAGTTTGAGATTGTTTGGCAAGCATCAGGAAATACACGAGCATCAGCTCCAGAAGCCGTATTAAGGGAATTGAAATATGAAAGACATAAAGATGATCGTGGAGGGTGTGGTGTTGTGAACGGCAAGAGAGTTTATGGTCGTATATTCATCCGTAAGCGTAAATCCTGTAAATCTTGTTAATCCAGTCAAAAAAGGAGTATGGTATGAAAATTGAATTGCGCATGATAAGTGTTCGTGAGTTAGTAGAAGGTTACGTGAACAGCGAAGAAGAAGGTGTAGTAGCATTTGGCGGTAAGCTGGATGTTCGGCCTAAGTATCAGCGAGAATTTATTTATAAGGCAGAGCAACAAGAAGCGGTTATAGATACGCTTACTAAGGGTTATCCGTTAAATGTGATGTATTGGGCGGTTCGCGGCGATGGTTCGTATGAAGTTATTGATGGACAACAGCGTGCGCTTTCGATTTGTGAATATGTTGCAGGGCGTTTCGCGTATATGTTCCGTTATTTTGGGAATCTCGCCTCGAATGAGCAAGACGCGATTTTAGATTATAAGCTTACGGTGTATTTTTGTGAAGGTACGGAATCAGAAAAGTTAGAGTGGTTTAAGACGATTAATATAGCTGGAGAGGAGCTTACGGAGCAGGAGTTACTTAATGCTGTTTATGCGGGCTCATGGACTAGCGATTTAAAGCGTTACTTTTCGCGTTCAGCAGGTCCAGCTTATGGCTTAGGTAGTCGCTATATGAAAGGTGAGCCTATTCGTCAAGATTATGTCGCTTCGGTATTGAAGTGGAAGAGCGGTGGTGATGTTAAGAATTATATGGCGCTTAAACAGCATGAGCCATCTGCAATGGAGGAGTGGTTGTATTTTAAGGGCGTAATTGATTGGGTTCAGGCGCTCTTCCCGAAATATCGCAAGGAAATGAAGGGCTTGGAATGGGGAGCGATATATAATGAATTTAGTGGCGAAAAGTACGATCCCGCGGCGTTAGAGCGAGAGATAGTTAAGCTAATGGAAGATGATGATGTTCAAAAGAAAAGCGGCATTTATGAATACCTTTTATCGGGTAAGACGCGTGAAAGGCTCTTGAATATTCGCGCATTCACTCCGAGTCAAAAACGCGCGGCGTATGAGCGTCAAAAAGGGATATGCCCTAAAGGTGGGAAGAAGTTTGATATCGAAGAGATGGAAGGCGATCATATTGTGCCTTGGTCTAAGGGCGGCAAAACGATTCCTGATAATCTTCAAATGCTTTGCAAAAGGTGTAATGGATTAAAGAGCGATAAATAAGAAACAACATACCTTCACATTTTTAAAAATGCGGAGGTTGATAGTTTTAAGCTAATTGAAAGTTTAATGTGGATTTTTCAAGAGTGAAATATGATAAAATATACAGTAATGAAATTCCTTCTCATAGTAATCGCTTTTCTAACTTCTTCGGCGTATGCTTCGAAGAATGTTTTGCCGCGTCCGGGTGACGATTACTATGGGCGAGAGGTTTCAACTAATGCTGCGCTTGTATTAAGTGACGATGCTTCTACTAGGTTTGGCTTGAGTATAGAGCTTAATGCTGAGACGAATAATAACGTAACTGTAGAATTTGGTGTTGATGCTGATTTGAGCGGAACCTTGAGCCGCGATGAGATAGATGTTTCGCTTGGTTGGGCCAGCGGGCAGTGTTTTTTCTATAATCGAAGAAGCGGTGTGCTAATTACGAGGGATATTGCGTCAGGGCGACGAAAATTGTTTTGGAAGATAAAATTATCCTCAGAGCGTGAGGCTCAAAGGCTTATTGTGAATGATGGTTTTTCAATTCTATTTGATGCGCCGATTTCACCATCTGCGTTTAATTCTTCGTGGAATCTTGTGCGCGTCGCCAAACGAGGTCTTTCTTTTGCCGATGAGAGTGTGACATATTCGCTTTTTAACTATCCGTTCTTTATAATCGTGAGGTGAGTGGATGTTAGAAAGTTTGTTTAGTGAGGATGCTCTTTTAGGACTTGCGATGTTATGCGTCGTAATTCTTGCCGCGCTTTCGCTTCCGCGATGTTTGTTAAGGCGTCTTAATCAGACATCAGAGCAGTTTCGAAAAATAAATCCATTTGTTAAAGTCTTTTTCGGAATTTTCTTTTTTGTTTTTGTTGTACATGGAAGTTTTAAGCAAAATTCCACTAACACACAAAGTTCGTCATTATTTGCGTCAAGGCACAGCCCAACAGTTCAGAGTGCGAACCTGACTGAGTTCGCTGTCAGGAATTGGAATATTGTCGGTGCGTGGGATGATTCGTTTTGGTGCAAGTTTGAGAATGACTTTGTTTTTCCGTATGGCACAAACCATCTTAAAGGAGTTGAAGTTCTCGCTTCCGGCGTTTTATGGAAGGGTCCGTTTAATCCTGAAGTAATATCTATCTTGGGTTCTCCTGTGGAACTTGCGACAGGTGTTTCGCAGTTCAG
>JAZOQU010000053.1:0-51425 GCA_045656225.1 Kiritimatiellia bacterium | reverse complement strand
GCCAAGACACAATCAGCATGAGCGCGACAACCAACGCCGCGCCAATCTTGGCCATCACCGCCTCGCTGAAAAGAAAATCTATCATACGTATATTTTACCATAAATAGCATTCCGTTCGTTCGCTTTGCTCACGAAGGAATGTAAATTCAGCGCCGCTGTCATCACCGCAACCAACCACCGCATTTTGAGAAATGCGGTGGTAAGAACTATCTAGCATTTATTCTCTCAGAAAACACAAAGACGATGACAATTTAAAACCCAAGATTTTCCGCACAAGATTCTCATTTTATAAAACATATCCAAAACCACTCCATTTCCACATTTTTCTATCACTTATCTCCAATGGGGACAGTCCCCCAAGCTATTATATAAGGCATCGGGTTTCTCGGCAAGAGCGCCACGGGGCGGAAGAGGCCGGAAAGGGTTGAAAGGCGCGTGAAGGTGCCGCTGTCGGGATCGTAGCGGAGCGCATGGACTTCGCCGGAGCGTTCCATCGCGACGAGGGCGAGCGTGGACGAGACGAAGACGAAGTCGCGCGGCCAGGAGCCGGGAAGAAGCGTCCGCGCCTTGAAGCACATGCGTCCAGTCGAATCATCGAAATCATAGACGACGAGCGAGTTCTCGCCGCGATTCGAGACGACGACACGCCTTCCGTCCGGCGTGAAGCGGATGGCGGCGGCGAGATTCGCTCCTGTAGAGTTTTGGACAGGATTTACAAGATTGACAGGATTTTCAAGTGTAGAGAGCGTATCAAGAGTGCGGAAACCTTCGTTGGACGACCAAGAAAGCGTCGTAATGAGGTTGCCGAGTTCCGAAACGAGGAAGGCGAGGCGCCCGTTCGGGTGAAACAGCAGATGGCGCGGTCCCGCCCCGGCGGGGGTTGTCTTGAAGACGCGCCCCGAAGGGTATTCCACGATTTCGTCCAGCCCCAAGTCGCAGACGGCATATCCAGAGCCGTCCGGGAGCGGAGTCGCCTGATGGCAATGGGCAGAGTTCTGGCGCGGGAGATTCGGCCCAGAACCGACGTGGCGGTGGATGACCGGCTCACCGAACTTACCGCTCTCGACCGCAACTGATCCCGCGAACCCGCCAAGGTAATCGGCGAAAACGACTCGTTTCCCGTCCGGCATTGCCGCAACATGGCAAACACAGTTGCCGAGCTTCACATCGTCGCATTTATCCAACACATCCTGACTACCGACACCTGACGCCTGACACCTGAATGCGTCCAGCCCTTCGCCTGTGCAGGAATAAAGCCACTTGCCATCCGGCGACAGCGCCTGATAAAGCGCGTTGGACACGGGATACTCGGCAACGATAGCCATCGCGCCGGACTTTTCATCGAGTTGAAGAGCCTTCAGACCGTTGGGGTGTGTCTCGTCCGTGTAGCATCCGAGATAAACAATCATAGAGAAAAGGATCATTCGTGATAGTACTTTACGCTGTCCGGCGGGCGGATCTCCGTGAGGGTTCCCGCGTAATGCCGGAGCCAATGGTCGGCCTTGGGATGGGCTTTCGCGGCCTCCTCGTTCAGCTCTATGCCAAGCCCGGGGCGATCCGACGGATACATCAGCCCGCCCGTAAAGCGCACATCCTCGTCGATCACGTCCTTGCGCCAGGGGACATCGTCGAAAAGCGTCTCGTGGATGCAGTAGCCGGGCGTGGAGACCCCGAGCGCAAGCGTAACAGCATTCGCCACCGGCCCCGACGGATTGTGCGCACAGAACGGAATATGGTGCGCATCGCAGATGGCGGCGATCTGCTTCATGCCCGTTATGCCGCCTGCGTGCGAAGAGTCGGGCTGAAGATAGTCGCAGGCGCGCAGCTCGACCGCATCGAGTATCTGCTGCGTCGTATAGAGCCTCTCGCCGCATGCGATCGGCACTCTTACGCGCGAGCGCACATCGGCGAGCGCCCGCGTCGTGTCGGGGATGACCGGCTCCTCCACCCAATAAGGTGAAAACTCCTCCAGCGCATTGCAGATGCGCAGGGCAGTCGGCACATCGAACCGGCCATGGCACTCGATGAGGATCTCCGCCTTGCCCTCGGTCGCCGCCTTGACCGCCGCGACGCACTTCATCGCCTTCCTGAAATCCTCCGGCGGAAGCTGGCGGTAGTTCTTTCCGAACGGATCCCATTTAAGCCCCTTGAATCCGCTCTCCACCGCCGCGACGGCCTTCTCGGCGAACTCCTCGGGCTCCTTCGCGCCGGCGAACCAGCAGTTGGCGTAGCACGGCACGCCCTCGCGGCACTTGCCGCCGATGAGCTTCCATACCGGAAGTCCGAGCGCCTTGCCCTTGATGTCCCAGAGCGCCATGTCTATCGCCGAAAGCGCGCTCATGAGAACCGCCCCTCCGCGCCAGTAGGCGTCGCGGTAGTTCTCGTGGAATATCCATTCGGTGTCGAACGGATCCTTGCCAATGAGCGCGTGCTCGAGATCGGCGATCGCGCCAGCTAGGGCGTTCTCCTTGTATTCGAGAGTTCCCTCGCCGATGCCGTGGATACCCTCGTCCGTCTCCACCTTCACGAACACCCAGTTCGTGCGGAAGCAGTCTATGACGAATGTCTTGATTGATTTGATTTTCATAGCAGTTTTGGACAGGATTTACAGGATTAACAGGATTATTCTACGACACGATTTTTGCGGAATGTGAAAAAGAAGCTGTAGGCCATCAAGAGCGCGCCGACGGCGTATGCAGCCGCCATTACGCCAAAGCCGATCTCGAAACCGCGAACGCCCCACTTCTGCGAAAGCGCCCCCATCGCAACGCCCGAAAGCCCGCCGAAGAAGAACGCAATCATATTGAGAAGACCAACCGCCGTCGAACGGAACTGCGGCGGCACCACATCGAAAAGCGACGCATGGGTGTTCACCTCGAAAAATCCGCGAAAGACGCCGTAGGCCGATGCGGAGACAAGAAGCCCCGCGAACGACGGCGCAAATCCGATCAGGACAAGCATCGGCGCTCCGCAAAGAAGCGCGATAATCTGAAAGCCGAGCCGGAAGCGCGGCATCCTCTTCACGAAGCGATCGGTTATGACACCGCCCGCGAGAATGGCGGCGAATGCGAAAAGATGGTGCCAGAGCATCACTCCCTTTCCGACCTCGCCCACATCAAGCGCAAACTTCTCCGCAGCGAACTTGGGCGCCCAGAAGAGATACGCGTTGTTCACGAAGACGATCGCCACAAAACCCGCCGTCGCGCAAAGAGCCGACGGATTGCAGAAGTAGGCGCGCAGCCCTGCGGAGAGAGGGTCCTTTTTGACAGGATTAACAGGATTGACAGGATTGTTCGTGTGCGCAGAATCTTGTGAATCCTGTCTAAAAACTCTCCGCGTCTCCGCGTCTCCGCGTGAACCATCCTTCAAAGCCCAGATGAAGATTACGCCCAAAGCGCACCCTGCCGCACCGAACGCAAAGAAGACGCTTCGCCACGAGCCAAGGAAACCAAGCGCCCATGCGACAACAAGCCCCGACACCATAAGTCCAACGTAGAGCGCGGCCTGATGGATGGACAGCGCCACTGAGCGCGTTTCCTTGTGGTGGGCGGCGATAAGTGCGTAAGCGCTCGGCGCATAGAAGCTCTCGCCAACGCCCGTCGCGATCGAGCGGAAGAAAAGCGCGCCAACAAATCCGCCCACGAGCCCCATGCAGATGGTCGTGATCGACCACGCAATCAGCGAAAGCGTAATGATCCACTTGCGCGAGAGGCGGTCGCCGATGAACCCCGCGACAACCGTCATCGCCGCAAGCGTCCAGGAAAGCGTTGTGTTGATCCATCCGATCTGGACATCGGTAAGGCCGAGATCCTGCTGGATCGGAATCGTCAAGAGCCCGAAAAGCGCCCTGTCCGCCTGATGGAAGAAGAACGCGCAGCTCAGCATCGCTATCAGCCACCATTTATAAGCCTTGTTCACCATCGCCTCCTAACTACTAACTCCTAACCCCTAACCCCTCAAACATCCACATCCTCTGGCATGTGCTGGCAGGAGCATCCCGCATCGCAGGTCACGATTTCGCCGGTCATGTTCGCGGAATCGTCCGAAGCGAGAAACGCGACAACGTTCGCAATATCCGCTCCGCTCGCCTCCTTGCGCAGTGGGCAGTTGAGCCGACGGCGCGCGGCCTTGGCCGGATCGAGAACGTCCCAACGATCGGTATTGATGTAGCCGGGGGCGCAGCAGTTGACGCGGATGCCAAGCGGCGCCAGATCGAGCGCGAGCGCACGCACCATGGAGTTGATCGCGCCCTTCGACGCGCAATATGCCGTGCGGTTGCGGATGGCCCTCATGGCGGTGTTGGACGAAAGGAACACCACCGCACCGCGCGACTCCTGCTTCATGAAGAACCTGTTGCAGGCGGCCTGCGTCACCTGAAAGCCGCCGATGACATTCGTCTTGAATACGTCATTGAACATCTCGGGGCTCATCTCCAGCGGTCCGCCGTGGCCAAGGCCCTGGTTCGCCGCGTTGTTCACAAGAACATCGAGCCGCCCGGCCTCGCGAGCAATCGTATCCATGAGCGCGGCAACCTGCCCGGCGTCGGAAATGTCGCACGGCTGCGAAATCACGCCGTCCACTCCGCGTTCGGCAAGAACCGCGGCGCCCTTTGCGGTGGACTCTGCGCCCAAGCCGCACATAAAGACACGTGCCCCCTCGCGAACGAACTTCTCGACGATATGAAGCCCTGTATTGCGGTTTCCTCCCGTCACGAGGACGGACTTTCCGTCAAATCTTCCCATTTTGTCTGATCCTTTCATCATCGTTTTGCTAATGAACGGCTGGGACAGCCGCTCCTGCGCGAAGTTCGTACATCCGCGAGCCCATGTTGCGCACGGCTTCGACCGTCTCCCAGTAAGGCGTGTCGCATACGTCCGTCCAGCCGACCTGCATGTTCTCGCCGTCAAAGCGTCCCGACGTCGCCTGGTCGGAGAACTGGTGCCAGTGGACGCCCACGATCTGCGGATGCTCAAGTGACGTGCGCACGTAGTCCCTGTACGTCTCGGCGCGATGCTTCTGGTCTTTGAGGAGAATCAGCCCCGGACAGAACGGGCCTCGGTCGAGCGCGCCGAAATGGAACTCGCCGATCAGAACCGGCGCGTCCACGCCGTCCGGCAGCTTGAAGGCACTCATCTCCTTGCGATAGACGTTATAGCTGATAACGTCGCAGTATTTCGCCGCCGCCTTTACGGTGAACGCGGGAGCAGTTTGCGCCCAGCGGCAGCCGAGATAGAGCTTGCCGGGATTCGCCCGTTTCAGCTCTTCGCGGATGATGCGGAAGTAGTTGTCTGCAATCTCTGCGGAAAACGCCTCAAGATCGCCCATTGCTCCTTCCAGTTTCTTTGGCTCCTTCGTCTCGGACATGAAAGCGTCCCAATCCGCGTAAGCCGTCTTCCATGCGGCATTGAGCTTTTCCACCGTCCCGTATTTCGCCTTGAGCCTATCGCGGAAAACCGCCTTGCACGGCTGATCCGCCGGGGACTTCAGCGTCGAAAGCCCGAAAGAGTGAGGCTTGCCCCACTGATGCTCGTTGTCGACGAAGAAGCCCATGCACCACGGATCGGCGATTTCCGCGCTGTAAACCTCTGTCATGCGGTGAGCCTCGGCGCGGAATGACGGGTCGAACGGATCGGGGAACTCCCACCATCCGCCCTTGTGTCCGGCGATTGGACGCGAATGGATTTCAAACCGCTCCGTGTACGGCGTTCGATCCATGAGGCAGATGCGCTTGTCGGACGAGTTTGCGATGGTGTTGCAGCCCCAACTCCGCAAGCGCCGGTGCGCGAGGTCGGCCCACGTCTCAAACCACTTCTCGCCGTACTTGCGCCGAAGGTTCGCCGCAGAGAAATCGTAAACTTTGTCGATGCCGCGCTTGCCGTAGTACGGCCACAGCAGAACGTCCCTCGTCTCGTAGAACGCGCCGAACACGGGGTCGTTCTTCGCGGGCAGTTCCTTGAACCAGCCGGAGCGGTCGCCGGCGGGCGTGGCGAGCGGCGTCATTGCGCTGGAGGGCGACACGCGCACCGGGCCGTGGCTCCACCAGAGGTGTCCGTCGGGATCGACGATCCACCACTTGCCGTTCCACTTCGTTGTCGAGAACCCGCCCGTCTTCGGAAACTGCGGCCCGTCAGCCCATCCGCCCCACTTGTCCCAGCCCTTCGGGCCCGGATGCGCGGCGAGATCGGCCTCTTCCTTTTCGCGCTGGCGTGCGAAATCGGCGTCGGAATGGACCTTGTCCGGCCAGTCCTTGTGCAGGAACTGCCCGTACTTGTCTATGTAGGGGAAGAACTCGTCGGCAGAAAGTCTCGTCCACGGCTGCGCCGCCTTGTGGACTTTCTCCGGGTCGAGCTTGTCGAGTCCCTTCGGTGCTTTCTTGCGCGACACGTACGATTCATACGGGACGCCCGCAGCATAGGGCAACGCCCATATGCGCAGCGGCTTCAGCCGTACGGCGATCTCGCTCACGTTCTCGCCGTACGGCTTGCCACGTGCGCTCGGCGCGGCGGCACTGGACAGAGCTACCATGGTGCTCAATGTTAGACCTATTGCGAATGCCTTCATCCCATCATCCTTTCATTGTTCAGTCGGCGCCATGACCGGCGCACAGTTTACAGACTTTTCGGACAGTCTCCTTTGGTGCATTTCGGCGCGCCTTTAAAACTCCGCGAAGTCGCGTTTCCCAACATCGGGGAAAGTCCACAAAACCTCGGCAAGCGCAAGAGCTCGCGGCCAGAGCTTCGATTCGAGCGCGTCAAAGCTCTTCGTCTTCTCCGTCCAGTTGCAGCACTGTCCGCCGAGGATGCGCGGGCGGTTCTTCTCTGCAAACACGATTGCTTCGGGATTTCCAACACTCATAACCCTAGCTCGTGGCTTGCATCCGAAACTGGGATAGGCGCGGCACGCCGCGCCGAAGTGCCCGGGGAAGTCGATTTCCGGAACGACCGTTATGTGCCGCTCCTTTGCGTAGGCGAGGACCTCCCTCACGCCGTCCGCCGAATACGCCCCTCCTGCCGTCGTAAGCATGGGAAACCCCGGCACGTCAAGCCGCCATCCCTGATTGTCCGTCGGAATAAGGTCAAGTTTTGCAAAAAGCGTAAGAGCCACACCAGACGCGACAATGATCGCAAGAAGCATCTTTTTCATTTTTCAGCAACTCCTTCATTTTTGCATTTCGCCGCTATTGCCTTGCCTACCGTTCCGAGCGACGAAAGCGGACGGACGGCGAAGGTGAGCGTCTTGCCGGGCGGCAGTTCAGACGCGGCGATTTCGAGCGTCGTCACACCGCCGTTCTGCTCATGACCAATGCCGAGATTGCAACCTGCCGCATAAACGGCCTTACGGAGTTTCCGTGTTCCCTCGTCGCCCGCCACGACAACTTCGTAGGCGTACACCCGCAAACCGGGATTGCCATCAGCAAGAGGGATTCTCACGCGGAGTCGCGGAGTCGCGGAGTTTTCTTGGACAGGATTTACAGGATTAACAAGATTATCTGAGGTCTGGGGCTTTACCCCAGATAATCCTGTCAATCCTGTTAATCCTGTCGAAACATCTTCAACAATCAACTTCGCCCCTTCCCTGAATTGCGGATTGCCGATAACCTTCTTCAACTCGCCCTTCGAAAACGGATGCGGTTTTTTGATTCTTTCCTCTTTCCTCTTCCCTTTTCCCTCTTCCCTCTCAAACGGCATCACCCAGTCCGCGCCGAGCGATCCGCCTTCGCCGAACTCGCGCCGTTCTATCGCAAGCATGTCGTCATAGACCTTGACCACATATCCCTGGCGTCCACGCCCCGCATTCTTCCGCCCCTCTATCGGGCATTTTACTATGTACCGGTCGCCCTTCAGGCTGTTTTCACCGTGCGGATGGCAGGTTGGACACTGCACGACCGGCAACCGGCTCTCCGGATCCCAGCGCACCTCGTTCCAGTTCGCCGCGCTGTGATGTATATGGCCGAAGAATCCAAGTCCATTGGGTTGCATCCCGACGGCGGAACGCAAAGCGCGGCTTAGCGGAACGTGGGAAACGACGAAAAAAGGGTTCTTAGTATCCATCGTCCCGGCGAAATGCGCATCGACGGCCTCGATCACGCAACTGTCGTCCACGCGCCAATTCCGCCCGAAGAAGTGGATACCCTTGACGGTCTTGTGCCATACGGGCTCGTACTTTTCGCCCCAGATGCGCTCCCAATTCGCCGCCATACCGTCGTCAATAAGCTTGCGTCCCTTGCAATCAGCCCTAAATTCGTGATTTCCGGCAACGAACAATTTTGTCGGTCCGTGCTTCCCGAACACATCGCGCCATATCTCCGCATGAAACTCCAACTCCCGCACGCGACCGCGATGCGCCATGTCGCCGCAGTGAACGACAGCATCGACGTTTTCACTCTTGAAGTGCTTGAGCGCAGCGGCGAAATATTTGACGGGCCAGTCCCGATATGGTCTGCCTGCGAAGGGGCGCGAGCAAAGATGCGTATCGCTCAATACGCCAAAGACAAGATTCGGCTTACCGCCATGTTTCCAGCCCAAAGGGGCCGCAAACAGGCGCCACCCGCCCAGCCCTAACGCCGCCGCGCCGGACAGAAAATCACGCCGTGTTATGATTCCCTGCGACATCAAAAGATCAATATTGTCAGTCCCTTCTTGGGAGCAAGGTAGATGCCGTCCGACTTGACCACAAACCCACGCGTCGCGCCAGCGGCACGAATGAATTTGAGCGTGCCTAGATTCGCAGGGGGCACCGTCCACGAGACAAGCGGCGACCTGGAAGACGCCGTGCGCGAGCCCAGATCAATGGTTATGCTTGCGCCGTCCGCGAACGAAATGGCGTTGTCGTCGAGACTAAATGCATCCGAGAGCGCTGAGAGATCGAGCGTCGCGCCATCCTGCATCGTCACGCCGCCAACCGTTCCGGACACGGGCTTCAACGTTCCCGCGAGCGTCGAGCCGCCGCCGTCGATGAAGCAAACGTAGTGCATGTCTCCCGTTACCTCGGACACTTTGATCGATCCGTTCGTGATCGTGCAGTTCTCGATGTAGAAGTTGTCGCCAAACAACTTGATGTCAAGTTCGTGTCCGCCGAGGTTCATGCGCGACTGCCCGAGGGTCCCGTACTCGTACGCGCGCATCGCGTAGGAATTCGTAAGCGCGAAATGCGAGTCCTTCGAGAGCAGCACCGTTCCGAGCAGCGAGCCGGCTACATCGTGAGCGACGCGATCACCGGAATTCACGAACGTGCCGCCGTCCATCACAAGAGGATACTTTCCGAACGCGTACTGCCCGTTGACGTCGAACGTCGCGCCTTCGCGAACGATTATCTGCGGCACGCGCCCGAAATAGACGTCGTTGATGTTGCTCGACCTGACGGTCGATGTCTCGTACTGGCGGAACTGGAGCGTCCAGTCGCCCGGCTCCGTGATCTCGACGACCTTGCCTTGATAGCGGAAACTGCCGTTGTCCGCCGTCACGGACATGACGTGGTTCGTTTCGCCGTTGTGTATCAGCAGCACATGAAACGGCTCGTTGCGCCTGTCCGTGTTCGCGCAAATTGAACACGTGAACCACAGCGCATACGCGCCGGGATCGTCGATGTGCATCGTCTGCTCGAACCAGGCATCACCGCCGTTTTCCTTCGTGCGCAGATATGCAGCGTATTTGCCGACCAAGGAACCCGTACGCGCCCATGTGCCATTGGCGGTCGAGAGCCCCACGTTCACGCCATCGCACGTCCAGTGCGGATTCTCCGTCCAGTCCGTAGAGCTTGCATACTGGAACTCTCCGCTATTGTCGGTGATGCTCCCCTCGTCGAACGATCCGTTCCGCAGGAGGTTGTTCTCCTCCAGCACGGGCGCGAACACCACGTCGTCAATGCTATTCGCAAGAACCTTTTTCCCTGCGTCCTGATAGAACTGGAGCGTGTATTCGCCCGCCTCTGTGATTTCAACGCGACGGCTGAAACTCTGGCGCGCCGCGCTGGTAACGGCGCCAAGATCGACGGTCATATTCGTCACGCCACCATGGATGAGATACGCCCACAGCGTCGCGCCCTTGCGGCTGTTGTTGGGAACGGCCATGTATGTAAACGAGAACCGGTATTGGCCGGGGTCGGCAATGCGGAACGTCTGCTCGGCGTGCGCCGGGCCAATCGCCGCATCAGAACCATCTGACCGCAGGTACATCGCGTACTTGCCAACACTTATTGAGCTGTCAACCCAGGTGCCGTTTACCGTCGTAAGCCCCACATTCTTCCCGTCGCACGTCCATCCGGGATTCTCCGGCCATTTCGTTGTGAAGGCGTACATGAAAGTTGACCCGTTCGTGATCGAGCCGGCGTCAAACGACCCATTGAAGAGAAGGTTGTCGTTGCAGAGACCGAACGGCTGAGAGCTGCCGAATGTGCCTGACTTTAGGACTCCGCCCTCAACGTCCGTGCCGCCGACGTATGTCTGCTTGTACTGCGACGCGACGAATGTACCTTCGCCGGCCTTCACGAGTTTTACGTTCCCTGCGATGCTGACGGCGTCGTTTTCAACAGTCGCGCCTGCCGCGACGTTCATGCGCAGCTCCGAAAGCGTTGTCGAGGTGTTCACGATCCGTCCGCCCTCGCCCGCATATACGCCACCGCCCGTGAACGTACCGGTGGCTGGCGGAAGGAACGTGCCGGAGACGAGGTTGTACATGCCGATCACGTCGTCCGATTCGTCCGCCGTCCCCTTCGTATCCTTTGCGGGGACGATGAGGCACTTCAGCGTGCCGTCTTCGCCATTCACCTTGAACCAGTAGAAGTTGCCCTTACAGCGGTAACTCGATTCCTCCGTAAACGTCGTCCCGGTGGCGTCATATTCTCCGCCCGAAAGGAGCGAGAACGGACCCGGCGGCGCGGCGACCGGATCGGCCGTAAAAGTTCTGCTCACGTTGGTGCCTTCCGCCGGAACCCTGGCGGCGGCGGCGCTGCTACCGCCGTTCATGACTATGAGATAGTCTTTGCCAGACGTGAGTGAAAGGTTCGCGGACTTCTGATTACCGCCATGGTCAATTCGGACGTTTGTCGTGGTACTATTGCTCCTCATCATGGTGAACGACTGCTTGCTGCCTCCGAAACGCGTGCAGAAGAGGAACTGGTGTATCTTGTCGTTGTCGGCAAAGCGGAATTTGATCACCACGCAGTCGGAGGCCAACGGCGTGTAGTCCGTCATCACGTACTGCGACCTGTCGGCCGTGAGGTATCCAAGAATCTGGTACCGGCCGTCGATCAGAGAATTTCCGCCGCCCGCGAGCGCGGACACCGTGAGGTTGTGTCCGTTGAGATCAACCGTCACGCCCGGCGCGACGGTGAGCGTGCCGTCAACCGTCTCGTCCGCCGAAAGCGTGTAGTTGGAGGTGATCGTGCGGTCCGCCGCCAGCGACAGCAACGCCGACGCTACGCAGATTGCTGCAATCGCGGTACGGATCATCTTTGTCTTGTAGAGTAGAGCGGAACGCCCAGAATGTCTCGGAGCGCCCGCCCCCTCGTCAAACCGTACGTGCGGATTTCCCGCATACGGCTTTCCATTGAGTGCTTTTCCTGTTGTCATGGCTTTCTTCCGTTTTTAGGCTGTTGAACGTATAATATCACATTTAGGATGTCCATATATCTCCATTCCCGCGAAAACCTTATCTCCATTTGCGAAATTTGTCATTGCAACGAAAACACCAATCGTGATATAATTCCCACTTGTATCGCAACTATGGACACAATACTCTACTTCCAGTCGCCGACAAAGACGAGCGCCCCAGATAAGATTGCAGGCGTCCGTCGTCATGCCGCCGTTGCCGACTGGCATGTGCAGGCAATGGACGGGATTCCATCGCCCAAGGCACTTGCGGGGCTTGTAGAGTTCTGGCATCCGCTTGGAGTCATTCTCGACTGCGGCGGCTATCAGGAGATTCCGACAGACCTCTTTGCCGGGTTGCCAACCGTCTATCTCGACCGCAATCCCCGCACAATGCCGGCGGACACTTCTTGCGTGAGTCACGACTCCGTTGCCACAGGGCAGCTCGCGGCAAAAGAACTGCTTGTCGCCGGGCACCCGAATTTCGCGTTCGTTCCCTATCCGCAGCCACGGTTCTGGAGCGACGACCGCGAGCGCGGGTTCAGGGACGCCCTTGCCTTGAACGGACTCACATGCGAGACATTTGACGGCGGCGGACGCGGCACCCTGCAGAGTGTCGCATGGCAGAAGTCCCTGCGCCGCTGGATCGAGCAGCTTCCCAAGCCATGCGGGATCTTCGCCGCCAACGATGCCGTCGCGGCGGAAGTGCTGATTGCCGCCGCCCAGACGGGATTCGACGTGCCGCGCGAAATCGCGGTATGCGGCGTAGACAACTTCGCGCCGATCTGCGAACACACAGTGCCGACGCTCACGAGCGTCCAGCCCGACTTCCTGATGGCTGGCGAACTCGCCGCCCGGACGCTCGGCGAAATCGCGCAGGGGACTCATCACCGAGCAACCCGCCTTGCGTTCGGTCCGGCAAGCATCGTGCGGCGCGCCTCGACACGTATCTGCCGCCGCTACGATCCAGAGGCGACTGCGGCGATGGAGCTGATCAGGCGACGCGCATGCGAGGGCATCTCGTCGGCCGAAGTCGTCGCCGCCTTCAAGTGCTCGCGGCGCATGGCGGAGATACGCTTCCGCCAGATCGCCGGTCGCTCCATGCTCGACGAGATACAGGCCGTGCGGCTCGACAAGGCCAAGGAACTGCTGAAGAATTCGTCTTTGGACGTTTCCACCATCGCCAACTTCTGCGGCTTCAAGGCGGCAAACGCCCTCTGGAAGTTCTTCCGGCAGGAAACAGGAGTCTCCCCTTCGGAATGGAGAAAGCTAAACTCCTAAGCCGCATAAGGCACAATACCTTCCCGCCTCGCGCTTCTCCATCAAATGGCAAGAGTTAATCCTTTTAGCATACTTTTGACAGAACTGACACCACCGGCATCAGGCGGCGCTACACGCTACGGCTAAGCCGAGCCGCGAAATAGTGTTCAGAAAATTCGGCTTTTAAGGTCCTGTAGCCCCCGATGTACATGTTCTTCTGTAAAACCTCGCGGGGACCTTTTATTTTTTCTTTGTAAGATCAATTGCACCTAAACGGATTACGCCAGGGAGATTGTCGCCCTTAGAAGGCCCTTCGTAATAGCGAGTTTCTTTATATTGAGTATTGTAATAAACCGCATCAAAGTTTATCGTCTTGCCTTCAAGCGTTTCAACCGTCATGCCATCCAAACCGAATCGCTTTAATGGAATTGCAAGAAATGTCGTATAACCTTTAGCACCAACCCCACCATGTTTAAGGACTGACGAATTTGTAGCATCAAACCTAAGATTTGAATCAGAAGACAAGACTGTACCATTAAGGAAAACTGTTATTTCTAAATCCTTAAATAAGAATTTAAATCCATCCCACTCTCCCCAAGTGCTGCCGCCTATCGTCGTGCAACCTGGATAATTTACAAACTTGTTATACTCATAATTCGCCTTTATATAAAGATTTTCAGCATCATATCCTGCATAAATCCAGCACCCTGGAACGCCGGGAGAATTGCGACCTATTTCGTCGCGATCAATTACCCTGGCAGCTTTCCAAGGAGTTGTAAACATTGACGGAGTAAACTTACCCCCTTTAGGGAATACCGCGCCTTTTGTCGGGAATGCAGCGATAGACTCTTTAAGAGGTTTTTCCTTCTTCTCAAGGCGAACTAACTTGCTATCTCCCCAGCCGCTCTTCGACGAGCCTACCTGAACATTATTCTCCCAAACTTTACAGTTATCAACATATTTATCATCTGTAATCTCTTTAGGAGCGCGAATAAGGTTATCGCGAAAAATAGCGTTGGCAGAACCCTGGAAAGAAAAGCGCATTGGCTTATCGCATTCTATCGTATTGTTCGTGACAACGATGTCGCGCGTGCAGTGCATGTGGAATGGCCACCAGCAATTAACGAACTTATTGCCGCGATAAATCGTCTCCTTACCGCCTTCATCGTTGTATAACCCAGGCCAATCGCCACAGTCATGGCAGTAATTGCCCTCGAAAAGAGAATTATTCATCGCGCCGTAAATCGCTCCGCCGTCACGACTCGAAAGCATTGTATGATTAAACTCATTTGAGATAATCTGACCGCCCGTCGTCCAAAGCGTGGCGGCGCTGCGCCCGGTGTGGTGAATATGACAATCCCTGAGCGTGACATTCGGCAACTGCAGATACGCGCCCGATGAGCCTACATTGTAAATCTCGCAGTTATAAACGCCGCCGCCATTGCCACCGTCAGCGTAATGAACGCCATGTCCGCCGATGCCATAAATCTTGCAGTTGCGAACTTCAGTGTTTTGCGGCTTCGCAATTAAAACGCCAGAGCCGGAAGTATTGCGAATTTCGCAATTTTCAATTACGAGATTTTCTGTTCTTGTGCCGCCAATAATTGCAGCAGGGCCCTTCTTGCCATAAACACCAGAACCCGGGACTACAGAGCAGCCCTCCAAGACGAGCCCTGAAATGCGAAGATTCTTAACTTTTGAAACTGTGATAATGCGGACGGCTCTTGAAATGGAAGCGTTAAGATTTTCAACAGTTTCGCCTTCTCTCGGCCAATAACGGATCTTCGCCGTAGAGCCCTCGTACATCCAAGTTCCCGGCTCGGTCATTCCTTGAATCGAATTGGAAACACGATAGCCCTGATTGAAACGCCCGAGCGGCATATTCGTGCGACCCTTTAAATAGAAGACTCCATTCTGCCAATCGTTCGTCGCGATATAAGGGCGATTCTTCGCCCACTCCTGCGGAATGATAAGACGAGCCGAGGCTAAATCAAGACTCTTAAATATATCTGCCGATGGCAAAGCTTTCGTGTTATAGCGAAGAACATTGCGGTTATCAAGAGGAATATCAGCTGCTGTTGCGAAGTAAGGCAAAGGTCTTTTATCTTTTGACGGGTAAAGCGCCATGATTGCGCCTGAGCCATTTATTACAAGCGAGTACGAAGCATTTCCATCTATTTCAAATGGAAAGTCCGCAATAAGAAACTTACTATTTTCAGGGTCTTTTTTCCATTCCTTTATTTCGACCGCGCCCGAAAGAATCGCCTTGCCGGGATTGGCGGCGCGAACGCATGAAACAGGCGTTTTCGCATCTATTGTAACTGGTCCTGTAAAACGATATGTACCATCTCCAATGACAATCTCATTTTGCTCAGTAGGATTTTTTTTCACGACCTCAACAGCTCTTGCTAGTGTTGCAAACGGACGAGCAAGAGAACCGTCTCCATTTTCATCATTGCCATTGGGCGAAATATTGACAGTCGCACCCCAAAGTGCAAAATTCACCAAAGGCACTATCGCCAACAACACTGTACTTTTTTTCATCTTTTACCCTTTCGTTACTTTCGTTTAATCTTCTATATAAATATACACAGTTAATATCATATTAAAATAAGCGTTGTTAAAATGCCAACCACCATGGATATTCTATTATATCATAGTTATTAACAGTTTTAAGGCGCTTAACTCGAGAAGAATCAGGATATTTCTTCTCCCATTCTTCAGCCTTAGTAAGATCACTACCATCTATGCGGCGAATGCGCTCCCAGTCCTTCCAAGGCATGTGAGCTGCGTCCCAAAGGCAAGGACTTTCAAAGCCGTTCTCAAATGACTTTTTAAAGTTGCTTGTTGAAAGCCCATTCCACCACATTGTAAATTGCGGGCGCAAAGTCGCCTTCGTTCCTGCCGTAGCGCGGCGAAACGACTCAAAGTCTATTTTATCAATACTTATTTTTCTGGGCATCTTAAAATCTTCGCCATCAACGATAAACTCATCTACAATTCCCGCCTTCGCCAACTCAGCAATATCAAGTCCATATTCGCGATTGCGCTCAACAGAAGATAAAACTGTAAGCGAAAGTTTTTTCTCGCCTAAAAGTTTCTTTATCTCAGCTAAAAATTCGCTCGTTAATTCGCATCTTAAATCGACAACTCTAGGGTCGTTGGGGTCTTTTAACTCTTCATTATAACGCAGGCGAAATCTTTCCTTAAACGCATCTTCAAAAAGCATAGTCGGCAATGCGCGAGTAAACGTAAAATTAATGCCATCAAAGCCATACGAAAGCATTTCAGCGCAAAGCTTCGAAACAAAACGCCTAACCTCTTCTTTCGCATAGCTGGGTCTACCTACAATTGTACCATCCCATAGCCTACAGCGATTTTCAGGCGCATAAAGGCATTTTCCGCTTCGCTTCTCTGCGTCAGCTTCAGCGGTAAAGAATCTGCGAAAATCAACTGCCGCTCCCGGGCGAAAATACGCATAAATCTCCATCCCGCGAAAATGAACATAATCGACAGTCTCTTTAAGTAGATTCGGATTTTCTTCTGCAAGACGCTCACAAGCTTCAGATATCTTAGCGTGAAGATCGCTCGGATACGGATTCGAAGGATCATACTTCTCATTAATGCCGGATGATGTCTTTACTGTGAACGAATTTTCGCCAGTAAGAGCGCAAAAATGAATTCTTCCAACTGGAGAGTTAGCTAACTGATTAAATTGAGCGAAATACTCTTCTTTGTCGCTATACTTCCAATACGAATCATTAGTCGCAATCATATACGAGTTTTTTGAGCTCGGAAATGTCTTCTCGCCTTCGGCACTCTCAAGCCTTACGTATGCTACTCCACCTGGAGCACCGGAAGCATTGCGGATAACAAGTGAATCACTCTCTTCCAGATCGACTACCCCAAACTCAAGTTCACCGATCATCGGATTCTCCTGAGGAACTCCATCAGCCTTAAAATCGGCGCTCATACGCATAGGATATTTATCCTTATCAAGTTTTGTATAAATCACATAGCCACCATAGCGCTTAACGACCGTACCAATCCATACGCGATAACGCCCCTTCACGCCAAGGGGGATTTTAACACGCTTTATCGCAGTATCAGTAGAAGCAATATGAGCGAACTTACCCTTCATCCCATCAATAGTCTCGTATGGTATTAACTCCCATTCGCACAAAGAAGCTTTCTTCTCTACCGGTAAAATGACATCTTCACTTTTTCTTACATTTTGAGAATCCGCTTTATTTTCTTTCGCGACAACCCTTCCTTCGCCTTCATAGAGCCACTTCTTTGAAATCTTCTTTATACATGAGCCTGTCAAATATGGCCTATTATAATAACCCACTAATAATGAATCGTCTAATTCAATCACAGAACAATAACAATAAAACCCTTTTTGATTAGTTTCAATCGCCTTACGCTTTATCCAAGTGCGCCCTTCATCACGCGAAATGGCTATGTCAAGAGGAGCGCGGCGCCCACGACACCATTTAGGCCCCTCGCGTCCAAGATGCTCCCTACCCTCATGATCATTCCAAACAAGCAAAAGATCTCCATTCTTCAGTCTCTTTATTGTAGCTGGACTGCAAGGCCCAATTATATTTGAAGGTCCAAAATCTGACCAAGTATGACCCCCATCTTTTGAAAACATCTGCCACTGTCGCCCCAGCGCTGTCCGAGCATACATAAAGAGCCTACCATCTTTTAATTCAATAAGCCCTGGCTCTTCAACTGCAATACGATTACCTGAAGCATCGTTAACCACATATTCCTCACTCCTCTTCCAAGTCTCGCCGCTGTCATCAGAATAAACGCAAGATAAGCGCCCCTTACCTCTATTCTTCTTACCATCCAATTTTGACGAATGCCGCGCCAAGGGGAGTATTATTCTACCGCTGCTAAGTCGCACGGCACGTGAATTGTTGCACACATAGTAATCAATATCGCCCTCTGGCATAGCTCTTCTTGGCGCAGACAGAGTTTTAAAATCATCGTCTGTAACGCGCATCCATAAAGTGCAATCTTTATTTGAATTTTTTCTCAAATAAAAAACTGCAATTCGTTTTGCGTCAAGACGCAAAAACGAAACGCACATAACATTTAACTTACCTTCTTTTCCAATTATTTCGCGGGCTTCCGACCAAGTTTCTCCACCATCACGCGAAACGCGCCCTACAATCGTAGCAGCTGTATGATCCCAGTTGTTTTTGCCGACAAACTTACCGTATGCGTAGAAAATACTGCCATCGTTTAAGCGAACGAAATCGCCCTCACCATTGCGCGGATTATCTTTAACACCCGGAAAATCACACACAAGACGAGGACTTTGCGCACTTTCAGCAGTCAATGGCAAAACAAATAATGCCGAAAGAACAGAAAAAAAGACGAATTTCTGTTTCATTTTACACATAAGTAAGATTCCTTATCTGACAATAACATTAAACCCTGTCGGGCGAGAGCGCGAGGCTTCTTCTGTTCCGCCATAACGCCCGAGATTAAGACGCCCAGCATGAGGCTTAGTCTCGCTAGCGTATGACGCGTCAGGATCACCCGCATCAATCGCTGGAGAATGCACCTTATCCTTTACAAACGCGCCATTAAGATAGCGCCCGCCCTTAGACTTAGGATGCACATCAAAAGCAAGAACTTCGTCAATCTTATCAACCTTGTAACGAAGGCATTGGAGTGTTTTCGATGTAGTTAATGTTTTTTTACTAAACCCCTCAATAAGATTTGTCGAAGATAATGTTTCACTTGCTAAAAGCGCATCGCCCATAACGATGTTATTCAAGTTGACAGTTCCCTTATCTTCGCCAATCTCCTCTACATTCACATAATAATTATCTACTCCACCAAGCATAGAATAACTTACATTGGCGACAGCCCCCGTGCGAACCATAACATCCGCACCCGCCACACATGAACCGAGTTTGTGATTACCGACAAACACGGAGTTACTGACATTAACAATACCCTTCCAAACTTCTAAGCCTGGCGAAGCCTTAGGCGAATCAGTCATATTATATGCGAAGGTGCAATTATCGACATTTACTATAGACGAAGGCGACGATAAATTAACATTTAGAGCGCCTCCAAAATCATTATTAACCCCTCCATACGTATGACAATTAACATTCATATTTGCAATCCAAGAACAATTCTTAAATAATGAACCTGATGTCGTAAGACCATCTAAAACAACTGTGCCTCCAGTACCTTTACCTCTCACCCCTACAGAAGTTGATTTATCACCATAATACCCCATTAATGATTTATTACATAAAAAATCACATCCAATAGCTTTCAATGTGGTTGAGCCTGTCGCATAAAGAGCCATCCCTCTCCCGCCAGATCGAATTACATTAACTGCAGAATCTGTCGTTGCTTGATCTATGCGAGAACCATTTGCAAAGATTTTGCAACCAACTATTTCAGCTGTAGTATTTTTCAAATATAGCCCAAATCCATGGTCTCCATACGAAGATGTATATGATGATGATGGATATGAATACATACCATTATACGCCACAACACAATTTGTCATAAAGAGGTTGCCTTTCTCCGAATGAATACCCCTACCTCCATTTGAATTCGAACCAGAATAATTTCGCCAACCATTCGATATTATATGACAATCACTTAATGATAATGTTCCTGAATTATTAGCTTTATAAAAGACAGCATTTCGCGAACCCCTAAACTTAATGCGTTCAAAAAATGCTACATAAGGAGAATTCATTTTACAAAGAAACGGCACGTAACTACCACTTGCAGGATAGTTCGCAAAGTTTATTTCAGAATAAGGAAACTCTTCATCTATAGTGGTATCATCCGTCCCCTTAAATCCGCCCGATATTTTAAGTCCAACACTATTATTTATCGTTAGTTGAGCAATCTTTGCTACATATTGCCCTGATTTAAGTCTGACAACATCGCCATCCTTAATATTAGCGGTAACTAAATAATTCGTAAGCATCATTGGACTTTCCCACGAAGAGCCGTCGCCTGTTCCATCAGCATCTGGAGCAATATAAATGTTTCGAGCTTCTACCATAAACGGCGCAAAACAAAGCAAGGCAACAAAAGCGAGAGAGCGATAATTACACTTATTTACCCCCCCCCCTCAAAATATTACCAATTATACTCAACTTCATCTTTATAACCTCCAGATGTATTTTTTAGTTACGATATTATCGCTAAAGGTATGCAACCTTTTAGCAGCACAAAAGTATACTAACAAAAATCTATTCTCTATGTCAACGGTCAAAAATTTTCAATCCTTCTCCCTGCCGCTTTTATATATTACCCCAAGGGGAACAGTCCCCTTTACAGATTTTGCGCCGCTTGACTATCCACTCAAAGATTAAGTATACTGTTTCGAAAATCAGGAGAACTTAATTATGAACATTCTTGCTGCTGTTCTGGCGCCGGTTTTATGCGCACAACCCCTTCCTCGAGCAACCCCTGAATCACAAGGCGTACCGAGTGAGGCCGTCTCGGCTCTAATTGATCGATTAGAAGAGCAGAACGGAATGGTACACAGCTATATGCTCATACGTCACGGCAAAGTCATCGCCGAAGGACATTGGGAGCCTTTCAACGCATCGACGCCGCACGCTCTCTATTCAGTCTCAAAATCGTTCGTCTCGATGGCAATCGGCTTCGCGGTCAATGACAGGCTAATGTCACTCGACGATAGAGTCGTAAAGTTTTTCCCCGAAGACGCTGAACTTAACAATGACGAACGGCTTAAGGATATGCGAGTTCGCGACTTGATGGCGATGGCGAGCGGACAGAAAAGCGACACCTTCAATGCTATACGCTCTGCCTCCCCCGGTGAAGGCGCCAAAGCCTTTTTTAAAATGCCGATGAAAGACGAACCAGGAAAGCTCTTCCGATACATGTCCGGCAACACCGCCATGCTCGCGCTCATCCACGCCAAGGTTACCGGAGAGAAAGATCTTATCGCCTATTTAAAACCACGCGTCTTTGACAAGCTCGGCATCACATCTTCGTACTGGCCTCGCCTCAAGGACGGCACGACAGTGATCGGCGGCTCGGGCTTTGAACTTAAAACCGAAGAACTCGCTAAAATATGCCTTCTTTTGAAGAACAACGGAGTATGGGAAGGCGAGAGAATCTTACCACTTTGGTGGGTCAGAGAAGCTACGAGTCTCCAAACACCTTACGGCAATGTAACAGATGCCGTACTTGCGCTTCACGGCGCCAAGGCGGGAGGAGCTGCAAAGCCTGACGATTGGCAGCTCGGTTATGGTTGGCAATTGTGGATGGGACATCATGACTCATTCCGCCTTTGCGGCGCCTTCGGTCAGATCGGATCGGTAGTCCCCGATAAGGATATCATTTTCGTCAGCAATGCCGGCGGCCGCAGTTCCAATAAACCGTCTCTCAACGCATTTTATGACACGATACTTCCGGCGCTTTCTGAAAAAGTTCTCCCAGAAAACCCCGCGGCGCTCAAAAAACTCCGAGACCGCTCCGCGAAACTCATTATCGCGCCTCCGCTAAATACAGCAAAACCAACCGATGCCGCGATAAGCGCTTTCAAAAACTTGAAAACCGATTCTACAAATGCTCTTGCGATTTCAAGCATAGGCTACGACGATAAAACAAAAATACTCACAATCGAAAACGGCTTCGGCACACAATCAGTCCGGGTAGGCAGCGGCGAATGGGCAAGCGGGAAATTTGCAGCCGAAAAAGAAAATACCGACACACTCAGCAAAATCTCAGGCGGAGAACAGTCCATCGCTGCGGCAGGAGCATGGACGCGTCCAGACCAATTCACGGCACGCATCCACTTTATACGTTCGCCCGCTTATCTCGATATAACCTTTGAGATGCTCGACGGTAAAGCCACCGTCTCTACCAAATCAAACATGTCGAAAGTGTATACGTCAAAACTTGATCCGACTTAATTGTTACCTATTCTTCGTATGTAAAATTACGTCCTTCGTATGCAGGCGGAACATTGGAATACCGAGGGGACCCTAAGCTATCTCCACCGTGCGGAACACCCGCGCTTGTCATCACCCTCTGAACATATAATCGAAGAGACCTTTTTAAAACTGACATAAAATCCTACCTCACCTTATTGTCCGGCTACTCCGAAGATATATAGGTTCGCACGCGTAGTGAAACTCCAAGCTTATCGCAGATATCGCGGCAGGCGGCAATTTCAGTTTCGGGAGTGTCAGAAGTCGCGACGATCGACATCACCACCTCTGGAACAAACTCGCGAACCTGCGAAGTAAAACTCAGCATCGCATCGTATGATTCGAGTCCAAAACGGGGGCGGCACATTTCGCAATATGCTTCAGCCGTAGAAGCATTCAAACTGATACTGATAGTGTCAATTATCCCCTTAAAGCGCTGAGCTGTAGGCTCTCCCGCTATTAAATCTGAAAGACCATTCGTATTTAACCGAATCGGAAGCGACGGATACTTACTTTTAAGATATTGTGCAATCTCAACTAAATCATCCAATCTTTCTGTCGGCTCGCCATATCCGCAAAAAACGATTTCAGAATAAGATGGAGGATTCGCGGCCTCAATCGCGTCAACAACCTCCTGGCGCGTCGGCTCGCGCTCTAACCAGAGGGGATCCGAGCCATATGCCCCTTCGCCATTGCCGCGAATACAGAACTTGCACGAACAAGGGCAACGGTTTGTAAGATTGATGTACAATCCGCCTTTAACCTCATAAACAACAGTCATCGCCATAGCTGAATCTTAAAATAAATGATGATACTTAAATTACTGAATATCATATCGCTACACTGACGCGTTCAGTTTCGCTGAGCGCAACTTCAAGCGCTTCGGGCGCCATCGCCGCGCAAATGCCGCGGTGACCAGCGTTTATGTAAATTCGCGGCAGATCGAAAATGGTCGCTTCGATGTAAACTTTCATACGCTTTCTCGTGCCGAATGGTGAAGTTCCTCCGACATGATAACCGGAATGGCGATCGGCGACTTCAGGCGCGCAGGTCGCAACCGTCTTAACCCCTCGCGCACGAGCGAGATTTTTAACAGAAATTTCCTTATCGCCATGCATCAGGCAGACAAAAGGCTTTTTCGTTTCGTCCTCTAAAATTATCGTCTTAATCGTCGCGTGATGATCGATCCCTAATTCTCTCGAGCACTCTACCGTCCCACCGTGTGGAGTATAATCGTAGGTAAACAGTTCAAAATCCACCTTCGCCGCTTTAAGCGCGCGAATCGCCATCGTCATCGGTATTGTCTCTGGTTTCATATTTATTTTAATTATAATATCCCGCTATAATAGTTTGAAATGACTTTTATGTGACTCGATAACGCCCTTGTCTACGAGCTTACCTATCTCTGCTGAAAGCGCACTGCGCTCAACACAAAGATAATCCGCTAAAGCCTGGCGATCGTAAGGGATGTCAAACTCCTTTGAACCTCTTCTAACGGATTCTTCGATTAAATACTTCATCAATCTCTCTGAAATTCCGCGGCTGGAAATAATTCGCATCTTTCGACCTAATAAGACCGTCTTCCGGGCGAGTTCCTTGGTTATGTTTCTTAAGAGTCTTATATGCTCTTCGCTCGGCTTTCCTACCGGATTGAGAATCTTATTGGCATTGAATAAAATCACCTCGGAATCCTGACGCGCCTCCACCGAAATCGCAACAGACTGAACATCAGCGACCGCGAGCGAAATCGCAACCGTATCCATCGACTCTAATAACTCGATAATCTTACGATGGCCGTCGGCGTCATAAGACGATATAGCCAATCGACCGGAAATAATAACTGCAAACTCGGTAATTTTAGTGCCGGACCGAAAAAGCACATCGCCCTTTTTCAGCGCAACTTCGCGTACTGCGAGGTGCGTAAAAAGCTCATTGATCCTCGCCGAAGGTATTCCCTCGAAGAGTTTGCACATTACCGGCAATGTCGTAAAATTTCTGTACATAAAACCTTTCTCAATTGTAAATATTATACCATTTCTTAATTCGGCAAAAGAAAATACTTTAGATCAATTTAAACTGCGGAGAGTGAGAGTATCGTACATATTTCATATTCCACCTCACTTTCTTTCGACGTCGCCCCGGAACCCATTTCCGATTGGACGGCGAAATGATACATCTTTTTCAACACTAAAACAATCAGGAATTATTTAATTTTGTTGGAGAAACAACAAAAATTAATAATTCTGTTTTTGTTGTTTCGCCAACATACTAATAGAAAAACTTTTGTTATCATACCATCGTTTTAAAACCATAAAACGAAAGGAGAAAGAATATGAACAATAAAATGTTCTGCTTCCAATGCCAGGAAACCGCCGGCAATAAAGGTTGCACCTTACAAGGTGTATGCGGCAAGAAACCAGAGGTTGCACAACTCCAAGATCTTCTTGTTTGGACGACGAAAGGTCTATGCGCAGTAACTTCACGCTTGCGCGCTGAAGGTAAAACCATAGACAAAGAAACAAATCATCTTATTACACAAAATCTTTTTATCACTATTACCAATGCTAATTTTGACGCGAGCGCGATTACTAAAGCGATTGAAAAAACTCTCGCCGCAAAAGAAACGCTTCTATCTCAACTCACGAATAAGTCCAAGTTACCCGACGCAGCTAATTGGACTGGTAATAAAGACACCTTCTCAACAAAGGCGGCGACTATCGGCATTCTTTCTTCGATGAAAATCGAAGAAGATATTCGTAGCCTTCGCGAACTGATTACATACGGTCTTAAAGGGCTCGCCGCGTATATGAAGCACGCGAACGCCCTTTTATTCGATAAAGCTGAGCTCGACGCGTTTTTACAACGAGCGCTCGCATCAACGCTAGATGACTCGCTCTCGCTTGATGCGCTCGTCACCCTTACAATGGAAACGGGGAAAGCCGGCGTAGATGTAATGGCGCTTCTTGATAAAGCCAATACTTCTCACTATGGCAACCCCGAAATAACGAAAGTAAATCTCGGCGTAAGGAATAACCCTGGAATTTTGATTTCAGGTCACGACCTTAAAGATCTTGAAATGCTGCTCGAACAAACCCAAGATACTGGCGTTGATGTATACACTCACTCAGAAATGCTACCCGCCCACTACTATCCGGCATTCAAAAAATATCCGCACTTTGTCGGCAACTACGGTAATGCCTGGTGGAAACAGCGCGAAGAATTCGAGTCTTTTAACGGCCCAATTCTAATGACGACCAATTGCATCGTACCGCCGCTTGAAACCGCGAAGTATGCTGACCGACTTTGGACGACTGGCACAGCCGGACTTAATCCCAAGCGACACATTCCTGGTGAGTACGGTAAAATAAAAGACTTCTCACCGATTATCGCTCAAGCGAAAAAATGTCCTCCGCCTACCCAACTCGAAACGGGCACAATTATCGGAGGCTTTGCACATAATCAAGTACTCGCGCTCGCCGACAAAATAATCGACGCTGTAAAATCCGGCGCGATTAGAAAGTTTATTGTAATGGCCGGGTGCGACGGACGGATGAAGAACCGCGAATACTACACCGAGTTTGCTAAACAACTTCCGAAAGACACTGTAATTCTTACAGCGGGATGCGCTAAATACAAGTACAACAAACTTGATTTAGGTGACATAAATGGAATCCCACGCGTCTTAGACGCCGGCCAATGCAACGACTCATATTCACTCACAGTTATTGCGCTAAAACTAAAAGAAGCGTTTGGACTTAACGATATTAACGAACTGCCCATTTCTTACAATATCGCTTGGTACGAACAAAAAGCGGTCATCGTCCTTTTAGCGCTATTATATCTCGGCGTAAAAAATATCCACTTAGGTCCAACGCTACCCGCGTTCCTTTCGCTGAATGTCACGAATCTACTCGTGACTAAATTCGCCATCGCTGGCATTGGAACAGTTGATGACGACATAAAACTTCTTGGCTAACGTCCAAGTCCTACCACCGCATTTATAAAAATGCGGTGGTAACCAACAGCCTCTTGCCCGTCACCGAAAATATTCAACTCCATCAGGCCTTTAGAGGTTCCCCGAGGACATATTTTGATTATCTTTCAGCACAAGCAGCAGCCGATTCTCACTTTTCATGCTACTATCCCGTGTAACCTGATCGAAATCCTCTTATTTAGGCTTCCCCTTGTCATCAGCATCTTTAAGCGGCTTGCCTTTCCGCTTTGCTATGCGAGATACCGACTTGATTGTCTCCAAATACCAAAAGTTCCTTCCAATAATTTCCGCCGCCGAGCTTCTTAAGCCGCTCGTCATCCATCGTAAAGCCCTTAACGATGTATTCCTTCAACCGCTCGGTCGCCCATCGGCGAAAACGCGTCGCAATAGCAGACTTAACCCGATAACCAAGCGAAATAATCATATCAAGGTTGTAATGAGGAATCTGCCGCGCAACGCGCCTTCCTCCCTCCTCTCGAACCTGTCGGAAATCCCGACAGGTTGATTTTGGATCTAACTCACCTTCTTGATAGATATTTTTTATATGTTCCACAACATTTGTACGAGATGTTTGAAACAGCAACGCCATTTGTTGTTGCGTCAACCAAACAGTTTCATCAACGAAGCGAACATCAATCTTCGTTACGCCATCCTCCGTCTGATAAATGATTATATCACCCTGATTATCTGGCACTTTCTCATCTTTCATTTCAAAGGATCCTTTCACACCGCACATGCTCACACTTTCACAATCACACACCTCGTTCTTTACGAATATCGGCAAGAACCTTGTCCTTATACTTAAAGTACTGCGGCCCAGGTACAGGATGTTTACACTTCAATAAATATTTAGCCAATGCGGAAAGAGACGTGGTTTCATTAGCAAACCGAACATGGCAATCATCAACAACAACAGCCCTCTTTGTACCATCCTTCACAAATTCTATTTCCTCCCCACTTACAATTCCACACATACTAAACCGAAACGGACCGCGCCGCGCCGATTCCTGAACTTCGCGCGCCGTATTCTCATCCTCGATTTCGTGCCCCTCTGGCTTCATTCGCTTTAGTCGGTCTGTTGTACCGCTTATTTTCGCTATACATTCTAACAAATGATATGCTTCCTCTGCCGCCATCGCATAGAATTCTTTGACACGTTTCTTACCGTCAAAATTTTCTATCGTCCGCAATTCAGGATTAATGCTGTCTATAAGCGCATGCAAATCTTTGTCGGTAAGTTCACTTTCAACTTCATAAATCGCATAAGCGCGAAAAGCATACGGAATAGTCTCGCTACGATTCAATTGCTTCAATCGCTTTTCTAAATCATGCGCATACCCAATCTTTACATATTGGGGAAATGCCGGATTCGTCAGAATGTAAATAACGCCTTTTCGTTTCATTTCTCCTATCCTTTCATAACGACATTTTAGCACCCCATCATCAAGTTTATTATCAAATCACCCTTATTATTACATCTTTTACACCATTGGTTGTCCTTTCATAAACTATCTTTTTTAGACTTCCTTTGAATGGATGTTAGCTAAACGCCGCTTCTATCTGTTGCGCCATGGTTAATCCACTAGGATCAGAAGCATTTATTGTCGCATAAACATATCGCGAACGGTCTTGCTCTGCCCAAAGCTTCCCAATGGCCGTCTTTTCAACTGTATCGATGGATTGTCCTGTTAGTTCTCCTTTGTACTCTAAAACGAAAAGTCGACCATCCACAAGCTCACCGATAAAATCTGGATAAAACCACTCTGTCTTACCGCCCATCGGCAAGCGAAATGATGATGAATCTGAATCCTTATTTCGGAGCCAATATCGCACCATAGACGAAGAATCAATCAGTTTAGCACATTCAAACTCCTCCCCCTCGCCAAATGGCTTCTTGCCATCAAACTTCGGTATAGCATAAGTCCCCAAATAGTGCTTCTTAAACCGCCAACTTCCATTATAGACATCAGCATTACCAGCATATATGGTTTCATCTAACATAAACCCTCCTGGCAAATCCAGAGAAAGCTTGTAATCACCGCCAAGACTGAACGTCTGCTGATACGCCTTGCGTCGTGCCTTGCCAAGCGCGTCGCTCAAATGCCACTCTACGCGTTGCTTGATCTGATAACGCACCAAAACCATCTGTTCGCAGGTCATACCATGATTAACGCGAAGACCCGAAACAATCTTAGATAGCCAATGCCGCTTTTCAGACTGCAACAACAATACACAGTCTTTGGTAAGACCATCAAGCACATTTACGACATCAGACTCTTCTATCTTACCCGAAAAACCTTTCAGATACTCAGTATGCGCATCTGTCGCAAACCGCGCAGTCATCTCGTTCCCGTCCAACTTCAAGATGAATGTTTTTCCGTCATTGCCGCTAATTGATATTTCATTAGCTGAGAGCTCATCCGGAAGAAAATCTAATATAGATTCTCCGATTGTTTCATATACAGCATCTGTCGAAAACAGGCTATCGCCATCTATCTCAACGCAAAGCCTTGGAAACCTCCATGGATGTGCTTTTGCGGGAATCGGAGATGCGACCTGCGCTTTCTTTTTCTGGTGCTTAAGCTTCAACTCATGCGCTTTCTCCTGCAAGCCATTTCGTACAAGCTGTTCAGCTATCTGCTCAATCTCTCCATCATTCTCAACCCCAGAAAGTCGTATCTCGCCATCGCCACTTGCAAAATCTTGAATCGTGATGCTCGAAGGCAAGATAAGGCTATCTAATGTCTCCTTATCCAACTTTACCACATCCAACGCCACAGAGAACAATTCTCCCTGACCGCCCTCCATCTCAGGCAAATTCTCCTGCACAGCCTTGAATGCCTCAACCTCCGAAAATCCCTTCTTCTTAAGTCCTTCTGTCAATTCCTTGGCGGCCATGCCGAATTCCCTGCTCATCACAAACGCGTACGCACGATTTAACTCGCGCGTTTTACGCCTCTTGGCATACGGCATACGCATTACACGACCCAACAGCTGAATCGTGTCTTTGCTGCTGCCGACATTTGCGAGCGAACAAAAGACATATGCAAACGGGCAGTCCCACCCTTCCTTTAACGCCTGAACGGTAATGACATAATTAACCTTGCAGGCCGGATCCATGACATTGACGTCATCCAGCTCCTTTTGGTCGCCAGTCGCAATCTTGATTTCCTCTTCTGGAATTTTCAATGTGTCCGTCAGATACGCCTTCAGTTTCTCGACTGGAACATCGCCATTCTTCGGCGTCGCCTGAAATAAAACAATTGGACGAATATACTTGCCATCTCTTGCAGCATTTTCCGCCGCCGCCAATTTTGCAAGCTGTGCGCGCTTGGCGTTCGCCGAAATGACAGCCTTCTCCCAGTCAAGTTTGTATTCCGTCAGCTCAATCGGGAGCTTAACCATCTCTTCATCAAAAAGCTCTTGTGCATAGACGCTGTAAAGGACATTGTTATCTCGTCCAGGCGTCGCCGTCAAACCCAAAACTGCGCTTGGGTTCAGGCGTACAAGCGATTTCTGCGAAAGGTCTGTCACCATGTGGTGCGCCTCATCAACAATAATGATCGGGCGAATATGATACAAGAGATTGGCGAAGGAAAACTTTGGCTTCGTCGGATCTCCGCCCGACTCCTCATCTTGAGATTCCATCCCCATCTCAAGCGAAATATCCCCGAAATGCCGCTCCATGTCTTCATTGTGCCGATAGACATTGTATTTGCCGGTTTCCTCATGGACGAACGCCTGAACGGTGCTCACGATGATACAGAGATTATCCGAAATATCTTCTGGCAATATCTGAAACTTCTCATCAAGATCGAACACCTTAACGCGTCCTGCAAACTGACGATCAAGCTCATCCCTGTACGGATGCAACGCTTTCTTGAAAGCATCCGCCGTCTGCTTGCGTATCGTGTCGCTCGGCGCGAACCACAACACAAACGGAAACTCCTTTGACTGAGATTCGGCTATGATTTTCAGAGAATGTGCGGCAAGAATCGTCTTGCCGCCACCAGTCGGAACCTTGATACAGACCGTAGGCACATCCTCCATTCCCTTCGGCGTCTTGTATCCATAATCCGACCCAAGGCGCAATCGAATGTCGCCCCCTGCCGTCACCGTCTTGTAGGCTACTTCGGGCGACTCGAATGCACATCTCTCGAAATATGCCTTGACTGCAGCCAGTGTGTTGTTCTGATATCTCGTTAATGTCATACTCATCACCCTCATCTCCTCGTCACCAAATCATAAGGCGTTTGGCGAAATTCAATCTTCAACGCCTGCAAAGTCGATGCCATCAATCGACACGCCTCGCCATACACGACAATCTTCTCATATTCGGGAGGGCGAGCACCTTGGGAGGGCGAGCGTCCTCGCGAGCCGTCCTCGTGAGCCGCCAAATCCGCCTGTATCACCTCCAGCGTCTTTCTCGTAAGCACATTGCCGCCGTTTACGCTCCTGTCCTTAAGAATACCATTATAGAGAAGCACATACGCAGTCCCTTCATGAACACCGAGCACGGTGGATTTCTTGTCGCCGGCATACGGCGTCTTCGTCTCAGAAAACCATACATGCGCCGCCATCACCTCAAACGGAATATCACTTGTAAGCGAGCCATCCTCTTTCAAAATCGCCTCGCCCAGTTCGTAGTAACGAAACCCACCGCCACCTTGCCACTTAACCGACTTTGAAATGCCGCCCTGCTCACCGTCTACAACTTTCTTCATCCGCACAACGCAATGCGTTTTCGCGTGATCGCCCATCTCAATACCTATCCATCGCCGCCCCATCTTTTGCGCAACAGCTGTTGTCGTTCCAGAGCCTAGGAACGAATCAAGCACCAAGTCGCCTGGATTAGTAGCAATTGTAAGAACGATGCTTATCAGCTTCTCGGGCTTGGGCGTTCCGAACGGCAAATTCCCAAACAACTTCAGATTTTCTTTCTTTCCATCTTGGTTCGTACCAGCAAACTCGTAATGCCACAGTGACATCGGCATCATCCCTTGTTGTATATCGGAAAGAAAGTTTTTCTTTGCAGGAACTCGAGCTTTACCATCCTTGCCCCACCACAGGCGGTTCTCACGCACATTCTTTTCATGCTCTTCTCTAGAATTTGCCCACACTCGTGTTTCTTTTGGCCATACCTCTTCACCTGTAACTGGGTGGATTATTGGATAAAATAGATTTGGTCTTTGTTGTGCACTAAACCTGCATGTATAATCTGCGGCTTTCCAAGATCCACGAGGATCGTTGTCAGGATTTTTATATCGTCCCTTCTGATCATCTGTCAACGGAAGCAAATTACGAGAAAACATCGCTGACTTCCGATAGACAAGAATGTGATCATGAATATAGCCAATATCCTTTGTATCAGGCGGCGGAGAATACCGCTTCTCCCACGCAACATCGCACATAAAGTTTTGCCGCCCAAAAATCTCATCCATTATAACACGACAATAATGAACCTCGTTATCATCGAGGTTCACCCAGATACTGCCGTCCTCTCGCAGGAACTCGCGCAAAAGCTTGAGGCGCGGATACATCATGTTGAGCCAGGTAGAATGTTCAAGATTGTCATCGTAATGCTCGAACGCAGAGCCGGTGTTATAGGGAGGATCAATATAGATACACTTCACCTGACCGGCATAGAACGGCAACAGCGCCTTCAACGCTTCCAAATTATCACCATGCACAAGAAGATTGTCGTCCGTACCATACGACAGCGACTTATCCTCGCGCAATATCTTCATGACGACATCCTTAACAGACTTCGTCGCCTTTTCTCTTCCCATCCAATTCAACATAGGCATCTTCGGTTCTCCTTCAGCAAATAGGTTTAACGCGGCCACTGCCGCCAACATCACCAAGGCGCGTCTTACGCCCATCGTTGCAACAGTCATAAGCTTTTTCCTCCATTAATCTGCTATCGCCCATCATCTGTTGACCTCTACTTGAATTTATCGATGTTCTCAGTTAAGAACTGTAAAAAGTTTATTCCCTCAACAAAGAGACGCTTCAAGACTTCCGATAGAGAAAGACGATCCAAACCTATACGCCTACTAACCCTGATATACTTTTCACCTTTCCTATGCGCAACAAATGTTGACCGAATATCCTGCAAATCCCTAAGAAACTTTACATATTGCTCTGAGCCAAAAACATTGCGCTGTTTAAGAACCTTATCAAACAACGATATGCCTCGCTCATCGCAAGACAAAAACCTATGCAACTCTTTTTCATTCAAGGAATCAATCAATATCTTGGTTAATGCAAGGATCTGCTCGTCAAACTCTTTCTGTTCGTTATGCGTCAAAAGCTTTAATGCCGACATATAATGTTGATCTTGCTCCGTGAGCGGCAAAAGAAGATGCCATCCCAGTTCTTCCCACCCTACAGTTAGCAATTTGTAATAACTACTCTTAAACACCGCAACTGGGTGTGTTGAATCACAGAACTCCGCATCAATCTGCGACCTAAAGAACGTGTCGCTCACCTCGCCCTTTAACACATTTTGTGACGCAAAGTGAAGTTGTTGCGCATATGGCAGAGACCCGAGGTCTCCCAGCCTGACACTCACGCAATCTGTTCCATGATTATCTATCGGTATGCACCACAAAACACTTCCATCTCTCTTGCATCGCAAACAACCACTTTCCACATCATAGCGGCTCGGTTCATCTCTATATTTATCCAGAACCGAAGTCCTAAAAAAGACGGGCGTTAAAAACTGCGGTGCTCCAGGATTCGCACCAAAGAAATTGGCTAACCGTTTCGGCTCGCATGTATACATAATGGGCGCGCCCGTAGGAGAAACTCCTATCTTAAAATCAGCGTACCGCTCATCATAGACATTGTCATAATCTTCCTCAACCGTGTTGTCACTTGAAGTTTTGTCATCTGGTCCTGAAATTTCATACGTCAACTCTGAAAACTTCTGCGCAAGGACAGGTCCAAGTACATCGTCTGCAAATTGTTGAACAATACGATTGTATTCTAGCGGTTCGAAATGATCTTTTAATCTGGGAACAACATTAGCAACCCATAAGCGTCCCTCATTATATGCTTCTCCTGCTGGCATGTATACAAGAGCTAATAATGCGACAACCTCGCCAGAAATATCTTTATAGAAAAAATTAGCAATAATCTCGGACATTGTCCTTCTTTTCTCTTTCTCAGATATCTCGCCGACCAACCATTTTTTTGACAATTCTGGTTGCATGATAAAACTTTGCATCTCATCTATTAGTCGAGCAGCAACCGTTGCAGTGCATTTTACAATCAGATCGACATATTGTGACATTCTTATTCCACCTAAAAATAATTTCCTGTTAATAATACTATTTTCTTAGCCTACTCATTCGAATCATAAAACTCGTCCAGCACATAAGTCTGAACTGGCTTTATATACAACTCATATCGTATAACCAGCCTCACCAATTCATTGCCGTCGATCAATGTAATCGGAGAGCCTTCCTTTGCGGCGACCCTTGCCGCGCTTGTGAACCGACCATTTGTGATGAACACTCCGTAATCCGCTTGATATTTGTTCATCGCACCCAAAAACTGATTGATCTCCGGCTCGGACACCGGCCCCACATTATACCGCTTGCACTGTATCACCACGCGCGTTGTACGAAAATCATTACGATCAACATGATAACCGTATCCGTCAATGCCGCCATCATTACTGACTTGAACGCCTTTTTCCGTAAACTCCACTCCCATCTTATTTAATAGCGCCCTTGAAAATGCCTCAAACTTCTTAGGCGACATCTTTGCTATAGCTGCAAGCAGGGTTTCCTTGAAGTCGTCCCTGATCTTTTCCTCTGCCTGAGGCGCCTCTTCGCTGTCGCTCAGATCAATATCCTTCTTCTTCCTATTCTTGCTAAGTTCTTCCCAATGCTTTTTAGAGTCCTCAATTATAGCCCAAACATCAAGTTTATCCAAATCAATGTTCTCGCCTTTTTCCGTTAACACTACTGGTGATGCATACGAGAATGTCACCAGCTCGGTGAAAAGCAAGTCTTTGATTGCAAAATTAAACTTAAAATCGAACTCTTTGTAAACATTCCCAGTCTTCTTGGATTTCTTTACACCCTCTGCATACTCGGCAATCTGATCATCCAAATCGGCAATACGCTCCTTAATTTCAGAACGCTCCAACTGACCGCCCGCATCCTGCAACACCTTCAGAATAGGCTTAATCAAATATGCTATCTTTCCATCAGCCGTCCTCTTACTCAATTTCACGCCATCTTCTTTTTTCATTTTTGTAATCTCCATTAATTATCTTAAGCCGTTCCAAACGCCGCCTTCTTGATTCGCACAACCTCGCCTGCATCCATTTTGGTAAAGCCGAAACACTTCTTTCCCAAATCTTTCAGCGACGCGCCAATGAGATACAGTTCCTTGTCATCGACAATCAGAAAGCGGTCGTGAAAGGCTTCATTGTAGCGGACGGCGAGACAAGGGTACTGCGCATTGAAGGTTGCGATGTCGGCGTCCGAAATCTTGCGGTGCGGCACATGCTTTTTGTCGCAATGCTCCGAGGTGATAATCGTCACCTTGACGCCCTTGCGCTTCTTGGCGAACAGGTCAAGAGTTTCCGCCGTCGCACAGTTGTCGATCAGAACAAGCGACTTCTTTGCGCTTCCGATCAACTTCAGCACCAACGCCCTCGCGTCCCACAACTGCCCGTCGTAAAACACACCCTGCAACGGTGGTGTCTCAGTCTGCACGAAGAAATCGACTTTGTTTTTCAGTTCGATTATATCGCGTTCATGCCTTGCGAGCCGCCGGTCTACCTTATCCTCAAGTTGACTCAGGCGGGCATTGACCGAATATCCCCGCAGCAGATACTCTTTCAGCACACGAGTCGCCCATTGTCGAAATCGCGTAGCCTGTAGAGAATTAACGCGATATCCAACCGCAATGATCATGTCGAGATTATAGAAAGGAACAATACGCGTAATTGAACGCCCACCCTCGTTTTGAACCTGTGCAATTTTTGCACAAGTTGCCGACTCTTCCAACTCTCCCGTTTTGTAGATGTTGTGAATATGTCGATTCACAACCGTTCTATCGACACCAAACAACACGCCAAGACGCGCCTGTGTCAGCCACACCGTTTCATTTTCCAACCGCACATCCAACCGGACGGTTTCGTTCGGCTGATAGACGATAATCTGATTTTCGCTCGCACTCATATCATACTGATTTTATGCCGATATTATACCATTTTTCGCGAATAATTGGTGTTTCGGTCTGAAAGACGTCAAAACCAACGGCTCACGAATCAACACAGAAGAAAAACACATCCTCGTCATCGGTGAAGACGGAATCAATCATAAATCCAAATATGCCCGACCTCATCTCCGCCGCGAAGATCAAGTGCACACCAGTCTCCCAGAACATAGTTTCGAATTCCAAGATCATAAAAATATACCTTACGACTCTTCTTTAGTTCATTACGCAGATTTCGCGAATAACTGCCGAGCTTGAAAACGATAAACGCCTTCTCAAGAATATCAATGTATACAGAATTGCAATCCCGTTTTCTTATATTTTTTATGGAGCTGACTTGGAAAAGTAAATGTCCTTAACGTATAGGCATTTAATTAGACAATAGACTAAGAAATATATATGGGCATTATAAGTTATTGGTTTCGTATCCAAAATTTCCGCCGATAATGATAGGCGCGAAATTCATCACTACTGCTCAACCCAAATAAGTTTATCGGTATCATAACCACGGCGCTTTGCTTCAGATAGAATTGTATATTTGACTGATACATCGATTGTCGGCGTTCGCGCAAGAATCCACAAATAATCTGAATCACCCCCGCCTACCAACGCATGCTGATAATCGTCATCAAGCCAAAGAATTCTGTAATCACCATAAAACGGCCAGAAAAACGACACTCTTAAAAGCCCTTGTTGATCAGTACGTTTCGCTTTGCCTGTAGACGTTTTAATCTTGCCATCCTTTAAGCCGGTATTAACAACTTGAATATCCCCGTCTTCGCGCATCGTGTAAGACGCTTTTGTATGAGTCATACCACGCTCAAACCAATGATCAAAGCGCGCAATCTCATACCAGCAACCCAGATAACGCGGCAAATCAACATTAGCCAGCGGAGTTAAATCTACAGATTGCCGCGTTGAGCGACAACCCGTAAAAACCGCCATCGACAATACCAGCATCGCAGACGCCAAACGCGTCACAATGAAATATCTTACACATCTCATATGGCATCCCTTTCTATTTGATATCTAACTTCCAAAGCCCGTGTAGATTACAATATTCATAAACGGCCTTCACCTTCTCGCCTGGCAGCAGCGCGAACATCGCCTCAGGCTTGCCGAGCGGGTCGAGCACTTTGCGCTGATTGCCCGAAGAAGTTTCGACCGCTATCCATTCGATGTGATGCTCCTTAATCATCGGGTGCTCAACCGACCCGACTTTAACCGCAACAACATCCCCTTTCACTTCAGCTACCGGCACATGTTTTTCGCCTGCGCCATCGCTCGTATTGGGCTCAAGTTTTTCCATCGGCTTTCCGCAACAAATAGTATCAGGAACGCCTTCTTTAACCATTGCGACAATCTTGCCGCAAATAGAGCACTTCTGGAATTGCATAACCGCACCTCACTTTCATAATTTTGTCGCCCCGGAACCCATTTCCGATTGGACAGCAGGATGATACTGCTTTTTCAACACCAACACAATCGGGAATTATTTGATTTCGTTGGAATTACAACAAAATCAAATAATTCCTCTGTTTTAACGCAGAGGAAGCTGAGGCGGAGAGACGCAGAGGTTTTCACTTTGAGAAAGTCGGTCAGACCTACTTTCTCAATATGTTATAATTGCATCTCTTCTTTACAAAGGGCTTGGAGCGGCGTCACAACTTTCGCCTCTTCGCTTCTTCCTCTATACGCCTTTTACAACTTCCCATCGACCACCCTTCGTGCCACCGATACGTTTCAATCTGCCTTGAGCGGTTAGTCGACGAATATGACCCTGTAGCCCCCGCTGGTGGACCTCTTGGCGCTGGTCAGCAAGTCTTTAACGCGTCACGCAACATCAATAAATATTCGGTGCGAGGGATTTCCTTCGCGCCAAATCTCGCAAGATGGTCCGTATGGACTTGGCAGTCAATCCACGGGAGACCGTTCTCGAACATAATCCCTGCAAAATGCGCAAAGGCGCACTTGCTCGCATCGGAAACGCGCGCGAACATCGATTCCCCGAAAAAGCAAGAGCCTATCGCGACACCGTAAAACCCGCCGACGAGTTTGTCGTCCTGCCATGCCTCAAAGGAGTGCGCAAACCCAAGGCGGTTAAGTTCACAGTATCCCTTCTCAAGATCGTAGGTAATCCACGTGCCGTTCTGTCCTGAACGCGGCACAATAGAACACTCATGAATAACTTCCGCAAACGCCGTATCAACGCGATATTCAAAGAGACCCTTCTTAAGCGTTTTCTTCAAAGACTTTGGGATTCGAAAATCTTCGGCTTTCAAAACGAAACGCGGATCGGGAGAGAACCATGTAATGGGCCGCCCTTCCGCTACCGGCCAAGGAAAGATACCGTTTGAATACGCGTTAAGCAATCTATCCGGGTTGTAATCTCCGCCTATCGCCAAGAGACCATCATACTCGTCATCCGCCTCTTCTGGAGGCGGAAAATCAAACGATGCATCATCAAGACAATAAATCGACATAACAATTTCCCGTTACAAGGTCCTTTGAGCCGCATCCTGCTCTTCAAGCCATGCATCGATCATCGCACGAGCGATTGAACCTTTATGCGGAATCTCCGGAAGGTTATTCCGATCGAACCATCCCGATTCAACAACCTCCTCACCGTCAGGCGTAAGCTCTCCGGATGCGTACTCAGCGCGAAATCCAACCATAATATTCGACGGGAACGGCCAAGTTTGAGAGCCAAAGTACCGAAGATCCTTGACCTCTATGGAAGCCTCTTCCATGACCTCACGCCGAACGGCATCCTCAAAGTTCTCGCCGACATCGACGAATCCCGCAACAAGCGTCCAGTTTCGAAGTTTATAATGCGTATTGCGCTGCAAAAGGATTTTATTCCCTTTTGTCACAAGCACAATCACGGCCGGTGAAAGTTTAGGATATGCCGCATAGTCGCACTTAGGACACACAAGCGCACGCTCAGCCGCATTGGCATGCGGCTGCATCGACGAGCCGCACTTGCCGCAAAAGCGGTTAGTGCTGCGCCATTCCTCAAGCTCACGCTCCCGTGCCGCCGCACGAAACTCCTCCGGCGACATCGTCGCGAGCATCTGCCTTAAATTATCCATTCTTTCATCCTCTCGTACACATAAATCCGACTGCTGTTGCCGCAAGTCCAATAACAACACTTCCAATGATATACAGGCTGAAAGCGCCCCAGCGCCCTGTTGTTGCGAGAGAAAGCGCCTCCTTTGAAAAAGTCGAAAATGTTGTAAAGCCTCCGCAAAGACCTACTGTAAGTGCGAGCTGCAGATTATCACTCCACCCCATCCTTGAGCCTACCCCACCCAGAAGCCCAATCGCAAAGCTTCCTATGACATTAATTGCGACTGTGGCCCAAGGGAAGAAACATGACGGCAAGATGAGTCCTATCGCATATCGCAATAGACTACCTAACCCGCCAGCTAAAAATATTAAAATGTAGTTCACTGCGCTCTATTATACCATTCCTGCATACTAACTGCACTATCGATTACTCTTGAAGTTTAGGAGATTAGGAGTTTAGGAGCTATACACCTCCCAATATCCAAGACTCCAAATCTCATAGTGATTCGCCCGCGCCACAGGCGTCGGGTTGGCTGAGCGCGAGATACACCTGCGACAAAATCATCAGGTCCCCCGACGAGCAACGCGAGGAGCTTTGCGAAGCAAAGTCGCAAGAGAGTGTGCGCGAACTGCGAAGAATATCCACCGACCGAAGGTCGCTGCCGTAGGCAGTCGCTAGAGTGGTGCCGCAAGGCCCCGAGCGAAAGCAATCTAAAAAGTTATCTTCATGAACATTCACACGGATAGCTCGGTCAGACCTACTTTCTCAATATGTTATAATTGCATCTCTTCTTTACAAAGGGCTTGGAGCGGCGTCACAACTTTCGCCTCCTCGCTTCTTCATCTATGCGCCTTTTACAACTTCCCAATGGCCGCCTTTACGCCCACCGATACGTTTCAATCTGCCCTGAGCGGTTAGTCGACGAATATGATATCTGACGCCATCACTTTGAGGTTGGGAATGTCGGCAGCGGCAACATATCGCCGGTTTCGACATCGAGTGCTCCAACATCCGATGCATTGAGAGGTGATATGACCTTGCGCCCTGTCTTTTGCTCTATTTCGATTCGGGCATTTCTTGCCACACCTCCTCCACTGGCAGCGACCTTGTGATGATCGATCATGTTGTCCGGCCGCGTCGCGGCAGATATCTCGCGTGTGGATTCCTCGGCAAGCATGCTTAGAATCAGCTCCATGTTCGTCATATTGTCGCGAAGATTCTGCTTCCTGAGCCCTTTGAATCGCTTGTACTCCCCTGCTGTCATGCCGGCCCACGCCTTGTAGATTGTATTGGTGAGCTTTGCGTATTCGCGCTCATCCTCCACACCGCGCGCCTTCCATTCGTCCGTCAAGTCCTTGCGAATGTCAATGGACTTGAGGCGGCGGGTAATCCACTTCTCCGTATATCCCAGCCGTCTGTAATCCGCCAGCGCCTGCTGGATGGAAAGTTCCGGATCCTGCATCTGGTCAATCCGTTCCGCCGCGACTTTGGCCATCCACATTTTGAACGGCTCGGCCTTGGGCGAGGGAATCGACTGTATAACGCGAAACATCTGTTCGGCGGTCGCCACATCCGTCATGCGCATCTTGCCGTCTGCGGCCCGCAATTTCAACCCGTGACAGTTTGTCACGGTTTCATTTCCCTCGGCTTTGAGGCGTTGCTTCAATTTCCGCCAGTAGGCAAGCGGATCCTTGCTTTCGGTCAACACCGCCACCACATCGACAATGGAGAAGTACCAAATCTCCGCCTCGTCATCCCAAACGGAGCGAATCTTTCGATCCCCGAAAATTTTTATTATTTCTTGCTTGGACATCTCAATAACTCCTAATTATCCAACTTAGCTATTTGTTGTTTCTTTCGCGCATTTCAAGGTGCGGAGCGACTTCTGTTATTTCGGCGACAAGCGAAATCATCTTGTCGCTCAATGTATACCGCGGGCAATTTGCCTTTGTCCGATCTGTTTCACGACTTCTCACCTTCACTCCTTACCGCTCATGGTGAAATCATACCACACTGCCGCGCTCTTCAAACGCCTTATGCCGTCAAACTTCATCCGTCAGCCTGCGCAACTCTTCGCGGATGCACTCGGCCTCTTCCTCGTCATCATGCATGACGACATACTCAAGAGATGCGCCAAGTCGCTCGATCGCCTCTATCGTACTTATCCTCCGTAGCGCGCAGCGCGAAGGAGGATCGTCTCGCTGTGGAATCGCCATTTGTGCAACTTTTTCTTTGTCACTGTGGCAGCCCTTGTTGAGCCCTGCCAAGGCTCACCTCGTTTCGCTCCTCAATTAGACGTTCATACTATTGTTCTGCATTTTTATCGCCCCATGACCAACCAAACAATTCATGCCCATTATTGGACAGCCTAAGCACTGCCGAATCCTCTAACAGTCCTTGAGTGCGTTCTGTGTAAGAAGATGATTTATCTAACGCAATAAATATTTGTTTCCCTACATTCTGATAAAGTCCAAGGATCTTCTCCAATGGGGTGTCGGCAATGTTCTTAAATATCAATGAATCGTGTATTAGGAACGGCAGGTTCGTCAATTGCAATATTGCTAAGTCAAAAACAACGAGTCCCTTATATGCGATTCCAGTACCTGTATCATCAGGAGTACTGAAATTATAATTGTTATGTGCAAGCGTCAGTATAGGTGCCTTTTTCCTGCCATCATAGATGGAATCGTTTATTCTTCGCATCGCGTCATCAATATTGCCCTGCAACTGCTGAACTCTCAACGCCTTACGTTCTGTCAATTGATTTCGTAGTGAGGTTCTATTCTCCTTAAGTTCTTTCTCTTGATCATAATTGCTAGTCTGCGTTTTTATCTTCTCTACCTCTTTTGCGATTTCCGTGTACTCGTCTAGCACCTTTCGCGAAATACCTAATGGAATGTCAAAAGACTTTATTTCTGTCTCACAAGTTTCCAATTCTGAGCGAGTTTCCGCAAACTGTCCCTGTAACTCTTGCTGCTCGTGCAATATTTCTGCTTTCAATATCTCCGTAAGACGTGAATGAAATGTTTCAATTTCCGAGAGTTTTTTTAGGTCAACCTCAGGGAAAAATCTACCGAGTTCCTGGAAGTCGGTTTGAAATGGCACGGACTCTACATTCAGATTAAGTTCCAATCTGTTCAACCTTGACTCTAAGCGGCTTTTCTTGGCTCGCAACAACTGAACTCGCTTTTTCAGTTCTGAAATCCTTGTCAATTCTTCAACTGACCGCTGCTTAATTATTTCGGGATTGGCAAGATCCTCTTGTTTTGCTTTCAGCTCATCCATTTCCTGTTGTTTTCGTTTCAGTTCCCGCTTTGTGGAAATGGCCGGGATGTAATTATATGAGATTGCATCGTGAAATGTAGCGTACTTGTCTTCTGCATCTTGCAACGCCTCTTCCAACTCCTCCAAGCCAGAATAACAATCAAACAACTTCAATAATATCTGTACACAATCCTTCTTTGGCTCACCCTTATAAACAGAAAGTGGGCTTTTCTCATCGAGATTATCACGTTGATAAATCCTTGAATATCGTGATACTAAATCCCTAAACGATAAACCTTGTTGCGTGATCTGGTATTTATCACGAAGGAACTCCCGGTACTTTGAAATCGTCATCTCTCCAATGACTTTGTATTCCGCATCACAAACGGATACACTTCGGTAATATACTGTATCACGGATAAAATAAAACTGTTCATTGTTGAACATCAACGAAAACTTGATGGCATGCCTTCCCACATTATCATGAACATCCCGCGCTTTATCAAGATAGTCATCACCACCAAACACAAAATCAATGATCAACAGGAACGTTGACTTCCCTATTGAGTTTGTAGCTGACTCATCTCCGAGCACCACATTGAACCCTGGATTTAACTTTATCGTAGGACGCACATACCCATCATCAATGAATTTATCACAGGAAATTTCAACCAACATAGTGCAATCCTCCTTGCTGATCGGTTAATTGAACTTTGTTTAACGCAAACAATACTTCAAGCGCAACGAAATAATCAGCAACATCTCTTATCACTGATTTGCTCTCGCGAAACAACGATAGCACCGTCATGTCGCCACCTCGCAACTTTTTGGCTAAAATCAACACAACAGGCAGAATGCTTTCGTTATATGATGTTACTTTACTTGGCAGACGCATTGAACACCTCACAATTCTGCACAAAGAATGAAACCACGATTTCACAAGCACTTCTATCGCCATTTGTCTTATTTTGCAACCATTCCACAATCTGATCAAATACATGTTCCTGAAACAAGTCCGTCTGCGACACTCTAAGAAAATGCTGACGCACTTGCGATGCAATCAAATCAAATTTTCCGCCCTTAGCATCATCGAGTTCTTGCAACTCCTGTTTGACAAAATTGAAATATTGCACTACATTTGACAGTATCTTTTGCTGTAACGGTTTGTCAGCTACTTTTTCCTTAACTCGCACGGGAGAATATGTCAACTCCACCAATTCAGAATTATCAACGGTGTGCAACGCCTCCAATACCTTTTTTACTTCTGGCTCAAGACAACTATCCACCGCCATTATTCGAGCCTGATACAATCCTTGATAGTGCTTTTTAAGATTGTAAAGCTTCATATAATCTTCAACAGTCGTATGGTCATCCTGCTTCTTATGACAGTCTAAACAAATAGGAATTAGATTGTCCATTGACTCAGAATCTTCAGCACGTGGAACATTACGCAAAACATTCAGCTGCTCTTGCGTTGGGCTATGTGGGTAAATATGTGCAATCTGATAGCCCTTACTAGTTCTACTACCTTTATGTAACCATAACGACTTCTTGCATAATGGGCAAAAGCCTCCAACCTCTTCAAGAAGTTCGGATTCTTTATTTGCCGTTAGATTCGCTCGCTCGTTCTTCATACCACCTCCTAATCAATATCTTTACACTTCCGTATTTGATTGATTCTTGTGGCGGGAATTGTCGAGAGTGCGGATGGTGTTGGCGACATAGGCAGATTCGGCCTTCGTGAGCTTGACGAGAGTGCAGAGCTGGGCGTTGATGTCGCCGTTGAAATCTATCAAGCCGCCGGCCTTCTTCCAATCGGCAAAGTACGGGACTTCTTTTGCAAGCGTCGTTAATGCTTCGTCGGTCATGAGGAAGAGGAAGCGCACCAGATAAGACTGGCAGAACTTAAAGAAATTCTCTGCCTCCTGTTTCGTCTTGAACATCCCAAGCGCCACACGCGAACGCCCAAAGGCGGAATGATTGTCCAACAGTTCAAGCTGCCAATCTCGCTTCTGCCCTCCCGCGTTTGCACAGGGCGAAGCAACATTCGCGAATGGCTCTTCAGTTTCGTGTTGTTTTAGCATCACCTTACTCCTCAATGCTATATGGTCTTATATGGTCCAATGAATTTGTCGCCGTTGAAATGAATCATGTGCGTAGGATTGTCAGAAACCCAAACTTCCGTCTCCCACGCAACATCCGGCGCGAATCGCGCGAACGTCCGTTTGTCTGGGAATGCCGATATGAAGACCTTGTCAGCATGGACAGACGCAAACAATTCGGACAATTCTATGTATCGTTTAGAATCGACAGGGCCATGTGAAGTCACGGATTCAACAAGCACAAGCCAGTTCTTTTCTTCCTGCCAGAGTATCACATCGGGCATCTTACCATGCACTTCCACACTGAAGCCGAGTCGTGCGGATAGAGCATCGTCAAAGAACCCCCATTTTTCACCTGTATCACCAATGTAAACCAACGTAGAACCGGGAATAAAACGCGGTGCCATGTCCTCAATTATAGCACGGATAAGTTCATTGTGTTTGCCCGGCGAAAGCGAAACTTGCAAATCCTTGCGGATCTTTACCTTAACCATATCCATCAACCGTTCTTTTGCATATTGTGCGGTTAGCGTTGAAGCCATACTCTTGAAAGCTGATAATTTCCCTGTCCAATCCCGGCTCCCATATGCCTTTATCACGTCAAGTGCTGTCGGTGAAATCTGATACACCGCCTTTGGACTGTTCGTTGGACGGTCTGGCATGTCAGGATTATAGAGTGCAATGCCAGCTTGAACCATTTGATGCATACTGAACCGCCTAAATGTCTCTCGCGTGTTGGGCGCGTAATCCTTGCCGTAATATTCCCGAGCAAAATCCATCATTGGCGTAATCCCGACGAGTGGAGATCCCGCTTCTCCCCATGCCTTGTCTGGCGTGATGTTCAACAATGCAAGAAGACAATACGCCGTCCGTTCGTTTATTTGAGCACGTGGCAGTCCGAATTGCCCGAGGATGTCTATAGCCTCAACAATTCTTTTTTCTACCTGATTGTCAGTTCTCATTTGCGACCTCCTTGGCAATGTTATCAAAAATTTCCTGTGTCCATTCATTTTTAATGAGCCCAAGTCGACGCCCCATGCTCTTTAGCTGTTCAACCGAAGGGTACGGCAAATTACGAAGATCCGTCGCGTTCACTTGGGTATGACCGCTAAAGAGACGGAATTTTTCATCTATCCATGTGGTGTTAAGCCACACGATCAGTCCATAAGCAATATCTTTATCAAGACCATGCTTATCTTGCATAAAAACGTTTAGATGGTTCTCAAACGCGATTTTCGGCAATGCAAAATCTGATGGCACAATCAGCGAGGCGACAATACGCCGATTTTCCTCCTTTGCAGAGAAACGCTTTACAGCAACATAATAACCAGACGGAGAAACCATCTTTTCCGTTACTTTAGACAACTTAAGTGCATTCGGCTTTTTTGAATCTACTGGCCAGCAAACACGATTGTTTCGAAAGTGCACTGGATAAAGCAACGGCACACAATCTGGCTCGATATCCTTGCAAAGAGAATCCTTCGTTCGAAAATCCACGACAGCGCCAGTAGAAACATGCAGTCCAAGGCCTCCTAAAGTCGTGCGGAACGCATCAAACCTACTGTCGGCAATCTTTTCGTCCCCATAGGGAATATTTATGTAATGCTCCGAGTCTTCACTTGACACTATTACATCAAACGAATATGTTTGCACCTTTACGTCTTGAAACGAACCGTCTGTTGAATGGCTGACGACAACATTGCCCTGCGGACTATTCTTTCTAAGTAACACTATGATGTTCTCTTGTAATACCGACTCGTCCTTGAATGCAGTGTTACGACTTTCAAAAAGATGTATACGTTCAATCGCACAACGGTCAAGCATGAATTGTCGAAATGGTTTGTAATAAGTGCCGTTACAAAAACTGCGCGGGACAATCGCGACAATATGACCACCATCGACCGTCGCAACAATAGCCGCACCCATGAATGCGGTATAAAGATTGACCGTCTCAAGGCCAAATGCACGCGCCGCTTTGCGCTCTTTTGATTCCGCACGAATCTTCTTATACGGCGGATTCATAATTATGTGCGTGTAACGCGGTAAAACACCGTTCTGCATTTCGTTTGCGATACTAGTCAAGAAATCTCCAGATATGACATTTGCATCGCCGCCAATGCAATCAAGCGCCTTCTCCAGATTTGAGCGCAATTCCCCGACAAGATTTCCGTCGATCTCGTATGCGTCAACACTGACTTTGCCAACATGCCACTTCTCCGCTATGATACGCTCAGACAATGCACACGACAAGATGCCAATGCCTGCGCCAGGATCAAGCATTTTAATTTCTTGTCTATCTTCCTTTGGAAAGAGCGCTGCCATAAAATCTGCTATGTGACCTGGCGTAAAGTATTGCCCCAACTCCTGCTTAACAGCCCTCGGCGTATCCGCCGCATGGCTTATTCTACGACGTTCCATCTCTTCACGCAAAGGACGCACATCTGAAACCGCTAATACAACGACACACAGAACAGTCCCACCTATATTCCGTGGCGACTTCGATATTAGACAAAGCCGTTTGCTTTCGTGCGTTGCAGCATGAAGCGTTTTTGCCAGACTTAGCATCTCATTTTCCCTTCTTTTCATTAGAGAACTTATTCCACGATATCTTAGCTCTCAACAAGCCAATTTATTTCATCTTGGCTAAACAGCTTGAGACTGTGTGTCTGCGACTTACCGATAATCTGCTCAATCATTGACTTTCTCCTCTAAGCTTTTATTCAAAGTGGACTTCTTCTTCCGCCTTAGCATAGATGTCGAGACGCGTACGGATATCAAGGCGTTCAACAAGCCAACCGCGCACCTGGCATAGACTTATGAAGTCCTCGAAACGATTGACGCCATTCATCTCCTTCAACGTGATTACGATGCCAAAGGGCAACGAATCTCGTCGTCCATTGTTCTCACGGCTCTTCGATTTGATGCTAATGCCCCAAAATTCAGAATCCAGCATCTTTCTGGGCCGGGCACGCGAATTGATGGTCTCCCCTATATGCTTGACATTATCCCATTTGCGATAAAGCTTCCGTGCATCCGACTCAGTCGTATAATGGCCTTCTTCCGTCTGCCAGTTGTTATTGATCGTCCTGATGCCAGGGCTCCCGCTTTTTTTTATCTCAACCCGTCCAAACGAGATATCAAGTTCCGCACCGGAATAATCAACTCCCTGGTTTCTGTTGCAATGCGGGAAATAGACAAGCGTTGCCCGCGCCAAGAATGGATATGCGTTCTGGACGACTGGCACAGGGAGATTGTAATTGTGCGTCTCGTATTCCTCCGTCGTCCCATAGACCACAAAGCGAATCTCGTCTGACTCCGAATTCACGATCTTGTCGATGTGTATCGGGACTATGCCATATCCCTTGCGCGGCATATCTACACCCCTGTTCCATTGCGAGGCTGAATCTATAAGTAAAGCCTTTGTAATCTCGCGGCTCAGCCCCATGATATGAATCAGATAAGCGGCTTTCCGCGCTATCCACGGCGCAGCGTATGAAGTCCCCTTGACATACGACGCGCCTATCCCATCACATACCGCTATGCGCTCTTCTACAGTTCGCCCATCTCCTCCATAGTAGCATACATCAGGCTTGTTGAAGAACGACAATACTGGTCCAACACGCGTGTACGATGCCGGACGATTATTGAAATCCACAGAATTGACGACAATCGAATTTAGCGAGTCGGCCGGAGCACCAAGCCTCATATTGGTATCTTTCACACCATCTGGGATATTTGTCCCTGCCACAACAAACAGGACATCATATTCTGATTGGATCAAGTCAAGCTCGGCCGCTTCGGGGGAAATGAAATTTTGGTTGATCTGCAATGCCGACCCCAAAGACAGGTTCCACACCTTGACATCTGTATTGCGACTTACAATGTCACGAATCATGCGCAGGATAGCGAAAGAACTGAACCCTCTATTCTTTGCGACTCCAAAATGGCGAACTCTAAAGCGTCCACATCCATCGTCAAGCTTCGGATTTCCTCTTGGTCCATCAACGATGATGGAACTGACTCCGGTTCCATGCCGAAAATCAATCGGCTCCAATGGAATATTATCATCCAGTTCGTTTGTGTATTCAACCCACTCATGAAAATACACAGTTGTGTCAAAATGCGTATCAATAACGCCAACAACCGGCTCGCTGTGCGGAGAAGGTATTATGGAGCTACCTTGTTCCTCATCAGTGCCTACCGATTCTGTATCATCTGCGGACAAGTCACGGAAGTCAGTAAGTCCCATTGCAATCAGATATGGGGCTTTCTGTTTAAGACGCCTAAATTCTTCCGCCGTCAACTTGACCGTAGTCTGATTCAGGATGCGATCATCGAAAATCGTTATTCCGTACTGCGACAGTAGCGACTTTGTATCCATCCGCGTCTTATACAAAGAAACGATGGCATCCTGTTCAATAATTTCGTTGTACGAGTCCAATCCAAATCGTTCGACGTATGCCACATCATGCAAGATCTCAAGGAATCTTGTCTTTGACATGCCCTCAATGCGTATTTCTCCGGATCGTATCGTCTCCACACTGGCTGTTGTTATTGTGCCGTTAAACTGTCGTTTTACAATCTCCATGACACGCTGCAATTCAGCCGCCGTTTTCCCCAAAGAATCAGCCGACACATAATGCGTGAAGATATGCTTTCTTCCCTCCGAGTCGAACTTGGCACCGCATATCGTCTGCGAAGGTCTGTTTCTACCGTCCGTCAGCAACGACAGGATACGGTTGCTTTTCGCAACAATGCGCTTATAATAGACATTGACCAAGACTCCGCCAATGTCAGGCTGCCCACGCCAGAATGCCTGCAACTCTTTCAGTTGATCGCACAATGGAACCAAATCGTCGGCTTGAATATGCAGACCTACGGGATGGCTTGGCCCATTTGGCGGATTTGCCTTCCGCGACTCAAACCGCCCTTTCAATTGAAGCACGCTGTTCATATTTTCTCCTGCAATTCACGAGCCACACCGCTCTTGGATTTCTGCGTCAATATTCCTATCTCACGAACCGTGAATCCCGACTTCTGCAAATCCTTGACATCCAATGAAGCCCCCCCGATTACGGCCGAATAAAGCCTGCGCAAGTAATCAAATTCATCATCTGGATTGCTGAACGCCACAGATGTCTTTATTAAATTCTGGAGATCTCCCGGACATTGGATTGGATGTTTCAACCTGAGTATCTTGCGAAAAAGCCTGACATCGCGCCCGCCAAGATTTGCCTTGGCAAGATAGCGATTCAACATTTTTTCGGCTATCGCCAACAAATCCGATTCCTCATAGCGATTGAAATCAACCACAAAATCAAAACGCCGGACAAGCGCCTTATCGAAATGTTGAAATAAATTTGTAGTTGCGACCAGAACGAGATTTTCTGAAATCCCGTCAAGTCCCCTGAAAAAAGCAGTCGTCGCCCTCCCCATCTCTCGAAGATCGTTCGAGTTTGTCCGGTCAAGAGCTATCGAATCCAACTCGTCAAACAGAATCAAGACTTTCTCTGGCTGTACAAAATTACTTATCTCTTTAAAAAGTTGTGCTATGTTCTTCTGTGTTTGACCCAATTTGCTGTCAACAAGCGCAGCAACGTCAACCAAGAAGATCTCCCTATTCAGGATTCGCGCCAAATGTTTAACGGCCTCTGTTTTCCCTGTACCAGGTGCACCCTGAAAGAGAAACTTGTTTATTCCTATGCGATGCTTTACAGCCTGAACAATACCTAATATATCTTTAGTAATCAAATCCGGCAACAGCAACATGTCTGTTTGCGTGCTGATTTTCTCTAGAAATGGCGATTCTGATTCTACAATCTGCGGCACAAGCGTCTCTGCATTCGACAGCAACGACATAATATAGGCCGACAACTGAGTGTCACCCGCCATCTCAAAATCTTTGGCAATATCATATGCCTCAGTCCTAAACCCGGCATCATTTTTTTCTACATGACACCGAATCATGTTAATTATGCTTTTCTTTTTCATCCCACATCCTTCTTCAGGCTAGACGAGAGACATTATAGCATATTGGGACGCGCATTGTCAAATTGGGACAGAAAGTCAAAAACTCACGAAAGGAGATAGCTGCAAACATTCTCGTAGTAGGCGATTATGCTCTCATCGAAAATGAATACACTTGGGAAAAGACAACACGAGCCTGTATTCACTTCACAGCGATGCGCAATCTCATAATGCCCTTCGTCAAGTCGTATCCTCATGACGCCTCCTTTCCACATTCGTGATTGCGCCCCGTCGAGCGATCCTTCAGCAGGACAGCAAGCACTTCTTCCGGAACGTGCCATTCCAGAATGTCTGATTGAATGCGGGTTTTTGTCATTACGCCTGCCATCATTTCCATTTACGTGAATTACACCGACTGCTCTCCGCGTATAAAACGCTTACCCATCTCTGCGAGCCGATACTTCTTCGCCAACATTGCAGGCGTTATGAACTGCAATTTAACATCTTCTTCGGTCATCTCTAATTTATCTAAAATCATAAAAACGTTTCCTTCTATTCTTCAGATGGAACAATCTCGTTTTGATTCGCACTCATATATAGTGCGTATATTATATCATAAATAGCGCTTTTTATGCCTTTATAATTAACACAAACAGAGCTTTAATCGTCACAAAAACTTCCGCTAATCCTGTTAATCTCGTAAATCCTGTAAAAATTCTCTATCCACAAATCTGCACAGATAAGCACAACTCAATTAGTTAAAATTTGTGACGATATGTGGACCTATGCGGCGGCGAAGGGACTCATCTCCCTACCAACTATCAACACACGTTTCTACCTTCACATTTTTAAAAATGTGAAGGTAGACTAAAGAGGTTTAAAGCGTGGTTGAGTTACGCCATCGCGCGTAATATTTTCAAAGAACATTTTCGCCGGGCGCACCCACATCCCCGACTCACCATAGAGCGTCTGATAAACAACCATCAGTTCCTCACTCTCCGAAGAGCGTGCGAATCCCAACAGTCGATAACGCCCGCCCTTAAAATGAACAAACTCACGTCCAATTAACAAAGCATCGTATTCACCGGCATAAACTGCCGCGCCAACTTCATTACAAAGCACATCAATGATTTCATCTTTAGATTTCATAGAATTTTAGCCCAATTTTCTAAACTGTCTATATTGTATGTCATATGTAATTATTTTATCATATCCGCTATCGTTTGCGCGGTACGCCAACAACTTTTCATGAAAGGAGATACTTTGCGCCTCAACTGCGTTTTGCTGTTCTTTGTGTTTCAGCCAAGGCATCTCTCACAGTCTCTCGCGGAACGCGAAGTGAGACTAATTTTCTCCCAAGAATTTTCCGCATAGAATTCTCATTTTCGGTTTTAACACAGAGGCATTAAGGCTCAAAGGCTCAGAGCGGGGAGGTGTACAAAGCTGGCACTTTGAGCCTCTGAGTCTCTGTGATAAAAATCCATACTTCACCCTCACCTTTTCCCTTCACCTAAATTGATGACTCGGCACTCGCTTCGCTCGGCGTGTTCGCTTCCCTATGGGTCGCGAACCCCCGCAAGGGGCGGTTACGCGACTCTGCGTTAAAATCTCCCTGCGCTCCTTCGCGCAGAGTTTGCAATACCGCATCCGCCTCTTGCACTTCCCGCCGCAAATCTTGCAGCGCCTCGCCGGGTTCCTGATCTTCCCGCTCATTTCCCCGCCTCGCTTCCCTTCTTGATTAGGACAGGCTCTCCGTTCTCGCCCGGCACATACTCATTCCCGTTCCCGTCCTCACCAGACCAAAAAGTCGCGCACTCTTGCCCGATGCGCTCCTTGAGCTTGAGTCCATGCTTCTTGCACCACAGCCAGTTGTTTGTCCGCGAGTTCTCGTTTGAAAGCTCGCAGTGCAACAGAGTCCCGGCGACAACCGCAAGTCCAATGACAACTTCTATCATTTCGTCACCTCGCTTTCGTAGGG
>JAZOQU010000052.1:0-20924 GCA_045656225.1 Kiritimatiellia bacterium | reverse complement strand
AGTGCTAAACGCGGCCTCGGTTTGGGCCGCAGCTGAGCGCATACTTTTTAGATGAGGCGTTTTACGCAGGACTCGACCCCGAGCCAAATCTCAAGATTGGCGAGCGGGTCTAGAGGACGCGTAAAACGCCCATATCAAAAGGGGAGCACAGTTGCCCAAATCCGAGGACGCATTTATACAAGCACAGCAAGCAACAAGCAAAAGGAATGCGGAAGCACCTTTCCACTTTTTTACACCACAAAAGACTCATTTCACCCAATAAAATTAGGGTTGAGAGCAAAATACTACCTCAAAAACTGGGGATATTCCAGGGTATTTTCAAACGCTATAAACCGAAAATTATTTATTAACGGCATCAGACTCGAGAACAAGACGCTCGCCGTCATCATTCAAAACGAACACTTTCATCCGCTCGTCCGGCGAAGAATTAGGCTGGTGAATCGTCAGACAGAGTCTACCTTTAAGGTCACGAAACACCATCCCGTGTCCGCCGTCCTTGCCGTAAAGAATTTCATCTTTTGTCCATGGCCCCGCTATTCTGCCCGACTCTGACGATCGGACAAGAACGCAATAACCGTTACCCTTGATGACATTGGACCAGATCATATAAAGACGCGAACTCTTCTCAGAGCGGAAAAGAAACGGTCCATCTGTTATGACCCAAGCGCCCTTCATAGCGCTTTTGGCATCAAGAATCTTCTTCGAAGGCGCCGTAAACGACGAAAAATCATCGGAAAGCGGAGCATACTCTATCGTACCGTTCCAATTCTGGCACCATTCATGACAATAAACCATATAAGGCTTGCCGTCTTCGACATACAATGTTCCGTCAAGAGTCTGAAGCTCCTCGGGCGGCACCGGACCCTTCTTTACGGGTTTAAAGGGACCTTCTGGAGAATCTGCGAAAAACACCCAAGTTCCGCGCGGCACAAGATTAGACTTATCAACCTCTTCATTCATCGGCTTTATCTCTCTTACGCCTTTATCTTCGGTAATCGTAACGAAAAGATAATATCGATCTTTGTATTTATGCACCTCTGGAGCCCATACAGCCTGAGCCTTAACGTCTTTTGGCAACGTCATAGCCATCTTTTTCTCGGTCCAGTCGACAAGATTCGTACTGACCCTGACTCCAACTCCATTGCCGCCGAACCAAGGCTTAGACTCATAAAGATAATACCTGCCTCCATCGATAAGAACAAACGGATCACGGATACGGAAATCTCTTTTCTGCGAAATTGCAATAAACGGGGAAAAAACAAGAAAAGCGAAAACAACTGTTTTTATCTTCATAAGTTTAAATCAACCTGCAGAAAACTTTCTATGCTTACGTTTAGATTTGAACGCCCCGAAAAACTGTCGCGCAGTCAGCGGCGATCTGAGTCTTCAACTCTTCGAAAGACGCAAATGTTCTCTCGGGCCTGACGAATCTGACGAACTCGACTTTCAATTCCGAGCCCTCGTCAAGCCCAATTAACCGGGACGGACAGTCGCCTCTGAAATGAATCTCTAAAATCTTCTCTTTCCATGCCGCTTCACCCATCGTCGGAGCGTATCCGAAATTGGCGATGGCCTTAATTCCAAATACAAGCACCTCGTAAACTCCGGCGGGCAGTACCGGCGGCGAATTCAGGATTTTCAGATTTACAGTCGGATAGCCGAGTTCACTCCCGATGCCTTTGCCGCGGACGATTCCGCCGGTCACCCTCCAGTTCCGACCGAGCATCCGGCTTACCGAATTCAAATCCCCCTTTTCAAGCGCCGCGCGTATCCGTGTCGAGGAGATACGCTCTGCGTCAAGTTCCGCGTACGGAACGACCTCGACTTTAAATCCTCGCGCTCGCAAAAATTCCGCGTCCCCTTTCGCGCCCTTCCCGAACCGCCAATCGGCACCGCAGCGGACTTTGGAATAAGATCTGATAAAATCGATAAACTTCTCGGGCGGCATCGAAGCGAGTTCAGAAGTGAAATCGAGAGCGATTACGTTCTTAACTCCGCACGACCTGATAAATTCCTCTTTCTCTGAATACGGCATGAGAAGCGAAGATGCCGATTCGGGACGAAGAATCGAGGACGGATGATTTTTAAAAGTGAGCGCCGCGTCGGCCCCCGCCAATATCCGGCGGTGACCAATATGGACGCCGTCGAAAAACCCTACCGCGACAACGCCCGGCATGATCAGAACTCCTTGACGAACGGCTTCACGAAGGACGCAAGATCGCCCATTTCGGCCTCAAGAAGCTTATCGAACGGAACCGCGTCCTCCACTGCCCAGCGGCCGACTTTAAGGCGTCTTAAACTCTCGAGCGCAGCGCCGCAACCGACAGCCTCGCCAAAATCATTGATAAGCGTACGGACGATAAGCCCCTTGGTCGCAGACAATGTGAACGCGGCGGAACCCTCAAGCGCCTCCGAAACGTCAAACCTGTAGACGTGGGCGAGAAACGGCTTGTGTTCCCCCGTATCGGCGGTTTCATATCCGGCGGAACCTTCGCGCCTTACGCTGCACCAGCGGCTCTCGGTCTGAAAAACATCTCCCCTGAACTCGCCAATCGTCTCCGCGACCTTCGCAGCGAAATCTGCGGGCGCTTCAGCGCGGGAGACGACATCACCGTGAATATCGTGAGTATTGGTCTTTATCCCAAGGCGCATTGAACCAGAATAGAGCCTGTCGGCGCCCATGACATCGCCCGTAAAACGGTTCGCGTCGTTCAAAAGGAGGATGAGAAGCCCCGATGCCGACGCGTCGAGCGATCCGCCGTGACCGACCTTCACGAGATTGAACTTGCGCTTGACCGTCTTGACGACGGTCGAGAACGACAGCCCGGCAGGCTTGTCGATCAGAAGAAGACCGTTCAGGTCTTCAAGCATCTTAAGCTGGGTCAGATTGGCCATCTTTATCGGCAGTGTCTTCGGCTACGGGAGGAAGCTTGTCGAGAAGCGCCAAGACGGCGTCGCCCTGCTCAAGCGAACGGTCGAGCTTGAAAACGAGGCGCGGCGTGAACTTCATGCGAACCTCGCGGTTGATGGCCTGCTGGAAGAACTTCGCTCTCAAAGCGAGATGCTTTACAGCCATGTCCTTAAGCTTCTCATCACCGAAAACGGAGACGTTAACCGTCGCGTCGCGCAGATCCTTGCCGCACTTGACGCCCGTGACGGTAATGAGACCCGGAGCGACGCTGTCGCCCTGCATGACCGTAAACATACTCTCGGCGATAACGCGCCGTAAAAGCGAATTGATTCTCTGGAGTCTGTCTACGCTCATAAGCTGCGGGGAAGCTGTTCCATCTGATAGCATTCGATCGTATCGCCGACCGCGAAGCCTTCGAAATCGAGGAAGCACACGCCGCATTCCTGCTGTCCGGCGACTTCCTTAACCTCGTCCTTGAAGTGGCGGAGCGTCTGAACCTTACCTTCCCAAACCTGCTTCTTGTTGCGGAAGATACGGTAAAGTTCCTTGGCGACGAGCTTGCCGTCGAGCATCTGGGAGCCGGCGATCTTGCCGAGCTTGCCGATATCGTAGATGGCCTTGATCTCGGCGTGGCCGAGAACGACCTCCTTGTACTCGGGCGGCAGAAGATCGAGCATACAGTTCTTGACGTGATCGAGAAGTTCGTAGATGATTCTGAACGAATTGATCTTGACGCCGTCGTGACGGGCCTGACTCTGAACGCCGGAATCGTTGGAAATGTTAAATCCGACGATAATAGACTTGCCGGCGGCTGCCGTCTTCACGTCGGTAAGCGAGACGTTGCCCGTACCCGTACCGATGATTCGGAGCGAAACCTTCTCGCTCTTGATCTGGCCGAGAGCCTCGACGATCGCCTCAAGGGAACCCTGGGTATCGGACTTGACGACGACGTTGAGTTCGCGCTTGCCTTCGGCGGCCATGCGCGACATGAGAGCGTCGAGCGTCGCGGCCTTCGAGGTCGAAAGTTCATGCTCCTTGCGTTCGCGGGCGGCTTCCTCGGCGAGAGTGCGCGCGCGCTTTTCGTCAAGCATCACGCGGAACTCTGCACCTGCATCCGGAACGCCCGAAAGGCCCGTGGCCTTGACGGGAGTAGACGGCGGTGCCTCCTTGATGCGGCGGCCGTGATCGTCGATGAGAGCACGGACCTTGCCGAAATGCTCGCCGATGAGGAGCGCGTCGCCGACCTTAAGCGTACCGCCCGTGACGAGAAGCGTCGCGCAAGGACCAAGGCCCTGCTGAAGTTCGGATTCGATGACGTAACCGTTGGCGCGGCGAGAGGGATTCGCCGTAAGCTCAAGAACTTCGGCCTGAACGAGAATATTCTCGAGAAGCTCGTCGACGCCTTCACCCGTCTTTCCGGAAACGGGACAGCAGATGATGTCGCCGCCCCAATCTTCAGGCGTAAGGCCCTTCTTCTGAAGCTGCTGCTTCACGCGATCGACGTTGGCGGTCGGCTTGTCGGCCTTGGTGATGGCGACCATGATCTGAACGCCTGTCTGACGCGCAACGGCGATACACTCCTCGGTTTGAGGCATGATGCCGTCGTCGGCCGCGATGATGAGAACGGCGATGTCGGTAAGCTGGGCGCCGCGGCTGCGCATCGCGCTGAACGCGGCGTGGCCGGGAGTATCGAGGAACGTGATTTTCTTGCCTGCGATCTCAACCTGGTAGGCGCTGATCTGCTGAGTGATGCCGCCCGCTTCGCCCGCTGCGACGTGCTCCTTGCGGATCCAGTCCATGAGCGTCGTCTTGCCGTGGTCAACGTGGCCAAGGAACGTGACGACCGGAGCGCGGGGCTTAAGAGTCTCGGGAGCGTCATCCGGTATGAGATCGTCTGCGTCGATAGCCTTCAGAACGGGCTTCGCCGCCGCCTTGTCGCGGGCATGCTCAACGGTAACCTTGAAGCCATACTTCTCGGCGATCTTCGTGGCAATATCGGGTTCGACGCGCTGGTTGATCGATGCGAGAATCTTAAGCGCCATCAAATCGGCGATAAGACGGTTCGGCTTGATGTTGAGCTTCGCGGCAAGATCCTTTACGATGACGGCGCCGCGGATGGAAATCTCGCGAGATTCCTCGTTAACGCTTATGCGGCCGCCGGGCTGGGGGACAGGAGCGGCAACGCGGGGAACGCGCTTATCAAACGCGCGCTGGGCGTCGCGGCCCTTCTTGTCCTTGCGGCTGCTGCGGCTGTCGTCGTCATCATAATCAACATTGACTGGTTTCGGAGGACGGGACTTCGGCTGAGCTGCGACGGTAATCTTGACGGCAGGAGCCGGTGTCGCATGCTGAAGCGGCTTAAAGCCCGCAGCGGAAAGACCGACCTTGGTGACCACCTTGGGAGCCTTGACCGGATTGACGGAAATTTTAGGTTTAACCCCAGGCGCCATACGGATAACCGGCTTCTGGGGCGCGGCGGAAACAGAAATCTTTGGAGCGGCGGGAGCGACCTTTACGGGCTCGGCCGGCTTCGGAGACTCGACGATCTTCGCCTTTGGTTCCTCCTTGGCGACCTCCTTCTTAACCTCCTTAACCTCGACAGGTTCTGCGGGAGCGATCGGCGCAAGACGGACAATCTTACCCTCGGCTGCGGCCTTAGCCGTCGCAAGATGGGCAGAAAGACGGTCCCTGTCGGAATCAACGACTTTCTTGCGCATTTCTCCGGCCCTGGCGCGCTTTGCCGCGCGGACAGACTCGACATCGGCGCTCTTGCTCAAACCGGCAACGGCCTCCTTAAGAGAAGCGAGTTCGCCGGCATCGATCGAACTGATCGCGCTTGTAACCTCTGCGCCGCAGTTTTCGGCGGCCCTGAGAACATCGGCGCTGGTAACGCCCGCCTCTTTAGCTAATTCATATACTCTCATACGCAAACCCTCAACTCTGAAAACCTGTTGAAATCTTATTCGTCAATCGATTCACCGCGGGTTAAAGCCGCAACGGCCTGAGCTGCCGCGTAAACGCCCTTGGCGGTAACTTCGTCGAGCCCCGTCGCCGCGATGAAGCTCGTCTCGTCTTCCTCGACAATACCGTCAACAGAAAGGAAGCCCGCATCCGCCATCTGTGTGGCGACAGCCGTCGAAACGGAGAATGTCTCGGCAAGTTCCTTGATCGCCTCGGCTTTCTGGTCTTCAAAGCTCGCGGCTGCCATGGATCTTTTGACCTCGATATGCCAGCCCGTGAGCTTGGTGGTAAGACGGATGTTCTGACCGCGCTTGCCGATAGCGAGAGAATACTGATTGCTCGGAGTGACAACATGAACCGTATTCGGTACGACGGGATCAACCTCGATCGACTCGAGTTTAGCGGGAGAGAGCGCCGCCGCGACATACTGACGGATATCTTCATTCCAGCGAACGATATCAATTTTCTCACCCGAAAGCTCACTGACGATCGTTCTTACGCGACTGCCGCGCTGACCGACGCAGGCGCCGACGGGATCTACATTCTCATTGGCGGTTCTGACGGCAATCTTCGCCCTATAGCCGGGGTCGCGGCTGACACCCATGATTTCAACGACGCCGTCGGATATCTCGCTCACCTCAAGACGGAAGAGCGCCTCAAGAAACTTGCCGCTCGCACGGGAAAGAACGACGCTGGCCCCCTTAGCCTCTGGATCAACACGGAGAACAATGGCGCGGATGGGATCACCGACCTGAAACTCTTCGGTCGGAATGCGCTCTTTGGCAGGCAGAATCATCTCGGTCTTGCCGACGGTGACATAAGTATCGCGATGGGAAACGGCAGAGACGGTTCCTGACACGATATCTCCAATTCTGTCCTTATATTCGGAGAACGTATTGGTACGCTCGGCGTCGCGGATCTTCTGCATAATCATCTGACGCGAAGTCTGAGCGGCAATACGGCCAAGGCGCGAAGCAGGCATTTCGACCTCAATCGCCTGACCTTCTTTAACCGGATTACCCTTATTAAAACGCTTTGCGCGCTCAAGAGATATAAACCCGGGCCCGGTATCTTCATTGGAACAGACGAAAGTATCGTAAACATGGAGCGAAAGATCCTTGCGATCAATGACTACCCGAAGATCGTTGGTAACATCTTGATTCTTGCTTGCGGCTTGTTTGAGCGCCTGCTCAATAGCCGTAAGAACGATTTCACGGCTTACGCCGCGCTCCGCTTCGATATGCTGAACAACTGCCAGCAACTGACTGTTCATAGCCATTTTTTCGTTCCTTCCTGTCAAAAATCAATAAAAGCCCACCGGATCGACCCACTTAGATCGCCGAAGAGTTGCTGATATTGTATCAAAATCGGTATTATATGGTCAATAGCAGCCATAGAATCCATTAAATAAAGGGAAATCCATTCCCTCGGCAAGCTGACTGAAACGCCCGACGGAACTCTTTAATAGAAGAAGTGATCCGCCTGGCGTCGCCCAGGCGAGACCGTCATTCAAGCGGCGCGCAGTTAACCTTCGACCTGATGAGCTTTTTACGGTGTACCGCGGCGCGCTTTAGGAATTCCGCATAATTGCGGGGCCTCTCCGACTGAGTCCAAACCGCCTCGGCGAATGCCAGCGCCCGCGGCCAAGTCTTCCACGCCAGATCGTACTCGTTCCAGATACATTCGGTCCAAAGACAGCATTCCGCGCCGAGAACGCGCGATTTCGTCTCGTCTGTCGACATTTGGGCCAACGGATCAAACGCATAAACATTTGAAAGGCTGCTGCGCATTTTAGGACTAAGATATGTAAAGGGATCGTCCTCAACGCCTTGAGGAACCGAGAAATACGTAATCCAAACCGGAGAAATTATGACGTCGTGTCCCCGCTGCGCCGCGTCGGTACCGTATTTTGAACGGCGCCAATTCTGAACAATCGTATCCTTGCCGGGGTTGCCCGCCAAAACCTCATCCCAACCGATTGTCCTACGCCCCTTTTTGGCGAGATAATCCGTAAAGTGACGGGTAACCCAGGCCTGAAGCTCGTCCTCATCCTTGAGCCCCAACTTTTTAATGCGCGATTGGCATTTGGGACACTCCTTCCACCTCTCCTTGGGACATTCATCTCCGCCGATATGAATGTAAGAGCCGGGAAAACGATCGCACAATTCATCGTAAACTTTCTCCATGAATCTGATCGCCTCGTCGTTGCCTGCGCAGAGAACGTCATATTCGACTCCGTTCATAAGACGCGGCACACGAGGCAGATTTTCGCGGCATGCGAACTGAGGATACGCCGCGAGAAGCGCTCGGACATGACCGGGGATTTCAACTTCCGGAACGACCGTTATGTGCCGCGCTCGGGCATAATCTAAAATCTCTTTTATGTCGCCCTTTGTGTAAAAATAGGGACCATACTTCTGACCGTTGCCGCGATAATCGTCGGGGCCGCCGCGACACAAGCGCGATGCGGATTCAGGCCTTACCGAACCGTACCTTACAAGATCGGGGAATTGCGGAATGTCTATCCTCCACCCCTGATCTTCGGTAAGATGCCAGTGAAAGACGTTAAGCTTGTATTTCGCCATGTTGTCCAGGAGATTTTTAACGGCCTCCTTGCCGAAAAAATGGCGTCCCTCGTCCAGCATAACGCCGCGCCAGCGAAATTTAGGCGCATCTTCAATTTCACAACAGGGCAGATGACCGTCCTTGACGAGCTGCTCAAGCGTAACGCGCGCGTAAAAAGCTCCCGCCGCGTCAGACGCCGAAATAGCGACGCCGTTATCGTCTATCTTGATGCGATACCCCTCCGAGGCTATCGTAGAATCTTTCCGTTCCACAATTTTAACCGCGCCGGTCGCGACCGTCCCGTCATGGAAATCCACCGCCTTCGGCATCGGAATCAACGACGTCGCTAAAATCAATCCTGTCAATGATACTGTCATCGTTTATGTCCTTTCAAATAATCCCAACGGGGGCAGTCCCCTCGCATTTAGAACCGCGACCCGGCGATATCCCCGACAATCGCCCCGATCATTCCGTTAGTCATTTCGTTTTGCATTTTCAAAGCCTTTCTTTTTCTACTCGCTACACTTCGAACTATGATAAATAAAGTTCTCTTTCCAATGTCGACAATGCATAAAGCGGAATATCAACAAGTCCATCCTTTCTCGAATAAGAAGAAAGCGATGTTCTTACAGCAATAGAAGGCGCGAATTTTTCCCGGAACACACCAAGGCTCTTCGCCCTCACGTTGCGCTCTGCTTTCGCTTCAATCGGAACTATTCCATCTTCGCACTCAACAAGAAAATCAATCTCGGACTGAGAATCTGCACGCGACCAATAATATGGATTCATAGCGCATGATGAGCGCAACTCCTGCTGAACATATTGTTCAACGAGCGCCCCCTTAAATTCGGTAAAAAGCCTGTTCCCTTCCAAAACCGCCTTCACAGGAATTAACGACTGCGCGGCGAGAAGTCCAACATCCAATCCGAAAAACTTAAAAAGATGATTCTGATAAGCAGCGAGGGGAATTGCCGGTTTTGCCACATTCCAGACGCGATACGCAAGAGCTGCACTTTCCAGCCAAATAAACGGATCACGTAAATCACGCGCCTGCTTCACTCCTGATACGTGAGAGGCCACAAACCGCTTATCTTCCTTCGCGAGATGAACAGGCAACGAACGCCATAACGAACGAATCCTTGCTAATTGATTTCTCGGAACATGCTTCGCAAAATCGCGATCATAATCCGAAAGAATCCCAAGCTGAACCTCTCTCGCATCAACGGGATTGCGATTGCGAAGAAAAGCCGCAACCGCCGCCGGCATTCCCCCAACGATAAAATAGAGCCTTAGCAGTTCTATCAAACGAGAAGAAAATGAGTTATAAAGCGTTCTATCATCAGAATTTAAAATCTCCCAAAGACCGCCTTCTCCCACAGCCAAAAGAAACTCCCCAAAGCTCATCGGATAAAGCGTCATCGAATCGGTTTTACCAACCGGATATCCAGTTCCCTCTTGAAGATGAAGTCCAAGTAACGATCCCGCTGCAACTATAGCATACTCGGGCGCATTTTCCTGCCAATATTTAAGAGATGTAAGCGCCTCGGGACAAAGTTGCACTTCATCAAAAACAATAAGGGTCTCATTTGGAACAATCGACATACCGGTAGCTGCTTGAAGTCCAGTAATAAGACGCTTAACATCGGAATATCCGCCCTTAAAAAAATCAACAAGCGCAGGATTACCGTCGAATGCCACGTATGCGAGATTAGAGAAAGCCTTCTCGCCAAAAGACTTCAAAAGCCAAGTCTTTCCAACCTGCCTCGCTCCTGTAAGCACCAACGGCTTCCTGTCAGGACTAAGACGCCACTTATTTAATTTTTCTATAGCAAATCTATCCATAATATTACTTTTACCATGATTTCAAGCGCATTATATCACAATCTCCCTACCTTAATCAATCGTATTTTGCACTTTTATAGGACGAACAAACCCACTAATTTGCACTTTTTACGGACGAATTAAATGCTAAAATTGCACCTTTTACGGACGAACAACGAATGAATCGCTTACTCTTGCAATTATGCCACTCAAACCGCGACCCGGCAATATCCCCAACAATCGCACCAATCATTCCGTTTTTCATTTCGCTCTTCATTTTCAAAGCCTTTGCGTATTGCAAAAGTCCACGAGTCACTCAATTTCCAATCGCTCCAGCAAAGTAAATTGGAATAAAACGCAACCTCTGCTCAGGCATCTGTCCGAATTGTGCAGACGACAAAACAATCGCATCATTAACTGAAGGCGATTCCTTTAAAAGTTGGTGTAAACTCTTAAGCCTGCCGGCCGCACCACTCTTCACTTCAATAGGCTGCACTCTACCTTCGAGCGAAACTATAAAATCGACTTCCGCTTGTGCATTTTTCGTATCGCGCTTCCACCAATGCGGCTCACTGCCGCCTAATAACGACATAAGTTCCTGAGCAACAAACTGCTCGGCTAAGGCTCCGTTATATGTATTGAGCAGATCTTTCTCCCTCAACACTTCATCTGCCGGTCGTCCCGACATCGCTTGATACAAACCTATATCGCCAGCAAACGGTTTTATGCGTAGCGTAGTATTAAAATCAAATGGGAGCGTCGCCGAAGCGACCGCGCGAGATAATTTAACAAGACGCGCCTTCTCCAAAAGATCTATGGCCTTCTTGTTTGTTACTCCTGTGTGTTCGCGAGAAAGCGACGCGTATGAAATCTGCCTCCCGACCGACACATAGGCATTTCGCCAAACGTCCCTTAAAATTGCCGCATCCATTTGTTTAGGATATTTAGAAAAATCCTGTTCAAACGCAACGATCAGATCATTTTGAACAGATCTTACATCTAAAAGACTCCCACCTTCAAAACGAGTCTTTACGCATTCAGGAAGCCCGCCTATTATCGAATAAAGGCGCAATTCTTCAAGAAGCTTGGCGTGAACAGCTTCCGAGAGCGATTTAGGCTGATTATTAAGAACTGCCGCCAGCAACTCATTCCCGGAAGCGGCGATATATTCTGCGAACGACATAGGGTAAAGCTCCGCAAACGTTACGCGCCCGACAGGAAACTGAATCTCGTCCAAAGCAAAATCAAGAAGTGAGCCTGCGGCTATAACAGGAACGTTAGGCAATCTTTCATAAAAGAAACGCAATGCAGCCAATGCTTTTGGACATAATTGAATTTCATCAAAGAATAATAATGTTTTACCACTCTTAAGCGGAATTCCACTCATAAGCTCCAATTCATCACAAATGCGAACTGGATCTAAATCCCGCTCAAAAACAGAATGCCACTGACGAGAAAATTCGAAATTTATCTCCAGAAAAGCATCCTTATAGAAGTTTCGAGCAAAGTCTCTCACACACCAGGTCTTACCCGTTTGCCTCATACCGCGAATAATGAGAGGCTTACGAACCTGCGCATTGTTCCATTCTTTTAGCTTTTCTGTAAAATTTCTATTCATTTCATACCCTTTTTAAGCAAAAAGTGAAAGAATTATATCATACCTATCCAACCAAAGCAACCCCGCAATAACGATTTACCAAGGGTATTCCACTAAAAGCAATAACGATTTACCAAGGGTAATTCCATATTTCAACTACATATCCCAAACCGCGCCCCGGCAATATCCCCAACAATCGCACCGATTACACATCTACAAATCCAATTCGCCCGTCCCCAACCTCTTTAAGAATTTTCCGCAAAAGATTCTTATTATAGAAAAACATACGCGAAACCGATAGCCTTACTATTTTGCCAACACGGACACAACTCCCGCTGACCACCGCTTTTATATAAAAGCGGCGGTAACTTTTCCGCTCAGCGGCAAATCTTACACAGTGCCCATCAACTGAGACAAACCCAAGATTGCCAGCGTCTTTTCGCAAGGCTTACCGTTATAAAAGACATCAAGCACATCCTTAAACACATCGTCAGGAGATACGATGTTGAATAGTGTTGCCGACGAGCGCAACTTCAACGCATCAATATCTGAGAAAATATCCCTTGGCGTCTTTCTGCCGCGATGCGTCAGTACCGTAGACGCAGCCTCACGAAGCCGTGTGCCAAGTACAGGGTGCGACAGATACTCCCGCGCTTCCGCCATATCCTGTATTGCATACCTTGTCGCCATATAACTACAGCCAAGCCCGATAATCTGCGGAAAAATGTACCACATCCAATGCCCGCGCTTCTCTCCTGCCCGAAGTTCAGAAAGAACCACATCCCAAACGTCCTTCTGTGCTGAAACGAAGCGCTCTACCCCTTCCAACTGCGTTGCGGCATTAGAACACACAGCCACAAGCTTCGCCTTCAACTCCGCTACTTTTTCAAGATTATTATTCTCTATCATGCTTTTACTCACCTCTCCTGGAATTATTTAGAACACCTTCATTAAGAGTGTGTCTACTCCTCCGCATGCGAACCTTCATACTTGAAATCTCTTGATTTGACGCCTTTAGAATCCACCCTTTCTCTCAAGCCGAGTGACAACTCTCCAACAATATTGCCAGACTTCACCGAAGTAATCAAAATCATATCGTTATCGACCTGAAAATGATACCGCAGATTCGCGAACGCTCCATATCCATGTCTAAACTTGCAACAATCCACAATCCTGCCTCCCTTAAAACGCAAGAACCAATTATCAACCAAAGCATCGCTCACTAAAATTGACTTCCTTGAAGTATTTTGTTCGCTCAACAATCCTCATTTTGCTCCTCCACCAATGACATAAAGAAATGCGGTATGAAAAACTGCTTGCCTTGCGGCGTCGCTCCATCCCCTATCGGTGAAAGCATTGGTCGCATCAGTGTAATGCACTGAAGCATCACAACCACCAGAATGGTAAGCCAGGAATACAGAGCGGCGCAACTTTTGAATACGCCCGCCATGTAGGCCCGCTTGATCGGAAGCACGCCAAAACCTACAGCCACCGATCCTGCAAACAGAAGAATCATCAAAAAGAAACCCAAACAGGCCGTAGATGCCGAAAATAGCCATACAACCGGTGCCAACGCCCCCATTACGCATCCCATCATCGCGGTGACAACCAGCCCGACCGTGACAATTCGGCTAAACGACAACGCCACTCCCGATATACACATGAACACATACAGCGAAGGAAGGCAAAGCGCAAATCCGAACACGACCACACCGATCATTTTTACCATGTCCAGCAACGCCACTCGCCAATCCACAAAAAATCCCGTCACAAGCCCGAAGATGCCGAATCCGCCAAGAGTCAGCAGAATAAGAAAGGATATCAGCCGCACATACTGCCTACACTCGCAGACATACCGCACAAACCCGCCCGGATCGCGCAGCAACTCCGACAATCCCGGGATCCTCGGGCAGTCCACTTCATTACGAATAGTATTCTCATTCATTTTCTTGCTCCTTTATTTACGAAGTTAGGTATTATCTGTTTAAAAAGGGACTCAAGAACATTGCTCTCGAGCGCATCCTCGCGAAGAAACTCAACCTTGATATTTGGACTTCCGACCAGCGGGCGCATCATCCAGCCGATCTGCGATCCGACCACCGCGAACGCCATCAGCCAGCATATCAGCAGAAAGCGCAAATTACCACCCGTAGAACAGCGGGATTTAAGTTCTTTGTAAAGACGGATATTCCCGACCACACCCGCTCCGGACAACACCGCAAGATGCATAAGCATCAGACAGGAGTGGGCAAAGCGCATTTCATTCCTTGTACCTGTATCCGGCGCACCAGAAACAACAAAAAACAGCACCACCGGTACAAGCGCCAGCAAAATCTTTGACGCGACCGCCATCGCATCGAACATATGCGTAAATACCTCGCGATAGCGCATATCGACCCCGGCAACAAGCGCTGCCATCCAACTGAAGCCGCTCACGACTGCCGCCGTCGCAACAAACACAAACGGCAGTTTAATCGCAATGAACACAGCCATCTCAGGCGAGCGCCACCAACCGAGCGCCAGCCCATAGGCAAACGTACCGATTACTATTATAGCTGCATTTCTCACTCAAACATCCTCTTGAACTTATGCGAAATATTCGTTTCCTTTCTACTCCATACTCGCAGCCAATCGCAAAATCTTACATATCAAATCACACCCGCAATTACTCTTCAAGAATTTTCCGCAAAAGATTCTCATTTTATACTAAATTATCAAAACACCACGTTAGCCACCACTTTAGACTACTTTTTGCAATGGGGACAGCCCCCTTCGCAATTAATGCGAGCGCCATCACCCATAGGGACATCGTCGCAAACCGGGCACCATCCCCGACAATCGCACCGATCATTTCAAATTATACCCCTTTTTCTTTGCCTCAGAAAAGAACTTTTCAGCCTTATCTTTCTCACCACGGTTATAATAAAGAACACCAAGATTATACACAGCAGCCGCGCAACCGAGCTGAGAAGATCGTTTAAGCATATCTATAACTGCCTTTTCGTCATAGTCCTTCGGATTGGCGATTCCACAGTACCACAAAACGGCAAGGTTATTCAATGCCTCCACATTGCCAGCATACGCGTCAAGCACCGTATTACAGATAGAGGGCTGTGCCTCAGCAGCCGCGAATACGCGGAATGACGCGACGGTGCGCGAAAAAAAGCCCACCGATGGTGAGCTTTTAATATGTCGCAAAATGAGTGTTTTTATTTCTCGCCTGAAATTACGGCTTTTATATCTTCAACGGTAATTCGTTCCCTCAAATTCTATACACCCAGAAATCTCTAACTCTGCGATTCTCATAAGGTACTTATCATTTAATATGCTCTTTACAATAACTTTTATTTGGCATTGAAGCATTAGAACATTGAACATCGTTTGTTGTCATTGAACGGCATTGTGATACGTTTCTTTTAGGAACTCGGTCTGCCGAATGCTGTTTACAATATCGACACCTTGACGCTGCTCGGCGTTTACACCGGTTTCCCGATTTTGTCACAGCCCAACAACGAGAACAATTCTCCTGTTGCGTCACATTATTTTCAATATGCGGAGTACTTTCTTTAGTCTTACCTTCGACAACAAAAAAGCACATCAATGTTGCCGCCATCATAAGAAATATCATTAAAGTTCTCATTTTCGTACACTCCTATTAGCAACATAAACTCCTACTGCTATCAAAACACCCCCAATTACGCTCATAAGGGAAACTGTTTCTCCCAAAAACAACACCGCAAAAACGACTGCAATTATTGGCTCCAAATAAAGACATATCGTAGTCTTTACAACACCAAGAGCCGCGCAAGCTTTAGACCAAAGAGCGAAAGCGAGAGCAGACGCGCATAATCCTAAAAAGCAAAGATTTACGCAATTCAAAGGCCGCGAAAATCTCTCTACATTTAGTTCAAAGTCTGTACACACACTAAACGAACCATCAAGAGCATAAAAACCACTTTCTGTCGCGCCCCATACCATAACTGGCAACATCATCACAATCGCCCAGCCAAATACCTTTCGCGTTGCTGCTATCGCCGATAATCCGCACTTATTAGCTTTCACAATCAAGATAGAATACACGCCCCAACAAAGCATCCCACCTAAAGCCATCAAATCTCCAAGCGGATGAACGGCAAGTTCAAAAACGCCATTAAGACTAACAAACGCCGCGCCGCAAATTGCAAATAAAGAACCAGTAATAACATTCAAGGATAGTGCTTTGTCTTTAAGAAAAAGACGAGCAAAGAGCGCCGTGACTATTGGACCTATCGAAACAAGAATTGCAACATTGCTTGCGTTGGTGTAATAAATGGCACAATTCTCAAGAAACTGATACGCGACAACACCACTAAACCCCATCGCGGCAAAAAGCAACTCATACCGCCCCATCCACCTAATGCTTCCACGCTCCTTCAAAAACGCCCATCCGCAAAGTGCCGCCCAGGCAAGAGCAAAGCGAATGAACATTATTTCAAGCGCTGAAAAATCCAACAAAAGCGAACGAGTGTTTACAAAAGTGATTGACCAGCAGAGAATCGCAAAAAAGCATGAACTCCAACAAATGATTTTCGCATTCCATTTTTGCATTAGACATCCCTAACCCAAGACTCGCAAATCAGGAATCTTTTTCGCCCATTCATCGCGTTTTTCATCTAATAGAATTCGCCGAGCTTTTGAGATTTTCAAAAACTCGGAATCCTGTTCTATGCCTACGAACTTCCGTCCAAGCATATTCGCCGCGATTCCTGTTGTTGAGCTCCCCGCAAACGGATCTAAAATCATATCGTCTTTTTGTGTCGATGCGAGAATCGCCCTAACTACTAACGCCAGTGGTTTTTGAGCAGGATGCTTACCGCAAGTCTTCTCCCAGGGTGCAATAGCCGGCATTCTCCATACATCAGTCATCTGCCTATCACCCGCGAGCTTACGCATCAATTCGTAATTATAATAGTGAGCTACTTTTTTCGACTTTCTAGCCCAAACCAAAATCTCAGTTGAATGAGTAAAAAACCTACAACTTAAATTTGGCGGTGGATTTGTTTTTTGCCATGTAACAGCATTTAGAATACGAAAATCAAGTTCCGTCAAAACATTTACAACCGAAAAGATATTGTGATAACTGCCACAAACCCATATCGTACCTGATTCCTTCAACAATTCGCGACACCCTTTAACCCATTGATAATTAAACTGCATATCAGCCTCTAGGCCATGTGAAGCATCCCAATCGCCTTTATTTACACTAACGCACTTGCCAGCCTGAACCGAAAAACCGCCATTCGAAAGGAAGTACGGAGGGTCTGCAAAAACCATATCAAACCTAACTCCGTTTAAGATAGACGCTACATTACGAGAATCCCCCTCATGAAGCACAAAATCCCCATCAGGCGTTTTGTAATAAGGCTGTAGGTTTTTAATCATTTAATCAAACGAATATGCGCTGCATTACACCATCTTCAATCTCTTTGATATTATAAAGATTCGGCAACACTTCAAAAGTCTCTCGCAGATTCTGCCGCGCACTCTTCCATCCTGCCCCATCTGTAAACCAAACAAATTTAAACCCCTCTATTTGTCGCGCCTCTATAGATAACATTTTATAGCTACGTGCTGTTTCATTCAACTTTGAGCCGTTGCTGGCATAAAAATTCGTTTCTATACCATACACACAATTATCGGTATGAACCACAAAATCAAATCGTTTTTCAGTCTTTCCACCATTGGTCAACGGAGACAAATCAACACCCCATTTTTTCTCAACTTCAGACGCATCCAACTCTTTATAATACTCAACATCCGTCTTTTTCAAATAAGACTCAACAAGATTCTCCATTAATGAGCCACCTCTTTTCTTTCGCCCATTTGAATCAAGTCCCGTTTCCACCCCAAGAACATAATCATAAAGATTGTTTATCAAATGTTTTGAAATCAAATCAAACAATCCCGTCTTCCTCATGAACACACAATATTCATCGAAGGTATGTCGTACCTTATCAAAATAATATACTCCACCAGTCTCTCCATCGCTCGCAAATATTTCATTATTTCGTACTGCCAATAAAATCGGAATCGCTGAAACAACTTGAGGGTATTTAGCAACAAGTTCTTTGAATTTTATTTCGATATCATTTTTACCAATCAGCGAATTTAGTAAATGCAATTCTGCACAATATTTTTCAGCATTATCTATAACTTTCTTAAAATTAATGTAATACCGATAATCAGAGATACTATCTCTAAACTGCTTCAACCACGCATCAAAATCTCTCATCGTCTTATTCCTTGTAATTACGTATCGCTAATTCCGTTATTTTGCCGCGGCCTGACGCTTTTGAATTTATCATCCTAGAAGCTGAAACTCGATTTATATCAAATCCCTTATAAATCTCCTCAAAGAACATGTCATCGGGATTGGAATTATGAGGATCAGAATTTGACAGCAACCATTGATGTCCTGAAGCGTTCAAACGACGGCAAAATTCCGCCAACCGCTTTTGTTGGTCGTCTCCAAAACCATCCTTAGAGTAAGCTGTAAAACTCGCTGTTTGCGTTAGTGGACGATATGGCGGGTCGAAGTAAAAGAAAGCACCACCCCTCTCAACACACTTTTCCACTCCTTCAAAATCGCCATTCAGAATTTTAACCTTCTGCAATAAGCGACTATCCATCATTATCGTTTCTTCATCGCAAATTAACGGATTCTTAGCCTTTCCAAAGGGAACGTTATACTTGCCCTTTGAATTCACACGATACAACCCATTAAAGCAAGTACGGTTAATAAAGATAAAAAGTGCCGCGACCTCTACATCCTTCACCTCGCGTGAATTATATCTCTCGCGCTTCGCCAAATAATACTCTTTACGCTCCGCCTCATTTTTGCAAGAACGGTACTCATCTTGCATCACGCGAAGCATTGCAATCAACTCTTTAGGACGTTCTTTTATAACCTTGTACGTTGTTATTAAATCCGAATTCAAATCGTTTATAATAGCCTTCTTGATGTTAGGATATGTTGCGAGCATATAAAATAGCATCGCGCCCCCACCAACGAATGGTTCGACGTACACAACATCCTTACGCTCGGCAAAATCTTTCGGCAATAATGCTGATAACTGCTCAAGCAGTTGACCCTTGCCACCAGCCCATTTAATGAAAGGCTTTCCATCCATTGCTTTGCCTCCATGACAACACATAGAGGAGATTAATGAAAATCCAATCAAACAAGTGGCGATAATCCCTTTGTTCTGAATTTTCAACATATCCATCCTCTTAATTTCTAGCCCATAAGTGCCATCGAAGACCATCTTCGGTGCATAAAAAAAGAGCGCATTTTCTTTCATGCACTCAGTAGAAGCCCGACCAAAGGCCTGTGCGAATACATGAAGAGAAAATGCGCCCATAGGGGCGCATCTCCACTTACACATACTGTTCGCACGTTGAAAAATTGGTCGTATTTCTACTGAACAGCGTGTAGCGTTGATGCTACATTGTCTAAACGGTCGGGGGTGGATCAGGCATTTCTTTTTTTACCCGTCAGTTCACCGACCTATATCTTTCTCCAATAAAAGGCACTCCTCAACTGGAAAACATCGTGAATTGTATCATAAAAAGCCGACTTGAGATCTATAATTTTTCATGTTTTTTACGCAAGTTCCCTTACGATAAATTCATCTCGCGAAAAGCCAGCTTCAAGAACCCAAGGGTTCTCTTTCAATAAAACATCAACCGCCTCCGCTGGGCTCTCACCTAAAGCACACCCTAACACCTGGCAATTCTCAACTGCACATTTATCATTAGGCGCAATTGTCACACCCTCAGGAGTATAAATGATATATTCTTTGATACGAACGGAAGCTTCAACGGCAGTTGGAGAGTTCAATACCGAAGCGAGCATAATTATGCCATGTTCGGTAAAGGCATATGGAAGATATCTCGCACCTCCCCATCTTGAGGTCACAAATTGTGACCTCAAGATAGAACCAGACTCGTCGCTGTTTAAGGTCACATCTTGTGACCTTAAACTTGGCTCTGCACTTGAACCGGTCGCAATTTGCGACCGCATATTTGCAACATCGTCTTTGTTCAACTGGAACATGTAACGCTCTGGAAATCGTTCGATATTGCGCTTTACAGCCTGGTTAAGTACTTTCGTCGCAACTCCATACAGTTCCGCCAAATCTCTATCAAGCATAACCTGAACACCGCGAATCGTAAAAATTCGCGAACGAATAACATCAGAATTAGATAATTCTTCTACGATTAAATCATTCATCTTAACCCTTACCTATAACGCTTTTCATTATATCATATTTTTGAAATTGGCGAAATATGCTCAATCTTTCTATCATTTTCGACTGCACCGCTCGCTATATCTTATTATTTTGACGGTCATATACTTCTCAATCTTCTCTTTAAGAGTATCAGCCTTCATATTAATTCCAACATTGCGAATTTTATTTCTCCAATGAGCGGAGTAAAAAGTCGACGATATTCATGTGGATTATCCCATTTTCTGAAAGCTGGACCTGATCACGTGAAATAACGTATTTAGGATAGTTGTCCTTTATGGAAGAAAAATTGCCGAACTCCCTTTCGCGATTCTTTTCAGTAATCTCGTATGCGACTTGTATATAAATGCGCTCTCCATTCCCCTTTGTTGCGATAAAATCTATCTCCTTACCGTGTGCGAAACCCGTACGAACAGTATATCCACGCGCTATTAAATCATTGTAGACAATCGTCTCGAAGAGCACACCATAAAGATCACTAACGAGTGATTTTTTATAATTGATGAATGCTGGATCACATGTATAACTCTTGTTGTTAAATTCAACAGTTTATACATTATAAACCTCATCACTTGATAATGAATAAATTGTAAATTTATTTTAACACATTCTTATACAAAAGGCAATAGTGTAAATTATTTTGTCGTGTAGAAAGCAAAACCGGAAAAGTTGTAGTGAGCAAAACCGGAAAACGGAATGCTACTTTTTGCGGGCTTTGGCGCGCCCCCATTCCTCTCCGGCATCTGCAAGTTCGTCTGTTTTCTTGCGAAATTTTCCGAGG
>JAZOQU010000051.1:0-62062 GCA_045656225.1 Kiritimatiellia bacterium | reverse complement strand
TTCCCACCATCCAACAGAAGACACCAGCTCATCTTTTTGTAAACTTGAAGCCGTACCTTCAACATAAAAGTTAGTCGTAAAGCTCGTCGCCCCATTTATTTGTATCGAAACGGGAAAATCTGCCTGTTGAGTTTTATTGTCATCAACCCAAACCATCGCGCCATCTGGTTGTTGACTGCAAGTTATGTATACATATCCGTTCGTTGGCTGAGTAGATGTAAACTTAACATTCAATGGCGCCAAATCCGGCTTCTCGGCCGTTCCGTCATTATTCGTGAATATAACGCGCGGAATCGAGAGCGACAAGCTTATCGGCGGCTCACTCTCCTCTTCCGAAGAATCATCCTCAGCACACACACAATAAACCCACGAGCCAAGCCATGTCGTATACCCTTCCCACGAAACAAGACCATCAAGATAATGCTCATGCTCTCCTCCGCAGTTACAACTCTCGTTGCAGCACCACCTAAAGCCAAGCGAAGTAATATCCGACTTACAACAGGCGCCGGTCACATCAGAAACTGCCGCTCCGATATTTTCTGAACTCTTTAACTCACAAAGATTCCCGTTATTCTCAAGCCAAAAATCTACATAATAACTGACACTCAAATAATGATGACTTACTGAAGGATGATGATACTCCCAGCAATCATTACATGAAAACTCGATATTATCACTGGATTGATCGACAACAAATACCGGAAGCGTACTTTCAATATCGTAATACGCCCCCTTTAAAAGCGGAACCCTGAATACTTCATTCGTTCGTGCGATAATAGCCTGATCGCCTAAATCGCTCGGCCCATCACACGTGACGCGTACTGTCGCTATATCTGTAACTCCCGTCACACAAAGATCAACCCAGCAATACGCCGACTCAAGCGCTCCTTCGGGCAACGGCGACGCAACACCAAAGAAATCTCCATCATAACTCTTCGGCGCATTATCGACCTCATTAGCCAACCCATCATTATCCCAATCGTCGGGATTAATCCGCTGATAAACATTCTCAAGCTCATTTGAGCGAATCGTAAAATCACCGTTCTTAATAAGCTCCAACTGAACCGAAACAACCTCATTAGTCTTATCGTACGGTATGACATTGTGCCACGTAAAAACGCCGCGCTGATCATCTATCAGCGTCCAAAAATCGGAATAACCGGGAACAAATGAAAGAACCCCGTCGTAAAGTCTAAAAAGCGGATATTCATCGCGGGGATTGTGAAATACACTCCCCTCCTGAAACGCTATAATATGGTCGTAAGTGTTTTCTCCCAACGGAAACGACCATCCGAGATTATACCGATTAAAAGCACTATGCCCGCCCGCCAAATGCCACGCCGCATTGCGCACGGCATTACTCGCAAGCTCATACGAATACGCCGCGTTAGTTACAACACACTCCAACTTAAAGCCTCGCTCAATATCAATATCCGTCACAGTCGCGACATTGGCCGGTCGAAGCGAGAACACCCCTCTGTTTTTCATACCGCCGTGAAGACAAAACACAATCAGGACAGCTGGTAGAATTACTTTAGCTAATACCGGCAACTTTAGCCAAAACCTGAAAAATCGCCCAACCATCGAAAGCAAGATTTTCCCGAATGCGATTGCCACCAGCGCGGCAACCAACACCGCGCCAATCTTGGCCATCACCGCCTCGCTAAAAAGAAAATCTATCATACCCATATTTTACCATAAAAAGCATTCCGTTCGTTCGCTTTGCTTACAAAGGAATGGAAATTCATCGTCACAAGCGCACCCCAACCAACCACCGCATTTCGCGAAATGCGGTGGTAATTATCGGCAAAACTTCGCGCAATAACTTATGGATTAGCCGCCTTTAGGGAATAGAAGACGTCGGTGTCGTTTTCGATCCAGATTTCAAGGGCAAGTTCGCTTTTCTTGGCTCCGCAGTCTTTGAGGCGGTCCTGATATTAATTCTTCAATCTCTCCAACAGTTCAGTCGCCATCTTATTAGCGTCTTCCTTTGAGCCGCAAACCTTATCCCCGTTAATCACCCCGATGATTCCGTTTTCATTTCGCGTTTCATTTTCCGGATCTTCCTATTCCATACTCGCCAGCCTTGGACTTACCTCATTTTATAAAACATCATCAAAGCACCGCATTAACCGTCACATTACACCACTTTTCTCCAATGTGGACCCCCTCGCTATTTACTTTCTGTCAAGAACAGCCGAAACTATGCGCGAAAACGCGGACAAGCCCGTATCAAGGAATTTAACCGCTTCATCAAGACGCCGAGCAGCCTTTATATGCTCTTCATCCGAATCAAAGTACGGCCTTAAAAGTTCAGCCGCTTTTTCGGCGGTAAAATCCTCTTGAAGGAGTTCCGGCATCGGTGCATCCCTTCCTCCGCCGCACTTCTCCCAGATGATATTTGCAAGCCCTACATGCTTTATCCCCTTGATGAGGCGGCGCGCTATCCACGCCAAAACGGGACTCACCTTATAAACGAGAACCGTCGGACACCTCGCAAGCGCCGCCTCCAGCGTAGCCGTACCTGACGCGACGAGCGCCGTGCGAGCCGACAATAGAAGCTCACGCGCTCCGCCGAGACGAACTTCAACGGAAGTCTTCACCGACGAGCGGGACAGAATCGAATCGATTTTCTCCTTAGCCCGTTCATTGGCCGCTGGAATGACAGCCTTATCGACCGCAATGAGAGAAAGCGTTTCGAGCATAACTGGCAGATTGCGCTCTATCTCGCCGATACGACTCCCGGGCAGAAGCGCGAGAACACGCCCGCTTACGGATGCGTCGGCGCGGCTTCTCTTAAACTCTTCAACGAGCGGGTGGCCGACAAACTCCGCGAAACCCGGCTTGAAGAGCGCCGGCTCAAACGGGAAAAAGCAACACAGCTTATCTAAGGACGCTTCAATTTTCGGAATACGTCCCGCCTTCCACGCCCATACCTGCGGACAGACGACATGAACCGTCCGGATACCCTTCTTTTTAGCGTAGGCCGCGAGCTTGAGATTCATCCCTGGATAATCTATCGTACATACGACGTCGGGCTTGAATTCGTCGATCGCCCGCTCCATCGTTTTCTTCACGTTGAGAAAATATCCGATGCGGGATATGACCGCCATAAACCCCATAACGGCGAGATCGGCCGTCTTAAAGCCGTAGTCGTCATAGCCCCGTATTTCATTGCCGGCCAAAAGTTCTTTGAGCCTGTTGGCATAGATAAGACCCGACTCTTCACCAGCTAAAAGGAGTATCTTCATCCTTACGCCGCCTTTCAAGGTCTCAAAGGCGCGGGAGGCAATCCCGACTCAACGCCCTCAATGGCGATACCGTACCTGTCAGCGAAAGAAATCACCTCCGCCCTGTCGAGAAGAACGAGGCGCCCCGCCTGAAAGGCGAGCGCCGTCGCGCCGGCCTTTTTCATCTTCTTCAATGTCTTAAGCCCGACGACGGGAATATCAAAGCGCATATCATGGCCCTCGCGCGCCGCCTTGAATACGATGCTGCCCCTGCCCGCGAGTTTTCCGCCGCGCTTGATCGCGGCGTTGGTACCCTCGAACGCCTCGACAGCGAGCACCATCCCCGAACGCACCATGACCGTCTGACCGATATCGTGACGCCCAACATCACGCGCGACATCGACCGCATGCTTTACATCGCTCTTTTCACCGTCGCTCAAAGTCCGCCGCGTAAGCGCACCTACACCGGGAATGTGTTCATCCATATAAAGGCTTGCAGGAAGAACAGTGACCCCGGCGGCCTCGATCTTTTCTATGAGTTTTCCGAAAATCGAATGGGCGTTTTTAACCGGCAGCTCGGCGAGCCATCTTTTAACCTCGTCGTCGAACTTGCCGCGAAAGAGAGAAAGAGGATTTATCTGTCCGGCGAGTATCGCGCCGCCGTAACCCTGTTCGCCCATCCAGCGGATCCCCTCGGCGATACCGCCCAGCGTAATCCAATGAACGCCGTCGGCCGCCTTGCAGGTTGCGCGTTCCGTGGAGCCCTTGACGGCGAGCACGTCAACGCGCTCGACGCCGGCTTTCTTGGCGCCTTCAACGACGAGCCGCGGATAACTGCCGCCTCCGGAGATTACGATTAATTTATCCATACGCACATTATACCAAAACTTTTAACAAACCTCTTGCCAATGGCATTTATCAGATAAACCCTTCCTGACGCGCGGTCCTGTCGACATCCTCGTCGCGTTCGGCATTGCCAAAGCCGCCCGGCAGTTTCTTAAGATCAATGTCATCAATCGTAAAACCCTTCGCAGTCCGCCAGGCCTCGCGGGTAAAGTCAATGCAATCAACCGGCCGCGAACCCGACTCCACAGACTTGCGCGTAAGTTCGACCATTGAACTCCATGCGGCAAGATCGTAAACGTCGGTATCCAACGGCAGCCCGCATTGAAGGCAATAGCTCCACCTGAGATCCATGATAAAGTCCATGCCGCCGTGCCCGCCGACCTTCTTCGCGATTATACCCGCCTTTTTCCAGATCGGGTGCCTGTATTTCTCGCGGATCGCCGCAAGTCTGACGGGATCGATAAACTTATGAGCCTTACCGTCGCCCGCGGAATCTTCAAGCGCAATACCGAGCTCCGGGAAGCCCATCGCCATTCCCCGGGTACCCGAAAGAAGATTTAGCCGTGAATAAGGGCGCGGCACCCCTGTCGAAAGCTGAAGCAGAACGGACTTCCCGAGCTTCGTGCGGATAAGCGCCTGATTCATATCGCCGCTCGCGACTTTGACGTCGCGCCGCCAATCCTTGTATCGCTCCTTCGCATAAAACTCATATCCCGCCGCCTTGGATTCGAGCGAAACAAGAAAATCAAACGCATCGCCGCGGTTGATGTCGAGATACTTCGCGACAGGGCCGAGGCCGTGCGTCGGATAATGGTTGCCGCGATATTTCGAATAGTAATCCAGCGTCCATCCCGGGCGTCCCGCCTTTATGGGATTAGGATGGCCGTCAACTGTATGATATCTGTCGCAATCATACTGAAGAGCGCGCTGATCGTGAATGTACGCCGCCTCGCAATGGGTAATCTCTCCGAAAAGACCCTGCTTCGCCATATTGAGCATCAGCATCTCTTCCTCTCCGTAGCAGCAATTCTCGAGCATCATACACGGCATCCCGGTGCGTTCGCTCGTTTCAACAAGATTCCAGCATCCATCGACCGTAAGAGCTCCCGGAACCTCATTAAGCGCCACCTTGCCGTTTTTCATCGCGCAAACGGCGATCGGCTCATGAAGATGCCACGGCGTGACATTGTAAATCACATCGACATCGCTTGAAGCGCAGACGCGCTTATAACCTTCGGGGCCGAAAGCCGTGATTTTCGGCAGAGGTTTTTTGCGGGCCGCAAGCCACTTGCGCTCCGTATCGACACGATCTTCAAAAAGATCGCAAATTCCCGTAATGACAGTGCCGGGAAGTCCGGAAATCCTGCGCAGAGCCGCCCGTCCGCGCGCGCCGACACCGACCACGGCGACACGCACCGTCTTCATCGGCTTAAGCGCCCTGCCCTGCATAGGCGCGCCCGAAGGAGCGAACATCCTGAACTTACCTCCGACACAGCCTGCCGCCATCGCCAATGCGCCCATCCAGCCTGCGGTTTTTAAAAATTCTCTTCTGTTGAAACTGACATTCATCTTCCCGTTCCTTTTAATCAGTTGCATTATGAAATTTTACTTACAATCTCTTCAAACCGTCCGAGAGTGCCGTCGAAAAACTTTTTCCATCCCGCACAGAGCGCACTGCGGCCGCCTCTGCGGTCTCCCGCCTCCGCCATTCTGTTACGGGGGCAGTCTCCGTTGCAAAACGCCACATACTCACACTCACGGCACGCATCCGGCATCGACAGAAGTTTCGCTTCGGCAAAGTTTCTGTATATGTCGCTTGACAGCATCTCCTCCCAGGTGTGCGTCATTACATTCCCGAGTTTCAAGTCTTCACGGACATGGAAATCACAGGGATACACAGACCCGTCGTACTCGACAACGAGATATGCGTCGCAGCGGTGCGCAAACGAACACTGCGTATGGAACCCGCGGACAAGATCCGACACTATCGAATCGAACAGGCGCACCGAAACGGTATATACGTCCTTCGCGACCCATTCGTCGAAAAGCTCACACAGGAAAAAGCCCCACTCGTCAGCCGTAATTTCATCGCACGGCCCCGTACATTCGATATACTGGTGGTAGCGCGTCTTGAAATTATCCCGCAGGTAACGGTAGATTTCACGGGGATGCGAAACGTTCGCCTTTGAAACGACGGTAAGCAGATTATAGTCAACGTCATACCGCTCAAGATTACGTATTCCCGCCACCGCTTCATCAAAAGCCCTGTCGGAACTTCCCCCGCTGGTCCGGAGAAAATTCAAGCCGCGAGGTCCGTCAAGCGAAGCGCCGACGAGCCAGCCGCCCTTCTTGAGCCGTCGGGCGGATTCGGGAGTGACGAGGGATGCGTTTGTCTGCAGAGAGCGCATCAAAGGACGTTCTTCAAGCGCGTCAAAAACGTACGCGGGAGCCATAAGAGGTTCGCCACCCTGAAGAGCAATCGCTTTCTCCGCAAAAGGAAGCGCGCAATAGGAATCAAGCAGAATCGAGAACATCTCCTCGGATATAACGCCGGACCGATGATCACTGTAAAAGCAGTAGGAACAATTGAAATTGCACGCGGCACCGACCGGTTTTATCAAAAGCGAAAACGGTTTCATCATTCATCGCTCCGAATTCGCGGCGCGCACACCGGCGGAATATACGACAACCGCATTTACCGGAAGAATTTCAGGAAGCGCCGTCTCCTCGTAAGTACGCCTGTCGTCTGTTATGCGGCAAACGCCATTGCCGCTTATTCCGTTGATCCTGAGCGCTTGCGCCCGCCCCGATAAATTGACAATCATAACCGCGACCTTGCCGCCGTTCGCTGCCGCGGCGGCATAGACATCTTTATCGGACGACCTGCATTCCACCGCGTTGCCGAGTTTTCTCAATTCATTGAACGCCACGAAAACATAATAGGCTTTATGAGGTTTTAAGGTCATCGGATTGAAAAGCGGCGAATACGCCCCTATGCCGCAGCGCGCATCGTAAACACAGGCCATTGAGCACGGACCGTTTTGCAGTCCTACAATTTCCGCGGCAATTTCTGCCGCTTGCTGAGCGGTGCCTAATTTTTTCTGAGATGGACCCGGCAGCCATTCATTGAAGATGCGTTCCGTCTTGTCGGGTGTGAAACCGTACCCGTTTAAGAGCCCGTCGGCATAGTCGACCTGTCTAAGCGCTTCTTTAACGGGCGAATACGAATGAAAAGAGAAAAAATCCAACGGCCAATTTTTCTCCCGCGCCGTCTTCAAGAACCTGTGCGCGCAATCGACAAAGTGCTCGAGGCGCGGCGAAGAATTGGCCGCCTTGACCTGCTTAGCGCCGACACCCGCGTAAAAACCGCAACTTCCGTATCCCCCGATTTTCAAGTGAGGAAATTTTTCCTTAAGATAGGGAGCTACTACTCCGTACATTTTCATATACTCGTCAAAACCCGCCCCCCACAAAGGATTTATTTTTTCATCAGGATTATTATCAGGCTCATTCCATATTTCCCAATATTCCATCCTATATTTAAAGCCGCCTCCCCAGCCTTCAGTATAGTGACGTATAACATGCTCGCAAATACGCGCCCACTTCGCATAATCCTTAGGCGGCATGGTATTAACCCGAGGATGGCCGCGTTCAACAAAATTCTCTATCGTAACGCCTAAACGGAAAAACGGCTCGACTCCGTTATTGACCAGAGCTTTTAAAAGCGAATCCGTATACGCAAAGCGATAGTTCTCAATTTTCGTCTCATCAGCGTCGAAGTCGGGAAAGATGTTCGGAATATCCACATAAAGCCCGCCGCCAAGCCATCCGCCGACATCATGCAGCCGCGCATACGGTATGCCGGCGTCCTTAAGATATTTCATCATGCCCCAACGGCCGAGCTGCCCGGCCATTGGAGGCTGCCCGACGGCGTTGACGGGCTTGATCTCGCCGACGGTCGTCCCGGCGTCGACCGTGACTTCGACCGCCGCGTTCAATGAAAATCCGCACGAAAGAAGCAGAACTTCAAGAAGCGCAAAATGCGATGCTTTCAGAAACCTCATGACATATCAGCGCACACTTAAGGGATTCACTTAAGCATGAGAGCGGCGAGAAGCTTCGTAAAGCGCGCTCCGTCGGTGACGGGAGAACCTTCGGCGATGAGCGCGGCGTCGTAAAGGAGCGTCACGGCGTCGGAAAGCTCTTCGCCCTTCATGTCGGCGACCTTCTTTACGAGCGGATGAGAGGCGTTCAGTTCGAGGATCCGCTTCTCTTCGGGTACATCGTTCTTCATCGCGCGCATCATGCGCACCATCGACGGAGAAAGAGCGTTCTCTCTGGCGACGAGGCAGCACGGCGAATCGGTAAGTCTGGTCGAAACCCTCACGTCCGAAACCCTGTCGCCGAGTTCCGTCTTTACGGACTCGAGAAAGCCCTTAAGTTCCTTCGACGCTTTTTCGTTCGCGTCCTTTTCGGCCTTCTGCTCCGCCTCGCTGCCGAAGCTCACGTCGCCGCGGCCGACATCGACGAATTTTTTACCGTCAAATTCGCGCAGAGACTCCGTAAGATACTCGTCGACGGGATCACAGAAAAGAAGAACGTCGCACCCGTGCTTGCGGGCGGCCTCGAGCTGCGGCGCCTTTCGCGCGTCGTCCTCACGCTCGGAGAGAATATAATAAATATCCTTCTGCTCGGAACCCATGTCCTTTACATAATCTTCGAGGAAAATGCTCTTCCCGGGATCATTGCGGGCGGAAGGCCATTTAAGAAGCTTTTTGATTCTCTCGGCGTTCGAATAATCAACATGGACGCCCTCTTTAAGAACGGTGCCGAACGCGTTCCAGAATTCGTTGTACCTCTTCTCGTCCTTCTTCATAGACTCAAGAGTCGAAAGGATCTTCGAGGTGACCGCGCTCTTGATCTTCGCGATGACCGCATCGTCCTGAAGCATTTCGCGCGAAACGTTGAGCGGCAGATCGCTCGAATCGACAACGCCCTTTACGAAACGCAGATAACTCGGAAGAAGCATCTCGATATCGTCGCCGATGAAGACGTTCCTCACGTAGAGCGAAAGCCCGCGCTTCTGGTTGGGCATATAGATATCCATCGTCGCCTTCTTCGGGATGAAGAGAAGCGCCTTGAATTCGACCTGGCCTTCGCCGGAGAACGGGATCGTCTCGAAAGGCTCGTCCCAGTCATGGGTCAAGTGCCTGTAAAACTCCGCATATTCCTCGTCCTTGACGTCCTTTTTAGCGCGCTTCCAGAGGGCGACCATCGTATTAAGCGCCTTTGCCTCGTCTTCTTCGCGGCGCTTTTTATCCTCCTTCTTCTCATCGGCAGGAATATCGAGTTGAGAGAAATAGATCGGCACGGAGATAAAATCGGAATACTTCTTGATGAGCTCGGCGACGCGCCAGCGGTCGAGGTATTCCACATGCTCGTCGCGCAGATGAAGCATCACGCTCGTGCCGTAATCGTCGCGGACGGAATCGGAAATCGTATATTCCGCGCTCATATCGGACTCCCACATGAACGCCGCGTCCGCACCGCGCTTCCTTGAAACGACGCGAACCTTGTCGGCGACCATGAACGCCGCGTAGAAGCCGACGCCGAACTGGCCGATAAGCTCGGGCAGATTCTCACCGCCCTTCTCCTTGAGCGCCTTGCGGAAGGCCTTAGTTCCGGAGTTTGCGATCGTACCGAGATTCGCCTCGAGCTCCGCGGCGTCCATACCGATGCCGTTATCGCTGATCATAAGCGTATGCTGGGCCTTGTCGACTACAATGTTAATCTTCCAGTCTGGATTGTCCTGGGCGAGCGACTTATCGGTAAGCGCCAAAAACTTCGCGCGGTCGATCGCGTCGGAAGCGTTCGAAATCAGTTCTCTGAGAAAGATTTCTTTCTTTGAATAAAGAGAATTCACCACGAGATCAAGCATCTCGCTGATCTCGGCCTTAAATTGATTAGTTTTAGTTTCCATATTCCACTATTATACCAAATTTACGCAAAACCGGTTATGACATCGTCTATCTGGCAGTTTGATTTCAGCACCCTATTTGATATAATTCACAATATGAAAAACATCTTACCAACTCTTATTGTTACAACAACCGTCATTCTCTCCGGTTGTGCCACCGCTAAATCAACATTCACAAAGGATGACTTCTCCGGCAATAAAAACAGGGTCATTCTTCCTAAAAGCGATGCACAATATCGACGCATCAATATAGAATACAGCGCTAAAAAACCATTCTCCATCTCAGTAAAACCGACCAATAACGCTTTTAGCGGGCTTTCCCGCGTCTCATTCCCTGCGTCCGCGGCGAACGCGACCTTTCGTGACTTTAAGGTAGAAGTCCCCGAATATGGCGATTTAACGCTCGTCTTGCACGGAGCCGACAACTGCGACATTAAAAAACTTACCGTCGAGGAAATCAGCGCCGAAAAGTACACTGCGATCACAACAATTCCCGATCCGGCCCGCAAGACGAACCGCCGCCACCTTCAGATAAAAGCCAACTACTTAAAAGCGCCCAAAAATCCCGTTATTCTCTTTGGCGACTCCTTGACCGACAATTGGCGCGGCGCTCGTTTTGACTATATGGCGAAGAATTTCCCTATAGTCAACGCCGGAATCTGCGGAGATAAGGTAGAGCATCTTCTTTGGAGAATTCTTGACATGCGTGAAATGCTTACGACCAACCAGCCTTCAGTAGCCACGTTCTTTATCGGAACCAACAACTTCAGCTATCAATTCAATCCTGCCGACATCGCTCTTGGAGTTAAAAACCTTCTCACGACATTCAGCTCCTTCTGCCCCGACTCTAAAATAATCGTATTCGCGATTCCGCCGCGCGGTTTTGTAACCCGTCCTGATGCGCTGCCTTTCCCGAAGGTCACCAATCCGCTCATAGAAAATGCGGTAAACGAGCTGAATAAAACGCGCGACAACGATATTGCCTACTTTGACTTCGGCGATCTTCTGACCACCGATAATCTCATGCGCAAAGAGTATTACGAGAACGATAAACTCCACTTCTCCGACAAAGGCTACGCCGAGGTCATCACCCCGTTTATCTCAGGCGCGATCAGACTGGCCGCTTCCAGGAATCTGCCTGACGACTATTTCGCTAAAAACGCCGCGTGGAAAAGATATCTCGAAAGAAGATATGAAAACTGCAAAAACAACATAGCGCTTGAAGAAATGCTCGCTTGCGAAGCGCACTTGAAGTCATTGGCTCCCCATTGGCTGAAGGTCTTTGAAAAAGTCGCATCCGACAGCGGATACATTCCCGAAATGCCTCACGAATATATCCGCCAATCCAAAGAAGAAGGCTTACCTGAAGAATTGAACTGACGCCGAATCCGCCGCGATTGATAACTTAAGTCGATAGATTAGCCCCATATGAACGAAATGAAAAACCTACTCTTAATCTCTCTCTCAGCATTAACGATTTTCAGCGCATCTGCCGCTTCGCTCAAAACCGTATCTCCTGCGGACGCAGCGGTTGTGCCGACGCTGACCGATCCGCAGAAATCTTTTGTCACGATGCCGCTTGACGAAAGGCGCGAAAAATTCCGTGATAAAGATTTCCGTAAAAGCGTCCTCGCTCTTCCTGCCGAAAAAGTTGACGGCAAGGAACGAAAAAGCTGGTGGCCCAAAACCACCCGCCTTGAATGGGACGGGCCGGACGGCGCAGAATACACCGTAAAAGTTTGTGAAGCGGCAACGGGAAAACTCGCTTACGAGGCGACGCTTAAAGATAAATTCACTTATATCGACAACCTGAAAATCGCAACCGGCTACAAGTGGACAGTAGCTGCAGGCGGCGAGACGGTTTCATCGACTTTCAAAACCGAGGATATTGTCCCTCGCATTATCCGATTCCCCGGAGTTCCGAACGTACGCGATCTCGGCGGTTATATCGGGCTTAACGGCAAGCGTGTCAAACAGGGAATGATCTATCGCTCGGCTGCGATGAACGATCATCCTAAACAGACCTTCTACACAAAGAAGGAGCTGTTTGATCTTGGCCGCCAGGCGGAGTGGGAAGCCGCTCAGACGAACAAAAACAAGAGAATCGTAAAAGATACCAAACGCGGCAAAACCCGTTCAAGCCAATCGACTCGAGATGAAATGCTTAAATATCTCGGCCTTAAAACCGACATCGATCTCAGAAACAACTGGGAAACCTCATGCATGACGAATTCCCCGCTCGGATCAGGCGTCAACTGGATCCATGCGTCATTCGCGGCTTACGGTGGCATTCACAACAAGGGAGTCCAAAAAAAATTCAAGCAGATTTTCAAATTGATGCTCGAAGAAGAGAATTACCCTTTTATCGTCCACTGCTATGCCGGACAGGATCGCACAGGAACTCTCACTTATGTACTTCTTGCGCTTCTTGGAGTAAACGATGACGATCTCAGTCTTGATTGGGAGGCTACCGGCTTTTGGAACCGTGGCCATCATTTCAATCACAAGGGTTTTTACGACAACATCCCGAAAAGTTTCATAAAGCACGGCAAGGGCGCAACCGCTTTAGAAAGGGCCGAAAACTTTGTAAGGAAAGCCGGCTTCACCGACGAAGATATCGCCAAGTTCCGCAAACTTATGCTGGAGCCGTAACTGACAATCAGCGGCACAGGGCAATCGCCCTATGCCGCTATCCCACAACATCTAAACGCTATTTCTAAACCCGCTCGACTTTAAGCGTCAGATTGTCACGAAGGACAATGCGGGCGTTAACGCCCTTTTCAATCGGTGAATCCGCCACGGCGGTCCACTCGGCATCCCCCAACAGAACGCGACCGGAAAGAGGAGGATTTATATCCTCGGTCACGACCGCAATCTTGCCGGGAAAATCATCTTCGAAATTCGATGCCGATGTTTCGACCGTACCCGAAAAAAGCTTCTTTACGCCACGGCGCAAAAACACAAGATAGACTATCGACAATCCGGCAAAGGTCAGAACCTGCCACGCCGTCGTGAAACCATCTCCGGAGAATCTGGTCACGACGCCGGTGGTCGCGGCCGCCAGGCCGAAAAAGAAGATCACAAAACCGGGCGAAATCAGCTCGAGTATCATTAGCGCTGAGCCGATATAAAGCCAAATCCAGTCAGCGGTAAACATATTTACCTCCCTCTTATCTCGCTTATCAACGCGCCAGGGGCCGACGCGAGTATGGAATTGAGTTTATCGTCGTTTAAAATCTCTTCGCGCCTCTCATGGGAAACAGGCTTGGAGTATGCCGCGCTTTGAGAGGAAGCCTCACGAGCCGGCGGCTGCGGCTCCGGCGCGGTCTCGCGCATAATCACGGGTACGGGGGACGATTCCAAGGGCGCGGCAAGGCGCTCACTTTGAATCCGGATCTCCGGCAAATCCGCTGCTCCCGAAGATTTGAGCGATCTTACAGCCTTCATCAGCTCTTCGATCGTCGCTGTCGTCGCGATGCGGCTCGCACGGATAAGCGTCATTTCAATCAACGTTCTGACGCTTAGGACATGGCGAAGCTTATCCTCCATTTCTGAGAGCTGATCGCAAATTCTGAAAACGCGTCCGGCATCAATACCCTTGGCCTGTTCAACCAAAGTCTCAATCTGTTCAGGAGTGGCCTCAAGCGACTTGGACTCAGGCCCCAAAGCCTGAAGAACCACCAGATTTCTGAAGTGTTTCAGGAGTTCGCCCGCCAACCGGCGCATGTTCTTGCCCGCAGAGTCGAACATCTCAATCGACGTGAGAATGGATGCGACATCGCCTTTAAGGATCGCGCCCGCAAGATTCTCGAGTTGAGAGCGAGAAACGAGACCGAACACACCGAGCGCGTCATCTTCGGTAACCTTCTCGCCCGTAAACGAAATAAGCTGATCGAGCGACGAAAGCGCATCGCGCATGCCGCCCTCGGCACCGCGCGCGATAGCCAGAAGCGCGTCCGTCTCGGCGCTGATATTCTCGTTTTTACAAATGTACGAAAGGCGCGAAACAATATCGTTCGTCTGAATGCGCCTTAAATCAAATCTCTGACAACGCGAGACGATTGTCGCAAGAACCTTATCGCCCTCGGTCGTCGCGAAGACAAAGCGCACGTGAGCGGGCGGCTCTTCGAGCGTTTTCAAAAGCGCGTTCCACGCCGCGTTCGAAAGCATGTGGCATTCGTCGATGATGAATATCTTGTACGGCGACGAGGTCGGCTTAAACTCGACAGCTTCGATAATCGGCTTTACGTCCTCGACCTTATTGTGGGACGCCGCGTCAAGTTCGGTAACATCGAGAGAACGACCCGCTGCGATTTCAAGGCAGTTGGTGCACTTTCCGCAAGGCTCGACACCGTTAGGATTTGTGCAGTTGAGCGCCTTGGCGAAGATTCGCGAAAGTGTCGTCTTTCCGATCCCGCGCGGCCCGATGAACAGATACGCGTTGGCGATGCGCTTCGCTTCAATCGCATGGCGCAGCGTTTTAACTACATGTTCCTGACCGACGACGTCATCGAACGTCATCGGGCGGTATTTAAGCGGCAATGCCGTATGTAGAGACTCTGCCATAATTCAATTGCACCCTGTTTATTCGGAAATACCGCGTTTCTTGTAAAAGAGCGCGAAGAGGACGAACGACGCCGCAGCGATCGCGAACGCCGTCATAAACGGAATCGTCCAGTCAATCGCGCCAGCAGGCGACTCGCTCGCCTTTAGAACGACGCGAAAGAGACCTACCGAAAGAAAGTACCCGATGCCGGCCGTGAGAAGCATCACGAATCCCTGGGCCTGATTACGCAGTTCCGCGGGAGCGATCTCGGCCATGTGCATCTGGATTCCGACGATGAGAATGCCGAAAATAAGACCGTGGATCATGATTCCGCCGAAGTCGAGAATGTGCCAGCCGGTTTTCACCGCGAGGTAGAACGCACCGTAGCGGAACGCTAACGCGGCAAAGCCGAGAAGCGTAGAGCCCTTGAATCCAAGACGCTTGATAATCCAAGGTAGCGCCACCATAAAGCCCAACTCAACGAGCGTACCGATATTGATCACGGCGGTCGTCATATTCCAACCCGCATCCGAAAGATACTGCGAATTATAATAGAAGTACCATTGAAACGCCACCATCGAAAGGAGAAGCGTTGCCGAAAGAATCAGAACCGAGCGATCCTTGAGAAGGACGAACGCTCTAAGGCCAAGCGCGTCGACAACACTCATTTTCGAACCCTTCGCGCTGGGCGGGGTAGCGGGCTGAACAAGCGCCGTCAGAAATCCCGCGAACGCTACAAAAGCGCCGCATGCGAAAATCCAACGGCTTTTCTCGAATTCGGTAAATCCTAAGCACTTGATAGCAACGATCGAAAAGATTGCGCTCGCCGCCCAACCGACAGAACCAAGCGCACGGATATACGGGAACGATGACTGCGACGCGTGGGTCATCGCGACGGCAGAAACGAGCGACCACGTCGGCATAAGCGCGACAGTCGCAACAAGCAGGAGCATCGAGAGCGTAAACGAGTCGCTGGCATAAAACGCCCCGCCTAAAGCGCCCGCCGCGACAAGATTGCACAATGCCAACACCTTGCCGGAATCAAGGAACCTATCGGCGAACATGCAGACGACTGGGGATGCAAACATGCCGATACCCATCAGCATACTGTAAAGAGGCGTATCCCAACCGGGGCGATCTCCTACAAACTTCGCGAGCGTCGTGAACCAGACGGGGAAAGTCATCATTTGAATGAACATCATCGCCATAAGGCGAACGAGAATTCCCTTTTTCATCTGCATAAGTCCTTTCAGGATATTGATTTAAGCGAGCTTGGCGAGCTTGGCAGCGATGCCCGTATAAGTCGCGGGCGTCATCTTTTTAAGCCTCGCCTTATCTTCGGCGGGAAGCGGCAGAGCCTCGACGAAATCGCGCATAATCTCAGCGTTCACGCGGCGGCCTCGGGTAAGCTCTTTAAGTCTCTCATAGGGCCTGTCCATGCCGACCTTGCGCATAACCGTCTGAATAGGTTCTGCGAGCACCTCCCAGTTGCGGTCAAGATCTTCGGCAAGGCGCTCGGCGTTGAGCTCGAGCTTTCCGAGGCCCTTGATCGTCGAGCGGATCGCGATAAGCGTATAACCGAAACCTACGCCCATGTTGCGCAGAGTCGTTGAATCGGTCAAATCGCGCTGCATACGCGAGATGGGGAGTTTAGAAGACATAAAGCCCATAACGGCGTTGGCGAGACCGAGATTGCCCTCGGAATTCTCGAAGTCGATGGGATTGACCTTATGGGGCATCGTCGATGAACCGATTTCGCCCTTGATGGTCTTCTGCTTAAAGTAGCCCATCGAAATGTACATCCACACGTCGCGGTCAAAGTCCGTAAGCACGCTGTTCCAGCGGCAGATCGCATCGAAAAGTTCGGCGATTCCGTCGTGGGACTCGATCTGTGTCGTAAGGCGGTTCTGCCTCAAGCCCAGCGACTCGATTACCTTGCGCGAAAGCTTCTCCCAGTCAACCTTAGGATAGGCGCTCAAGTGGGCGTTGAAGTTACCGACGGCGCCGTTCATCTTAGCGGGCATCACAAGACGGTCGATCTCACCGGCCTGGCGCTTCAAACGCGCGGAGACGACGGCGAGCTCCTTGCCGACCGTCGTAGGCGAGGCGGGCTGACCGTGGGTATGGGCGAGCATGGGGACCTTCGCCCACTCTTTAGCGTAAGCTGCGATCTTCGCCGTCATCTCGTCCATCGCCGCTCTGAGGCACGCCTTGCCGTCGCGGAGCATGAGCGCGTGAGACATGTTGTTGATGTCTTCGGATGTGCATGCGAAATGAATGAACTCGGCTCTCTTTTCAAGCGACGTCCCGGCTACCTTCTCTTTAAGAAAGTACTCGACAGCCTTAACGTCGTGATTAGTCGTTCTTTCGATCTCCTTGACGCGAGCGGCGTCCTCAACGGAAAACTCCGCGGCAATCGCGCGGAGCGCCTTGCGCTCAGCGGCAGATAGCGCTTTGCATTCGGCGATTTCCTTAGCGTCGCAAAGAGCTTCGAGCCAAACGCACTCGACGAGAACGCGGCGCTTGATCAAACCGTATTCGGAGAAAATCTCCTTGAGTTCATCACACTTCGAAGCGTAGCGTCCGTCGATGGGGCTGATGGCGGTAAGAGAGTCGTTCATCACTTTATTGTCCTTGAATTAGGCAATCGTCTTGGCGGTGTTATAGACATTGTCGGCCGTGAAGCCGAACTTCTCGGCGAGGACCTTGTAAGGCGCGGAAGCGCCGAAGTGATCCATCGTCACAAAGCGCGTCGTCTTGTGGTCGATGCGGAAGCGATCCCAACCGAAGCGCGAACCGGCCTCGACGATAACGCGCTTTTTCATAAGCTCGGGAACAACGCTCTCGCGGTAGACGCACTTCTGGGCAAGGAAGAGCTCCATCGACGGCATCGAAACGACGCGGACGGACTTACCCTCGCCGGCGAGACGCTTGGCCGCCTCGATCGCGATAGCGACCTCGGAACCCGTCGCGATGAACATGACGGTGTCCATGCCCTGGGGGCCGTTCTCGTAAATGACGTAAGCGCCCTTGGCGACACCCTCGTGACGGACGCCCTCAAGAACGGGAACGTTCTGACGCGTGGTCATGAGGCATGTCGGTCCTTTGGTGTTGAGAAGCATCTCAACGAGCGCGTACGCAGTCTCGGTCGCGTCGGCGGGACGGAAAGAGACGATCCCGGGGATCATGCGCAAGGCAGCAAGATGTTCGACGGGCTCATGGGTAGGACCGTCTTCGCCGACGTAGAAACTGTCGTGGGAGAAAATGAACATCGACGGAAGCTTCATGAGAGAAGCGAGACGAATCGCGGGGCGGCAATAGTCGCTAAAGACGAAGAACGTCGCGCCGTAGCCTCTGAAGCCACCGAACGCGGTAATGCCGTTGGCGATCGCGGTCATCGCGAGCTCGCGGATTCCGTAGCGGATATTGCGGCCTTCGAACGCGCCGGGACCGATATCGGCAAAGCCCTTCAAATACGTCTTGTTGCTGGGGCCGAGGTCGGCGGAGCCGCCGATAAGCTCGGGCACGATATTGGAAACGGCGTTCAATACGTCGCCGCATGCGCTGCGCGTCGCGACGGACTTGCCGGCTTCGTACTTGGGAAGAGCGCCGACAAGTTTCATATAGTCAGGCTCGCGCGTCTCGCTCTTAATCTCGGGATTACGCTTGCGCCAACGCTTGGCGAGGCTGTTCATAGCTTTTGTACGCGCGGCAAAAAGCGCGTAAACCTCTTCGGGGACGTAGAAGCTCTTCTCGGGATCGAATCCAAGAGCCGTCTTAAGACCCTTCGTCTCCTCGGCGCCGAGGGGAGCTCCGTGACTGTCGGCGGAGTCGTGCTTCGTAGGAGCACCAAAGCCAATATGAGTTGCAGCAATAATCAAAACAGGAGCGTCAGTTACCTTCAACGCGCGGCGATAAACGCGGTCGATCGCGTCGAAATCGTGGCCGTCGCAGGTGAAGACCTTCCAACCGTAGCTCTCGAAACGCTTCTTCGTATCGTCATTCATCGTGAGCGACGTCGACCCTTCGATCGAGATGCCGTTAGAATCATAAACGAGAATAAGGCCATCGAGCTTCATCGCGCCGGCCCAGCTGCAAGCCTCGTGGGAAATACCCTCCTGCATGTCGCCGTCGCCGCAGAAGACCCACGTCTTATTACCCGTACCGGCCTTCTTCGCGGCGAGCTGCAAGCCCGCACCCATGGCGATACCCTGGCCGAGAGGACCGGTCGTCACTTCTACGCCACCGAGGAGACTGCGCTCAGGGTGACCCGCGCAGCGCGCACCGAACTGACGGAAGTCTTTAAGTTCGTCCATCGTAAGACCGGAAACGCCGGCAAGGTGGAAAAGCGAATAAACGAGAGCACTCGCGTGACCGCCGGAGAATACAAGACGGTCGCGCCCGGGCCATTTTACATCATTCGGCGCGGTATTCAGGAATTTAAGCCAAAGAGAAACCGCAAGATCGGCCATGCCAAGGGGGGCGCCGGGGTGACCGGAGTTGGCCTTGTCAATCATGTCGGAACAAAGACAGCGAATCGTGTCTGCGGAAAGTTTCAATTGTTCGTTGGAAATTTTCATAACGACATATTATAGCATATCTACCCGCTTAAAGTGGGATTTAATTTTACAGTTGAGGAAAATGCAAATTAAGAAGAAAACATCTTCACAGATTGAATTCAAACCTGCAAAAAAGATGGTTGTCCCGTCTGGAATCGAACCAGAACTAAGAGAATCAAAATCTCCTGTGCAGCCTCTACACCACGGGACAATATGTTCCAACGCACCAGGCCGAATAGCCCCTCGCGCGAAGGGAAGACACGATTTTACGTCCCTCATCTTCCGAAGAGACGAGACCGAATACAGTCGATCCGCTGCCGCTCATCAACGCGCCGGAAACTCCGCAGGCGATTAAAGCCTCTTTAGCGGTTTTAATTTCGGGATTAAGTTCCATAGCCGCCGTTTCAAGGTCGTTCATGAACGAGGCCGCCATCGAACTCAAATCTCGCGATTGATACGAGGAAATGATATTATACAAAATTTTAGGGTCGTCTGTCACGCGCGAATTGCATCCGGCGAAAACGCGAGGCGTAGAAGAAAAGACGCCGGGGTTAACCAGCACCAGATTTAATTGCGGAAAATCGCCTCCGGCGCTTCTCACAAATTCGCCGCGCCCTTCCATGATGACGGGACCTGCAAAGCGCGAAAGTACGAGAGCGGGAACGTCAGAACCAACCTCCGCTCCGATTTCGGCTAACCGCTCAGGGGTAAAATCAAGACCCCACATTTCGTTCAACGCGACTAATGTCGCCGCCGCATCAGCGCTCCCGCCGCCTAAGCCTCCGCCGGCCGGAATACGCTTTTCAACGCTGATTGCGACACCTTTAAGCGGCTTCGATCCGGGAACGTACGCCTTCAATACATTCGCGGCCTTTACACATAAATCATCATCATACCCTGTGTCGGATGAAATACCGTCAGACTCAACCAAGGTCAAGGTATCAGAAAGAGTAACGGGAACAACTAAAGAGCGAAGCGCGTGGTAACCGTCCGCGCGCTTCCCCAATACTTCTAAAGTGAAGTTTACTTTAGCGTATGCCTCAATCCGCATCTTCAGACGCCTCGGCAACGGCTTCTGCCTTTCGCTGGCTTTCTGCCTGCACCATCCTTAAAAGCGTTGCAAGATTTCTAATTTCCGACGGATTGAAGCGGACTACATAATTATGTGTCGTCGGATCCTTCTTCATCCATGCGTAAGCGATTGCAGAACGGTCGTCGGAAGGAAGCTGAGCGAGGAAAGCCAAATCTTCTTTAGCATCCTTGCAGTCCATCAACGGACATACCGCCTCGCCAACGGACTTGAGAATCCCATAGAAGGAAAATACGCCTACTCCCGCGCACGGCTTTTTAGAAAAGCCGGGAAGGATCTGATTGAAACGCGTTTGAGCGTCTACCGGGACCTTGGCGCCCTTCATATAAAACGCATAAGCCTGTTCTGGGCTTCTGATCTCAAGCGAGTACTTGCCCAAAGCCATGAAATCACGCATAAACTCCTCACCCTTCTTTTTAAGTTCTTCACACTTGTTCTTACCTTCGCTCTTCACATAAGAAGCGAGCGCAGCAGGGTTCAAAACCAGCTTTGAATTCACACCCTTCTTTTCGTAAGAAATCCAATTGGTTTTAATTCCCCACTTCTCCGCGAACGCCATAAACTTCTTCCACTGAGCATCACCGTCGGAACCGGCGGCATCAGCAGCGTAAGCACACGCGATCAAAGCATCCTTGCCGGCAAACGCAAGAGGTGTACCGGACGAAAGAGGTTTGTTGCCCAACTTCGAGAGCAGCGAACCGGGTGTACAATCGACGGAACCCAGGAAGTCGATGCCGTAATCCCCGGCACAGAAGGAAAATTCCATCTTGTTTATGGATTTGTATATCTCAATATATTGGGCAGATATGTTCATCGCCTCTTTTTCGGATTCAATGGCCTTGGCAGCGAGCTGCATGCCGGCGTTGAAAATGCGCAGGCGAAGCGCCTCATCCTTCTTCAGCGCGGGAATCTTTGCAGCCTCAGCCACAGCCTCGCGCGCGGCATCGGCATCGCTCGCTACAGCGGCGTACTTGCCGTCCGCAGAAAAGATGACCGACATCTCATTCCAGGTAATGACGCCGTCGGCCTCCTTTGACTGGGGATTGGCGGCAAGAAAATCGGCCTTGGAGGACGAGACGGGATAAAGGACGGCGAACTTGACCTTGTTGTTCATGATAAGCTGCTCGATATGCTCGATATCTCCCGAAATTCCACTTCCGTCCATATAGACGGCCGCGTAGAATTTACCGTCGCCGCGGGCCGGGCCGAAGCCTTGTGTCGCCAGAGGATTCGCCACAAAGAGCCCCGCAGGCGCCATCCCCAGCATGGGTTCGTTGATGAATCCGCCAACCTTGGTCGCGAAATTGACCAACCCTTGCTGATCGGCAAGGGTGACATCGGCAATCTTTTCAAGTTTAGCCTGTGCCGCGAAAACAAGCGCGGCGGACGCGATAAGAATCAGACGTTTCATTTTTATCGTCCTTTCATTTTATAGGTTTTACTTTTTTTTACGCAAATCGTCAATAGCGTCAGAGACGTGCTGAAAGAGTCCTGCGAGTTTCGCGGTCGGGATAGTAGAGAAGGCTAAACGCACCAACCCCGAAAGAACAATCGTTCCGCACGAATACTTCTCGATAAGATGGCGACGGAGAGCCTCGGCGTCGACATCGAGGGGACGAACGCACATAAAGTAGCCGGAATTGAACGGCATAACTTCAAAGCGCTCGGCATATTCGGGATGAAGCTTTATTATCGAGCGGATCTCGTGGTAACGCTTCTTGAGAACGGCGTACTTGTCGCGCTTCTGCTGGGCGTAATCGGGATCGGCGAATGCGGCGACGGCGAGATTCTGACCGATGGACGAAACGTTCGATACGCAGCTTCTTACGTTGCCCGCGGCCTTTGCCTCAAGAGCCTTGAGCTGCTCCGGCGTCGCGCCCTTGAACGCGAAGGTGATAAACCCGACGCGAAGACCCCAAACGTAATCCTCCTTAGTCGTGCCATCAAGTTTAACGGCGAGAACGTTCTCCGAAAGATCTGAGAACTCCGCGAAAAGCGACTCGCCATGTACGCCGTTCTCGTAAACGAGACCGAAGTAAGCGTCGTCGAGAATAACTACAATCTTGCGGCCCGTAGCAGCGACCTCGGCGACGGCCTTTACGATTTCAACGGCATCGTCGTTCGTAGCGGTGTAGCCGGTCGGATTATTCGGGAAGTTGAGAATCAGAATCTTCTTGCCCTCGCCCGCCAAAAGCGCCTTCTTCATCGCGGCTGTATCAAAGTGGCCGTCCTTGAAGGTATTGAAGAGCGAAAGCTCTGCACCCGCGGATTCCTCGAAAACCAACGAGTAGTTATCCCAATAAAGATCGGGAACGACGACCTGAACGCCGCTCTCCGCGAAAAGCTCGGCCGAAATCCTAAGACCGTGCGTAAGCGCGTTTGTTACTACGGGATTCGAAAATTCCTTACCTTTAAGAGAAGGATTCTTCTCGATCTGCATCTCGCGCCACTTCGCGCGAAGCTCGGGAACGCCGAAACTGCCCGCGTAGAGAAATGCCTTCTTGTCGAGATTAATCCCCTTCTTGAAGCAATCCATAACGAGAGCGGATCCGTCCTCCTCGAACGCCATACCGATCGTAGCGTTGATGTCACATCCCTTAGCCTCGGCGCCCTGACCTAAAATGCCGCCGTAGGGGAAATACATACGCTTGCCCGCCGACGAAAGAAAATCCGCCGCAGACCCGAGAGTTTCGTTTAATTTAGAAGCTAATTCATTCATAACAGTTGATTATTATACCATTTTTCTTAATATCCGCAGTTCATTATTTCTTTTTCAAGGCCGAAGGTCGAGGCTATGAGAGCGGCGCGTATCCACATGCCGTTTCGCATCTGGCGCCAGTACATCGCTCTCGGATCGCGGTCGCAACAGGTCGCGATCTCATCACGGCGCGGCAGAGGATGCATAATCGCGCCGTCAGGCCCCAGAAGCGCGAGCTCCTCGGCCCCGAACTTGAAGCGGGACGTGTCGATGCGCGCGGATTCGCCCTTCGATTCATCCCACTCGTCCTGAATGCGCGTCATATAGACGGCGTCGGCAACCTTTACGGCCGCCTTCAGGTCTTCGGTTATTTCGTAGGAAACTCCCTTCGCCGCTAAAGAGGCGACAACATCGTCGGGAACTCTCAATGCGGGAGGAGCTACGAAAATCTGTTTAACGTCCTTGAAATTCGTCAAAAGATAGCTGAGCGAGCGGACCGTGCGGCCTCTGAGAAGATCGCCGCAGAATACTACCGTACGCCCGTCGAGCCCGCCCTTCTCCTCGAAGGATCTTACGAGCGTATAGATATCCAAAAGCGCCTGGGTCGGATGCTGATCCTTACCGGAGCCCGCGTTCAGAATCGGCACGGGACGCGACGCGTTCGAAAGCTCCCACGCCATCTTCTCGGCGAGCCCCTGTTCGGGCGAACGCATGATTATCATGTCGAAATACGACGAGAAAGTGCGGATCGAATCTTCGCGGCTCTCGCCCTTAAACTCCGACGAGGTCGCCGCGTCGCGCACGGAGCCGGTCGTAATCCCCAGAAGCTGGCACGCCGCCAGGTGCGAGAGGAACGTACGCGAAGAGGGCTGCGAGAAATAAAGCATCGCTCTTTTATGGGCTAAAACGCTCTTCAGGTAAAGAGCGCCCTCTTTCGATTTGTTTATGAAGCGGATGCGGTTGGAAAGAGCGCAGAGCCTTTCGAGAAGGTCGCGATCGAACTGCTGAGCGAAGAGAGTATGGTACGGCATCGTATCTCCGCCGCCGCGCTGAAGATAGGGCTTCTTTTCATCAAGCGAAAGAGCCTCGAAGCTCTCCCAGGATATTTCAGTTATATTGGCCATATCGCAACTCCCTTCTTGAAAAACTTTTTAACTTAACCGACTACGAGACCCGTCGTCTCGTCGCACCCGAGAGCGATGTTCATATTCTGAATCGCCGCGCCGGAAGCGCCCTTTCCGAGATTGTCGAAGCGCGAGACGAGAATCACGCGCTCGTCGTTGCCGTACGCCGCGACCTCGAGATCGTCGCGCCCCGAATACGCCGCCGACGAAAGAAAACCGCCCTCGCTCGAATCCTCGGCGAATTTAACGAGCCCGCCGCGTGAATAGTAATTACGGTAGCATTCCTTGACGGCTTCGAGCCCGCCCTTTAAATCACGCGCAAAAACCTGGACCGTAACCTCCATGCCGCTCAAATGGGGGACGACGATCGGCGAGAAGACTGGGGCGTTCTCAAGACCACAGAGCTTCGTCATCTCAGGCAAATGCTTGTGGCTCTGACCGAGCGCATACTGGCGCCCGCCGAGATGGAGAGGAGTACCAGCCGTTTCGTAGTCGGCGATCATCTTCTTCCCGCCGCCCGAATACCCGGTAAGAGAAAACGACGACAAAAGCGCCGTCGTCGAAAGAATACCGGAAGAAACAAGCGGCTCTACAAGCGCGATAAAGCCGCTCGCATGGCAGCCCGGGTTCGCGATCCTCTTCGCCGAGGCGATCTCGGCGCGGCGAGCGCCGATTTCGGCAAATCCGTAAGCCCAGTCGTCGCGCGTTCTGTGGGCGGTCGAAGTGTCGATAATGACGGTCGCAGGATTTTCGACCATTGAAACCGCCTCGATCGCCGCGGCGTCGGGAAGACAGAGAAACGCAATGTCGCATGCGTTGAGCGCGTCTTTTCGCGCGGCAGGATCTTTGCGGATCTCGTCGGGTAAAGTTACGAGTTCTAAATCCGCGCGGGAGGAAAGTCTTTCAAAAATCCTCAATCCTGTTGTTCCTGCGCTGCCGTCTATGAAGATTTTTTTCATTTTAAACTCCCTTGGCAATTTTAATCAATCCTCGTCCGCGAAATCATCATATTCCGAATGGGTTTTTGAGTCATCCACACGCTTGGCCTCTTCAGACGAAACATCAACATCGGGATTGTCGCCGTCTCCAAGCCTTTCATCAGCCTTCGGCCCATAGCCGTAACCATACCCGTATCTGTATCCGTATCCGTAACGGCGGCGTGAACCCGGATTGAACGCGGAAGTACTGGCGATTTCAACATCATTGACGACTACACCGAGAATATTCGCGCCTGCCTCCGTCAGTGTACGCGAACAGTATTGGATCGGCTTGAAGTGGGTACGATCGGGACAACACATAATAACAACGGAATCGACAAGTGCCGCGAGCGAAACGGCATCACCGACAACACCGAACGGCGGCGAATCGATTATAATGCGATCATAATTGGCCCGGGCCCAAGTGAAGAACGATGAGACCGCACTCGAACCAAAAATAGTTGCGGGCGTAACGCCTTCAGGGGGAAGAGAACAGATAATATCAAGACCTTCGACCCTTGTCTTGTTGACAAGCATTGAAAAATCTTTGGTCTCTCCCGCAGAACTCTGAAGAAAATGTGAGAAGCTGCGCTCCGGATCAAGCTCGATATCCCAAATTTTTGCCGATCTCGGACGGCGAAGGTCGAAGTCGACATGAAGCACCTTGCGCCCGGTCTGAGCGTAGGAGATGGCAAGAGAAGTTGATGTGATCGTTTTTCCCTCGCCGGGCTGGGTAGAAACGACAAGCATACACCGGGACATTACCTCATAACGCGGAGAGTCAAGCAGATTCCTCAATCCGGCCACGGTTTCTGAAAAATTGGAATATTTATCTTCAATGATGAACTTCGCAACCTGTTCGCGTTTTTTGCGGTTTACATGCGGCAATACCGCCAGAACCTTGAGAGCGAGCCGGCCTTCTATATCCGACAGGTTGACGACCGTATCTTCAAGATTGTCGATTACAAGAACAAAAACGACACCGAGAATGAGCGAGAGAAAAATTCCCGCGCCGAATATCACAATGGTATTAGGCGAAACGGGAACAGTAGGAAGCGTCGCCTCTCTGTTCGGACGTATGATTTCGTTGTTGGCCATCGCCTCCTGCTTAGCTCTCACAAGAGCCTTCTCCGCCTCCTTCAGAAGTTCATTGCAGGTATCCTTCTCCTGGGCAAGTGAATCTATGGTCGAACTGACGCTTGCGATCCTCTCGCTGACTTTGGAAAGTTCCGCACGCATACGAATCTGCTTCTCGCGCGAGGAGGACAATTGATTGCGGGTGCTGCGCAACTCGGTCTTGCCGGCGGCGTATGCCCGTTCGACCGCGTCCAAGAATCGACGCTTGGCGCTCTCAACCTCATCGGCTTTGGACTTCACATTAACATGCTCTTCGGTAAATGTGACCAATAGCGCGGCATGCTCGGAGGAGGCCTTCTGGAATGCGTCATATTCCGTCTTGATCTCCTGGGCTCGCGGAACACCGGTAGAAAGCCGTCCAAAACTGTTAGGATCGTTTTTAACTTCGGTGAGAAGCTTCTCCCACTCGTCAAGAAGCGTCTCTTTGCTTTCAAGATCCGCGATGGACGTAGTGAGTTTTTGAAGAGATATCTGGAGCGTGTCCCGCTCGGAATTGAGCGTATCAATCTTCTCCTTCGTCTTATACTCAAGAAGCTCGGTATTCTTTTTATCCCATTCCTTGCGGCAGTTGACGGCCTGATCCGCTATCTGTTTTACAGCCTCGTTGCAGCGCTCTATATTCTCACGTTCACTTTCCGACTTGATAACCTTAAGATAACAGTTAGCGAGGGCCATCGCCATTTCGGGATCTTCCGACCTGAGGGCAATCGTAATGATGCGGGAGTTCCGCACAAGATCAAGCTTGGCTCCGGCTATGGCCTCCGCAATCTGCGCTGAAGTCGCATTGGACTTATCGTATTCCTTATGGTAGCTTTTGATGACTTCCTTTACAACCTTTTCGGAACGCCACTGACTCTGGCGCGTATTGAAAATTTCAGCATAGTTGTTGCCGTAATCGACCATCGCATTCTCAAGTACAGACGCATTTCGTCCCGAATTGCGGTTTGTGTCGATGGTGAATGCGCTTATCGCCTCATAGATGCGCGGCGATACCGAATATATCGCAAATGCCACAATAATGCCGATAAGCAGGAAAACGAATATCGAAAGCCACCGCTGTCCCAGGACACGGAACACACGGCCTATTGTAATTGTGCCTACGATCGACTTGTCCCCGCCACCAGGAACACCGCCGTAGGCCCCATACTGCCCATACTGTCTCGAACCGTAATACGCAGGGCTTCCCGCAGTCCCGTACGGGCGAGAAGATCCGTAATATATGGGAGCCCCCTTTGATGAACCATAGTAAATAGGTTTGTCGGCCATTGCTGAATTCCTGAATTATCTTTTTTTCACATCCGCCTCATTCCGTCTGAGCGGAAATGAACTTACACCTATAGCAAAGAAAGCCCCTACTGAAACGAACATCTCGGGTCTGAAGAAAGAAGCGTTGAAAAAGCCCTCTGCGACCGCAACCAGAAACGTAAGCACACCAAGAACGGCAAGCGGCCAGAACGCACGCTTTAATGATGATTTGAAAAACCGCACGATCAGCGTGAATATCATAAAGCAAAACGGAATGATCACCATGACCGTGCCGACAATCCCACGCTCGACGAGCAGCTGGCGCCATCCGTTCGGTATCCAGTCCACCCAGGCGTTCTCAGGTAATTCAAGTTTTATGAACAGCGGCATCGAACCGAGCCCCCCGCCGAGCCAGACATTTCCGTGCTGCCATACTTCAGACGCTATTGCGGAATATATTTTTCGAGACTCTTCATATCCGGACTCGAAGAATTCCATGCTGAACATGCACGATTTCGCCTCAATCAATTCGACAGGGGCGAAAAATCTGATGATGACGGCCGGAATCGCCGCAGCGATGATTACGGCAACCAAGAGTTTGAAAAACGCCTGACTTCCGTGATTGACCGCAACATACACAATCGACACCAGAAGAAGTATCGCGCCGGAAACCGCGTAAAACAGTATCACGTACGGAGGGGCAAAATACCACAACCCCGAAAATGTGGCACCCGCCGCGAATGAGAACAGAATCATCGCGCTGTTCCATCCCCGTTCGTACATACCCGAAAACGCCGTAACCGCCGCAAGAAAAAAGAGCCCGAAACCGCTGCCGGCAAAAGAATGCGCCGCTCCCCCGGAAGATACCGTCCCGTTGACGAAACCGGCCTCTGAGAAGCTCACGGATATTGCCACGACGGCCGCTATCCCGGCAAACAGAGAGGAAAGAAAAATAAACATGGTGCGAGCTGACTTTCCTAATGCATGCCGGCAGGCGATTACAGCGACTGCCGCCGCCGCGAGAACCGAAAACGACACAAACCCGTGCAGAGAATCTGATCCGGGCAGCCATGACAAACCAGGAGAACAAACCACCCAACGCCATTCCTTATTGACAACTCCCCATTCGAGTGCGACCCCGTCATTCATCCAGCGGACAAACGCGACTGAAAGAAGCAAACAGAAAGCCCAAAATAACGGATCTGAAACGACTGATCTGCAAATGCGCTTTCTCGCCTGATACAGATACTCGTCAGCCCGTCGGGAGGGCTCGAGAAAAATCCAAAGCAACAGGAACAGAGAAATCCAAAGCAGAACGGATGACGTCTGCTCTATCCCGAAAAAAGGGAATAGGAAGAGCGGCGCTACCGCCAAAATAGCAAGATGCGCCGCCACAGCGTATTTTGAAAGAAACTTCTGCACTTACTTACCAGGTCATGCGAAGTCCGATCGTGGCGCGCCAACGATCATAATCATAACTGTTACCGCGTGAATAATAGCCTTCAGACTGCTCGGTCTGATACTCAAGCCGCCCGTAAGTCGTGAAAAGTCTGTTGATTCTGTAGCTGAGAGTCAAACGGGCCGTCCAGATGTCTTCATCGTAATTATCAGCCTCGTATTCGGTATACTCATGAGTCTCACGGCGGTATGCGACATCGAAAGTCGCCTTCAGCTTGTTTCTGACAAAGCTCTTGCCGATTCCGAAACTCGCATTGTGAACGAGAAGCGCTGAACCGAACTCACGCTCCGAGGGCTGGTAATAGCTTGAAGCGAGCGCCATAACATGGAAAGTATTGGCGGCGTCCACCTGCCAATCGCCGCTAAGCTGATACGTCCAGCCGTCAAGAGTCGACACGCCGCCGCCGTACTCGAAATGCGACCAGCCGGCAAGAATTCTATACGAAAGCTTTTCGGTAGCGTGGGTTCCGACACCGCCCATGACAGACCACCCCTTAGAATCACCGCGAACATAGCGACCGCGGCGGGAGCCGTAGATATCTTCCGAATCGCGATGCGTATCTGCACCGTCATCATGCCAATACCACTGATAATTGGCCGAGATGATCAAATCGGTCCACTTCGAAAGAGTATAACCACCCTCAAGACCGAGCTGAAGTCGAGACCACCCGTAGAGCCACGCATATTCACTTACGTTGTTGTCATAGTCAAGCAAGTAATAATCAGACCTGAGCGCACCGTGAAAATACTTGTTGAAGCGATAGTGGGCAACTCCCTCATATTGGAACTGCTTTCTGTCGCGATTCATACCGCGCCCGCCAATAGTGTTCATATTGTCATCCTGAGCAATCTGCTCAAACTGTTCGAAGAAGCTGAAGCTCCACCCCTTACCGCCGCCAGAGGCGTTGGTCCACTGCCATTTTAGGCGTTCGCCGAAACTGGAGGCATTCAACTGCGAAGAATAGTTGTTATACGCGTGATACTTATACCACGCGACAGCATTGACAATCCAATTGTCGTCTTCATACTTGAGCTCAAGGCCAGGATTGACGACCCATTGCGACCCCGCCGTCGCCTTCTTGGTGCAATCAACATTTGAGTCATAGGTGTATGACAGCGCCACATAAGGCAGAAGTGTCACACGCTCATTCATGATTTTGATTCCCGGCTCACGTTCCAAAACGCCAGCGCAGGCCGCAGCGGCCACAAAACCCGAAACAAATAACGATAAATTCTTTTTCATCATATTTCCCGTGTGTTAAAACGATGATTTATTCCCTCGTCGTCTGCAGATAATATCCGTCGGATTCACGGTCATGACCGGGATACCAGGGATCTCTGCGATCAAGAGAGCGCGGAACTCTGTTAAGACCGCCGACGCCTTCTTCAGGCAATGCGTATTTATTGGGATCAAGATACACTTCAAAATATGAAACGGCAGCCGCGCCGTTTTTATCGACGGTCGGAGAAAGATCAGACATCAATGTGCCTGTCAAAACGGCAGGTCCCTGACGGTTAAGAAAATTCGCAGCCGCCGAAGGCGCCTCGGAAGGATCCACCTCACTCACGCCAAGCATCGGATCATAGGTTTTCTCAACGCCCTCTCCCATCGCGGAAGGAATCCAGGAATCCTTGGCGAGCTCACGCGCCTCGGAATCAGAAAGCCCGGCGACGAGAGTGTCTCTTAAATCGGCGGGCGTTCCGTTGGAGGCTCTAAGAAACATCAGAATCGCAAAGGTATCGCGAACGCTCGCATTATCATTACCGGCATTACGGGAATGAACAACCTTCATCGTGTCAAGAGCATTCTTTTTCATGACATCGTCGGTCACAGGCTTGGCCGGGTTGGCGTTGCGGCGGAAAAGATCTTCGGCAAAACGCTCGTTGACAACGGTGAGTGCCGCCGGAGGGACTGTCGCATAAACCTCGGCAAGCAGCCTGCGCAGATTGCCCTTGTGCACGAGTAGTGCCGCCTTGTTAACGGCGAGAAACATCTCGGTTTTTGCATCGGGGGTATGCTTTGTGGATGCAATCGCCTTATTAACGCGTCCAAGAAATTCAACCTGGTCGTCTGCCGAAAGATCCTTCATGACCGCGGACATCTGCTTAGTATCTTTAGTTATACCGGTAATCTTTGCGGTTGCTTCGGCAAGTGATAAGGCGAGAGCATTAACGGTAAAAACCAACGCTACCGTCGCTATCATTATTTTTCTCATTTTTCCGACCTTCCTTTTAAAATTTTAGAGATAACTTTCTCGTACAAAAACCACATCGCCGGGTTTAAGGATGATATCTTTGTCGATACGGCCTTTCTCGCCGATCTCTATGATATCAACCTCTGTTCTGGTTAAAGATCCGTCTTGGGCGCGGCGCGTAACGAGAACATTTCGCTTATTGGCGAACGGCTTGGTGTTACCGGCCATCTGCAACGCCTTCGTAACAGTAAGATCCATCGTCGGAGGCATATTAACCGGCCCGGGATTTACAATCTCGCCGAGAACGGTAACAAAACCGTAAGGGCTTACGCCCGTGCGCGGATCATAAGGCCCGAAACCAACCGTAACCTGAGGTTGACGTATATATCGCTGATATGCTTTATGCAGTTTCTTCTGGAAGGCGTCAAGCGTAAGTCCGTTGCATAAAACAGGTTCGCGCAGCATATACGGCAACGTGACCGATCCTTGAGAATCGACAAGAACCGACATCTCAACCGGGGTAGACCCGGCAAACCCTACTTGAATCTGGAGCGCCACACCAGGCTTGATTCGGGCTTTCCCGTCGCTCCAAAATGCAATGTTTGACGATTCAAATGCAGACGTGTCGTCTTGTTTAGGAAAAAAAGAACGAAACGACTCACACCCTGACACCAGAGCGCAAACAAAAAGTAAAAAGAATATTTTTGAGTACAATCTATCCATGCTCTTCATATTATACTCTTTGCCACGAAGCCTTGTCAATAACCCGCAGCGCAATCCGGCACTTTGCCGATGACGCTCTTGCCGGAGTGCATCTTGTTACCCGACTCAGTATAGGAAATCTTTTTGGTCGACTTCACCTTACCGTTGAGCGCGCCTTTATCTTTCGTTCCTACCGCATGCTCAATACCGGGACCGAACACGCTGTTTTTAACGGTAAAGCTGCCGGGCTTCTTATCGCCGCCGGAAGGACGCCAGTCAAAGATATTGCAGACAATAACACCTTTATTCTTCTTGCTGGTAACCTTACAGGAATCGATGACGACATCACCTACACCGTAAGCGCCGAGCTTCAGGAAGAGATTGTCCTTGACCTCGATATCGCACTTATGGAAAGTAAGGTTACTGTTTTGAGTCCACCAGCCGTTCCACATATCGGTCCCCCTGAATACGCAATTCTCGAATTTGATCTTAACTCCGCCTGAAAGCGTCATGAACGAACAGTCGGTGAAAGTACAGTTCTTGAACGTATGGTCTCCAGAGTTAAAACCCGTAAGCGACACCTTGTTGAAATCGCACTTCTCGAAATAATTCTTACCGTAAGGATACCTTAAATTTCCGCCGTTGATCTTATTGCCGATCCACAGGCCGTCCGTAATACGCGCAATGACGCACGAATCGAACGAGCATCCTACCGCGCGCGAAATTGTAACGCTCTTTTTGGCGAACTTCGAATTAACTATACGGCCAGTCTTAGAGAGGCTTAAGTTAAACTTCTTATTTGTATTAGCAGTAAAGTCAAAGTTACCGAACGCGTAATCCCAGCCGTAAGTCTGGCGGCCCTTGGTTTCATGCACATCCAATCCGTAAAGATAAGTATTGCGCTCAAAGCGTCCGTAACCGGAGCGTACCTGTCCATCACACTTGAACGTGGCGTACGGAATTACACTGTCTCTCACGCAGGGCGAATATGTACGCGGCCAGAAGTACAAAGAAACCTCATTCTTCTCGAAAATAAAATTATGTCCGCAGCAGGTCAAAAGCGAATTGTTGCCGACATTACCGTAAAGCTTGTTGGCGCGGAATGTCGTATCCTGCATTCCGTCCCAGCCGTCCTCCGCGTCGAACGGACACTTCGCGGCGGCTTCACCGCTCTTGGTAAAGGTATTACCCTCAAAAAGGAAGTTCTTCATCGCGCACGGCGCGTAACCGACGCAGCGGCAGCGGATAAACACGTTATCCTTTATCTCGCAGTTCTGAGGAATATAGAAACTCATTACCGTAAGGCCGGACTTGTTGGCCGCTTCAAGAGAAGAATTGAACTGGGTTATTCTTACAAAGCGCGCGCCCTCAGGAATCGGAACTACGCGATACTGGTAAATGGTTTCTGACGAGAGGAACTTCTTGTCCTTATCGTACCAGCAGCACGTAATCGTCCATTGACGAGTAGCGACGCCCTGGTAGCCGAGATATTTGGAAATCTGAATCGAATTGGCGACACTAGGCTTAACAGGAGTAAAGCCAGACGTAAAAAGATCTTTGCGCGTAGCATCGACCGTACCATCTTTCAGATTTAGCGCGCCCGGAGTATGCTTTTTAAGGCCGACGGTATAAGGTGAATGCATGCCGTTCTTTTTACCCTGGCCGTTCGTTGCTCCGTAACCTGTAATTTCGCGCACCGTTACGTTTTTAACGGTGCAGTAAAGCGAGTCTCCCTTTATGGAAAAGCCGATCGGCCACTCCGAATTATGAGGCGAGCCGGCGTAATCGTGTTCGTAATAATCGCCCTCGATTACACCGTTGACAAGATGAGCGTCGTAAACGCAGTCGAGAGTTACCATCATGGACGCAGCTCCCGTAAACCCGTTCTGCTTAATTACGGCACCATTAAGATCAAATGTCATATTCGAAGGAATCGAAACCGTGCGCTTGTAGCTTACGCGGTAAGTTCCTGGAAGAAGAACGACTTTTTTGAATCCTTCGGCCGCCTTGTCCTTTAAAAGCCGAGTAAGCCCTTCAGCCGTTTTAATAGAAGCCTGCTCAACCTCGTTCGTATCATAATCGGAATCGTAGACGACATGACAGGCGCGGAATGAATTGGGGATTATCTCACCCTTTCGCGCGGGAATATAAATCGTATATCCGATCTTGCCGTCCGTATTCTTAGGCGGATTTTCAGACGCGTATTTAAGAACGACTTCCTTATTCTTTCTGCCGGCTTCTTGAGTCTTGGTTCCTTTAGGATGTTCAGGAACTTCAACTAAAATCCTGCGCCCTAAATCGCCCTTGTTGGAAATCGAATATTTCTCAAGATCGGCAGCGGTCACTGTATAAATCTTATCCGCGGGAATAACGAGATCCTCCGGCTCGAGAACGCGGAAACGCTGCCACACTCGATGAGACTCTAAGCCGCTCTTAAGTTCTTTCGCCCAAATACAAATTTTATATTCACCTTTCGGAAACGGCTTGAAGGCGAACCTATTGTCTCCTGCTTTAATTGATTCAAGAGTCTTTTTAAGCGTTTTTCCACTAGGGGTAATACACTCGAAATACACATCAAACCTAAAAGAATCATCACCAAAGCGAGCGAGGGAATTATCCCAATCGGTAACGAAGAAATTGATTTCAACCTTATCCTTGGTCGTTATCGTAGATTCAACGTAATACGTCGAGATGTAGGGAAAGCGGAAATCCTCGGGCGTCTCGAATTGAGCCTCCTGTTCTACGGCTTTTCTCATATTCGAGGGATCCGTAAACTCCCCGGGGACAACGGGTGCGGCAAAGGTTAAAAAAGATAGAAACGACACATTTATCAAAAGCGAGGTCTTTATATGTACGATTTTCATTTTATACTCCAATGAAAAATACTACCGATGACATTGAAATCAGCGCACTATAACGCGGAACCCAACAACAGGATCCTGAGTATAATAAAGGACATTATTCTCCCAAACTAAACTTGCGCCTTGCTTAGCGTTCTTTACGGTTTTGCCGTTAACAACAACTGTTAAGTAATTATTCGCAGAATCTACCATCTCTGCCATTATCTCGTTGGTATAATTATCTACATCGGTAAACTTCATCAAAGGCACTTTAGCTTTTCCGATGAGTGCTGTAGCATCTACCTTAATATTACACTTATATATCGTCGCTTTACCATCTTTTACATATGCGTATGCATTTCCTACTTCAACATAATGAGTATATTCTCGATCCGAAGACAAAACAAAATCATAAGTCCCTTGAAGCATCAAAGCCTTTTTGCTTTGTACCATCAACTGCGCCTGTCTATCAACACCATCACGGAACTTTACAACGCCAGCAATACCTCTTGTTGCACCAGTCGTTGAATTATTAACCTTAATCAACCAAGTAGCATTATTAATTTCAACTTCGTGACTATCCAAATTACTAAAACCCGAGTTAGAATATTCTGTTTTTATCTCACCATCCTTAAATACAACCTTCGTATTACTCTTAACTGGCAGATAATTTAAAGGACAATTAATTGTTCCAGAAAAAATATTCGTCGAGCCGTCAGCAAAGGATAAATTCGTATGAGTATCAGGTCCCTCCTTAGTATAAATCAATTTCACATTATTATATTCAACGGTAGTACCAGCCGCACCTATAACATAAGAAGAATGCAAACCAAGCGTTCCATTCTTAAGAACAACATTAATACCAGGCTCAAAATACAATGAAGCGCCGCCATCTATTAATGTGTACTCACCTTTATTTAAATCAACGAAAGCATCTGATTCAAATCGCACGAATGTACAATAATAACTTTCGCCCTTAGTACCTGGATACCCCCAGGCCTCCGACACGTCGGTACTCCAATTAAACGAATCAGTCCAATTACCCTCTTCAGGACCACCTTGCCACGTATATGTTACACGTGAATTATCCCACCTTATTTTCTCAAAAACACTCTTCTGTGAGTTATCGACATACAAACTCTCGTCCCCATCTTCAATCGCATAAACGCGCCAAATTAACTTTCTATCATCTGTGTAAGGAATTTCAATCCTATACTCGTTACCTGACGTAGAAACCGTCTTTGATTCAACCAACTCACTGCTCATTGTAAGGTCCATACCTCCGAGAGCATATTCTATTTTCACACTATCGGCAATAGCATTACCTAAAACCACAAAACAGTTCTTGCTATTATCCCAGGTACAACTTGTAGATAAAACTCCCGACATTTCAAAATTGTAGCCAGAATAAATAAACTTATCGCGATCCTGTTTGTTTTCATAATCTATAGTAGAAGAAACCGACTTATTTAAAATAGCTTTATACGTCACACTTACAGAAATTACTTGATGCGAGCCCCATTCCTCTATTTGATGTGTATAATCACTATCTAAAGTAGGACCATGCCAGCCAACATTAGTAACAGAATATGCCTCTTTAACTATTATTTCACGAGTAATAGTCTCACCTTCAGTTGTAACAAGCGTATACTCCAATCTGTCTTCACAGGTTAAACCATTAACTGCAGCATTATACGTAGTTTGGTCATGTCCTGAGTCTCCCTGTGACCATGTATAATTATTCGCCGTCCCTTTATTTATTGTTATCAACCCATCAGGACTGACATTAATCTCTGGAGGTCTAGACCAAAACACACCTCTATCACCAGCCATAGCTGAACCGACGCAAAGCGCGGCGAAAAGTGCGAGCGCCAATCTCTTTAGCTTACTTATAATTGTATTTTTCATTTTGTACCCTTTTTAAAACATGAATCACAATGTCACTCCTCACAAAAACACGAACTCAACTTTTCAATGTCAAATCCGATCTCCTTCAATGGCCGAATGACAAAATCGCGCTCCAACGCCCGTGGATGCGGCAAAACAAGTTCAGGAGTGTTCCGTTTTATCCCGCCGAAATCAATAAGATCGATATCAATCGTACGAGGTCCGTTCTTAATCACTCTGAGCCGGCCCAACTTATCTTCAACGGCGTGCATTCTTCTCGAAAACTCCTCCGGTGAAAGTTCCGTGGCAAAAAGCGCAATCTGATTCAAAAACTTCAAATTTTCAAAACCGGCCGGTACGCCGACAGGTTCGGTTTCCGAGACGGAACTGGCTCTGAGAAATCTCGTTGCCGGCATATCCGCAAGCATTTCGAGCGCGGAGCGGAGATATAAAGAACGATCTCCTACATTCGAACCGAGACATACGACCGCTTCTGTCACATCAGCGCTCCATGACATACCACAGTATACAGAAAAAATGGCAAATTGTTCCCGCAAGCACAAAAAGATGCCAGATCATGTGCGAGAATTTCAATGATTTCCAGAGATAAAAAATACAACCTGCCGTGTAAAGGCCGCCACCCGTCGACAACCACATCGTTCCCAAGCCTTCAAGCTCCCGCACAAGCGGGGCGATCGCCACGAGAGCCGCCCAGCCCATAATCACATAAGCGAACGTCGAAAGATACCTAAACCTGCCTGTAGTCCACACCTTAAACAAAATCCCGACAAGCGTCGCGCCCCATTCTATACCGAATATTGTCCAGGCCAGGCCGGGATGTTCCGGTCGCAACGTAACAAGACAAAACGGAGTGTAGCTGCCGGCTATAAGAAAGAATATGGAAGTATGATCAAGAATATGAAGAACCTGTTTTGCCCTTTCGGCAGAGACCGCGTGATATGCCGACGACACCGAATACATAAGGATTATTGAAAAACCGAACACCGCTCCGCTTGTAACTTTCCATGCGACATCCGTGCCGCTCATGACCGCAGCCCACACAACGAGCGCCAGAGCAGCCGCACCGAGATGGGAACCGACGACATGGGTTATGGTGTTGGCGATTTCCTCGCCGCCTGTCTGTTTTCTGCTTGCCTTTGCCAATGCCATCTTCTTTATATCCTATTTATAATTCGCATCTATCAATCTGTTACGCTACATTATACCAAACTTCAGAACTTTCACACAATGCAACCGCCAAAAGAAATCGGACGGAGCTGCGGGAGGCGCCGTCCGATTCTTCCTTCACTGAGGAATCAGCCTTATTTCTTGACGAGTTTACGAACAGCCTTATGGGAGCAGAACGTACGCTCCGTGTAGAGCTTGGAACGCCAGGACGGGGTCTTCTTGACGACCTTGATGGCCTGGATCCAGGGGCTGTTGAACGGGAAGAGTTTCTCAACGCGAACGCCATAGCTCTCGCGGCTGACGGTGAAGTTGCCGGAGATGTTCTTGCGGCCGTTGTCGATGGCGAGAACCTTGCCCTCAAAGTCCTGAACGCGGAACTTGTCGCCTTCCTTGATCTTGATGGAAACGCGGACAATGTCACCGGTGTGGAATTCAAGGAAGTTCTTCTCAGCGAGCTTAGCGGTCTGCTCGGCGTTGATCTTATCCAAAAGCTTAATACCCATGACTTACCTCCTTAGGCCTTCTTCTCGGCCTTGACCGCCTTACGGGCGTGGTGGGGCTTGAGGGCGGGATTCTTGGCGCGACGGATGAGCGTAGCGACGGTGGCGGAAGGCTTGGCGCCCTTGGAGAGCCAGTGGTCGACGCGCTCGAGGTCGAGCTTGAAATTCTCATCCTTGATCTGGGTGTCATACCAACCCAAAATCTCGAGGAACTTGCCGTCACGAGGGCTGCGCTCATCGGCGGCGACGATACGATAGGCCGCGTGGTTCTTGCAACCAGTACGACGCATTCTGATCTTTACCATTTGTTTTTACTCCTTGTTCAGTGAAAGAATGGCGCGTAGTATACCAAATCGGTACTGCGAAAGCAAGGGTAAAAAAGATAAACGCAAATAAACCTGGCCATAAATCGCATCGGATATCCACAATACAGATGATATTTATGGTATAATTATAAAAGATGCATCACAAATCCAAAGAAATTGAAAATCTTCTCTCGTCCGGCAAACTTGAACTTATCGGCATGGGCTCCAGACGTGCCTGTTACAGGTTGCCAGGTGATCGGATTCGTTGCCTGAAATGCTACCGCAGTGACGAAGAGATTTCAATGGGTAAAGATCCCGGCGAAAAAACTTCCAGACCGTTGAGTATGGGCGCCGTAAATGAAATTCGATCCTGCCGCCACGACTTCGCCAAAAACACCTGTTGTCAGGAATTTCGCTATTGGGAATCCTTAAGGGGAAAGGCTCCCGCAGAACTCGTTTCGGCATTCCCGAGCACCATGGAGCTTGTACATACATCTTCACGAGGCTGGTGCCTGATCGAAGAACTCATATTAAACGACGACGGCTCTGCCATAACGAAGTTTCTTCCTGCGCTAAAACTATCCAATGCCGACGATCGGAAAACTCTTGTTGAACTCTTCGACGCATTTGAAAAAAACCTTGTCAAACACTCGATAAGATTCTTCGACCCCCAGACAATAATGGTTCAACGTGCCGATAACGGGCTTAAGCTGCGCATCCCTGATTTTGAGCCGACGACCCGCACATTATTGCCTATCGAGAAACTTCTGCCCTTTTTAACAAAACTTAAAATAAAAAGGCGGTTTGCCCGCTACCGTAAGACATGGGAGCAGTTCGTATGAATGAAAACAAAGTCAATATCCTTTGCCTCAAATGGGGAACCTATTACGGTCCCGAATACGTAAATCGCCTCTATGCGGGAGTAAAACGCAACCTGTCGCGCCCCTTCCGTTTCGTCTGCGTGACGGACGACCCCGCGGGATTGAACGACGGCATCGAAGCCGTTCCGCTTCCGGACGATCCCCATGTCATCGGCAGAAAATGGCCGAACATCTTTGTCAAATTATGCCTTTTCAAGAACGGATTCGCAAATCTCGAAGGTCCTACGCTCTTTCTCGACATCGACCTCCTGGTGACCGGCTCTCTCGACAAATTCTTCGACTACAAGCCAGGAGAGTTTTGCATCATTCACAATTGGGTTGAACGACGGAAAGCGCTCTTTCGTAAACTTCCCGATATTGGAAACTCGTCATGCTTTCGGTTCGACGCAGGAAAATCCAACAATGTCTACGAAACTTTTCTCGCGATGAAGGATGAGCCTAATGAACGCAATAGATTTACTAAAGGTTCGCAAAAGTTCCAAACTTTCGCCATGATGAAGACTGGCAAGGTTAATTGGTGGCCAGATGAATGGGTCTGCTCTTTCAAACGCCAGTGCATTCCCATTTTTCCATTGAACAAAATCCTCACTCCGAGGCGTCCTCAAAAACAAGCATCGATTATCGCCTTCCATGGTCAACCTGATTTACCACAAGCTCTTGAGGGATACTACACAAAAAACGACAAGCCCGTAAAACCCCATTTAACGTGCAAACCGACAAAATGGATAATTGACTACTGGCATGAGTAAACTTTTAATCAAAAATTGTCAGATATGTATTTTCTCTTTAAGATATTAATTCGTGCGGCAACAGTGCTAATACCGAAAAAACTTACTAGAAAACGAGTTCGGTCGGCACTGCTTCTCGCAGTACAAAAAAAAGAAATACAAAAAAAGCTACGCGCCGTCAGGCGGTGGCAAAAAAAAATAAAGGACTCGTGCAAACGAAAGATTTCCTCTGGCGGCAGACTAAAGGTTGCGTTTCTCGTCTGTGATGCGTCAACATTTTCGGCGGAACCAGTTTTCAACAAGATGCTTAAAGACCCTCTTTATGAATGTTTCATAGCTGTGGTACCACGATTGACGAGAGGAGACAACTTCAAAAATGAAACGCTTGAAAAAACATATTCCGAGCTTTCCCAAAAGTACGGGAATGCCGTATCTTTATTCTATGACGCAAAAAACGACAAGGCGACTTCCCTTTTAGGCAAGGCGGACATTGTTTTCACTTCCATTATCTACGAAGATCAAACATGCGATGATTTCACTGTGGAGACGATGAGTGAATACTCTCTTGTAGCGTTGATATCCTATGGATACAGCGGACTGTTTAAAGCCAACGCAGAGAAGACGATTTTTCTACCTAATATCATTTATTCATGGAAATTTTTCATATCCAATCCTCAAATTCGGAACTTATGGATTAGTAGAAATGCGCTTCTTTCAGAAAACGCAATTGTTAGCGGATATGCGAAAATGGACAGATTGCATGAATTCAAAATCAGCAAAAGCGAAAACGACCGCAAAAAAATAATTCTCTCGCCACACCACACGCTAACAAAAGAAACCGATGGTCTCATATTGTCCAACTTCCTGCGCTTTGCCGACTTTTTCCTCTCCCTTCCAGAACGTTATCCTCAAATCGACTTTGTCTTTAGACCACACCCGCTACTATTCCCTCGCCTCGCCAATGACACTTGGTGGGGTACCGAAAAGACAGCGCAATACAAAAAAAAGATAGAGTCATACCCCAACGTTGAATTTCAGCAAGGCGGAGACTACTTAGAAACATTCGCAAAATCCTCTGCGATAATTCATGACTGCGGCTCTTTTCTCGCCGAATATTTCTACACGGGAATGCCACAGTGCTATCTGATGAACGAAAAGACCGAGAATCAGTTCCTTCCATTTGGCAAAAAATTGTTGAATTATGTTTATAAAGCTGAAACCGAAATGCAGATTCTCAATTTCATCGACAGAATCGTTCTCGGTGATGATGATCAGATGCAGGCAGAAAGAACCCGTTTCGCTCTAGAAAGCATATGTATTAATTACCCGAATGCAACGGATAAAATTGTAGAAACAATCTCCAAAGCATTATCGTAAAAAGGATATTAAAATGATCGACAAAAATCTGTGCATGAGCCGGTATCTATCCTTTCGATTCATCCAGGAAGAGGATTTGAACTTTTTCCCCGGCTTAAAACATTCTGTATGGAAACGGCCTGACAAATCGTCTCTCCACCAGGTTGACAACGCCTATGATGTAGATAAATTCATTAAAGACGCGGTTTCCGGTTTTATTGGAAACTCTAAGACTGCAGTATTCCTTTCGGGCGGAATTGACAGCGCGATTCTCGCATCCTACCTCCCCAAAAAAACTAAGGCCTATACTTTCAAATGTGTTGCTGATGGTGCTGTAAGCGAGGTCGAACAAGCCTCCAAATACGCTTCAGCGTATGATCTGGACCACGAGATTATCGAAATGCACTGGTCGGACTTTGAGGATTTGACTCCTGAACTTCTCAAAGCGGACGGAGTACCTTTTCATTCAATCGAAGTCCAGCTTTTGAAAGCCGCAAAACATGCCAAAGCGGCAGGATTCGATCAGCTGATACTCGGCGATGGTGCTGACACGCTTTTCGGAGGGCTGGACGGTTTTTTATCTAAAGACCGCACGCTTGACGAATTCCGCGAGCGCTTTGCCTATGTAAAGCCCGAAACCGTTCTTAAAAACCCCGTTGATGTAACTGATATCTATCGTCAATTTTTACGCCGGGACGGAACCGTCGATGCTGAAAGTTATATTCACAATGTCTTCGCCATCGAGTCAACCTGCTCATATATGCATGCGTTCGCCTCGACAGGATTGAAGATTCTCGCGCCTTACTGCGCAATGCGGCTGGACAAGCCCCTGAATATTGAACGCATACGCGCCGGCGAACCGAAATATATTCTTCGCGAACTTTTTGCGAAAAGATACCCGCACATCGAAATCCCGAAGAAAATCCCTTTGCCGCGCGCTACCGACCAGTGGCTCGCCGGCTGGGAAGGCCCGAAAAGAGACGAATTCATCGCAGGATGCCACAAAAACCTGACCGGCGACCAGAAGTGGCTCGTCTGGTGTCTTGAGAAATTTCTTAACGCTTACGACAACGGAGAACTAATATGAGCAAAACGATTATCGGATATACCAGCGGCGTCTACGACCTCTTTCACATCGGACACTTAAATCTGCTTAAAAACGCAAAGGGTCTGTGCGACAAACTGATTGTCGGCGTATCGGTCGACGATCTTGTCGCATACAAGCATAAGCGTTCTGTCATTCCGTTCGAAGAGCGGCTTGAAATCGTACGGTCGATTAAATATGTTGACGCTGCGATTCCTCAAGAAGATCTGGACAAATTCAAAATGTGGGAAAAACTGCACTTCGACGTCCTATTCGTCGGTGACGACTGGTTTAAAAACGAACGCTGGAATGAAATGCAGAAAAAATTCGAAGAAGTTGGCGTTCGTATAGTCTACTTCCCGTACACAAAGGGCACGAGCTCGACCATACTCAACGCCACACTTAAAAAACTTCGCGAAGGATGATCTTACAAGCGGGCATTACTGTGCCGGCTTATAAGAGTCCTTCAATGTCACGGCGCGGTTGAACACGGGCTTTTCGGTCGTATGGTCGTACTCATCGGCGATGAAGTAGCCCGTACGCTCAAACTGGAAGCGCTCGCCTCCCTTGGCCTCTGCCAGCAGAGGCTCAACGAAGCCTGAGACAACCTTCAGGGATTCGGGATTCATGTACTTCAGGAATTCTCCCGAACCGTCCTTGAGGGGATCCTTCTCCGTGAAAAGCTTATCATAAAGCCTGAACTCCGCGGCGACGCCGCTTGAGCAGTCAACCCAGTGGATCGTACCCTTAACCTTGCGTCCGTCCGCCGCGTTGCCGCCCCAGGACTCGGGATCCCATGTTCCGTGGATTTCGACGATTTCGCCCGCGTCGTTCTTCACGCAGTTTGTGCACTTGAAGATGCACGCTCCGCGCAAGCGAACCTCCTGACCGGGAGCCATGCGGAAAAACTTCTTCTCGGGAACTTCCATAAAGTCGGCACGATCGATCCAGACCTCGCCGCTGAACGGAATCTGACGCATACCGGCGGACTCGTCGAGCGGATTGTTCGGGAGTTCCACCATCCTGACATTCCCCGTTTCCCGTTCCCCGTTCCCCGTTCCCCAATTATCAACAACGACCTTTACGGGATCGACAACGGCCATACGGCGAAGCGCCGTCTTGTTGAGTTCCTCACGGACGCACCACTCAAGAAGCGCAGGATCAGACTCGCTCTCGACCTTCGTTACACCGACGCGCTCGCAGAATTCGCGGATCGCGCCGGGCGTATAGCCGCGGCGGCGCATGCCGCACACGGTGGGCATTCGGGGATCGTCCCAGCCGTTGACGTGCCCGTCGGTTACGAGCTGGAGAAGAAGACGCTTCGACATTACCGTGTAAGTGATGTTGAGACGCGCAAACTCGCGCTGCTCCGTGCGGATTTTTACACCGTTTCTTACAGGCAACATGCCCATCTCGTCGAGACGATCGACGACCCAATCGTAAAGCGGACGGTGAACCTCGAACTCAAGCGTGCACATGGAATGCGTAACACCTTCGAGCGCATCCTCGATCGGATGGGCGAAATCATACATCGGATAAATGCACCACTTATCGCCGAGGTGGTAATGGGCGACGTGACGGATGCGGTAGATCACGGGATCGCGAAAATGAATATTGGGCGAGGCCATATCGATCTTGGCCCTCAGACACCATTCACCGTCGGCGTACTTGCCGGCCTTCATCTCGCGGAAAATCTCAAGATTGCGCTCGGGCGTCGTATCGCGCGAAGGCGATGCGCGGCCCGGCTTTTCGGGAACGCCGCGATATTCCTTCCACTCGTCCTGACCGAGATTGCAGCAATACGCCTGACCGGCTTTAATCAGGTTTTCGGCGATCTCATACATCTTGTCGAACATGTTGGAGGCATTGTAGAAACCGGCCTCTCCGCTGTCGCCCTCGCCCGACCAGTTAAAACCGAGCCACTTGATGTCCTTCTTGATATTCTCGGCGTACTCGTCGGACTCCTTCGTCGGATTCGTGTCGTCGAGCCTGAGATGGCACTCGCCGCCGAAAAGTTCGGCCATGCCGAAATCGAGACAGACCGCCTTCGCGTGACCGATATGGATATAACCGTTCGGTTCCGGCGGAAAGCGCGTTACGACCTTGCCGCCTGTTCTGCCTTCTGCGACATCCTTCTCGATCCACTGCCTGAGAAAATGTCTGGATGTATCCGATTCGTTCATAATTTTTCTTTCCTGTTGGTTTTCTTATAAAGCATTTCAGCCTGACGAATAAGATATTCAAGCCTCGCCCTGTCGCGCTCGTCGCTCTTTGCGAGCCCCTGTCGCGCCCAGTAAATCGCACTGGCCTGAGGATTGCCCCAATCTTCAACACCATACAGTCTCTCGACCTCTGCCATTTCTGCGCGGTCCATAGAAAGTTCATGCCATGCATCGCGGCGCTTTACGTCCTCTACGATTTTACGCCATTCATCACGGTAAAGAGGCGCCGCAACATCGATTTTATGACCGATTTTCAGTTCAAACAGGCTCGCGAGCTCATAACAGATGTCGGGATCTCCAGGATTCCATTTAAGGGCCTCGTCCCTCAACATCTCAATGGCCGAACGCACCCAAAACCATTTATCCTCATTTCTCGGCATTCTCAAAGAAATGTTATGAGACAAATTCCATGCCGAATACGTCCATACCTCGGTCACGTGGGGCTCAAGAAACGTCAACATTGACGCCAACTGCACAAGTTCGCCGAAACGCCCCTGCCGCTCAAGTCTGTCGGCGCGGAACCAAACGACTTCCGAGGCTATCGAGCGGAGCCCTCCGAGCGAAGCGATCACTCCCGAACCGACAGAAGGGATTTTGACGGGATTATGTCCAGACAGCCACATCTGCGCAAAAATTCCGAGGCAGAGAAAAAAGCAGACCGAAAACATTGCCAGCGCTCGCTTCATGCGTTGCCTCCAACCAAATTGCGCAGCTTCATGATTTCTTCATCATCACCCATCGCAAGAAGAATGTCGCCGGCGTTAATCTCAAGCCGAGGTCCGATATTACGTATATGCTTCTCGCCCCGGACCACTGTAACGATCGTGGTTCCTGTTTCCGCGCGGATATTAAGCGATCCGATGCTGCGCCCGACAGCGGGTGAAGACGGCGGCACCTTCACCTTGCCGATTATGTTTTCAGGCAGGCTGAACGTCACCTCACGGGATATTTTAGCCAGTTTTTCGTCTACTTTAAGAGCATCCTGAAACTGACGCGAGACATGTTTCCCCGCTTTGACAAAAAAGCGTCCGCCAAAAACGATGCCAATGACAAGAATGGTCCAAATCACCCCGATCTCCCAAATTTCATCTGGAGAGATATGAATATTTATCATTACCACTCCCACCGCCGCAAGAATCAGAAAAACTCCCTCCACAAAAAGTTTTACAATATTGCTGATTGAGGTCTGCCACCTCGCATCACCTCTTCCGACGATGATTTCAGAAGCCGTATTTGCCATGGACTTCGCGATGTGATGCGCGAGGGCAAGCAATGTTATTACAATAACATTGACAGCCAGCGCCAAAAAGAACTTTTTATGGGTATCCAGAAATACGGAATACTTCCGCATGTCCATATCGCTCAGTTGAGAAGCCGCCACGACAACCGCAAAACACAAAACGCCTATCATTACTATTTCCGTCAGCGACCGTCTTACCGCCGAGCGCTTTTCGCAAGTTACGGAATTACGGTACTTCGCCAGAAATCCGCGATAGCCGTTTAAAATATTCCTTATTCTCAACGGACATTTTTTCTCGACAAAAGTCCCGGCCTTGTCAGAAAACCGGATCATCATCGGATTGAGCATCGTGGTGATAAGAGAAGCGCCGACAACAATCTGATAAATCGGTTTATCGACATCGCCTGTCGTCGTTATGTACAAAAGCGCGACCATATACGCGAACTCGCCGATCTGGGCGAGAGAAAAGCCCATCTGAATGGACGTTTTAATATCTACGCCGGTCAAAAGCGCACCCGCAGTGCAGTTGACCAGCTTGCCGCCCATGACAACTAAAGTCAAAAGAAGAATAGCTGGCCAGTTCTCCCAACATGCCGAGGGGTTTACAAGCAGTCCGATAGACACGAAAAACACGGCCGCGAACATGTTGCGCAACGGTTCGACAAGACTCGCCAAACGAGCGCGCACCACGGCCCCAGAACCTACAACGCCTATTAAAAACGCACCGAGAGCGAAGGAATAATCGAGACGGTAGGCTATGTACGTGACAAAAAAACAGAAGCCCAGCAACGTAAGCAAGAGCGCTTCATCGTCGCTTCTCTTCGCTATTGACGTAAGAAAGCGCGGAATGAGAACTAAACCGAAGAAGAACACCGCGATAAAAAACAGTCCCAGTCCGCCTAATGACTTTGCTATTTCAGCGACGTTCATTCCCGCGCCGTTGGCGACTCCCGTTATAAGCGCGATAACACCGACGCAGATGACGTCTTCGCAGACCGAAGTGCAAAGAACGTACTTGACGAACGGTCGCGACGACCACCGCATCTCGTCGATCACCTTCGCCAAAAGCGTCGTCGCCGAATCGCATATCGCCGCGCCGAGAAAAAGCGATGGAACGGTCCCCCAGCCGAAACACGTCCTGCCTATCGTAAAGCCAAGGCATATCATTATCACCGAATCGAGCAATCCGGTCGGGAAAACGACATTGCCGACCTTCTTGAGCTTCGACGTCGAAAGCTCAAGACCCATGGAAAACATCAAAAATACAATACCGAGCTGGCCTATCGTCTGGACGGACGACTCATCAGCCAGAAAGGAGCCGCCCAATGTATGACGCGAAAGCAACACACCGGCCAAAATGTAACCTATAACCTTAGGCCATTTCAGCTTCGTGAACAGTAAAGACACGGACCCCGCGACAGCCATAAGCATCGCGAGGTCCTGCAAAAACGCGCCTTCGTTCATGGCGCTTACGCCTCCTTACTTGACGACCTTGCGACCGCCCCATCCGGCGGAAGCGGCGTTGCCCTTGGCCTTTTCATTCGGACGGAGGGAACGGACCGCGGCCCCGGCGAGCCACATCTCGTGATTGTGAAGTTCATTGAGCTTCTCAAGCATTTTCTCCTTGTAATCGGAGCAGCCCGTGTCACGGATGACTTCCTTGGCTTCCTGCATCGTCTTGACGCTCTTGTAGAGCTTCTTGAAGACAGGGAGCGTAGCCTTCTTGAACTCCGGTCTCCACTTGAGAGCGCCGTGCTGGGCGGTCTGCGAGCAGTTGCCGTACATCCAGTCCATGCCGTTTTCATCGACGAGACGAATAAGAGACTGGGTGAGTTCCTCACAGGTCTCGTTGAACGCCTCAGACGGGCTGTGACCGTTGGCGCGGAGAGTTTCGAACTGAGCCTCCATAACGCCCGCGAGAGCACCCATGAGAATGCCGCGCTCACCGACGAGATCGCTCGTCACCTCGTTCTGGAAAGTGGTCGGGAAGAGATAGCCCGAGCCGACGCCGATACCGATGGCCTTGGTGACTTCCTCGACCGTCTTCGCCTTCATTCCGTTGGGCTCGAAAGCGTAGGAGCTGTTGATGCCGGCGCCAGAAAGGAAGTTGCGGCGGACCGAGGTTCCAGAACCCTTGGGGGCGACCATGACAAGACCGACGCCCTTCTTGGGCTTAATGCCGGTAAGCTTGTTGTAGACGTAGCCGAAACCATGAGAGAAGTAAAGGTACTTGCCGGGAGTGACGTACTTCTCGATCTGTTTCCAAACCTGACCGACGGAACCGTCGGAAACAAGAAGCATGATGATATCGCCCTTTTCAGCGGCCTCTTCAAGGGAGAAGAGAGTCTTACCCTCGACCCAGCCGTCCTTCTTGGCGCGGCTCCAGCTGGAATTGGCCTTTGTGTTCTTACGCTGGCCGATAATAACGTCAAAACCGTTGTCGCGCATATTGAGCGCCTGACCGGGCCCCTGGATGCCGTAACCGAGAACGGCGATCTTCTTACCCTTGAGGACTTTGAGAGCCTTTGCAAGAGTAAACTCCTTACGGGTGGTGATGTTTTCTGCAACTGTACCGAATTTAATCTTCATTTTATAGTTCCTTGAATTTTTGGAAACATTGTATATATTATATCACAATTAAGAGGCGATTTACAACTTACCGACCTGCATCTATATTAGGAACAGAATGTTTTACAAGCCTTCGACAATAAACTGAAGTTCGTACGTTCCCTCGCCCAGCATATCGTCGTCGTGGGGCCTCGCGCGCCAGCTGTTATCGCCTCCTACGCCCATCTGCGCCGCGTCGATATTGACGGTGATTTCGTCGCGCGCTTTCAAGTCGCGCTGATGCTTAGCTTTCTCAAGATCCTCCTGGGTATAAGGCCAGGCGTTGAAGCCGAACGGCGCGTTAAGAGCCGTAACCTTAATCTTCTTACCTTCTTTATTGGAGAACTCTACCCAACGGCACTGAGTGCGATAACCTTGTTCGCCGGGCTCGGTATAGTTATCGGGATTAAGATTATTAGCGGTAAAGGCACCGGATGAAACGCCCACGACCATATTATATTCAGAAATCACTGAAGAGTTGGCGCGATCGCTGTAATTCTCATACGGACCTTCGCCGTACCACTTCACCTTGATAAATTCCTTCGGAATCGTAAATGTAAGACCGACACGCGGAATAGGAGGAAGTTTGGCGTCGGATTTGACATTCTTAACGTTAAGAGTCCAATCGACGCGGATACGCCCATCCTCAAGGCGGGTTGCATCAAACTTAGACTCTACGCCTTCAGGCATCACCTGAGTCTCGGTCGCCTTTTTCCAGATTGCGCAGACATTAGGCATATTCCAGCCGCGGTCATTGTCGATCGGCGCACGCCAGAGGTTAATCTTAAAAGGATTTTTATCAAGTTTCTTTCCGCTCCCGGTGATGGGGGCAGGAACGCGAGCAAAAGGCTTTACGAATTCATCGTGAGCGAAGGGACCTGCAGACCTAGACCAAAACGCAAATATAATCGAATCACCGTCTATAACTTTCTCAAGCTTAATCTCCTTAACGGAATCAGGCTCAATTCCCTTAAGCTCGGACTCTCCCGAAGCTACCACCTTTCCACTCTTTGAAACGGCCCACCTGAGCATCACATTATCAAGATTCGTAAATCGGTAGGCGTTATAAATCGTAATGGTCTTAGTCGCCCAATCCCATGAATCAACCTTAACGGGCTGATAGGCGTGTCTCGCCTCCAACGCGCTCGGATGGAATGAACGATCTGCCGCGACAAGGCCGTTGCAGCAGAAGTTGTCATCATTTGGCGTATCACCGAAGTCGCCGCCGTAAGCTAAAAACTTACCCTTCGCGTCAGTTTTCCAAAGAGCCTGATCGGCGAAGTCCCAGATAAAGCCACCCTGCATAGAGGGATATTTTCTGACGAGTTTCCAGTAATCATGGATATCGCCGCAGGAATTGCCCATCGCGTGGGAATATTCACAAAGAACAAGCGGTTTCTTAGGATTGTTCTTTACATAATTCTCGCAATCCCAAGGGCGCATATACATCGGGCAGAAAACATCGGTCCAAGGATTGTTCGCCGCCTGCTCATACTGTATCGGGCGCGTCGGATCAAGCGCACGAACGGCCTTATACTGCGCGACAAAATTATCGCCGAAGCCGGCCTCGTTACCCATCGACCAAATCACAACTGAAGGATGGTTTCTAAAAGTCTTAACCATATTAACGCCACGCTCCACGTGCGTATTAAGAAAAGCGGGTTTTCTGGAATAAGAATCCTTACCGTAACCAGCACCGTGAGATTCGATATTAGCCTCACAGATAACATAAAGCCCCGCTCGGTCGCAAAGTTCGTACCAAGTCGGATCATCGGGATAATGGCACGTTCTTACGGCATTGATATGAAGCATCTTCATAATCGCAATATCACGCTTCATACCTCTGAGAGTTACCGTATAACCGCTCTCGGGCTGCATTTCATGACGATTAACGCCCATAAACAAAGCGCGCTTACCGTTAATGTAAATTACGGAATCCTTAATCTCGACTTTACGGAAACCGAACGCGACTGCACGATAATCACCGCAGGGATACTTAATGGTCTCGTAATACATATTAGGCGCTTCACAGCTCCAGAGCTTAGGCTTATCGTAGCTCTTCGCGAGAAGTTGAGCGCCCTTCTCATCGCGAACTATAAGCTCGCCCTTGGAAAAATCGTCTGAAAGCTTAGTTTCGACAATAAGATCCTTACTGGAAGCGTTATCTTCGGATACGAGCCACACGTCGCGGAAAATACCCGAAAGGCGCCAGAAATCCTGATCCTCGAGGAATGTTCCGTCGCAATGCTTTATTACCTCGACTTCAAGAAAATTCTCGCCGTCCTTGAGATATTTCGTAAGATCGAATTCTGCAGGCAGGCGACTGTCTTCAGAGTAGCCGACTTCCTTACCGTTAAGTCTAACATACATCGCGGAAGATACACCGCCGAAGTGAAGAACAGTGCGACGCTCTTTCCAATCGGCGGGAACGGAGAACTTCAAAGAGTACAAGCCGACGGGATTGCGATACTTATAGCTCGTATAACTCTTATCAGGCTCACCCATAGGATCGCCGTTACCGAGGTTCTTGATGGGATAACGGATATTCGTATATAATGGCGGATCAAAGTCGCCCTGAAGCTGCCAGCAGCCTGGAACGGCTATCGTACATTCTTTCTCCCAATCCTTAAGCTCGATATTACTCTTCCACTTAAATCCCCAAGTTCCGTTAAGCGACTTTATCCACTTTGACGCGGTGCGCGGCATATCTCCCTTGGCAATTTTAAGCGCTAAGTCTTCACTCTCGCAAGGAACGGCGATCGCGCGCGCCTCGAGGCGATTAATAGAATTTACCGCCGGCGTACGCCAAGGCGGGAGCTCGCACTTTTTAACGTCATCGGCAACGGCGACGAAAGAACCGACACACGCGGCAAAAACTACAATAAAATTCTTTATCATCATTTATCCTTAATTCTAAATTGAAATCAAACAACGAACTTCCATCAACCTTTTATACTAAATTCCTCTCACAAATTAAAGAGATATAATAAGAGACGAGAACAAAGACTTAACTCTTCATTCTCGCCCCAAACGTCGGAGAACCTTCTCCGTTAATTAGCGAAGATTACAAGATACCAAAACAACGTAATAGCAGCTTGAATAAGGCCGCCCAACCCCATCCATTTACCGGTCAACGCAAGTCCGATTCCTGCACGATCAGGACGCGCATTAGCGGCAGCAACAGCTTTATTGCCCAAATTAAAAGCCACAATGCCTAAAACCAAAGCGGCAAGAGGCCCGACAAAAGGAATAATTACAAGAGCTAAACTAAGAATCGCACACACAAGAGGCGCCTTGCTGGGAGCGGATTCCAATGATGCCCCACAGTGAATACACACTCTCGCACTGCTGCTTATCGTAGCTCCACAATTTCTGCAAACCATATAAACTCCTTTTATTATGTTGTTCTTAATCATAATTCACGGGCGAACCTCTACCCTTCAAATTACGACTCTGCGTTGAATATTACCAAATTAGATATTTTGTGTCAATGCCGGGTAAACTTAAAATCAGCGAAAACCAAGAATTTTATGCAACTGAACAGAAAGCGCCCAATCGCTAAGTTTAAGTAAAACATTCTTAGCTGTGGCAAAATCAATTTCACCGTCATAATCACAAGGCGAAATATAATAATCTTCCGCTGCGATAAGAGTTTTAATTTTATTGCAGAAATCAACAATGTCTTCGCTCGAAGCCACGACGCGCACTTCATTCGCTCTCCTTAATTGAATTCTGTCAGGAAATTCAGCTTTGGGCGAACACGCAACATAATCAACAAACGTAAACCAGTCGGCATCTATCGTTGCATTCGTTTCAACCGCGATATAATAACCTTCTCGCTTCAATGCGGCTACTAATTCGGGCATCCCTTCAACCAAGGCCGGCTCGCCTCCGGTAAGAACAACCATTTTCGTCTTGTATGTTGAAACTTCCGCGAGCAACTCGTCAAGCGACATAGAAAAACGCTTGCGAACGTCCGTATCGCACCATGGACACGAAAGATTACATCCGGCGAAACGAATAAAAACGCATTGCCGGCCCATATTACGCCCTTCGCCTTGAAACGACATAAAAATCTCAACGAGAGAGTATTTCATCGCGCAGACTCCTTCATCGTCTTAATCGCCAACTCCGCAAACGGAATCTTGTCGCGTGGATGAACGTCTCTCATATCGCCCAACCCCGCGGCGAAAGTATCGACAAATATAACACCCTTTTCCTTCGCAATCTTCTTTTGAATTTCGCGATACTGCTCCCACGGGCGATTCATCTTTGGAAGGCCGATCATCACGAACGGAATGCCGTAACCGCCGCGCAGCTCGTCAATGACTGCGCGAAGCGTCTCCTCTTGATAATCGCGCGGAGTCGGCACATCGGGATTAACGCATGTTGTCGCATTGGACTCGCCCTGATACCAGAGAACTCCGGTAATCGGATAACGGCGCCTGCGAATCTCTTTTATCCCGTTATCGTACATCTTCGATACGGGCCACCAATATGCCTCGCTTTTATTGCCGCGACGGCGCGGATATTCTCTTGCGACCCAGGCGCACGGAAAATCCCTGTTCTTGTCTAATCTGCGTCGATTGGTCGCTATCGCGGCCAACTTCGGATAAATGGGCTTACCGCTATTATCGACTGCACACATCGTCGACTCCGAAAGAAATGATTCTGTCGGCGCTCCGCCAGCCGCTACATAAAGCATATAAATTTTCTTTTTAGTCTGCTCGGCCCTGCGGATCGCGAAGCTGACACCAAAGGCGGATTTATTAAGAGCGTTTTCAGGCGTGAGCTTAATCGTCTCTCCAGTATTAAAATCCCAAAAATAAACATCAACTTTTTTAAGCCTCTCCATCTCGCTTTTCACACGCGCCTTTTCGGCGGCTGTCGCGTTAAATTCGCCCCACCCCTTCTGCATATTAGACTGCCCTGCGCAAAGCCAGTACTCACAATTAAAAGCATCCCTGCGGGCATACTCCTTGACCTTAGGAGGCTCCATCATCGCTTTTAATGTCGCCTCGGCGATAATCTTAGCACCCCTTTTATCGGGATGGATTTTATCTTTCGCCAAAACTTCATCAATCACTTCCTGAAGCGGCTCTTGCATATCAATGCCGATTGCATCAGTCGTCTCCGCGACACTCTCCAAATCCTTTTGCATGAGGAAAGGCTCTGGGCTACGGTAAAATTTTTGGCCTTCGGCGAGCGGGGAAAGCTTCGTCCAAATGTAAAACCGAACGCTTTTATTAACCTTTTTATAATCTCTTAGAAGATCACGGTAATCATCCACGAACTGTCCGCGCCTGCGAGCTCCAACGTATTCCTTGATATATTCGCCGCAATCGTTTATACCGAGATTCGATATTACAATATCGGGTTTCCATTCTAAAGCCGCCTTATGCTCCTTCATCCACCTGAAGCCGCGCTTCTCCCGCCCGCGCATTGAGTCGAGGTATATACCCCGACCTGAATTGCCGAAATTCCTCACCTCATACTTACCAAGCTCTTTGGCATCGAGAAGTTTCTGAAGTTGCGCGGGATAGGAATCGTTAACGCGATCGGCGATCCCGTAACCGTAAGTTATAGAGTCGCCGATACACGCAACCTTGATTTTCGCCGCCGCGATTGTCTCTATCGCGAGAACGGCAGAAATGGCAAACAGAAGAAAGCACCTCATGGAAATTAATTAAACTTAAACCAATTTCCAAGTTTCACCGTCTTGTTCTCGGTCTTGCCTCCTGTCTGCAAAAATCCGCCGCCTTTAATGGGACCCGCGTCAATCGTCATAAGTTTGTTTCCGTCGGCGGTAAAACATGCCGAAGAGGCGGGCGTGTAGTTGTCTTTCTCGGCAACACGCGATGCGAAGCCTGTAAACTCCGCGCGGCGGACGATGGTCTTAGAATAGACATTGCGCCAAAAATCCTCAACAAATGAATAAACTCCAGAAACCACAGGCTTCCTACCATGGCTCAAGCGGGAAATTGTAGCAATTTTCATTTCATCCGCACCTTCTCCGATATAGCCCGTAAACTTGATTCTATCCGCCCCGTCAGGCTCTGCCACGATTCTAAAACGCACCTTCGAGCCAACCTTCCAATCATAGCGGAACATTGTCTTTGCGCCTGTACCCTCGCCGCCGAAACGTGAAACATTGACTTTAGGATCATTGTATAAAACCTTAGCTCTCAAGCCTTCCACAACATCGTCAGGCTTGGCTTTAAAATCAAACTCGTGACCTACAGGATCCCAAATTGAAAAAATACCGACATGAATCCCGTTAACGTTCTGAATACCCATGTAACCGCCGTCGAACCCGATCACCATATAATAGGAATTGGTCTGGTTCTCCGTGACATTAACATATCCGACAACATCGGTCGCATCCTTAACGATCCCACCCCAGCGAAGATGGACACTTCTCGCCTGACGCTGCGCTTCAACCTCTCCGCTCGGCCATTGCGCGAAAACAGATAATGCAGAAAAAAGTACGGCCATCGGGAATATGATTTTTCTCATTTTTCTTTCCTTAATTAAGTAATTGTTAATTTTGCCAATTGAGATACGCTTGCGGTTGACAGAACAACCCGCCCGATATCATTGCTGATTATACCATGTTACTCCTTTTAAAATCAACAGCGTCTGTGTACACTTACCGTTTCACATGACATTTGGATGCTCTTTTCTGTCTGAAAGTATAGAAAGAAGAATACCCAATCCCATCCAGAATGTCATAGTCAAACCACCACCATAGCCCACTATGGCTGGCGAAAAACCGAACACAGGAACTATACCGGCACTTTGAGAGAAGGAATAAAGTGCAGTTCCCACTGTTATACCACCCCAAAAAAGAATAAACATCCGTTTCGAATTATTCTTCAATACAAACCACAACCACGCAAGAATGCCCCCCAATGTAGCGTACAGTGCTGCCGCCGCGAGCGTAAACCACTTGCCGAAAAGAATCGCGGCCGCACTCGGCATTGAATCTGCGTATGCAACAGGTAAATAGCGAAGAGTACGATCAACGCCTCCGAACCAATGTGCTGATGCATAAGCAGCCTTCATTTGATCTTGCATATATCTCAAATGCGCACACCCCGCTTCTTCGTCCCCGAAAAACGCGGCAAGGCGAGCCATCCGATTAGCATTCCCAAGAACTTGAACAATCGCACAAACGACCAAGACGCCTATTATGGAATAAATCATCCATGGCTTAATGCACTTCTTAGAACAAAGCCATGCGGTAAAAAGAGCCCACGCCAAAACAAGTACAAGATGGGTATTAACGCAAATAAATCCCAAATCAGCCCAACGCGCAGTACCATGGCGTACCGGTGAAAATCCAACAGCCCAAACCGAAAAACCGAGCCATACCAGCATACCCCAGGGAGCGAGTTTAAGCCACCTGCTCCAAGGGACAAAAGCCGCTCCGATACACGTGCAAACACCTATCGTATTCCATAAAAGGTGCTTCTTAAAGAAGTACACGCCACTATCCGCACCGTAAATACAATCAATAGGACATTTCCACGTAAAGAATAGCCCCATCACCGCCAGCAGCCCAGCAATTCCTATAAGCAACCATTTAATTATACGAGTGTTCATTTGTCTTCCTTTCTTAACCTTTAAAATTATACAACGGAATAAGACGATCCGCAATCTCCGCAGTTGGCGTTATATGCTCGCGGATAAAATCAAAACTCTTGTACGCGTCAGGCGCTTCATCGAGCGACGAATCCACCGTTGTGGTAAAAAGAGCGCCCAACGTAGCACGAACACTTTCAATATCAAGAATTTCCTTCGCATCACCGCGCGATAACAACCGCCCGGCGCCGTGTGGGGCCGATTGATTCCAATCATCATTCCCTTTACCACGGCAAACAAGCGTTCCATCACGCATATTAATTGGGCAGAGAAAAAGTTCGCCAGCCTTCGCCGATACCGCGCCCTTGCGTATCGTCCGCTCATTGCGGTCATAATAGTTGTGGTTTGTCTTGATCGCTCCGTCTTTTTCTTCGACACCAAGGAATGCCATGATCTCCCGAGCCATGACTTCTTTATTGCGGGTCGACAGACGAATCCCGATATCCATAAAATCGAGATATGCCTCAAAGCCGTCATCCCAAGGCGAAAGATATTCTAATCCCTTGGCGTTGCCCGTCGGGTGCTGATCTGCGGCAAGCTTCTGAAAAAGACGACAAACAGATTTACCGAACTGACGCGAACCGGAATGGATCAGGAGATAGATTTCACCCGTCTTTTCCGACCACTCGAGACTGATGAAGTGATTTCCAGAGCCAAGCGAACAAAGTTGCATCACTGCGGGTATACGCTCTTGCTCACGTCCGAAAAGACGTGTCTCCAACTTCGCAAGACGATCATCCGCGGCATCAAATATCGTCTTATCTTCATCCGTAGCGAACCGATTCACCGTTGCCGGATAACCGCGCGAACCGTTCGGAATATTCCGCTTGATAAAATCATCAAGTTTTTGCAAGTCTGGCATGTTTTTCCCAATCGGCCAAGCGAAAACGCCGCAGGCTATATCGCCGCCGACAAAATTGGGGACGAGCCGCACCTCGGCATCTTCGTCAAACGTCTGCGTAAACCCGACAAGACAATCCTTGCCGGGATGCCCGTCGGGCATAATAGCGACCTTCGAGCCTTCCGACGCTTTCGCATTCAAAAGCCCATACAACTGCGTAACGGCATCTGGATCGAGATTATCGATCGTAATCAATGCTTCCGCGTATGCTCCCTTTATCGTATACATTTCAATTCGTCCTTTCCTTATACTCCATTAGACACATTAGCACTCGCAATATGACAAAAAGTTTATGTTCAGCATCATCACCTTTCACATCCGAAAGTCCTTGATTGCACATGCACCGCACTTCTAAACTCTCATTGACCATTTTTCCAACTTTTGATACTATATGTACAAAAAGTTTTTCACTCTTGAGAGTTTTGATATGACAAGTATAATAAATAGACCTTTTTTTACAAATTGGCTCTCTAATTGGAGGGACAAGGATGTCATTAAAGTTGTTACAGGCATACGACGATGCGGGAAAACCACCCTTTTGAAACTCTTTCGCGAAAAATTGCTCGCGGAGGGCGTAAACCAAAATCAAATCATTTCCATTAACTTTGAAGACCCTGATGTAGGAATATTCAGAACATTTGATGATGCCTGGAAGTTTATCCGTTCCAAAATGGATGATTCGCTCGACAAAATCTATATTTTTCTTGATGAAGTTCAGCAAGTTCCAGAATTTGAAAGACTTGTGGACGGACTTTTTGTGAAAAGCAACACGGATGTGTATGTAACGGGATCCAACGCCAAATTCCTTTCCGGCGAACTTGCGACGTTTCTGACCGGGCGTTATGTGGAAATCTCGATGCAACCCCTTTCGTTCGCCGAGTATCAAGCCGCATTTCAGGAATTGCCCAAGTCCGAGGCGTTCGCCCAGTATATGCGATTTGGTGGGTTTCCGTTCGTAGCGACGCTTGGCGCGAACGAAGCCGCGCGCATTGACTACCTTTCTGCGATATTTGATACGATCATCTACAAGGATGCACTTGCGAGACTCGGTCTCAGGGATGGAGCACTTCTTAAACGCATTGTCAGATTCATCTTTGACAATATCGGGAACCCCCTTTCCGTAAACCGTATCACCGGAACGCTCAAAGCGGAAGGAATCACCATTGCCGGAAAGACGATAGACGCCTACATCAACGCACTTTGCGAAACGCTCCTTGTATATCATGCTACAAGATACGATATTAAAGGTCGCAACTATCTCAAAACCCTCGGCAAATACTACATTGCCGATCAGGGGCTTCGCGCCATTGTAACAGGTCAGAGAGGCGGCGATATGGGGCACATTCTTGAGAATATCGTTTTTCTCGAGCTTAAACGCCGATACAGAGACGTGCATGTCGGCACGATTGACGGGAAGGAAGTCGACTTCGTCGCTTTTGAAAACGCCGCCCCAAGATACTTTCAAGTTGCGCTCTCCGTCAGAGATGAATCGACGCTCAAACGCGAACTCGCCCCTTTCAAGACAATCCGCGACCAATATCCTAAAACACTCATCACACTTGATTACGACCCGCCGTTTGATCATAACGGAATCCGCCAAGTCAATGCGGTCGACTTCCTTCTGGAAGCCGCCCGTTAGAAGTGAAACACGCATTATGACATAAAGATTGTACTGCAAAAAAATTTGGCGCACTCGCATTTATATCAGTGCGCCTTTAAATCGATTAATCAAACACCCTTCGGATTGGGACCGTAGGCATTGTCACCAGGCTCGCTGTCCTTGCAGGCGAAGACAAGCAGCACAATTGCACCGACCAACGGGATAAGGGCGATCAGCCACCACCAGCCGCTCTTGCCGATGTCATGCATGCGGCGCGTAAACACTGCCCAACTTGGCAACAGCGCCGCCAATGCGTACAAGCCGCCCAATACGCCTTCGGTACCGAGTACCGCATCCACGATTTGCAGACCGAAAGCGAAGAGGAAGTTGAACAGGAAAAACATCCAGTACTCCTTCCGGCTCGCGCGACCGCTGAACGTCGCATACTTTTCCAGCATCCTATCCAGTATTGCATTTTTGTTTTTCCTTTCTTTGTTTGTTCCCCCTCCAACAGGAGGGTTTGAGAATCATTTTTTAATTCATGATTGGGAATGTTTGAGACGTTCTTGTTGACAGAACGCAAAAAAGTAAAAATTTCTTCTTTGTTGTGTACAAGTGCAAAAGCAAATGCACTTGCTTTTGTATTGGCGATGCGGCATTTGCGTTGTGGATCAACGCCACATTCAATCAAAATTTTTACCATATCTAAATCATTTTTCTGAATTGCAGTAAAGAGCGGTGGCAAGGTGTCGCCCTCTTGAATGTACATATCAGCACCATAAGCAATCAGCAGCCTTACCATATCCTGATGTCCGGCGGCAACAGCCAATTGAAGAGCGCTTATTTTTTCTTTGCGTGATAGCTCATTGACGTTCAATCCGCTAGCAAGGAATAGCTCAAGATCGAGGTTGTTTTCCAATGCATAAGTATGAATGGTGGCAAACCCATTTTCGTCGCTGTTGATTTTTTCCTCTTCCATTGGACGCAAAAGCTCTAATAATTTTTTGTGGATTCTATGTCTTCTTGAGAATAAGACTTTTTCTGCCAAAAATCAGCCATTTTTTATCTCCTTTTGTTTATACAATGATTTCTCTCATTGAAAGTGAAGTTACAGACAACAGTCAGCAGGACATATTCCCATGCCTGCTGATCATTCGCCAGCAACCGCGAAACAAGCTCACAGTCATCCATCGTTTTGAAATTGTCCATACGTTTCTCAGGATCCTTTCTCATATTCATCGATTTAGAATTAATCCATGACATTAACAAGAATTTACCCATTTAGGCACTACAAGTTTTAGCAAAACTACAACATCAAAAACTTCGCGTCTCCTCGTGAGATATAAAACCTCAGTTAATTTCAACTACATGATCTATAATCAAATTCTATTCACTATTATATTTACCCCCCCCCTGAACAGGACGAATCGAATTCCCATAAAAACGAGGAAATTCATGCGGAGCATGGTGGCATGAAAGGAAATAAAAGTTTCTCGCATGGCTTTTGTTCTCATAAGGAACTGACGACCAATAATGACCGTACGATCCGACATCATCTCTAAGCAAATTCTTGTAGCCGGAACCAGCGCAAGGAAGAAAAATTGAGGCCGATGAGAAATCATTTTTTCCGCTAACAACAAACCCATTTACACCATTCACCGTTGTCCATTTCCAATCACATTTACTATTTAACTCTTTCAGTTCTTCTAATGTCGGCATACGCCACGCTCCTCCCCAATGCACATGTGCGGCATCATGCTCAAGAGTTAGATGATAACCTGTTATAATCCACCCTTTTTTCGTAACCCATCCTTCGGAATATAAATCAAAAATGCTTTTCCCAGATGTAGACACATTCTTCTCGTCAAACGAAAATCCAAACGACGAGCCGTCACTCGCAACCCACTTATCACCAACCCGCTTATAGCCGACAATATCGCCCCACCAAAAATAATATCCATAATCTTCCGGCTTCTGAGCTCCGATATTTTTAGTTGCCCAGTACGGACCATCCTTCCAAAGTTGTACGCTTTTACGCCTCTCAATGTTACTCCCTCCTACCCATTCATAATCTAGCTTTATACACTTCCACGTCCCCTCTAAATACGCTGACTTAAGATTCGGATTCTCCGGATGAATCAATCCGCTACGCCATTCTGTTTTAGCCCCTCCTGCATAGACATACCCTGGCGTTACACTCATCCATTCCCCCTCTGAACATAATGACTTAAGATTCGGATTCTCCGGATGAATCAATCCGCTACGCCATTCTGTTTTAGCCCCTCCTGTCCAGACATACCCTGGCTTTATACACTTCCATTCCCCCTCTGAACATATAGACTTAAGATTTGAGTTTTCCGGATGAATCAATCCGCTACGCCACTCTGTTTTAGCCCCTCCTGTCCAGACACACCCTGGCTTTATACACATCCATTCCCCCTCTGAACATATAGACTTAAGATTTGAGTTTTCCGGATGAATCAATCCGCTACGCCACTCTGTTTTAGCCCCTCCTGTCCAGACATATCCTGGCTTTACACACTTCCAATTTTCAGGCGTTGAATCGGCAATTAGACCACTGTTTTTCGGATGCTTCCGGCCTGATATCCAAACAGCTCGCTTTTTACCGTTTTCGATAACAATCTCATATCCCAGAGATTCTTTTTCCCGCATATCTGCTTCGTGCCGCCTTACAAGTTCAAGCTCTCGCTCCTTACGTAACCGCTCCTGCTCTTGCCGTTCTGCCTCCTGCTGACTTGCAAGTTCAAACTGCCGCTCCTTACGCAATCGTTCCTTCTCTTGCCGTTCCTCTTCTTGTTGTCTTGCAATTTCCGCAACTCGTTGTTTTTCTTTTTCAATATGGAAAAGCCACCCTGTAGTCGCCAATCCCGCAATCACGACAATCGACACCGCCGCCTTGACAACACCCTTTCTTACCGATGCAGAATGTTCACCTTTCAGTCTTATGAATATGCTATTTATCTCTTGTTCAAGTCTCTCTTTTTCCATCAATACCCGTGGGTTTTCTTGAGCATATTCTTCCAGTCGCCGCAACGCGGCGTCCTTATTGGAATATGTAATCAAGGACATAACATCATTCGCTTTGCTCTCAAAATCTAAGATATCATAAGCCCTATCCTCCAACGACTGAAGTTCATCCGATGCAGGTGCATTCTTAGGAAATTTCTCACAGGCCGTACGCAGTTCAAGCAGCTTCTTCTGAAGTGTACAAGCTATCGAACATCGGTTTTCGGTAGACGATGATAAAGAAGCCAGATACTCTGCATATAAATCG
>JAZOQU010000050.1:0-16235 GCA_045656225.1 Kiritimatiellia bacterium | reverse complement strand
GGAGAATGCCAAAGAATTGTGTGTAGCGACGCTTAGTAATGAAAACTGTGTTAAGAATATCAAAAAAATCCCAATGCCATCAGGATGTAGTTCTGCAGATTGGGATGATCAATCATTCGTGTGGACAAGCCCGACTTCAGTTGTTGTCAATGTAGATTGTGAAACTTCGAAGAAGCTTGTTAAAAAGATTGCAATTATCGATACTTTATCAGGAAATTATCGGTTCCTGCCGTTTATTATAAGATGTAGAGGTAGTGTAGACTCGTCATTTCAGGGTAGTTTATCTGGGCGATACTTTGCGTTTATCAGTGATAAAAAAGAGGTGATTGTCTGCAATGGTCTGGGTGAAGTTTGTCATATCATTGATAAAGATAAATTAAAGGAATTTGGAGTTGATGATCCGCCAGATGCAATGCTTTATAATTTTAGTGCCTTGCGTTGGGATGACGACGATATTCTTTGGGTTTTTAAGTTTGGAGGTGAGTATATTGGTATAGATGTTGAAGCAAAATCAATTAAAAAACATGGAAAGATCAGGTTGGGTGACGAAGAATGCCTGATGGGATTTATTCAAGGTCGTTATGCGGTAACAAAGAAACGGCGCTCATCGGATCTTCTTCGCAGTATATTGGGGAATAAATTTTACATAAAAGATGTTGAAACGGGAGATTGCATTATGGAAATGCCAAACTATATTTCGAGATTTTTCTATATAGGCAACGGATTGTTGTTGTTCGAGGATTTATGATTTAATAGCATAGGGGATTCTCTATTGGTGATATGTGATAGAAAATGCTGATAAGCGCGGCGGATTGGGGATGGTTTATGAAGTGAGAATTTGCTGCGGAAAATCTGAGCGAACGCCGCGCTTTTATTTTATGCGTTAAAGTGGTATAATTGACAGTGATGATGATGGATGATTATAAAAACTCTGATAACTTCCAAAGAACGGTGGGGTGTAAAATGATTACACCCCACCAATGGTCCATCGGATTCTAAATAGGAGGATGGGAGAATGAAGATGAATTGTTGCATCATAACACGCATGATTAAATTTGCCTGCATGGCATTGCTCTTTGGGGCTTGTTGCCCAGCTAAAGGAGAAGTATGTGAGCTAAAGGGTTTTCAGCCATATTTGCAGCAGAAAGGCATTTTTGCTGGCCCGGTGTGGTCAGACAATGGGCATTTTCTGTATGCGCAATCAAGCAATCGCATAGAAATCGGAGAAAGCAGGATAAGGTTGCGTAATGTTGACAATTTGGAATGTGATTTCGAGCACTCATTTGTGTTGCGTGAATACACCAAACAAACAGAGTATACAAATTTAAATTTGTTCGCCGAAGCTACTATTACGCAAAGTTTGACCAAATGTAGAATAAGCTGCAAGAGCGCAGTTTGTGATTGGCAATTGCGAAAGTTTGGCATTCCAGTCCCAGAAAGCTTGCTACGGGCGGCGAATCTGAGCGATGCTCGGCTTGTCGAAACGTATTTAAAACCTGTAATTATTCGAAAAACGAATTGCCCAGTTTGGGCTTGGATTTCGGTAAATGTGTTTCGAGTCAAGGAGAAATCTCATGAAGGATACGCAAGTATATCCTTGCGGCGTTGTGACGGAAAGAATTCTCCGCTTTGTGTTGTTGCGTTTAATGAAAGTGATGGCTGTGCGTCAGTTGCACATAAGTTTGTTGTAGATATAGCCATTCATCCATACATAGATATTTCCAATAAAGTGATGATGTATGTGTCTATGGACGGCCTCGAATCTGTGGTAGAGCTTTGTGATTGTAGTAAGCGAGAATAGCTTGGGGGACTGTCCCCATTCGCGATAAGGACAAAGGAATGGTATGATGGCGCACATGCAAACACAGATGACGCGGATTGGCATCGGCTTCGCGGCGCTTGCGGCGCTCGCGGCGGAGGGCAAGGACTTTAACCGCGCGGAGCTGAACGCGATGCTCGACAAACTCGCGGCCTCGCCCGAGCCGAAGGTTCGACGCGGACCGCAGGCGACGTGCTATAAAATGGCGATGCCGCAGCCGGAACGCTTTGAGTACGTCTGCAAGAAATGCGGCACGCACACCGTCTATGCCGAGAATAGAAATCGGATGGCGAACACGCTTGCGCGGTATCGCGACGACGCGGCGAAACTGAAAGCTCTCGGGCTCGACATTGCGCTCGATGAGTCGGTTCTCTGCAAGAAGTGCAATCCGACGCAGGATTTCTGCTGGATAAACGCGAAGTACATTTCAGAGACGGGCGAGATACTTGGCGACAATGTTAACCTGAGAGCCGAGCCGAGGCTGGAGTCGAAGGAGCTGGGACAGGTCAGTAGATATCGCGGCCCGCTCAAGCGTCTGCCGGCGCAGCCAGGCGATCCCGCGGAATGGGTGCGGGTCGAATCGCCGTTCAAGGCGGACAACATCTACAAGCTGGCGTGGGTGATCAACGGCAAGCGAACGATCGTAGATAGATACGACGCACGGATTATGAGGGCGTTTCTGACCGGACGGGAAAAGTGGACGCGTGACTTCGGGGAAGAAGTCCCGGTGAAGGAATCTCTGCCCCGTTTGCGCAAACTGCTCGGCGCCGAGACCGCGAAATGACGACCGTCCTTCCATCGGTTGCCGTACTTGAACTGACCTACCGCTGCAACCACGCGTGCAGGTTCTGTTCGTGTCCCTGGTACGCGGGGATGTTGAAGCCGGGACCTGAGATGGAGGTCGGCGAATGGAAGCGGCTTATCGAAGTGTATTCGGCGGCGGGCGTTTCGCAGTTCTCGTTCACCGGGGGCGAGGCACTCTTGAAGGAGGGATGTCTCGAGCTGATGGACTTTGCGGCGAAGCGCGCGAAGGTCGGTCTGCTCTCGAACGGACGCGCCATGACGGCGGATGTCCTGCGGTTCTGCGCCGAGCGCGGCATCCACGTTCTCATGAGCATGCCGGGATTGCGGTCTTTCGCGGCGAACACGGATAGCGATACGCCCGTGGAACACATCCTTGAGATGTTCGGCAGGGCACACGAACTCGGCTGTGCGACGACGGTCGGCGTCGCCGTCACGAAGCTCAACCTGCCGGAGCTGTACGAGACGGTTTCGGCGGCGCTCGTCGCGGGCGCAGACTCGCTTCTCCTGAATCGCTTTCTCCCTGGGGGGCGCGGGCTTTCGCATCCGGAGCTTATGCTGACGGCGGCGGAGGTGCGCCAGACCGCTGATGTCGCCGAGGAGGTGCTTTCGCGGGCGAAGCGACACGGACATTTCGGCACGGAGCTTCCGTCGTGCATGATCGACGCGGAGAAGTACGAATACCTCGATGTCACCACGGGATGCTCGGCGGCGACGGACTTCTTCACCGTAGGCCCGAATGGACGCCTCCGCGTCTGCAACCACAGTCCGGTCGAACTCGTCAAGTGGAACGAGTGGGAGCGGTTGCCCGCATGCGCGGAGTGGATGCACTTCGTCCGCCACGACTATCTGCCGAAGATGTGCGACGGCTGCGACAAGGCCGCGAAGTGCCTTGGCGGCTGCCGCGAAGCCGCGCGCGTGTTCGGCGGCTCGCCAACCGCCCCCGATCCGATCTTTTAATAGCTTGGGGGCCTGTCTTCATTGGAGAAAAGTGATAGAGAATTGGATAAATGCGACATTTTATTATGGTTTGTGAAGTGAGATTTTGACGTGGGATTTTTAACCACGAAGCACACTTAAAGCCGGCTCGCTGGGAGCTCACCGGACACATGCGCCGAAGAGCGAAGCTCGGAGGGAAGTCGCGCAGACTGCGAAGCAGTCGAGCGCGCGAGCCGCAACGCGGCGAAGTGGACGCAAGGAACCGCGAAGGGTTGAGAAGGTTGCCTTTAGGTAAAACAACCATTTGAATTCCGTAATACTTTTGATTTTTATGTTGGGAGGTTGATAGATGAGGTAAAAAGGAGTATAATAATGGCGTTGTAAGGATGGTTTACTATGTGTATGCTTGACGAGATTCGGGCGAAGCGCGATGAGATATACGCTATCGCAAGGGCGCACAAAGCCGAAAAGCTTTGGGTGTTCGGTTCGTGCGCACGTAAAGAGGAAACGCCTGAAAGTGATGTTGATTTTTTGGTGAAGTTTGGTAAGGGTGTTGGACATAGAGATTATACCGCAATTGAGAATTTTTGTTCTTCTCTTCTTGGGCGTAGCGTTGATATTGTTTCTACAAGTGTTTTGCGCAGTTCTCCTCGTTTTGCAAATAGAGTTTGTAAGGAAGCTATTGCCGTATGAGAAGTGGTGGTGCTAATTACAGAGACGAGGATCGACTTGTGCATATGATGCGTACAATTGAGCGAATCAAGTCTAAAAAGGAGGGGCTTGAGCGTTCAATGATGTGTGAAGGTGATGATTGCACAGAATTGATTATTTATAATTTGCAGGTTTTAGGTGAAGCGGCGAATAATATCTCGGATGTGTTTTGTGCAGAACATCCTGAGATTGATTTTGCGGGATGGGCCGGGCTTAGGCATCGTCTTATTCACGATTATGCAAATATAGATCTTGATATTGTATGGAATGCAATCTGCTATGATTTACCGATATTGGATGAATTGCTTAAACCAATTATTGATTCATTGCCGGAAGAACCTACGTTCCCGGATAATATGGATGAATTTGTTTAAGTCAAAGGAAGTATAGAACTGATTGAAATTATTTAACCGGTCATAGTGCCAGAAATGGCTGGGGTCTTCACTTGGCTAGTAGATAGTCGTTAGTAAGGCTAAACTAATTAACCAAGGAGTGAGAGTGTGCGTAGGATGGGAAACCTAACCTGCACAACGTACGCGAATCAGCGTATGACGCTTTATCTAAAAATAGGCTGGGGGACTGTTTTTTAGAGATAAGTGGTAGAAAATGATGAAAAGCTGTGTGTTTTAGTGATGTTTTTTGGGGTGAGAATTTGACGCGGGATTTTTAACCACCGAAAACACGGAAGCCGGCTCGCTGGGAGCTCGCCGGACACCGAAAGGGTTGAGAAGGTTGCCTTCGGGTAAAATAACCTCTATAATTCCACTGTATTGGCGGGGATTTTTTGAACCGTGCAGAACGGGGAGAAGCGTGTATCATTGGGATAGCGAGGCGGCTATGAATGGCCATTATTAGTTAATTTGTGGGGATATTATATATGCCTTCGGCATGTGCTCTGGGGTGCAACCCCAGAGTTAAAACCATTGAATTATGGTAAAAGGGTGGTCATTTAATTATCGTCGCGAATAAGTAATGTTACACGTTTCTTCACGTTCTCCACGGTTAAAAAACTGAATAAGCGATAGTATAATGGTCGAATAGCGCGAAGCGAACCTTCGCCGACCATTTCGCGGCGCCTTGAGGCCACTTCGCTTCGCTCGTGCGCTCGACCTGCGGTCTGCGCATATACCCCGAACGCAGTGAGCCGCGAAGCGGGCGCTAGCGGGTTGCTTCTCTTCGATTCACTTCGTTCATCTTCGGCGCATCCCACTAACGTTTCGGCTTAGTGCTTTGCGTTTTCTAACCGCTTATCAGTACGTTTTACTGAGTCATTTTTTAGATGCCTTCGGCATGGGGTCTCGAGGTGAAATCCAAAATATAAAAGCGGTTGGCTGTATATAGTGAAAGTTCTTGGTTTATAGGTGAAAGAGAGGGGATGGAGTTTTTTATGCCCTCACGAGCTCGTACCTAAAAGGTGCGCACCTTTTAGTTACACCCACTTGGAAAACTTCAGCTGTCTTCGTTGACGGCGAACAGCGAATATGATATAATGCGCGCCAACGATTTGGGGGATGGCTGAAGGCAGCGGTTTGCTAAATCGTCGTACGGTTTAAGTCCCGTATCGGGGGTTCGAACCTCCTCCCTCCGCCAATTTAGGCGATTAGATAGCTCGTTGGCGCACTTATTTCTTCCCAATAGGTATAAACTTGGATACTAGCCAAAATATTGGTCCTTATAGAATAATTCGTCCCCTCGGCTCAGGAGGTATGGGGGCTGTTTATGAGGTTGTACCAATTTCTGGGGGTGAATCTTTAGCTCTTAAAAGTTTTACTTCCGTAGGATCTCATGCTGAATTTCTTCGTAAGCGCTTTGTCGCAGAAGGTAAAATTCTATCTAAGCTTAATCATCCTCAACTCGTTAAGGTTTATGAGCTAGGGTATGATGAAGTAATAGGTTCACCATATTTTACGATGGATATGGTCTTAGGACCTAACGGTAGCCCATGTACCCTAGAAGATTTGCGGCGCAATGGCGAAATTGACGAAAATGCTGTTGCGATATTTTATGCTGATTTGCGCTCTGCACTAAAATACCTCCATGAAGAGGGCGTTGTACATCGCGATGTTAAGCTCGAGAATGTACTTATTAATTCAGAGAGACGAGCTATTCTTTCGGATTTTGGCGTTTCGCGCATAATAAAGCCTGATTTGCGTCAGGAACTCGCAGTAACTACAACATTCGCGTCAGATCGTGCGCCGATTATGGGGAGCGCGGGCTATCTTTCGCCTGAGCTTAAATCAGGCGCGGCAGCTACGCCGGCTGATGATGCTTGGGCGCTCGGTGTCTTAACATTTAGGCTTTTAACAGGCGTTTGGTACGAAAAAGATTCATCGGCTATGGAATTGTTGGCAGGTTTTGATCGAAAGTGGGCGAAACTTTTAGAAGTGCTTTTAAATCCTGATCCTAAAAAGCGTTTGCCTATTCCGCCCGCGCCATCGCTCATTTCGACGCGCCATAGAATTTTAAGGCGTGTTTTTTGGATAGGCGCGGCATGTGCGGTGTTGGTCGCTGTTGCTGTTTTCATTGCTTCATATTTTTCAACACCTCACTATGATTTTGATGAGTTCTTTCCGCCAGAAGTGGAGGATGTAGTGTTATGAGCGTATTCCCAGAAACTCCAACAATGCTTTTAACGCGTATCGCGGTACTCTCTACCGGCGAAGATCAATCAGTATGGACAGAGTTTTTTGAGTTGTATGAACCTGCTATGCGATTATATCTCGTTAATCGAGGAATTGATGAATTAAAGGCTGAGGATATAGTCCAAGATGTTTTTGTTAAGTTAGTGGGTGTATTGCGAACAGGCTCTTATGAGAAAAAGCGCGGTAAATTTCGCACATATCTATCTCATCTATTGTACAATGAGATGATTGATCATTATCGTCGGGCTCAAGCGCGGCGAGAAGATTTACATATTCCGATTGAAGAAGGAGATATCGAAGTTGCCTCGACGGTTGGTGATGCGTTAGATAGAGAGTGGGCTAAAGCGCGCCATTTAGCGGTAGTTGCGCATATTCTCCAAAAAACTGCGCTTTCGGCGCAATCTAAGCGCGTTTATCAAGAGTTGGTTACGACGGGCGATACATGTGAAGAAGTTGCTAAGCGTATGGGGATTAAGGCGGCTGCCGTTAGACAGATTAAATCGCGCGTAGGTCGGATGGTCGAGGCGCTTGAAGAAAGGCTCGGTGAATGAAGGCGATTTTAGCGCTATTTCTGAGCTTTTTCTTTAGTTTCGCTCTTATAGGCGCGACTGCAGAGTATGAAATGGAGCGTCAGGAGGTTAAAAAACTTCTCGCCGAAGATTTCGCCGCGCTTAATAAAGGTAAATTAACTCTATCTCAAGTTGGTGAGAGAACGCTTTCATTAGCCGAAAAATCGAGCGGAACTATTCGTCGACGTATTCTTTTTGATGGTGCGCGGCGAATTTTTGAGCGAGTAGGAGATTATGAGCGTGTAGTTAAGATTAAAGAGCAACTAGATTTAGAGACGAGACTTTTCGTTACTTCGGGTAAAACCGCTTTATTGCGCTTAGGTAAATATGGTGAGATAGAATTCGCCCATTGTCCAACGGGAACAGTGGATTTAGCTATTCATTGGCGTAATGGAAAGACTAAGAGCGTTAATTTAACTAAACCGTATTGGATTATGAAGTATCCTCTTACGCGGCGCCAATCAGCATTATTCCCACCTCTAGATCCGCCGAATGGGATTGTTAGTGAGGAGGCGTTTAAGAATTATGTTTGCCTTAACCGTACTCAAGCTGAAGGGGTGTGCGAATATTTTACGCGGCACTTTAAAGATGAGCTGCCCGATGGATATGTTGTTCGTCTACCGACATTGGCGGAGTGGGAGTATGCGTTTCATGCGGGAACGAAAGATCCTGAGAGCCCGTTTTATGAATTATTGCGCATTCATGTTAATGATGAGATTGATCGGGCTATTAGATATGATTATGATGGCGGTAAACCTCAGCGTGAGAAAGCGGTTAATGCATGGGGAATTGGTGACTGGTGCGGTCAGGAGAAGGTTTATGATACGGTTGATCCGTCAAAGATAGAGGTCTCGCCCGATGATAAGGGCGATTTCATTCAAGTCCGGGCGCTACCGCCGTTAGAAACGACGAATGACCCATGCTTTACATACAAAGGCGCCGCCGGAATGACGCTTATCCGTATGCCGTTCTGGGCGCGTTGGAATGCCGCGCGCATCGGTTTTAATCAGGATTGGAGCCCAATTCGTCTCGTTATCGCTCCAAAGATAAAGTAAAATTACTGTCACACTTCTCTTTTCTATTGCGTATAACATATTGGCGGCTGGTATGTTCGAGGGAGTGTGCGGGTTAGAATACGCATTGTCGACTATCATATAAGAACGAAATGTGGTATAATAATTATACACTTCTTTCGAAAGACTGGTAATCGTTCGAATAAGGGAAGGTGTATCACTAGGATAATTGTATTCATTTACGGTGTCCTTTGTGTGCATTTCCCTTGGGCATACCAGTCGCCTCGAAAGAAATCACATAGAGGCACCGTTTTTTTTCGCGCACGGGAGCGGGGCTGATAAGTAGGTGTGCGGGAGGAGATGCGTCTAAATATAGCATAGGGTAATTATGACATGTAAACTCCCTATTGATTATAGGACAGGAGATGTCTTGAAAGGAGAGCGCTTTGAAGAGGCGTTGAAGAATCCTAATTCTCTGCGTTGCAATACCAGTCTAAATAAGGATGATATTTATTGCCCTTCATGTGGTGGATTAGTAGCAGATAACGCGAAACTTTGCGAAGATGTTCATTTTCCCTTCGATGATATTAGTGATTGTTCTGGTAGAAGCTTTCGTACATGTAAGAATGAGGATGAGTTTAATAAAAAAGCTGATGAAGATAAAGTTACTCTTTCAAAGGAAGCATACTTAGAACTCTTAACTGCTGAAAAAGGTAATAAAACAGTTATTGTTAAGAATATTGATTATGCCTGGAGTGTTATATCGACTGTGATCGGGTTGGTAGCAGCGGTTTGGGGGTGGGGTGCTTTTAACGCCTATAAAGATGTTGAAGCTAAGACGCCCTTACTTGTTGTGATGGCTAAGGCGTATGGACCGACGTATAATCCGATAACACGACATGGGTATCGAATGTATATTAAGCATTTTACGACAATGGAAGGTGTTGAAGACAATCGGAAAGAGTCGGATCGATATAAAGATGTGGTTGAAGAAACGATTTATGATTTGAAAAACGGTTTAGGCTTGTAAATAGCATATAAAGAAAGGTTTTAGTGATGAAAAATACTGTTGAAGCTCCAGCTCCCTTGCCAAATGAGACTGATGTCGCGATTCATGCGAAGCGATATTTAAGGCAAAATGGATATATAGTTATACCTTATAAACGTCTTTTTATGATGGCGGCTCGCTCATTACGCGTTACTTGGTGGTGGATTTTTAGCCTATTTTTAAAAGTTAAGGAAAAAATTCTTAGTCATGCAAATGAACGACGCCAAAAAAAGATAGAACGCGCTAAGACGAATCTTGAAGAATCTATTCGTAGTGAAAAAATATTGCAGGAGCAGTTAAAAGCTTTGGAAGAAGTGGCGCAGAAGGAGAAAGAAAAGGAATCTGTTGAAGAAGTATCTTCCGAACAAACGGCGCCTAAGTCTGATTTGAGCGCAGAACGAACAGAGTCGAAGCCAGATTTAAGTGCAAAAATTCAAGAATTAAGTCTAAAAGAAACTCAGGACTTAAGTAAGGTAGTAACGGATGGTGCACATAGTAGTCGTAATAAACGTTGTAAATCGTGTCAAGCCGAATTACCTTTAAATGCCAGATTCTGCAGAAAATGCGGAACTAAGGTTGCTTGAGGTAGATAAGCGACATCGTCTAATCAATAGAAAGATTTCTGATTATGATCTGCCAAAACTGTCATGAAGAAAATATCGATGCGGCTGTATTTTGTCGTAAGTGCGGTACGAGAATGGTTGTTTTAGAGCAAGAAGTAGCGAATGATAAGAAAATATGCGTGCAGTGCGGCAGTGAACTTAATGACGATGATTGCTTTTGTATGCAGTGCGGCGCGACGGTAGAATCGTCCATCAAAGATAAATCCGAAGTTGTTGCTGATGAGACTATTGATGAAGCTAATGCGAATAATCCTGAAGAACAAAGTGCGCAAATTCCAACAGATATTCCATTTGTTACTGGAATATTGACGGTACTTATAATCGCCTGTTCGGGCTGGGTGTTTTGGCGTACTAATTCACTGATGGATGTTTCGGCTGAAGCGCTTTTAAAGTTTGGTGGAAATTTTAAGGCGTTGACATTTTCGGGTGAAGAGTGGCGTCTTTGGGCGAATACCCTACTTCATGGCGGATTGATTCATCTTGCAATGAATATTTCTTGCCTTTGCTCATTCGGGCCGCTGCTCGAACGGATGGCGGGGCATGTTAAGTTTTTAGCTCTTTATTTGATAGCAGCTATCGGTGCAAGTGTGGTATCTGCGATTTTTAACGGCGATGTTGTGTCGATTGGCGCGTCGGGGGCTATATTTGGTATTTTTGGATCCTTAATGATGTATGTACTTGTTATAGGATGGCGCTTTGGGCTTACAAAAGATTCGATATTGGCGCATTTAAAGCAAGGATTTATTTTTGTCGGAGTTAATTTTGCTTACAGCTTGAGTCCAGGGATTGATATGTCAGCTCACGTTGGGGGCTTGTTAATCGGTGTAGGAGTGGGATTTTTGTTTGCCTTTGTAGAGTTATTATATCCAAAGTTTTTTTCGCGTCTTATTAAATGTGTGCTCGCCGCATTATCTTTATTTGTGATATCTAAAATGACATATTCGTGGATCAAATCGGATTCATGGATAGGTTCAGAATCCGAAAATCACACTTTGGAATATAAATTGAATTCGTCATCAGCCGAGAAAGGGGATGCTACGGCGCAGTTTAATCTCGGTGTAAATTATTTTAAAGGTCAAGGAGTTGAGCAGGATTATGTTGAGGCAGTAAAGTGGTTTCGTAAGGCGGCAGAACAGGGGAATGCGCAAGCGCAGTATAATCTTGGCGTGAGCTATGCAAATGGTCAAGGCGTTACGAAAGATGAATATGAGGCGGTCAAGTGGTTCCGCAAGGCTGCGAATCAGGGGCGTGCGGATGCGCAGAGTAATCTTGGCTTTATGTATGAGAAGGGTCGAGGAGTTACGCAAGATGAGCGAGAGGCGGTAAAGTGGTATCGTAAGGCGGCAGAGCAGGGGGATGTGTCTGGGCAGCATAATCTTGGTGTTATGTATAGGGATGGACAAGGCGTTGAACAGGATTATGCCGAGGCAGTAAAGTGGTTTCGTAAGGCGGTGGAGCAAGAGTATGCGGCGGCGCAGTTTAATCTCGGTGTGATGTATGCTAATGGACAAGGCGTTGAACAAGATTATACAGAGGCTGTAAAATGGATTCGCAAAGCTGCGGATAGCGGGGATGAGAATGTTAAAACAGCGGCTAATAATGCGCTAAAGATTCTAGGCTATTAGTATTAGATTGTGAGTTTTATGCTAAAAATTTAAAAGGAGAAAATTATGAATGGTGATGTTTCGTTTACTAAAAAAGGTTCTAAAGTGTTAGTGAAGCGCATAGGTAATTCGGGTAAGAAAATATTGAAATCGAATACGCCCATTAAGTATACATGTAATGCTATTCTTGATCCATTAACTCATGAGGCTAGTGAAGATCAGACGGACGATCCCGAAAAGCCGCATTGTGATTTTAAGCTAACTGATGCGGATTTGTTTTGTCCAAAGTGTGGATCCCCGAATAAAAGGGCCACTAAATCGCCTCCTAAAAAGCAAGGTATACATGTTCCATCTCTGTCTGAGAAAAATGAGAAGACAAGCGCTAAAAAATGGACGTGGATAATAGTTATTGTAATCATTCTTTCTGTTATTCTTGGTAGTATAAGAGCTTCTCTAAGGACTAAAAAAAGAGCAGCAGACGAGAGGTTGCAAGAAAGTGTTGAAGAGTTTATTAATCACTTTAATTCAAATCATAAGCAGCAGGAATATAGGTTAGAGTCTCCAATTGATCGTATAAGATCACGATGATATTCCATTAGGTTATTTCACCTTAAAATTAAAGTACGAAAAAGTCTCCTCAATTTTCGGTCGCGAAAATGTATACTTTTACAAGTAAAGTATGGGGAGTATTCTTTCATTTTACTTGTTTTTGGAAATTTGATTTTAAATTTTTTTGCGCATTTGCGTTTTGGGGCGAGATTGTGGTAAAATATCACCCATATATCGGGGTGCTACTAGGCATGGGGCCTGGGTGCTGAGAAGATACCCGTTAACCTGATCAGGGTAATACCTGCGGAGGAAAGTCCATGAATATGGAAGAAAAGATATCGGGCGCTATTGTGCGCAGTTATTTTAAGAAACTCGAAAATCATCTCGCCGTTGATGTCGCGATTGTCGGAGCAGGGCCTTCTGGTCTCGTTGCCGCGCGAGATTTGGCGCTCGCCGGGCTTAAGGTCGCCGTTTTTGAATCGAAACTCGCGCCTGGAGGCGGAACCTGGGGCGGCGGTATGCTGATGAATGAGGTTGTTGTTCAAAATGACGGCGCGGCGATTTTGCATGAATTCGGGATTACGACTCAGCCGATCGACGCGGAATATCATACGGTCGATTCCGTTGAGATGGCCTCGGGACTCGTTTTCGGTGCGCGTAAGGCGGGCGCTGTCATATTTAACGCTGTTAAGGTTGAGGACATCGTAATTCACGCGGGTACGGTCTGCGGCGTCGTAATCAACTCCAATCCCGTAGCGTATATGGGCCTACATGTTGATCCGATCGTTATTATGGCGCGCGCTGTTCTCGATGGTACGGGGCATCCGAGCGAGATTATTTCGAAGGCGGTGAATAAGGCGGGCGTTAAGATTGATTCTCCGACGGGCGGAATTCTCGGCGAAAAGCCCATGTGGATGGAGGATGGCGAGCGTACGACTGTTGAGAATACGAAGCGCCTTTACCCCGGGCTTTACGCGAGCGGCATGGCGGCGAATAATGTTCAGGGCGGCTTCAGAATGGGGCCGATTTTCGGCGGGATGTTCAAGAGCGGGCGGAAAGTCGCAAAAATCATATTGGATGATCTGAAATCCGGGAGATAAAACCTAAAAGACGTGCGTAGATTGACCGCACGTCTTTTAAAATGAGAATCTTTTGCGGAAAATTCTTATGAAAGATTTCGGATTTTATCTTGTTATGACCAATCCCCTCGTCGGCTATGCGAAATGTGCTGAAGCTGCGGTTAAGGCCGGCGTTAAGGTTATTCAGCTTCGTATGAAACACGTCTCGCGCGAGGAGATATTGCACGAGGCGCGTGAAGTGCGGCGCGTCACCCAAGGCTCGGATACGCTCTTTATTGTAAATGACGACCCTACTATCGCGGCGGAAGTCGGCGCGGACGGCGTGCATGTCGGCCAAGATGATTTAAGCCCTAAGGATGTGCGCTTGCGGTTTCCGGAGCTAAAAATCGTGGGGCTTTCGACGCATAATCTTAATCAGGTTGTTGCCGCGAATGATGAGCCGGTTGATTATATCGGCGTAGGACCGGTTTACGCAACTCCAACGAAGGATATTCCCGATCCTACGCTTGGATTGGGAACGATGGAGGCGATGATTGCCGCATCGCGACATCCTGCTGTAGTTATCGGTGGCATTGATTTAAGTCGTATTCCGTCCGTTTTGGAGGCGGGAGCTAAAAACTTCGCGGTAGTCCGCGCTGTCTGCCAGAGCTCCGATCCGTATGCCGAAATCTGCAATATCGTTAAAATGATTTGTTGAAATATCCGAAGTTATTTTATTCCGATATAAAGAGCATAACGTGACTGTCATGTCTCCTCTTTTGCAGTAAAGCTGGTTTTATTTGGTGCGGCGTTTTTTGATATTGTCGAGAAGATTGAAGACGCCTGCCAAAAGTGCGCCTGAAATCGAGTGCCAAACGCATGATACGGCGGAGGCTATTGCGGCTTCTGGCATTAAGGGGAAGTGTTTTCCTGATAGGACTGTTGCGAGTCCGGCATTTTGCATTCCTACCTCGATGGAGACAGTGCGGCATTTAGAGTTTGAAAATTTTGCGAGAAGGCCAGTTATGTATCCTAAGATATAGCCAAGAGTATTGTGGAGAAAAACTGCCGCGAAAATGATGATTCCCGATTGGACAATTTTTTGACCATGAGCTGAAACTACTCCGCCTACAATACAGGCGAGGCCAATTACCGCTACTCCAGGTAATGTTTTTTTTACCTCTTTGAATTGGTTGCTTTTATCAAATACGGCGTTGAGTCCAAAACCGATCGCTATTGGCATTATGGTTACAATTAAGATTGACTTAAACATCCCTGTCGCGTCTACATCGACGTTTTCACCGGCGAGGTGCAGCATGAGGATGGGTGTCATAACCGGGGCGAGAAGAGTTGTTATGGTCGTCATTCCAACGGAAAATGCGACATCGCCTTTACAGAGAAAACTCATGATGTTGGAAGAAACGCCGCCAGGGCAGCACCCGACGAGTAAAAGTCCTACGGCTACGGGATGTGGCAGGTTAAGAGCCTTAGCCACGGTCCAGGCGATGAGCGGCATTAAAAGATATTGCGCTGTTACTCCTATGAGCATATCGGTTGGGTGAGAGATAAGAATGCGAAAGTCTTCCTTTGAAAGCGTGAGCCCCATAGTCAGCATTATGAAGCCGAGAATCAAGGTTTGGGCATTGCCTTTAACCCAGGCGAAAGTGTCGGGGAAAAGGTATGTAGAAACAGCAATGGCTGTAATAAACACCGGCGTCCATTTTGTAAGAAGTGCAGATGTACGATGAAGCAGAGTAAGATTCATGGATGATGAGAGTTGGCTGTATATTGGAAAAGTTGAAGATATTATATAATATAATGCGGTAAAATACTATTGATAGAGAAATTAATTTTTTTTATCTTAATTTTATAAAATTCGGACCATTTTTGTTCTTTTTTGTATGTTTTGTAAAATGTCAGTTTGTTTTGCGCATTTCTTTGGCACGTTTTTTGCTGTATGGTTTGTGTCATCAATGGAGCTCGAGGGAGCAGACGTCTTAAAAAACGTCCAGCGCGGGTTTGGCTCCCGCCGTTGATGACATTAATTAGGAGGAAAATATGAAGTGGGAAAAGTTTGAAGAAGGGTATTCAATATACACGAAAAACACGAAAGTTGGGAATGGGGAATGTTGCCAATGTGATAGTGTTGCCAATTACCAATGTTGCCGTAACCGCACCTCTGATTGACATCGCCTACGGCGACTCCTCGCTACAGCTCGTCGGGGGATATCCTTGTGGGGGGGCGCGACCCATAGGGAAGCGAACACGCCGAGCGGAGCGAGTGCCGAGAGGCGCAGAGAACGCAGAGAGGGTTGAGAAGTGAGCGAGGCGTATGAGCAAGAGCTGGCCGAGGTGAGGGTTGCCGAGTTGATGGCGACGCTCGAAAAGCTCTACGCATACGCGAAGGAGCGCGGCGACACAATGGCGCAGATGCGAATATCCGAGTTGTACGACGCGCTGAAATGGTACAAAGACAGCAAGGCGAAGGGAGAGGAATAGCCGTGCAGATCAAGATTTGGATTCGCGCCAACAAGGACGGCGACAACGACAAGATCACGCTGCGCACCGACCACAAGGCGGAGTCATTCGACACGCCGCTCATCTGGCGGTATTCTCAGAAACTCATCGCCGCCATCGAGCGCGGCGCAAATGGCGAAATGGTGGAGGTGCAGGAATGAATGTCGCGGCCTGCATATTCCACGGAGAGGTCATCTTCCCGGAACGCCACAAGATCGTCAACGGGCGGTATGTGATGCGGAGGCCTAAGTGTCCGCCGCTGGTGGTCTTCACGGACGAGAACGCGAATTCACTCGACTACAAGGCCGTCTGCGTGAAGATCACCCGTGTGTCGCGCCCGGT
>JAZOQU010000049.1:0-30323 GCA_045656225.1 Kiritimatiellia bacterium | reverse complement strand
TCATGAGCAGAGTGACCGCAGGCGCTGAGCGCGGACCAGGCGCTTCGACATAATGTATGACCGGCGCTCCTTCACACGTATTGGAATCGATCGAGCGTCCTGATACGGAGTCGATGGTATTGCGGCGCAGCCAACCCTTCTCCGTCGCATACGCAACGGCATTTTTGACCGCAGTAGGTGTCACCACGTTCCGCAGACGCTCATCCACGAAGAACGTGAGCGTTCCGGTATCCTGGCACATGGGAGTGCCCTTCCTGCAGGCAAGCGTAGCGTTCTCTACGAGCGTCTCAAGCACCATTCGAGCCGAAGAACCTTTGGTTTCACGCCGGATCGCCCCCTTCAGGGCATCAAGCGCATCCTGCGGCAGCGTGCTTGACGTTTTCCGCACCAGCCGCGCAATCTTTGCTTCAATATCCATGGCGGGAGATTATACCATATGCGTTAACATACATAAATCCCGTATTAAACCACCATCCCTTGTACTGGAAAACAAAAAAGAGAAGCCGCGCTTCTCCTTTTCGATTTTGAAATCTGGTGGGGACTGAGAGACTCGAACTCCCGACCCGCTGCGTGTAAAGCAGCCGCTCTAACCAACTGAGCTAAATCCCCAAACAAATGAAAGTGGCGGTATTATATCATAAATTTTGTCTCTTGTGTGAAAAAATAATTCTGTTAAAATTCCTACTTGCATACAACGCAAAAATTAGGTATTATTGCTCTGTTAAATTAAAGGAGAAGCATAGAATTGAAAGATGATTTTCTTGTCTTTGATCACGTGACGAAAAGATTCGGCGCGATGACAGCCGTGGACGACGTGTCCCTTACGATAAAAAAGGGTGAGTTTTTCTCTCTGCTCGGACCGAGTGGATGTGGAAAGACTACGCTTTTGCGTATGCTTGGAGGGTTCGAAAAACCTGATTCCGGGCGCATTTATCTTGAAGGCAAGGATATTACCGATCTTCCTCCGAACCAAAGGCGCGTTCATACGGTTTTCCAGAACTACGCGCTCTTCCCGACGATGACGATTTGGGACAATATCGCTTTTTCTCTGAAACTTGCCAAGCGCCCGAAAGAGGAGATCGAAGAGAAGGTCGATGAGATTCTTGAAATGATTCAGATGTCGGAGCACGCCTGGAAATATCCCAATCAGCTTTCCGGCGGACAGAAGCAGCGCGTTGCAATTGCCCGAGCGCTCGTTGACAGACCTCAGGTGCTTCTTCTTGACGAGCCTTTGGCGGCTCTCGATCTTAAACTTCGCCAGCACATGCTTATTGAGCTTGATGCGATTCACGATCAGGTCGGCATCACATTCATGTACGTCACTCACGATCAGGGCGAAGCGATGAGTCTTTCCGACCGTATCGCGGTGATCAACCGGGGGAAAATCGAACAACTCGACGGTCCGGCTAAAATCTACGAGGCTCCCGCTTCGCGTTTTGTCGCGTCATTCATCGGAGATACGAACTTTTTCTCAGGCGAGATATCCTCGGTCGACGGCGATTACTGCACAATACAGGCCGACGGCTTTCCTGTCATTAAAGCTTACAACGACAAGAATCTCGCGGTTGAACAGCGCGTCGACCTCTCTGTGCGTCCTGAGAAAATCCGTGTTACGCTTGAGCCCCCTCCGCCCGAGAAGGGCGCAGGTATCAATGTCTTTCCTGCCAAGGTTCAAGACATCGTCTATCAGGGTGTCTACACGAAGTACTGGATAAAATCGGGCGATTTGCGCATCGCCGCGCTCAAACCCCACTCCCGATTCCTTCTCGATCAGGAGACGATTACATGGAATGATGATGTATTCGTCTGGTGGCATCCCGACGACGGCTATATGGTGGAAGTGAAATGAGTTCCCCTATGAAATCAAGGAAGGCCGAATGGCTCACGACATTGCCGTCGTTCGTGTGGCTCATGCTTTTCTTCGCCGTTCCGGCGCTGATCGTTCTCGCATTCACGTTTCATGCGCATACACCCAACGGCGGCGTTGGCGAGTGGAGCCTTTCGACCTGGCGCGAGCTCGTCGATCCGGACTATCCGGCTATCGTATGGAAGACGATCCGTATATCTTTCGAGGTTACGTTCTGGTGTATTCTTCTCTCTCTTCCGTGCGCGTACGCGATAGCGCGTTTCCCAAAGCGGTGGCGCTCAGTTGTCGCCGGCGCGATAATGATGCCGTTTTGGACGAGTTTCGTAGTACGCGTTTTCGCGTGGAAGCAGATTCTTCATCCGGACGGATGGCTGCAAAAGTGTTATCTGAAATATCTCGAAGCTCCTGAATGGATGTTCGGCTGGCTTCCCGGATTTCTTCAGGATTTCCTTATCTGGACAGGATTAGCCTCTCCGGGTCGCGTCGATCCTACGCTTTCGAGAATTTTGGATTCCGAAACCGCTGTCGTTCTTGTTTCGGTGTATACATTCCTTCCGTTCGCGATTATGCCGATGTATACGGCCGCCGAGAAGTTTGACTTCTCGCTTCTTGAGGCGGCCCGCGATCTGGGCGCGAAGAACTTTTACGCTTTCAGAAAGATTTTCATCCCTGGCATCCGTCAGGGAATCATCTCGGCCATTCTTATGGTGTTTATCCCTACGATCGGTTCGTACGTGATTCCGCAAATGCTCGGTGGTACGGATTGTGTTCTCATCGGAAACAAGATTTTCATGCGCGCGATGCAGAACCGCAACATTCCCCACGCGTCTGCTCTTGCAACATTAATGGCCATTTCCGTTCTTGTTCCGCTCGGATGCGCGGTATGGTGGAAAAAGCGACAGGAGATGCGCGACAGAAAAAGGCTTGATGACAGAACCGCACATCTTATGACGGGAGGGGCCGCATGAAGCGCTCGTATTTCTCGACGGTGATTCTCGCGCTTGTTCTGGCGTTTCTGTATGTTCCTATTATTCTCGTCGTCGTTTACGGTTTCATACCTAACGGAATTTCGATGAGCTTTTTCAACGCCGACGGCGATTTTATCGGATTTAGCGGAAAGTGGTATTCGATGATTTTTTCCGGCGATCGCCGGGTGGACGCGCTTATGGAGAGTTTTTGGCTTTCTCTTACGATCGCGGGACTGGCAACCGTCGTTTCCTGTGTGCTTGGAACAACGGCCGCTCTCGCGCTTCACAAATGGAAAGGCAAGCTTCAGTCTCTGCACCATGCTCTTGTCTATACGCCTTTGATAATGCCCGACATTCTGATAGGCATTTCGCTTTTGATGCTGTTTGTGGCTTGTTGCATAGATTGCGGCTTCTGGACGATTATGATCGCCCATGTGACATTCTGCGTGTCTTATGTCGTAATGACTATTCTTGCCCGGCTGCAGGATTTCGACGACAGGATTATTGAAGCGTCGTACGATCTCGGCGCCGGACCGTGGTATACGTTCTTTCACGTTCAGCTTCCGATTCTGATGCCAGGAATCATAGCCGGCGGGCTTTTGGCGTTCACTCTTTCGATCGACGACGTTGTAATTACGACATTCGTAAACGGCGCAGGAACGAACACGTTCCCGACATACGTAAGCTCGATGACTAAGCATTCGCGCAATCTGCCTGCCGTATTTGCGCTTTCGACACTTATGCTGCTATTTACCTGCGTGCTGATGGGGCTTTCGAAACTCATTGCGCGCGGTAGTCACACAAAAATAAAAGGAAAATAAATAAAATGACGATACCTCGTATCATCCGCCGGATTGCGGCGGTAGGTTCGCTCGCGTATCTCGCGGGCTGCGGCAACAACTCGCGCGTTTTGCATATCTATACCTGGAGTGATTATATCGCTCCTGAAGTGATAGAGCAGTTTGAAAAAGAACACAACTGCAAAGTGGTCATTGATACGTTTGATTCAAATGAAACCATGTACGCTAAGCTTAAGGCAGGCGGTGCGGGATACGATATCATCATGCCCAGTTCATACTTCGTTTCCACAATGGCCAAAGAAGGCCTCATAACGGAGCTTGATCACGAAAAGATTCCTAACGTGAAAAAGAACTTCGACGAAAGCTTCAAGACGCAGATTCTCGACGCATCGTTCAAATACAATGTTCCGTATGCCGTTACGTACACCGGCTTTATGTATGTTAAGGACAAGGTTCCCGCCGGAGTCGATATAGCGTCCTGGAAAGCTCTTGAAAGCGGAGATTTCAAGGGTAAGGTTACATTGCTCGACGATATGCGTGAAGTGATCGGCGCAGGTCTCATGTCGCTCGGTTATTCCATCAATTCGAAAAACCCCGCTGAAATCGACGCGGCGGTCGCCCAGGTTCTCAAATGGAAGGCGAATGCGAGAAAGTTCGATTCCGAAAGTTACAAGAACGAAGTCGCCTCTAAGGCTACATGGGTCGGCTTGGGATATTCGACCGACGCCACGCAGGTCATTCTCGGCGAAGAGGAGGGCGAAGAGCGCGATGACATCGGTTTTGTTCTTCCGGACGAAGGTTTCACGATCGCCTGTGACGAGATGGTGATTTCATCTAAATCCGAGAATCCCGATCTTGCCTACAAGTTTATCGACTTTGTTTATCGCGCTGAAATAGCCAAGGTGAATATGGAATATATCATGGGCCCGATGCCCGTCAAGCCGGCTATCGATGCTCTCGATGCCGATTATCGCAAACAGATTGTCCTCGCTCCCGAGAAGATATCCAAGGGTCAGCCTTTAGATACTATTGAAAATGATCCCGTGGTCAAGAAACTCTATGATGACGCCTGGGATCGCATTAAAGCTACGAAGTAAAAAGTGAAACTCGAAAACATACGCAATTTCTGCATTATCGCGCACGTCGACCACGGTAAGACGACGCTTTCGGACCGCATTCTTGAGCTCACGCACGCCGTGAGCCAGCGTGAGCTCAAGGAGCAGACTCTTGATGCGATGGATCTTGAGCGCGAGCGCGGCATTACGATCAAGTCCCACCCCGTTACGATGCAGTACGAGGCCAAGGACGGCAAGACTTATCTTTTCAACCTCCTCGATACTCCCGGTCACGTCGACTTCGCGTACGAGGTTTCGCGCTCGATGGGTGCGTGTGAGGGCGCTCTTTTGGTCGTCGACGCCGCTCAGGGTGTCGAGGCACAAACGGTTGCCAATACTTATTTCGCCCAGGACGCTAAACTTGAGATTGTACCTGTTTTAAACAAGGTCGATCTTCCCGGCGCCGACGTTAAAGAGGTGAGCCGCGAAATCGAAGACCTCCTCGCCATTCCGATGGACGAGCCGCTTCTCGTGTCGGCTAAGACGGGCGTCGGGTGTCCCGATGTTTTAGAGGCGATCGTAAAGCGGATTCCGCCGCCGGAGACGAAGGGTGTCGATGCGCCTTTGAGAGCGCTCGTGTTCGATTCGGTCTTTGACGAATTCCGCGGCGTTATTACGTATGTTCGAGTCGTGGACGGCTCGCTCAAATCCGGTCAGGGCGTTACGTTTATCGGCAGCCGCGTTCAGACGACCGTTCACGAAGTCGGTATTTTCTCGCCGAATAAAAAGCCTGTCGAGCGTCTCGAAGCTGGTCAGGTCGGCTACATCGTCGGCACGGTAAAGGATCCCAGCGAAATTAAAATCGGCGATACCGTAACGACTACGAAGCTTGGCTCTAACGAGCCTCTTGAAGGATTTCACGACATCCACCCGACGGTATTCTGCGGCATCTACCCGATGTCGACTGACGAATTCCAGAAGGTGGCCCAGGGTCTGGAGAAACTTCACCTCAACGATTCGGCGTTCACATTCCATCATGAAAGCTCTCTCGCGCTCGGCTTCGGTTTCCGCTGCGGATTCTTAGGGCTTCTTCACATGGAGATCGTCCAGGAGCGTTTGAGAAGAGAGTTTAATCTTGATATCATCTCGACTTCGCCGGGCGTAGTCTATAAGCTTAAGATGAAAAACGGCGAAGAGCGCGATCTCGACAATCCTCTTCAGATGCCCGATCCGTCGGCTCTCGAATCGATCGCCGAGCCCACGCTCAAAGCGCGTATCATTACGCCGTCCGGGTCGATCGGGGACGTTATGCGAATCGTCATGGACCGCCGCGGCCTCGTCGAGGGTACGGAGACGATCGACGCCAAGCGTGTGATGCTCCACTGCATGCTCCCCTTAAACGAGATTCTTATCGACTTCCACGATACGCTCAAGTCCGTCTCCCACGGTTACGCTTCGATGGACTACGAGCCGGCGGGTTATCAGGTTTCGGATATCGTCAAGATGGATATCCTTCTCAACGGCGAGACCGTCGACGCGTTCGCGACGATGGTTCACCGCGACAAGGCGAGAACGCGCGGCATCCAGATGTGCAAGGCGCTCGCCGATTCGATTCCGCCCCACCAGTTTAAGATTCCGGTGCAGGCGGCGATCGGGCGCGAAATTATCGCACGCGAAGATATCCGCCCGTTCCGCAAGGACGTTCTTGCGAAACTCTACGGCGGCGACGTTACGCGCAAGATGAAGGTCCTGGAGAAGCAGAAACGCGGTAAAGCCCGAATGAAGGAGTTCGGCCACGTCAATGTTCCCCAATCGGCGTTTATAGCGGTGCTCAAAGGTACGATAAAAGAGAAGTAGGGTCTGTTGTTGCCAATGGCGAAGGTTGCATTAGTTTTATCCTGCTTGTTTTTTACGGAGACGCTTTTTGCCGCACCCGCTGAAGAAAAGCACAAGAGAAGCGATTCTGAAATCTGGAACGAAGGCGTTGAGCATTACAGAGCGCAAGACGTGACGAACGCGCTTTCGACCCTTCGTCCGATTATGCTCTCGCGGACTCATGGAGCGCGCGCGGCGGAAATCGTGGCCAAGCTCGAGTATGACGCCGCTCGCAAGCCGGGGGCGGAGGATGCGCTTTCACGCCTCGAGGAGGCGGCCACGGCCGCCCAGATCGCTCTTCGAGCCAATCCCGATGATCCTCGTCTTAACAGGAATTTTTCGCTGGCTGTCGCGGAACTTCCCGAGCTAAGGGAGACTAAACGCATCAACTCGCTTCTCGAATCGTCGAAAAACACACCTCCCGCGCAACTGCTCAAGAAGGCGGTGGTCGAATCCCGGCAATTGCTGTCGGACATCCCCGCAATAGTCGCGCTTTCGACGAACGACGCCGACAGGGCAGTCGCGAAGGCGGATGAGTGCGGCGCAGCCGCAGGCAGTCTCGCCGACACGTGGCTTTCGCTTAAAGAAGCGGTTTGCCGGGCTGTCACCAATGAAAAGGAGGTTGCCGCGATTTCTCTTCAGGTCGACGAACTGCGGAAAAAGACAGAGGAGGCGGCGCGTCAGATTTCCGATATAGACGCAGACGCCGCATACGGAATCGCCGCTGCGGAGGATGGTTTTACCGGATTTTACAAGGCTTTCGTTCTCCCCCCGGAAGCTGTTAACGAGGTGATCGTCAACCAGTCTAATGCGTGCCAAAATGTCGCCGCCGAATGCGGGAGGTCGTGGCAGAACGAGGCTCTTGATTTTACTCGTGCATTCCGAGCCAAGTTCCCCGCATGGGCGAAGGCATACGAACAGGCCGCTGCAGCCGATACGAACAAGCCGCCTTTTACGGCGGAGTCTCAGGCTAAAATAGCCGATCTGGCGACGAGGCTTGAGAAGCTGCAGTTGGATTGTATCGAGAATCCGACGTTGGAAAAACAGCGGAAAGCTCTCGATACGGCCGTCGAAATTTCAAAGCTTATCCCCAAAGACGAAAAATCGGACAAATCGCAGAATTCTCAAAGCCCCGACCGGAATCCCAACCAGAATCAGAAGAATGACAAGAACGGGAATGACGGCAGCGACGATGAAGAAAACGAAAATCGTCCGGACGAGGACCGGGACGGGAAAGATGACGGGAAAGACAAGAATGACGCTTCCGGAGATAAATCTGACGGTAAGGAGATTGAAGCTGTTTTGAAAAAGGCGCAGGAGCGCAGCGATGAACATGAAGCCGAAAAAAAGGCGCGTATGCGCAGAATGCGGCTTCCTCCTAACGAAAGGGATTGGTAATGAAAATTGTGGTGGCATGCGGTGGAACGGGTGGTCACGCGTTCCCCGGACTTGCTGTGGCGGAAGAACTTCTCACCCGCGGTCATGAAGTTACTGTTTGGGATTCCGGCCGCGATGTAGAATCAAGCGTGATGCGGAATTGGAAAGGTAGGATTTTTTCCACCGGGGCGCGTCAGTTTACGATCGGCAATATGTTTGCGAATTTTCGTGCTATTTTGAGATGCAGGAAGGAAATTCGCCGTGTTAAGCCTGATGTGCTGCTCGCGATGGGAAGTTACTCCTCTTTCGCCCCTGTTCTTTCGGCAAATGCGGCCAAAGTTCCGGTGGTTCTGCATGAGGCGAACACTGTTCCTGGACGCGCCGTGGAATTTCTTTCCCGTTATGCGAAGGCAGTGGCCGTAAGTTTTGAAGAAACAAAGAAATACCTTCCTTCTGTCAACACCGTCCATACGGGACTGCCTATCCGCGAAGGAATGAATCAGGGTAAAAAATTCGATTTCATCCCGAGCGGATCATTCGTCGTTTTCATTACAGGCGGCAGTCAGGGCGCCCATATCGTGAATGAGCTTGCAACAGAGGCGATTGTTCTTTTAAAGAAAGCGCTCGCTTCACGCGGAAACAAAGGACGTCCGTTGTATGTAATCCATCAGACGGGAATCGCGGACGAGGGGCGTGTGATCGCAGCGTATATGCTCGAGTCGATACCTTCACGTGTCAAGGCATTCGAGGATCGCATGGCAGATTCGTTTGCGTCGGCTGATTTTATAATAGCACGTGCCGGAGCCTCCACCTGTTTTGAACTCGCCGCCTGCGGAAAACCTGCACTATTCATACCGCTTCCCTCGGCGATGCGCAATCATCAGCATTTTAACGCTGAGGCGTTTGTCAAAAAAGGGGCTGCCGATGAGGCTATTCAGGATCGTCTCTCGGCTCAAAATCTCTGCCGTTACCTGCTGTCGAAATATGATGCAGCCGACAAGCTTGACGCAATGTCGGAAAAAATGCATTCTATGGCAATTATGAATGCGGCAAAGCGTGTTGCCGATCTTGTAGAGAAACAAGGTAAGATGTCAGTCGAAACAAGTCGGTGAACATGGTATAATATATAACAGTAAAAAGGCGATACAATGCAGACAGTAACAGATTATTTTGTCCAGGCCGCCGCGAAGGGCGGATTTATCCGCAAAATGTTCGAAAAGGGTCTTGAGCTCAAGGCTCAATACGGCGAAGACGCCGTTTGCGATTTTTCGCTCGGCAATCCCGACGTTCCGCCGCCCGAAGCGGCCCGCGAGATCCTTCACAAAATCGCCGACGATGCGATCCGTCCGCTCGGACTCGGGTATTGTCCGAACGCCGGCATCCCGGCCGTCCGTGAATCCATCGCGAAATATCTTTCTAAACAGCAGGAAGTCGAACTTGCCGCTAAAGATGTCGTGATGACGGCAGGTGCGGCCAGCGCGCTTGTGGACTTCTTCCGAGCGACCGTCGAGCCAGGCGACGAAATCATCGTTCCAAGCCCTTACTTCGTAGAATACGGCAACTATTGCGGCCATTTCGGCGGCGTATTGAAGCCTGTCGATACGAACGAGGATTTCTCTCTCGATCTCGATGCGATAAAATCGGCAGTAACTCCGAAGACTCGTGCGATACTGGTCAACTCGCCGAACAATCCGACTGGCGCCATCTATTCAAAGGCTGAACTCGAATCGCTCGCCGCGCTCATAGACGAGGTTAACGCTGAACGCGAGAACGTTCCCGGTGCAAGAGCTCTCTTCCTTCTCTCGGACGAGCCGTACCGCGTCTTCGCCTACGACGGAGCGGAGGTTCCGGCCGTTCTTCCGATGACGAAATACTCGATCGTTCTCGGAAGCTTCTCGAAAACCCTATCGATGGCGGGCGAGCGTGTCGGATATCTCGCGTTGAATCCCAAACTTTCCGAGGAAGACGGCGGAACGCTTATGACGACCCTTATTCTCGTCAACAGAACCTTGGGCTGCGTCAACGCTCCCGTTATCGGCCAGAGACTTGCCGCGGCGATCTGCAATGAAACTGTCGATCTCGACATCTATGCCCGCCGCAGAGCGCTTATGGCTAAGGTTCTGACGGATGCGGGCGTTGAATTTACAATGCCGAAGGGCGCTTTCTATTTCTTCCCTAAGGCTCCCGGAGGCGATGACGCCAAATTTGTCGACGCGCTACTCGAAGAGAAGATTCTCGCCGTTCCCGGAAGAGGCTTCGGCCGAGAGGGTTACATCCGTCTGAGTTGCTCGGTCGATGAGAAGATCATCGCCCGCAGCGCTGAAGGTTTCAAGCGCGCCGTGGAGGCCTGCAGGTGAAATCTCCCGTCCTGATTATCGCCGCGTCGATTTTGACCGCGACATGCGCTCTCGCGAAGAGCGATGTTGTCTACGACGCAGCGAAGAGGACGGTCAGCTTCGATGTTGTATCGACAGACTGCGGTGTCGATACGGAAATCGAATTTCTTTTTGTCGGGCCTAATTCGGATCATGACTACGAGTCTATGTTCAAGACCGTAGCGCCTGTGAGCGAGATTGCCGACGCTTTCGCCAAGGCGGGCTTTCCGCTCGGTTCACCGATGTCGACGGATGACTGTCGCTTCTGGGCCACGGGCGATGAAGTGATTATGGAACCCGCTTTTACAAATCTCGTAAAAGATCTTCGTTCTAAAAACCAGCCGAGAATGATCTTCACCGGCGGCTCAAGAAACGCGAAGGGCGAGGCGGATGCCGCGAGAGAAATGCCGGAAGCGGTTTTCGCTCTTTACAATCTGTCGCAGTCATTGGTTCTTTTTGACGATTTTCTTGATCAGTCGGCGACTTACGGACGGTTTAAAGTCGCCCAAAAGATTCCGGTAGGAGAGAAGCGTCGTATCACGTTCAAATACGTGAGCGGTACGGCCCACAAGAAGGAAACGGTAAAAATAAGTAATACGAATCTTCTTGAAGTCGCTAATTACCTTAAGACGAAATCCGCAGGCGCAAAACTTGATGTTCTGTGCGATTTCGATCCAAAGACAACGGTAAAATCAGCCCGTGACGCGGCTATGCTTCTTCAGATGCTCGATTCAAGCAAAATCAAAATCAACGGCGTCAAAGAAGGGCAGCTTTACTACAAAGCCTACCTTCCGCACGAAAAGTGGCGCGAGCGCAAAGAACGTCTCGCCCAGCCGCCTGAAGTTCGCTTCGGCTCCGACGGGTCGATCAGTGTAACTGAAATTAAAGAAGACTGGAGCGATGAGAATTCTCTCGATCCGAAGCTGACTGCAGTTGAAAAACACTATACCGATGCCCAGGCTGCCGCCGTCGCCGTCGATGCGGTCGCCTCAAAAGTCTTCACCGTATTTTTCTATGCGGCGGAAAACTCGGAGATCGGCCGTATTTTCGAATTCAGAAAAAAACTCAAGACGCCGAAACTTAACATCTACGTTTTTACCGAATGATCGATTTTTCTTCAGAGCCCTTAGCCGCGCGCATGCGGCCGGCGACAATCGACGAGGTTGTCGGACAGCGCCATATACTCGGCGAAGGAAAGCTCCTGAGAAGGGTGATCGAGGCTGATAGGCTTACAAACGTCATTTTCTACGGACCTCCCGGATGCGGTAAGACGACGCTTGCCGAAGTGATCGCGAAAACCACGAAGCGCAACTTCGTAAGACTATCCGGGGTTCTTTCGGGCGTCGCGGATATCCGCAAAATATGCGACAGGGCCAGAAGCGAACTCGGCGGGAAGGGGACTATACTTTTCATCGACGAAATACACCGCTTCAACAAATCGCAGCAGGATGTTCTTCTGCCATACGTTGAAGACGGAACTGTAGTTCTCATAGGCGCAACGACGCATAATCCCAACTTTTTCATCAATACTCCGCTGACCTCGAGATCGCTCGTTTTTGAGCTCAAGGCGCTTTCTCCCGACGAGGTTGCGGAAGTTCTCAAAAGGGCGCTCGATGACCGCGAGAAGGGGTGCGGTTCGATTCCGTCCAGGATCGACGAAGACGCCCTTTCATTCCTCTCCACGATCTCCGACGGTGACGCGAGACACGCGCTCACGGCGCTTGAAATCGCGATGCGTTCGACGCCGCCCGGAGAGGACGAAGTCGTACATTTATCGCTCGAAGTGATTCAGGAGTGCGTACAGCGCCGCCAGGTCAGATACGATAAAAAGGAAGACGGCCATTATGATACGATTTCAGCGTTTATCAAATCGATTCGTGGGAGCGATCCCGACGCCGCCGTATACTGGCTTGGAAAAATGCTCGTAGCCGGTGAGGATCCGAGATTCATCGCAAGACGCCTTGTCATAAGCGCGAGCGAAGATATCGGCAACGCCGATCCGAGAGGGCTTTCCGTTGCCGTTGCGGCTATGCAGGCGTGCGAGTATGTCGGAATGCCCGAGTGTGCGATAAATCTCTCACAGGCTACCACGTATCTTGCGTCAGCCCCAAAATCCAACGCAAGTTGCATGGCGATTTCCGAGGCTATGGCCGATATTGAGTCGGGTGCCGTCCAGCCGGTGCCGGAACATCTTAAAAATAAACACGTTAAAGCGATAGGAAGCGAAACTATAACTGAATACAAGTATCCGCACAGTTTTGCCAATCATTACGTGAAGCAGGAATATATGGGCGTACCGAAGAGTTATTACAGACCGACTCAAGAAGGATACGAGGCGACAATCCAGAAAAGGTTAAGTGCGCTCCGTGCGTAGTTTACATAACACATATTATGCGACAATAAAGGAAGGAACAGGAAAATGATAGAAAATGAGGAAATACCCGAAGCCAAGGCAATTCCGATTCCGCCGAATCCGGCTCCTGTGGCACTCTACGGCAATCAGGACGCCATGGATGATTTTCCAGTACTGAAAGCGTTCCAGCAATATGTCGATTCTGAACAGGCAAAAGCCCATAAGCGCCTGATGAGCGTATGTTTCTTCTTTACGATGCTTATCGTCGTCATTATCGGTGTTTTCATTTTTGTCGTCATGAATATGCGCAACAATCATAATATTCAAGATGGAACTTCAGAAATGCAGAGGCAACTGATGGAACAAACGGCTAAAATGAACGATCGGTTGATTCAGCAGCTTATAGCCAATAACAATACGCATGTCCCCTCTCCGGCGTCTGTTGTTGTCGTCGGAGAAAACAACAAGGAAAAACCATCGTCAGTCGATATTGCACTGAGTTCTAAAGAACGTGAACTTGCAGCGAGAGAAGCGGAACTGAAGAAACGTGAGTTAGAGGAAGCTGACAGGGAGCTTCAGGCTCGTGAGAACGCCCTTAAAGAACGGGAAGCTAAACTGCTTGCTGAAACTGCCGCGAAAGCAAAGAAAATTGCAGAAGAGGAAGCTAAAGCCAAAAGAGAGAGAGAAATTCTTGAGCATCGCCGTAAACTTTACCCTGAATATTTCGACAACAACGGCAAGGAATGTTCCCAGCCTGTAACCAAGCGACAGACTGCCGCTCCAATAACAGATAAATCAACGGAAGAGTCACGTAATGCAGAAATTGCCAGACTCAGACAGGAGGCGGAGATAGCAAAATTAAAAGCGGAACTTGCGCATATAAAACAAGCCCAAAAGACGAAGCTTGAACCATCTGCCGATTCCGAGGAAGATTCGGATATCTCCGAACTCGATGAAATTCTTCAAAGTTCCGGCATCTATGGTAAAGGCGTCAAATCAAAAAGAAAATCAGATGACACCCCTTCTGACATTCTCAAGGTTTCAGTGGGAGATGACGACTGGACGATTCCGTATTGATTCTTGATTAATGCCAACAATAAAACATTTAATTTAATTCGTGGTAATCTATTAACGCATAATTTCGTTGCTGAGCCATCTGTGCATTTTGATCTAACGCCGTTGCTATAAAAAAACTTAGTGGCGATAATTGCCAAACAAAAGATTGATACTATGAAAAACGCGTTAGTAATCCTGTACATTGAAGCCCCCTCCTCTCCTTGGAAGTTATCAGAAATTTTATAATCATCCATCTTCATCAAAGCCAATTATACCACTTTAACTCGTAAAATAAAAGCGCGGCGCTCGCGCTTGAGGATCAAGTGAAAATCAGAGATTAAATCCGGCTAACGAATCTTCATCCAGTAGCATTGCACGACGAGCATCTTCCATCGAATGAACTCGCCCCGCCGCAATATCCTGTTCACCCTTGTAAATGTCCATCATTAAATTAATTTTATCAATAAGTTTCTGATAGTCTGCGACATATAGAAACACATTCGCAGCCAGTCCGGTGCCGAGACGTATCCTTCTGTCATGCGGCCACCACACGTCCTTTATTTTTTCATCCGATAGTGTCCGGTCAGGGGATAGGAGAAAAGGCTGTTTTCCTCTTTCGTCCTCGCGCCGATGTTGTGTATGACGAGCGGCGTTCCGTCAGACGCCTTCCTGTCGCTCACGATCATGATGTGCGGAAGCCTTCCGCCGACTTTGACAGTCACAAAGTCGCCCGGCTCGTAATCGGACGCAGTCTTGGCTGCCTTGAGACTCCAGCCCTTTCGTTTAAAGTAACACTGAAGGTTGGGTACGCGGCGGTGGTCGATGTTGGCGTCGGGCTTTTTGAGCCCCCAGTTCTGCGGATACTTCGCGAAGCTGCCTTTCATGTCCTCATGGACAAGTTTCTGAAGATCGACCTTACGCGCGTCGCGCAGCGCGCGTATGATCACGTCCGTGCAGACGCCCGACGTGCGCGGCACGTCACCGCCCGGATAGCCGAGTTTTCTATATGCCGGATCGTAGCTCACCGTCACGCCAATTTGTTTGCGCGCCGCCGCGACGATATCGACGTTGTTTGTCCCCGCCTGCGCCACCAGCGCGACCATCGCCGCGAAAAGCGCCGTCATCATCATTTTCTTCATCGTCGTTTTCCTTTCATTTTGGTTGTTCCTGTTTAATGGTTACATGACGAACACGGTCTGTGGAATATTCGTCCGGAGTGCCAACATCGGACAACTCGACAATCCGTTCTCCTTTTGACCAATATCGTAGTTTGACGCGTTGTCCTGGCACGTGATTTTTGGGAACATAGACCGGGAAATAATACATCTCCTTGGCCAATATTTTCGTGTTACCATCAATATCGCCGTCCTCAAGATCGATATAGTAGAAGTTGTAGCTGTTTATGCTAGGCGTCTTGTATTCCTGCTTTCTTGCGTATACAATAACGCCATGCATTGTCTTGCAATCACTTTTGGCTATGACTCTGCAACTCGTGACCTGATCTAATTTAATTTCGTGCAATGCATACTCCCTGTAATTGTTGCATCCCGCCGCGAACGCTAGGAATGAAATGAGGATCCCCCTACGCAGAGCGACGGAGGACAAGTTGATTCGTGCAAAGGGTTTCATGGGTTGCTCCTTTTCGGTTGGTATGTCGATGTGCCGTCTAGATTAATGGCATATTTGAAGTTGCTACCGTATGAATCCTTGCCAGGCAGTTTCTCGCCGTTGAAGTCGCCGTTCTCGCCGACGGTCCAGACGATGCCGCGTGCGGCATCATAGTTCAACGCGGCGTTCGCACCAAACGGATCGTCCGGCACACGAGGCAGATACTCGGGGACAAGCACGGAAAGCGACTCGGGACGCACTCCGTTCTTGCGCCGGTAGCGTTCCGCAGCGACGACGACTTCCGCAGCTGCATGAGCGAATTCTCCCTGAGCTTCCCTTCTTGCCGCAGAATCCCACGCAGGGCAAATCACAAGCACCATCCCCCTTCCTCCGAAGTTCGGGAGCCAGCGGTTCGCGCCAGTCCCCATGGCATCGAACTCGTCCATGAGGCCGCGCCAAGCCTCCTTGTCGTAGCCGCGTTCGACCAGATCGCACACGCGCCGCACCAAGTCGTGATACATGCTCCTCGTTCTGTTCGGCTGATATGCGTAGCGAGCAAGCGACCAATGGTCAGGCATGGAAATTTCCTTTTCAATTTCCCCTATTGCGAACTCACCCCACCAGAACGTCTCGCGCCGCGCCGCCATGCAAAGCGAATACCGTTGCGACTGCACATCCGGGAGAGAACGCAAAAACTCGGCGAGCACCGCAAGGTCGTCATCGGTAGCGCACGGCGCATTGGCGAACTCCATTATCCCCCATATGGCATTCTCGGCCAACGAATTCGCCAACTCCCAACAGACCACGGACTCCGCGCCGCCGCGCATTGTCGCGGCAAATGACGCCATCGCACGAATGGAATCAAGCGCCTCCGTGCGATACCCAAGCGCAATCTGCGCCTCTAAATCCCAACGCATCATATGGAGCATTCGGACGAAGTCGCCGGGGGAGAAGAATCCGTTCAAGCGATCCTCCCGAAATGCAGTATCGCACCACTCGCTGCGAGTCGAGGCTTCGCGCATCAGCGCAAGCGCCTCGGCGTTCGCGGCGACAAGCGCAGCCTTTCTCTCCTGCGACGGCCTGGTTTCGCCAACTTCCGGCCACTCGCGCACCGCATTCGTCGCGGCTACATACGCAATGTATGCGTTCCACTCTGCCGGAGGTGTCTTTTTGTGAAGCGGCCCGATAAGTTCGTCCGGTGCTTCACAATCGTGAGTTCCCCACCATAGCGCACCCGCCACCGTCGCCGCGAGCGCGAGGGATGAGACGAGGATCCCCCTACGCAGAGCGGCGAAGGACAAGCTGATTCTTGCAAAGGGTTTCATGGGTTGCTCCTTTCGACAAATCAATACTTTCCGAATATCAAGAACAATACAACGGCCACCATAATTGCTATCTGCATGAAACAACCGATATTGAACCATTTCTCCGCTTTTGCCAGATGCCGCCGTGCCCCGTCAAAATCGCCGCGTTCAAGGGCGGCACGTGCAGACTGGCGATCAAGCATCGAAAACAAGTTCCCCCGCGTCCAGAAATGATCCGCCGCGCTCAATTCCTCTATTTGCGAGTTGAGTTTTTGCCGCGTCAACTCCCGTTCAAGCCGTCTAATCCGTTCCTCGGTAGATTCTTCCACAGCAACTATTTCCGCGCCGCAATACGGACACGCAAAACGTTCTTCGCCATTGTCGAATACCTCTTTCCCGCATGCCTCACATCTCATTTCATTAGAATCCGAGGGTCCATTGGTGGGGTGAGAGTGGTGGGGTGAAATCATTTTAAACCCTCCACGCTTTGGAAGTTATCGCACACTTTATACATTCTAACAAACCTCCCAATGACCACCTTTATCAGGACCAATACGCTGTAGACGACCTGCTAGCTTTAAATTGGCTAAATGCTTTTGCACCGCCTGTCTTGATATCCCTAGAGTTTTCGCAATTTCATTCTGAGTAATCTTCGCATTTTTCTTCAAGAGCGCGACTATCTTATTAGATGTTTTCTGACAACTTTTTTCTGACAACCTTTTTCTGACAACCTTTCGCTCTTCTTTTTTCTCTGTCAACTCTTCGATTTTTCGTTTATCTTCATCGCTTAGACCGACAAGCAAATAACGGCTCTTCATCCTTAAATATCCGATAAATTCTTTCAGTAATGGGTCATCATACGGCATAAGCATTCACTTTCTTGATAGTTGAATTTTAACAAAAACATTCCCAAAGAACAAGCCCCGCGCTTAAGTGCCGCGTCCAAAAATCATCAACAAGCAAATCCCCGAACGAAAAGTTCTTTTTTCACCACGGAAGAGACGGAAACGCGCTCGGACTCTTGCGACTTTCGCTACGCAAAAGCTCCTCGCTTTGCTCGTCGGTCAACCTGACGACTTCGTCGCAGGCGAATTTGCGCGACACATGCGCCGAAGAGCGAAGCTCGAAGGGAAGCCGCGCAGACCGAAGGTCGAGCGCACGAGCGAAGCGAAATGGCCTCAAGGCGCCGCGAAGTGGTCGGCGAAGGTTCGCTTCGCACTATTCGACCATTATACTATCGCTTATTCTGTTCTTTATTTTGAACCGTGGAGAACGTGTAGAAACATGTAACATTACCTTTTCGCTACGATACTCTAATGACTATCAATTTACAATACTTAGCTAGTTTTATCTCTGGGGTTATATTTCTTCGCGTTCGCGCTCCGCGCGCTTCTCGGCTTCGATCTCGGCGATGATTCTTCGTTTCGCCCATGCGAAATACAAGTCTCCGAACGAACCGCGATGCCTTATCAAGGCTTCGCACAACTCCTTCGGGAATTCAGTCCTCCCTCCAAGCTTTTCACAGATTTGCTCGGCGGGAAGCCCCTGATCAGACATTTCAATTGCGTGATACACATCGCGATCAAGCCCCGCACCGGATATGGCAACTAGACAATCCCCGCCGGGAAGGAGCAGAAACGAATCACCACGCAGCGCGTCTGCTAGCTTCGCCACTTCGCGATCCCCCATCTCCTGCAGTGTCTTCTTGTCCTGCGGCCATTTCGCACGCCGATGATCATGCCGCTCGGGATATATATTACAAGGGATTCCCTGTGTTCCGTTTTTCCAATAGACCGCCACCTCTCTGTCTGAAATAACATGCGCTTTAGTGACGCAAGGGAGTTTGCTGATCTCTGCAACGTATCTATCAGCTCGATTATTCACGCCTAAATAGATCAGATAATCCAGAAGCTCGCCGTCAAATTTGCAAACTATTTCATCATATTCAGACGAGTTTTCATTAATGCCGTCCGGTATCGTCGGCATGACTTTTGTCACGCCTCTCACAATTGGCTTCGGAATCGGCCAAGGGACGAACCACCGAATCGACCTGTCGTTAATGAACACCTCGTTCCCCATCCGCTTAACGACATAAGGCGGCTTCAGATATTCGCCGCCATAAACCACGCACCCAGTGCGAATCTCAGGCTCAGCCTTCTCGCCAAGAAATTCCACTGCCGCAGGATCGACGGCAACAGCTCCAAGCAGACAGCAAACAGACAATGCTAACATGACTACTCCTTTCATTAGAACGTCCATATAAATTCACAGCCAAACATATACAGTAGAACTTATGCAGAAAAGCCCGACCCTTTTAGTCCGTTGCTCTGCCTAACAAATTATTGATCATCCTACGTAACCGATAAGATAAAAGTCTTTGCCTTCTTTCCATAACAAGCGTTCGCATCTCGTCATTACATATACCACATTCAAGCAGTCGATCAAGTTCGCTTTCAGTAACAAAATCGCTTTTAATAAACGCCATGGCATCTTCCATGGTGATTTTGTTACGCAAGATAGCGTTCCCTAGATAAAAACCGTCCATCCCTTGTATAATTAACTCATTCCGTCGTTCTTGTGGAAATAATGGATGCAACATCAATACGGTCATAGCTTCTCGCGATATATTATTGTAGGACATTCTAACAAGCTCGCGCACGTCTATGTTAATATCTTGTTCAACAATTTTCTTCGATAAATCACAATCTGCAAAGCGAGCAAATTCAGTGGCAACCTTGGACATGTTTATTCCGCCGCCCATATTTGCTATAGCCATGACAAACAATGCCGTTAGCATACAACAAAAGACAACTGCCATTACATGGATTCTCATTTTGATTCTCATTTTCAGAATTCAGGATAGGCATTAATAAAATAGGAATCCGATGGTCTGACCCCATTGGTGGGGTGATAGTGGTGGGGTGAAATTATTTTATACCCCTCCGATCTTTGGAAGTTATCAGAGTTTTTATAATCATCCATCTTCATCACTACGCAATTATACCACTTTAACGCATAAAATAAAAGCGCGGCGCTCGCATGGAAATTCACACTTTAGAAAACATCCCCAATTTGCCGCAGCTATAAATCAAACTCCACGAGTACAGGCGAATGATCCGAGACATCAAGGGCAATCTGGTCTGTGACGATTTCGTGGCGTAGCGCACGGATACCCTTCGTATAATAGATATGATCTATGGAGTATTTCGCCTTGTCGTGCTCCGGGGATTGGAGCGATCCGCGCCACTTGCCGTCTTCTCCGCGCACGGGATTACCATGGTGAGAACAGTGCGTCGAGCGGATTTTTGCGTGCGAGGCGGCATTCACGAATCCACCGGTGCGCAACATGGCGTGATCGGTCGATGTCACATGAGAATTAAGGTCACCGCCTAAAATAGCCGGCAGATCGGCTCCCCACTTGCGCCGAATATCGGCTAAAATCCAAAGAATGTGCCGCGCATTCAACTCGCGAATGGCATTGCTCTCCTTGCCGTTATGCTGCCACCAGAAATGGGTGCCGAACGCGGCGAATCGCCGTCCGCTTTTTCTATCCTCCAATACGAGCCACGTCACGCTTTTAGACGTCTGAAGCGTAAGATGAAAAAACTCCATACCGCTATCGAGCAGTTTCAGCTTATCCTTACGGTAAAGAACCGGCTCGTGATTGATGTGTTCCTCGGTCAAATCTCCGATAAAAGCCGCCCGACGAAGTGCCGCGGCCTCGTCACCACGCACGACTTCATATCCCGCTTTCGCAAGATTTAAGAACATTTGACTTTTATACCAGTTCGGAGTAACTTCCTGAAGAGCTACTACGTCAGCCCGCGAGTTCAATATCGTCGCTTCTACGCCTTTTTCACGCTCGGCGACGGGATTATTGAAGTAGTCGCCCCAAATGTTAAAAGTCAAAAATCTCAATGGCTCCGACTTTACCGACAACGACAATGCCGCGATTGCGGCCAATAATATTAAGCGATACAAAACAGAAATCATAAAACCACTCCTCGTTAGGAAACAAAGGGCTCACTTCATCTTACGATTAAGCAATCAATTTCAGGGAGCTTGTCAGTCAGGTTAAAAAGCTTGATCTTGTTCGATCCGGAATTGAGTTTTACCATGTAAGCCAAATCGATGAACTTCGCCTTATCTCCACCCTTCGCCTGAACTAATATTTTCTCTCCGTCATTGACCGTCATATAAAACGCACAATCCTTATCGGTTCGAATGCGAAGCGTAAGCGTATATTCGCTGGATTTAGGAACATAAACATTGTTCCAGACGAGCGTATTATCTTTATTGCCGCCGAGATTCGCGACAACCATACCACCTGACGCGCCTTCGACATCGTACCAAGTTGGAACAATGCGCGAGCCCTGGCTACGCTTACCGAGATTATCGTATTCTGCGAGGAATGCGCCCTCCGCCTCATAAACGACGCGATCCAATCTACGCTCCGCGTCAAAAAGATAGAATTTAGATGCGTGAGGTCTAAGGCGGATAGTAACTTCGTCGGTAAACTCGCCTAAATCGCCGCGCTCGACGAGATCAAAAGCCGCTATGGAGCCCGCTAAATCCAAGTCACGCGCTTTAATCGTAAACTCTTTCTCCTTGTCGCTCGTATTACATACGGCCACATAGCGCGAAGTGCCGCGTAATACGAATGCGTCCTTGGTCAGCATATAAACTTCGCCCTCTCGCGCTGCGACATACGCCTGCAAGCCGAGGGGATCCTGATTCATTCTGATAAGAAAGGGATTCTTAACGAGTTTAAGAGACTCGCTATCCATATTCCTAACATCGCACCCGAGCATCAAGGGCGAGGTCATTATGCACCACATACCGAAATGAGTTACCTCTTCATCGCGCGTAATCCCAGGATCGGTCTTGCCGAACGCAGACTTTACCTTACCCTTAAGCATACCGACCTCAAGCATATCCATATCGTTGAACTTACCGGGTCTGACGTATGAAGCGAGATTAAAGGAATTGGTCGTAATAAATTTTATCACTTCCCAATCGGCGCGGATATCGCCCGATGTGCGCCAAGAGTCCGACACGTCCGCCGCCCATGCGCCCGGAAACGCCCAGCGGCAGATATTGTAGTGAACATCCTTACCTGTAGCGCGAATAGCCTTCGAAATCTCCGTATAACGATCGCGCTCGGGGAGTTTCTGCTGATATCCGCCGCAGTAATCGACCTTAAAGAAATCAAAGCCGAGCTCATTGAAAAAGAGCTTACAATCCTCTACATCGTGCCCCCAAAGTCCCGCGCCCTTACCGCCTAATTCGCCCCCAAAGCTCGCGCACGTATTAGTTCCAGCGTCAGAATAGATACCCGCTTTCATACCAAGGGCGTGAATCGCATCGACCGTACCCTTAAGCCCTTCGGGGAAGCGCCGCGCATGGATTTTAAGCTTACCGTCAGGATAACGGCCGTCAAAAAATCCGTCGTCTAAATTAACGTAAACATAGCCCGCGTCTCTTAAGCCGTTAGTAACCATAGCGCGAGCCGTCTCTACGATTACGCCCTCCGAGATTTCCGCTCCGAAGGTATTCCAGCTCGACCACCCCATTAGAGGAGTTTTAGGATTGGCTGGCTTAATGGGCTTAGCGAGCTTTAGAAACCGCTTCGCGCGCTCTGCCATTTTAGGTCGCTCAAGCTCACTTACTTTACTGCGATTTATAAACGCCTTTTTACCGTCCTCAGAAATACGCATACGCTTATCGCATTTAGGACAGTCAACAAACTCCACTTGTAAATGAGAAGCGCGCGCTTCGGCCGACTTAGCCTCCGCGCACGCCTTATTACAAGATATCAATACCGCTATTGAAACAAAAGGTGTTAATATCGCAGCGTAATTCATAATTGTAAGTTTTATTATTCTTTAGTGAACTTTTCATCGAGCCACTGACGACGCATCTGCTCGACGATAAAATCAACATTAAAAAGCTTCTCGCCGACCGCCGCGTAGATTTCGATGACTTCGTCATCAGTCATCGTCTTCTTTATGCGGGCTGTATACGCATTAATCGAACTGACGAAGGGCTTAACCTTCTTAAGGTAAAACTCCTGATCGCCAAGCTCGGGATCCTGCCACTTCTCGATATAACCATTACCGCGAGGGCTGCAAGAAGCACCGAAAATCTTCTTGCCGGCGAAAAGAAGACGACGCTTGATCTTCGCATCAGCCTCTTTATTAAAGTTCGTAAACTTCAATTCAGCGAACGAAGAGCGGTTGTGAACCGAGGGCGAACCGCCGAGAGTGTATCCGCCGCGCATCCAGTGAATGAACTCGACATACCAGGCGGGAGTCTTCTCAGACGGAATCGATGCGAATACGCTCTCCCAAGGCATGGTTAAAAGGAGCGCGACTCCGTCATCGAGATAGACCGATTCTTGACGGAAGTTGCTCTTAGCCGTGCGATGACCGGTAATGTTATCATACTGGGTCGTAAAAGTAGCCGACAACTTAGCGCCTTCGCGCGCATCGATCATCAAGCAGTGGTACGGATTATCAATACCGGTAGCGACGTACGACTCAAAGCCGGGGGGATTCGCGAGCCCCATCTTAATATCGTCCATATTATCAAGGAACATTCTAAGCATAATCCTTACGCCAACCTCATCGGCATAAGAGAAGAACTCTGTCGGACGGAACTTAGATCCATCATCGAAGGTCATTTCACGCCCTGTAATCGCCGCGTCAGTTTCAATGAGGAACTTAAGGTTTTCGCCATACTTAACGCTGAGAAGCGACTTTTCAGCCTTCTGATAGCGCTCTGAATCAAGAACGCCCGTTAAAGTGCGAGGGGCGTCGTTCCACCAGAAGCACTCGCACTTAACCTGCTCGCGCAAAGGAACAATCTTAGCGTGAAAAGCTAAAATAACCTTAGTGCCCTTTTCATCGCCCTTAGCGACCAACTTCTTGGCGACCTTCTCATAGACCTTGGCGAGCTCAATCTTATCGCCCTTCTTTTCGATCGTCTCAAGATACTTATTGCCGATCTCCTCTACCTTATCGGGATTAGCGAACATATCCGCCTCAGCTACAAAAAGCGCCGCGGCGTTACGATCTTTAATATAACCCTTCTTATCGCTCTCCTTCATACCTTCAGGAGCCTTGGCAGCTAAAAACTCCTTGGCATAAGCGTAAGCCTTTTCGCTTAACACGGGGAACTTGGCGGCATAAGTAAATTTAACTCTCGCGCTCGGGCCAGGAACATTCTTAGCGCGTTTTTCGACGAATTTAAGCAACTCTTCGGCGCACTCGGCTGTAGCCATATAACCCTCAGCACGGAAAGAGGTGCTGATATAACGATAAACGTCATTTAAGATGTCGCTCTTGGGATTCATCGTGTACTGGCGATCCATCATCTCACCGATCTTATCGAACATATCCTTGCCGTAAGTCGCGTTGCAATAAGCGACATATTCACGAACGAGCCTGCCGTGATAACCGCGAGGAGCTTTAGCCTTCTTGAATTCGGCGTCGAAATATTCGGCCGTAATTTTATTTTTAGGCTTATCAGCAACTTTCGCCTTAGGGTTAAAATCTACGAGTGACTTCAGATTAGCGCGCGAAGTCTCAGCAAGAACCTTATCAGCGTCGCTGAGCTGAAGCTTCTTAAAGGGATACTCAACCGCCTCCAAAGCCGCGGCGATATCACGCGTCGCTTCGAGATGACACCTGGCGATTTCGCTGCAAATCTCGATCTTCTCCTTATTAAGATAAACATCCTTAGTAAGAGCCTCTTCGAGCTTAGCGCGCGCAGCATCAATGTCGTTATGCCAATAATCAGCAAATCCGCCCTTAAAGTTCTTCTTAATAAGAGCGTCGGTCTCTTTTTTAAGAGCCTTCCAAGCCTCTTGGCTAACCTTAGCGGGATTGACAGGCTTAGCGGCAGGCGCGGCAATAACCGCGGCCGCCGTCAACACGGAAAATACAAACAACAACTTTTTCATTTCAAAACTCCTTTTCTTACTTGCCGAGAGCCTTACGCATCTTAAGGATATAATCAATCATCTCAAGGCGAGCGAGATTTAAGTCTACAGAGTCGCGCTTAAGCATCGCTAAATACATGCGAGCTTTCTTGGCGAGAAGCCTAGCATCAACATCGCCCTTCTTAAGGCACTCTTCAGAGAGCTCTCTAAGATAAGTGGCGTAACGGATATCGTCGCAAGCCTCGCGGAAGCCCGCGTACTGAATCGTCTCCATAAGACCCTTATTGTCGTTGTAGGTAACAACCATCGGACGATAAAGCGTATAGGCGCGATCGTTTAAAACCCCAAGCTCGAACTCGTAGTTGTACGCCATCGTCGCACCGTTAAGCCAGCCTAAAAGGCCATGCTGACGACGCGTAAACTGGGGGTTCTCGCTGGCGGTGTGCTGCGCGGCATAAAACCCGAGCCACGTATCGCCGATTTCTCGCCAGGGACGCGTTTTTTCGAGCATAGTATCGGGCGAAGTACCAAGCGGCATGAACGAATAGACGTATCCGCCCTTATACAAAAGCGCGTCGTGACCGGCGCAGCCGACGTGAATACCATGGCGCTCAAACTCGCGGAAGAGTTCGCGGTGAGTCGTTACGAATGCAGTACCCTGCTCATCGCCATGGGCACAGAGAATCGTAGAGCCGGGCAAAAGCTTATCGTAATATTCTTTAGTCTTACGAACCGAAACTACAGAATCATAATAATTCTTCCAGCTCATACGACCGCCATAATTAAGCCCGAACCAGGGCACCAGTGAATTGCAGATTACAACATCAAGCGGAAAGCCGACCTTGCGCAACTCGCTGACAACCCACTCCTGATGCTCTTTATTACCCTCATAAATAAAAGGAGCATGGAACATCGAGTGATTATAGAGCGATTTTAGCTGACCTAAATAATATTCCTTAGCCTTCTTCTCATCACCGAGCGCACGTTTAAGACGCCCGAGATTCGGCATCGCGCCCATACAGGTGTGAAGATAAGGCTTATTGGGCTCGAGATAACCCTTCGGCATGGGAAGCTCAAAGGGAAGAACCTTAACAGCCATCGGAATTGTAGCGAGAGTTCCGCCCTTGCGAGTTACAGTTACCTTACCCTTATATAAGCCACTCTTCTGGTTCTTATCAGCATTGACGGTAATAAAGAACTGCTTAAAGGAATCTTTCTCAAGCTTAACGGGCAGAAGCTTATCAGCATCGCGAAATCCTTCGGTATACTGATTAAAGCCGCTCCTATAAGATTCAGCCTTCTTAGGGGCCGAAACCCAATAGAACGTATCCTTACCATCCTTGCGAACACGTGCGTAGTTGGCGGGATCCTTATCCTTGACTACCTTGATAAGATCCTCGTCGTGGAGCAGAAGTTCCGGCGTAAGTTTAAGGCCCGTATCATCGAAGTAGCTAACCCAGCCGTTACCGTTCTGGAACCAAAGCTTAACTACGCGGATATCGTTATTAAGACCGGGCAAGTCAACCTTAAGCTCAACATCATCGAGATCCTTAAACGAGAAAAGCTGGAAAGAGCAAGACTCAAACTCGCCCTGAGCCAAAACGCACTTAACAGTACCGTTAAGCTCACCATCATCCGGCCAAGTATCTTCAAGGCGCATAATCTCGCTCATAGCGGGAACTGCGAAATACGCGACATCACCCTTCTCGCCCGCATCCTTAAGACGCTTGGCGTTAACCTTTTTAAGCGCGCTCGCGCGTTCGCGCTGAGCATTCCAAACGGTATCCTCGACACCGGCCAACGAATTAAGCGGAAGTGCAGTTGAAAGCGTAACCGCTATAGTCGACATTAAAACCGACAAAGATGAGATAGTACTATTTTTCATAATTGCATTTTATCAAATGATGGCAAAAACAGCAACCAGAAACGCCTAAAAACACACTTATCGTCTTGATAAAGATAAACTTTTCAGTACTAAATAACCATACCCATCACCCAAAATGAGACATAGGTATGACTCCCCCATAGCCATACCTATGACTCACCCATAGTCACACCTATGACTCGACCCTTCCATAGTAAGGACTTTTACTTTCCCAAGTAGAGACTCTTAATTTCCCTATCAGAGACTCTCAATTTCCCTATCAGAGCCTTTCGCCCCGCCTCGCAACCCCTCGCGAATTCCCTCGTAAATAACGCGCAAGCGCGAACAAACCACGCGCCTTACCGCATAAATCTCGCGCCATTGCGCTTAAATAATGCGCTAAGCGCGAAGTTCACGCGCCCTTGCGCTAAATCCACGCGCTCATGCTCAAGAAAGATGCTCTTATCCGCGCATATCCGCAAGAAAAATGCGCCCCTGCGCAGTAGCTAAAAAGCAAATCCAACTTCGGACATTACCCTACATTCGCACGTATCTACAGCGACCAAATCAACGGATTTGTAAAGTGAAGCCTACTATTGAAGGCAAGAAACTCATCATTCCCAAAATAACATCAAAACAACGAATCTCCACCATTTTCTATCACTTATCGCCAATGAGGACAGTCCCCTCTACCTATTATTCCCCAGGCTATTATTTAATATTGTTTTTATACGCGAAAAATGCTATAATTCAAGTATGAAAAATATATTTATTATCTGTCTTTTGATTTTACCGGCAATCGTTTCAGCCCAAAGCCTACTGCGTCCACTCCCTGGCTTACGCCTGCAACAACAATCGCAACTGCTTGAACCCCTGTTGCCCTTTGCGGATGCCGTAGAAAAGGCAAAAGCAAACGATCCGCAAGGTTGGTACGCCCTTGCAATCCATTATGCCAAGGGCGAAGAAATCGAACCTGACAACCAAAGGGTACGTCAGTTCTTCCAAAAAGCATACGATATGAATTATAGCAATGCTGTTTTTGTTGCCACATTGCTTGATGAATATAAACTACACGAATATGGACATCTCTTACGAGTTAACCCTTTTAACGGGTCTAAATCATATCATCGGCCTAATCTTTCGCTTTATGCTGAAACACGCTTTTTTGCTTTTGGTTCCCCAATAAATTCTCTTTCGATTACCAACGCCGCAGATGTTGCAAAAATCCGTGCTGGATATGAACGCGCTTTTAAGCTTGGGGTTTCTGCCGCCACGAATGAGCTTGCACGATTTGAGCAAAGGGTAAAAGAATACCAGGAAAAGGCCGCAAAAGAAAATACCGAAGCCGAGCGCAAGGCAAAAAACGCAAAACTTATTGAGGGTTTATTGTAGTATAACAAACCTTATAACAAACCCGAACAATGGCATATTTTCCCCTACAAGCACCCCTACAAGCACCCCTTCAAAACCCCTTAAAAATCAACACTCTCATACAATCACATATAACCTCATACTGATTGTAAATTGTTGTTATCTATTTCTGTTGGTGTCCTCCTAGAGGACACACGAGTATTCTCCTGCGAGACACTGGAGTGTCCTCCTCCAGGACACGAGGATTTGAATTTTCACCACGGACGCCACGGAAACGCGCGCTGCGCGACACCGAAGGGGTCTACGAAATTTCGCTTCGCGCTATTCGACCGCAAATTGTCCGCAATACTCTTGGAACTTTTTATCTCTGGGGTTGCACCCCAGACCCCGTGCCAAAATGCCGAAGGCATATACAAAATAATCAAAAGTATTGCGGAATCAATGTGGTTAATTTATCCGAAAGCAACTTTCGCAACCCTTTCGGTGTCCGGCGAGCTCCAAACGAGCCGGCTTCCGCGGCTTCCGTGGTTAAAAATCCCGCGTCAAAATCTCACTTCACAAACCATAATAAAACCGCCGCATTATCCTATTTTCTATCACTTTTCTCCAATAGGGACAGTTCCTTCTACCTATTCGCGCTCGCCTCGGTCTCCTTGACGTTCTCTGTTTCGAGTTTCATTTCACTTCACTTTTCTTGTTCCATCTCCCCACTCGCACGAGGGATGAGACGAGACTATTTATCAGTTTTGCCCATTGTCTCGTCCTCTAGACACAAAACGAATGTGTTCGTCCAATTCAAAGAAACAATCAAATTCCCCGTCATCCCTCTCTATTATAATGTGCCATTGGCCAGGCGGAAGATGCCATTCAAGTGACTCGTGAGTAGGTGTAGGGCCAAAAATCTTAATCACCCTGCCGCGCTTCCATTCATCATATCGGCATCCAGGGGGATTTGTCTCCACTATATCTCCAAGCTGTAAAGGAGTTCCGTCCTCATATCTGTCTGCATGATAGTATTCCATTATTTTCTCCTCAGCGCCTCTGCGCCTCTGCGTGAGTTAAATTATCTCCAATGGAGACAGTTCCCCAGGCTATTCCATTGGCCGCTCACTTCTCATTTGGCGGAAACTCAACCGGTACATATGTCCACTTGCCAGTATTAAGATCCAACGTGCAAATCTTCATGTCACACGGGAAAAAATGCGACTGCGTGAAGATACCTGCTGTTTTCCATTGCCGTCCGTCGATTCTTAATATCACCACACGGTTCTCGTCAGAATAAACCGCCTCCCCCAAATTGAAGAAAGTCCCCCACGGCAACATGTGTTCCTTGCCCGAAACAGCCACCGTTTTGTCGCTTATCACCTTGTTGCAATCACCGGTTATCACCCGAACTTCACTTACCTTGCAGCCATATGTGAATTTGCGCTCAAAGGCGACTGACCAACCTCCTCTTTCGTTTGTTGAAAGGCAATTTCTTATCGGCGAATCGACACTTGCGAGTTCTCTACCGTCCAAACCAAGAAAATCAGAAATCATCACCGAATACCGCCAGAGACCAGATTCGCCTTCCTTCGCTTTTCGTTGAGCCAAATACACTAAGTTGCTCTTGGTTGAATCCAAGTAATGCGGCGGCTTAAATCTTAAGCGACCTTTCATTGGACATTGCTTCGACTTCATCTTGAGATAGGGAGACAGATGTTCAAGGTCTATTGTCGTTCCCACAAGAATTTCTCCGTCTTTATGACCGATCCACTCGCAGTGAGGAAGAACTAAACAAGGATTGTCGCCATTTGTATTAATGTCTATGAAATCACTATGAAAATGCGTAGGGCCTCGGCAGGGGAACGCCAACACAAAGGATCTATCCTTCTCCCTTTGTACGCGCACAGTGTCATTAGTCGGAACAACAGGAAGATTCCACCAATCATACTTCTTATCCTGATACCGATTATGCAGATGCGCATCAAAGACCGTAATTTTATCAAGAAGCCCCATGTTGACTTCCTTCCAACAATTAGCCAATATCTTAAACTCATTTCCCACGACGACGACACGAAAATCTTCGCAGATTGTCCGGTGCGCCGCACAACCTGCTGAGGAAATGAGAATGAAGACCGACAAAAGCACGTGCGAGTAAGATTTCATCAGAGCTTCCCCCCTGATTTTAGAAAGCAATCAGAATCCGCGGGTCTGACCCCATTGGTGAGGTGAAAGTGGTAGGGTGAAATCATTTTACACCCCTCCGTTCTTTGGAAGTTATCAGAGATTTTATAATCATCCATCATCATCACTATTCCCAATTATACCACTTTACCTGATAAAATAAAAGCGCGGCGCTCGCACCCAACCATCCCCTATCCGTCGTTGTGGTTTCCAAAAGTAAACGAATAAATTACGTTCGTTTACTACCCATAAAGATTAGCTATAACAGAAGAGTACAAGATTTCTCCCTCTACCCTCCCCGGGGAGGGGACGTGCGTTTACTTTCAGAATCTCCTGAATGAT
>JAZOQU010000048.1:0-67846 GCA_045656225.1 Kiritimatiellia bacterium | reverse complement strand
CTGCGTATGAGATTTCGGTAATATATGGAAATCGGGAGTATCCAATATTCAACCAGGATAAGTCTATCGTATATGCAAAAATGGCAGCCGCAGGAATGGTTGATTTAGTACAACATGATGTGACATATGCAAATGATGCGGGGCGGGCATATTTGAGTAACTGTAGATATCTGAATGATGAAGAAAAAGCTCAATTTTGTTTTGAGTTGGGTTCAAGTGCGGGGGATATGAATTGCCAATGGGGACTAGGGCTTCTTTATAAGAAAAATGGTGACGATGAGCGTGCAGTTCACAAATTTTGGGAGGCTGCAGAACAGGGGCATGGTATGGCAATGTATGAGTTGGCGCAATGCTATGAATTGGGAATTGGTACTCCGTGTGATAGGGATCAGGCCGTTTTGTGGTATAAAAGGTGCAAAGTTTCATCGTATGCTGTAGCTTCAGATGCAAAAAGGCGTTTACAGAAAATTGAACGAGATGGCTTCAATTCTCTTGATTCGGGAGTAATCAAGAACGCATCTCATTGGGTTTGTAAGTTCTTTCGTTCTTTATTTAACTGATATAGATTGAGATGAATGGAGACTACTAATCGTGTTAATCAGGACGAAAGGAGGTTGCAATGAAAAATGTAAAGTGCGTCTCTAGAGAAATTGCAGAATATATTTACGAGGTGAAGTTTGATAATGAGACAGTCGTTTATGCCCCCATCTTACAAATGGCCAAGTTGGCTACACTGGGAATAACAGGCTTTGATAATAATGTTGATATTGAAGATCTGAGTACAAGATCGCGTGAATTCGTTGAGAAGGATGATTCACATATTTTACGGCCGGAAAGATCACCATGTGACATGAATCGCATGGTTATACTTCCCAATTTTAAATGCAACTTTAAATGTAACTATTGTTATGCTGCCAAAGGTCGATCAAATGAGGAGATTGACATCAAAACACTTAATGTAGCGATGGACTGGTTTTTGGACAAGAATCGAATACCCGAGAAAGACTTCCAATGTTCCGAATGTCCCACAAAATCGAGGTGCGCTCTTGACGATCTTTCAAGGTTCGACACAATGATTCGACACAAGTATAGTGAGTTCGCTCGGCGGTGGCATACCCGATAAAAGGTAAAAATAGATATGGAACATACGACCGATAGTTATGGTAGCGCAAGGTGGGCAAATGAAGCCGACTTCCAGAAGGAAGGACTGTTCTCGGTATCGGCATCCGAATTGTCAACCGAATTGCCATATGACGTGCGCCAGCGAGCTGGTATTCTGCGTAGCAATGCGAAGAGGCGGGCGTTTGTCTTGGCCAAGCACGGCGACCCTTATGCCCTAATGGATGGTATCCGAGAAGGTTATGAACAAGCCACAGGGGGATTCTTTTCTGGTTTGGCTTCTTTATTCAACAAAAGTAGCGGTTCATCATGTGGGGCGGATTATATTGGATGGGCTGGTGATGGGCATTTGCTGACCGTTGCTCCAACACGGTCAGGCAAGGGAGTAGGCGTGGTCATACCAAATTTGCTCAATTATCCCGGCTCTGTTCTCGTAGTTGATCCTAAGGGCGAAAATTATGCCATAACACATAGTTGGAGAGAAGAAGTGCTTGGGCAGCAGATTGTCTGCCTTGATCCATTTCATGTCGTTTGCGATGCCGCAGAAGGAAGTGACAGTATAAATCCGTTTGATGGGGTTGTTGATTACAAGAAAGACCCGTCAACTTATGCAACGCAGAATCCAGAAATCCTCGATGAAGCCAACATGATAGCGGATTCTCTAATCATGCGGGATGCAGAAGAAAAGGACCCTCATTGGAACGACAAATGCCGTACGCTTCTAAAAGGTGTAGTTCTTGCTGTAATGTGTGGGATGGGGCCACATAAAGCACGACATCTAAGTGAAGTACGAGAATTACTGACAAATGGAACTAAAGCGTTTGACCGCCTTCTGGCGCGAATGGCACTTGATGAGGCATCGGCTGGAGGATTACTTAAACGAGCGTCACTTGAGATTCAATCAATGGGGGGTGAAGAATTTAAGAATGTTGTTTCGTTTGCATTGAAGCATACAGAATTCTTGGATTCTCCTGTTGTAGGTGAATGTCTAGGAGTTCGCCGCCTTGGTTATCGTGGTACATATAATCTACGCGATATGAAACGATGTGGCGGAGTAAGCATATATATGGTGCTTCCACCCCATTATCTGGCGAGGTATGTGCGGTTGTTTCGACTTTGGATAACAATGGCTATGGCAGCAATGACAAGGAGTCCTGGCCTACCCGCAGATGGTTGCCCAGTATTGTTTATGCTTGACGAAATGGCTCAGTTAGGCACGATGGACATGATGCGACAAGCCGTAAGCCTTCTGGCGGGGTATGGCATGTCTATATGGATGATCTGGCAAGATCTTTCCCAATTGAAATCGCTATACAAGACAGATTGGCCGAGTTTTATTGCAAATGCAAAGATACAGCAGTTTTTCGGCATAAATGATCATGAGACGGCTAAGTTCGTCTCTGAGATGTTGGGTGAGGCTACAATACAGATTGCAACGATAAGTTCGGCTTCATCGCGGTCAAAACAAAATACATCCTTTTTCGAGGCGACAAATACACGAAATGTTTCACAATCGTTCTCAGAGAAGGAACGCAATCTTCTTTCGCCTGATGAGGTTAGGCGATTGAATAGAACGGCAATGCTCATGTTTGTACAAGGGGTTCCTCCGATACTTGCTGAGCGCATTGCCTATTATGAGGATTGGTTGCTCGCAAACCGTGCGGATGAGAACGCTTGCATGACACCATAGAGGAGAAAACAATGGAAAACGACAGAGTACGTCAAGAACAGGAAGAGGCCATTCGGCGCTACAAGGAGTCAATCAACAGAAGTGTTGATGCTGACGAACGGCTAGGTAATTACGCCTATAATCCAGATAAAAACACGACGGAGGAAGAACGTCTGCGTGAGGATAAGCAGCGGTGCGATGAAAATGAACAGGCTGCGAAACAAGAGTACGAACGTTTGAATTGTGAATCTGCAACTGGGCTTTCGGCAGATCAATACAGACATGAAGCAATTGTTGACAAGGCGGCAGAAGAGCGTGAGGCCGAAAGGCTTGAAGCTGAAAAAGAGAAACAAAATTCATATTCATTTTAGTGGAAACTGTAAAACCAGAAAGGAAACACAATGGAAGAACCCCAGAAGAACGAAGAAATCCCATCGCAAGCCGTTGGAAATGCCTTAGAGAGTCCCGCAGAAGGCTCTCAGGTGAAGTTGGAAGCGAGCGAGCAGACGCCAACGGATAGTTTGGAACCAACGACATCGGAAGAAGCGAACGAACCGATCGGTGAAGTCGCTGCCGAGGCAAAGGCTGATGAGGTGTCCGATGCCATCAAAGCAGTCTCTCAATCACTTGAAGCTTCTCGTGCAGAAATCGCTACTGTAAAGAGTGCTATAGAGGCGTCAAACAGGGATATTATTGCTTTATGTGATGCAGTGTCAGGAAATTTCAAAGAGACCACAGATCGTATGCATGAGAAACTTCAGCGATATGATAGAGGCCTTGAAGCGTCCTTGCGTAAACCTGTGATTGATGAGATCATCGCAATTTGCGATGAAGTTGAAAAGAATGTACGTGATGTTGGTGACGACGCCGAGTCTGCCTTGAAACGTTTACGCGAATTGCCGGAATTCATCAAGACATCGCTTTACAATTTGGGAATTGAGGAATACACCGTTGAAAGCGGTGTCGAAAAGTTCAACCCTCGACGGCATAGAGGGCTTAAGCCGGTACCTACAGATGACGATAGTCTCGACGGCGTGGTATGCGAGGTGTTTCGGACTGGTTTTGCGTCTGATGTCGGAACCGAAAAGGAGCGTCCATTCAGGACCGCATGGGTGTCGGTTTACAAGAAACAGAAACAAGAAAACAAGGAGAACTAATCATGGCAATCAATACGCTTGGACTTGGTGACACTCGCCAAGGCACAGGAAATGAAGTGTTCGGAATCGATCTCGGTACTACATATTCGGCAATTGCATGGCTTGACGAGAATGGTAAGCCAACAATCATTCCAAACGCGGACAGTAGTAATACAACTCCGTCTGTAGTCTATTTTGAAACCCCAACCAACATTGTTGTTGGCGAGGTGGCAAAAGATTCAACTGCGATTGAACCGGAAAAGGTTGTCTCGTTCATCAAACGACACATGGGTGATACCAAATTCACCATTGATGGCGTAGACGAGAATGGTGCTCCCAAAAAATGGACGCCAATTGAGATTTCGGGACTAATACTTAAAAAGATCGTCAAGGACGCCGCTGAACAGACACAGTGTGATGTCAAGCGTGTCATTATTACTTGCCCAGCATATTTCGGTACAGAGGAGCATAAGGCGACGCGTCTCGCGGGTGAATCAATCGGTTTGGAGGTGTTGAACATCATTAATGAGCCTACTGCTGCGGCATTGGCATATGGTGTTAAGTTGGACAAGCCCAAGACAGTGCTTGTGTACGATTTGGGCGGCGGAACATTTGATGTTACTATTATACGTGTGGCCGACGAAAAGATTGAAACAATCTGTACGGGCGGCGATCAACGCCTCGGTGGCGGCGATTGGGATCGAGCACTTGTTGACTACCTTGTGGATAAATGGCGCGAACAAACTGGATGTCAAGATGATATTTTGTCCGAAGTGAATACACTAAATGAACTTATGCTCCTTGCTGAAAAGAATAAAAAACTTCTTACTGGCAAAGAGAAGGTTCGTATCGCTGTAGCACCGGAGGGCAGAGACAAAGCCATAGTGGAAGTCACGCGACAGGACTTTGATCGGATTACAGAGACGCTCCTTGAGCGGACGATTGTCGCTACAAACTGCATGATCGAAGATGCGGCCAAGAAGACAGGTGTCGACAAGTTTGAGTTCGACGAACTGCTTATGGTAGGGGGTTCTACCTACATGCCACAGGTTGCAACTCGCCTTGAAAAGGAATATGGAAAAACGCCCGTGGTGTTTGATCCTAATCAGGCTGTTGCTAAAGGTGCTGCCGTGTTTGCCAGCATAAAACCTTCTACGGGCCCTGGCCCCAAAGGCCTAGACATTGTGAACATTCTGAGTAAGAGTTATGGAGTGGTGGCTAATCGTGGCGGCAAAAAAGTAGTATTCAATCTCCTTGTCAAGCAACAGCCACAAGCTTCCGCAAAATTCGTGCAACGTTTTGGCACGGATGTGCCAAACCAACAGGAGATTGAAGTTCAGATTACCGAGGGTGACGTTGGATTGTTCGTTGAGGGACGGGAACTGTCAAAAGAGGAACGAATCGCAGATGTTGAAGACGTGACAATTTTGCAGAGGGCAAAGTTGATGCTACCTCAAGGGTTGCCTGCCCATGATCCAATCGATGTCACTTTTGAGATTGACAGCGATATGGTGTTGAATGTCTCCGCGCTCCATGTGGCCTCCGGCACCAAGATTGATGTGAAGGTCGAGGGCGTAAAGATGGATGCCCCTAAAATCTCAAACGCTCTTAACATCGAATGACGTTTCTGAAAAACAGTCTTGCTTGGTCGCTTGGAGGACTTCCCAAGCCCTACTACTTCAAGCAGATAGCTATAGGCATAGCCATCTTTATGGTTGTGTTTGGCATGTCTGCACGGGTGCGTCCCCTTGGACGCGGGGAGCTTATTCTTGCAGCAACCAACATCATGCTGTATCCATATTCACGATTCGTCTATGATTCACTCAAGGAGATGTTGTTTGGGAAAAAGAACGGTGGAACTGGATTCCCAACATGGCTTATGTTGGGGTTCAGTTTCCGCCTATTCTCGCTTATCGCTCTGATTATTGTGATCGCGTTCAAACTCTTCATTCTCCTTTTCTTCTTTTTTAGTGCCCCAATTATTGGAACCATTGGATTGATATGGCTTTATGTCATGCATGCCATGGAAGCCAAGCAATATGGTGAGCCGCTTTAACCAAACCCACACCAGAAAGGTAAAATAAAAAATGACAGAGCCCATTTACGGAATCGATCTCGGCACAACGTATTCATGCGTCTCGGGATTTGATGAGAACGGTAAGAACATTGTTTATGCATCTGCCGAAGGAGATAATACTACTCCTTCAGTGGTTCTATTTGATGGGCAAACGGCCAGAGTTGGTGCCGCCGCAAAAAACGAGGCTGTAGTTTCGCCAGACAAAACAGTAATGTGTGTCAAACGCAGTATCGGTACAAATCGGACATTCCGACCTGGAACACGACACGAATTCCGCTCTGAAACGATATCGGCGTTGATTTTAAGAAAGCTGATGAAGGATGCGTGGGACGAGCATGGTGTCAATGTTCGTAGGGCGATAATAACCTGCCCGGCATATTTTGGAATCAATGAACGTGAGGCTACGAAACGTGCCGGGGAACTCGCGGGATTGGACGTTGTAGCAATTATCAATGAGCCATCGGCAGCAGCATTTGCCTATGGTGTTGCCAATCCTTCTGCCGAGAAGTATGTGTTGGTCTATGACCTTGGCGGAGGCACTTTTGATGCCACGGTCATACGTATCACAAATTCTGAGATTGAAGTGAAAGCCACAGGTGGCGATTCTCATCTAGGAGGCGTTGATTGGGATGAAAAGATAATGGATTCATTCATTGATTCCCTTGCGGCTCAATATCACCTCGATGTGTCAGAGATTCGCAACGATGCAGAGTTCATGGCGGATCTGAGACAAAAAGCCGAGCAAAACAAGCGACGATTGACAGACAATGAGCGTGTACGTTTGAGCAGTCGTTACAAGGGGCATCAGCATACCATGGAGATGACAAGAAGTGAGTTTGAGGCAAAGACAGCTTCGCTTCTCCAACAGGCACTAACTCATTGCAGTCTAGTTGTCGAAAATGCGGGACTTACTCCTTCTGCACTTGATGATGTCCTTCTTGTGGGTGGATCATCAATTATGCCACAGGTTATGGCCGCAGTAAAGAAGTGGTATGGACGAGACCCAAAGATGTTCAATCCCAATGAGGCTGTTGCGCGTGGTGCTGCACTTTATGCACAGCAAATGGCAATCAAGGAGGTTGTTGAGAACGACACTGGGCTTGCGTTATTTGAAGATAATAATGACGTGATGACTTTATCAGGAGTTGCCGATCAGTTGTCAAGTCGAGCTCAAAGCGAGATTTTTACATTAACTGGTGGTGCACCTCTTGATAAGAAACGATTGATAAAGATTACAAATGTTTGTAGCAAGAGTTTTGGTAATCGCACACTGGATGGCGAACTTTTGCGGACGCAGAATATTAGAAAGTTAATCGTTAGTAATTTGATTATACGAAATACTCCGTTGCCTGTTTCGGTTACTAGAGAGTTTTTTACAGTTGATGAAGGGCAGACGGGCGTAGAATTTATCACAATGGAGAACGATGCCATTGAGAGAGTTGCTGATCCAGAGGATGCAGTAGAGATTGGGCGCGCTACAATGGATGGGTTGCCGCCGAACCGTCCAGCAGAGCGTCCATTAAAAATACAATATTCACTTAATGAACAAGGATTGCTCGAGATCATTTTTACCGATGTTGAAACTGGGCGGACCGTGCGGACATCCCTTCAGACAACGCATGTGATATCGGATGAAGAAATGCGCGAAGCTCGTCGTGTCATTGATAGTTACACGATAGAGTAATGGAGTGTTGGTCATAGGCGAGAGGCGAGATCATGTCAACTGATTATCATGTAGCCGTAGATGCTATTGTAGAGGCTTGCAAGGGTGTTGCTTTGCTTGGCAGAAGCGAAGATGCATCGGTCAATTATGACAACCTTGACGCACAGTTCCGCTTTGTGGAAGAATATTGTGCGAGATTGTTTAAGATAAAAGTTGCGCCGTATGCTTGGTTATCCGTTGAGGAGAGTGGTGATGGCATCAATGTCTCCGTGCTTGTTGATCAAGCTGTATGGAGTAACATATCTGCTCGGGCTTATGCAGAGTTTTCTGCCACCAAGAAAGATAACCGACGAAAAAATAAAGCAACAGAGAATCCTGACGTAGGTGTGGCATTTGACAAATGGTGGGAGATCGTGTCTAACATCTGTCAAAAGGCAGAGAGAGGCACTTGTGCCAGAATACTTGGTTCTGTCGGATTCATGGTTGCGCTTCAACAATCCGGCAAGTGCAATTATCGCAAAGGGAGCAAAGTATCTCGAACGACGATTGAAAAAATGGCACGGGCGTCGTCGATTAACCTTGGAGATGGATCGTCAATTGGTGCTTCAGACATTGCAAGTACGATAGAGATATTCCTGAAAAAATGTTGCAGTGCATTTGTTGTGGAGGCAGGTGAACGAGAAGATGCCCCTATCCCACCAAGTCATCCTTCACCCAATCCAACCCCATCACATAGACCGCACCAATCGCCTCGGCCAACTCCAACCCCTACTCCATCCCCGCGGCAACAACCACAACCTCGGCGGCCATGGCCAACCCCAACTCCGCCGCCACCACCACGGCCAGAGCCCCCGCGAAAACAGTGGAAGCCTTCCACTCCGCCTCCGCCGAACCCCCAACGTTCTAAGCCTCGAAAGGAATGGCGTCCACCGTCACCGCCACGAGTATCCGAGACGAAATCGTTTTGGCGTAAACATCCATTATTTCCTGTTGGGATCGCAGCTGCTTGTGTTGCGGGGGCGGTATACTTTGTTCAGGATAACAACATTTCTGCGGTTAAGGAAAAGGTAGGAAGTGGTTGGGAGGCGATTCATGAAGGAATTAAAGGTGACAACGGAGGAAGTACTCCTTCACCAACATACACTCCGCCTGCACGACCAACTCCGACCTATACGCCACCACGGTCCTCAACTCCGACTTATACGCCATCGCAGCCTTCGCCCCCCACATATATGCCGCCTACAACATCAGGTGGTACGGCTTCTCGGCCTATTACACCAGAATGGCCAAGGCCAAAAGACTGGTTTTATAATGAGTGTAATGTAATTGAACGCAACGTGCAGCACTATACGGGGGGAGGATATCGGTATGACAGAAGTTCGGCGAGACAAATAAGTTCGCAAATCAGTACCCTAAAAAACCAGTTGTCAAGAAATGACGTGAATGGTTCTGTACGGGCGTATAACGAACTAAAGCAAGTGTATAATTCATTTGTAAATAGCTGTCAATGGCAAGCCAATATGCGACATCCTCGTTACAATCATGTTGTGTCAAGTTATACACCCAACCAATGGATGGCAGAAAATGGATGGGAATTTGTTCATCCCGGAACTTCGGATTTTAGTGTTAGACGAAAGCCAATACAAGTTCGATGCAGTTCTTGCCGAGGGCATGGCTATGTTATACAAAAATCTCGCTGTTATTCATGTAATGGTCGGGGGCGCGTTCCTAATCCGGCGGCCCAGATTGGTGCTGCTGTCAATGTAGTTGGGGGGCTTGTAAATACGTTTGGTGGTAAGCGATCCCGTCCAACACGTATGCCATCACGAATTCCTGCAGAAATAAAATGCCAGACATGTAATGGGATGCGGAATTTGCAACAGCAGGTCAGATGTAATTTGTGTAATGGTGCTCGCTTCATTTATAAATAAAATGACTGTATTACAATAGAAAGGTATAAGAGATGACAAAAGGAAAAGCAACATTGCGATTCATTGGTTCAATAATATGGTTCGCAGGAATATGTTATATGTTTTGGCTACTTAGGGAAGTGCCACATGGTGGATGGCATGATAATGAGAATATCCTTAAATTGGGCGATAAGAGTGATGTGTTCTTTGCGATAGGTTTTTTGGGGTTGTTTCAAAGTGCAGCATTTGTAAAGATGTTTCTAAGCTGTTGTAATAATGGGTTTAATACTCGATATGATGATGTTTATACCGATTCGTCTGGACGAGAGGTGAAGCGCGAGATGAATGCTGACGCAACGATGGGCGGGTGTTTTTTGTCTATGGCGATAAGTATCCTCTTGATGTTTGTAATATCTGCTTTTGCATCGCCAATTGTGTTCTGTTATAACCTTTATAATTTCATAGATGCCTGGTCTCGCGAGACAAGGCTTGCAGGATTTTTTAAATTTATTGCGATTGCACTTGTGGTTGCATCGGTTGTTGGAACATATTTCGGTGGTAAGTGGCTATATACACAGATTGATGAGATTTGTAGATACAATGAGATGATGCGCACAAAGTAACAACGCTCATATATGGACTAGGAATATTCTAACCTAATTATATTGTGATAAATTTAAATGGCACTGAAGATAATGCAATGTAAAGTTAAAATCAATTAAAAAATCACAGCCTCCCTTGCTCGTATATTGCGGAATTCTATGGTTTTGATGAGAATGTTAACCAAAAGTTGATGGAAGCGGAATTTATGGAATAATCCTTCTTTGTCATAAATATGCATCCTTAATACGGATTTGATATAATATAGACGTTTCAATGGCAAGGTTATGTTATGTTAAATTTACTTCTTAAAGCAAGAGGTATCTCTTGTTGTCGTTATGGAGGATCGCTTGTGTGTTTTGCTCTTGCGATTCTTCTTCCTCTTGGCGTACCCGCGAAGGAGTTCAATGTTTCTCCTTTGCCGGTGTCTCCCTATGCCGATACTGAAGTTACGACGAACATTGTCTTTAATGCGACGCGTATTGATGTAAAAAGGTTTGAACTTAATTTTTCTTTAATTTCTACTCCATCGAACTGTATTCAAGTTGCTTTTGGTCGAGACATGAATCAAGATGGTGTTTTAACATTTGCTGAAACAGACACAATCTACGGCTGGCGAAATGGATATTATGTAATAGAGGATGTTAGACAAGGCTGCCGATATGCTGAAAAAGTGCAGGCATCACAATCTGGCAAATCTAATTTTAATATTAAAATGCGCATGAAAAAGGATTATACGCCGAAAGAGTTCACTGCAAGTGTAGGCTCACTTCAAGTTTTCTCAAATTTTTCGAGAGTTGTTCCGAATTGGCTTTATCTCCCAACATGGAATATGATGAGAGTTACTCGCAGAGGCGTCGATGTGCCTTCCGAATGGATATCCTGTGGTATCGATTACCGCTACTTCTACATAACAATAAGGTAGGACGAGGGCATGGATATAAATATTATAGCGATTAAGGAAGCGTTCGACTGGTTTTTGATAAGGGCTTGTCTTTCTGTTTTGGTTGCCTTGTTTGTCTCCATTGCCGTCATCCAGTTGTATCGGTTTAGCAGTCGCTTGAGAGCGATGGCAAAACGTTTTGGATGGCCAGCCGTTGTATTTTTCCTTGTCTGTTCGGCTTGGGCCACATATACAGCATTTCCCACTCAAGAAGAAAAGCAGGAGTATTTAAATACGCAGAAACAGGAGGAATTGATAAATAGTACATGGGGTGGTGTGTTTGTTTCGACGGATTATCCGCAGAACGGGATCGAAGCTCCCTCTCTTTCAGACATGAATAATCATAATGAAAACTCTGCTGATGCAAATAATGATGATTCAAATTCGCAAACTGCAAATGAAGGTCTTGGCGGTATAGGTAATGCACAAAATGATTCTTTCGATGTTAAAGAACTTTCTGCTGATGATTTTTCGCGAGGTTTTGTACTAACTCGTGTTGGAACAAATGAGGTGCACGATTTTTCTGCCCCAACAAATGCTATCGTGCATTCCGATTGGCGCAGATACGGCGCGGCAGAGGATTGGTTTTATCTCGCCTTTGAAGATTGGTCTTTCCGTGTCGGCACAAACAATATCGATGCACTTACAATGTTTTCATACGGTGAGATACGCTCGCGTAATCTATCCGAAAACAATGTGTTTGCCCCTCTTCGCGCAGTGCTGGGAATTGTGCCAGAGGCTAATTGGGGATTGCTTAATGATGACAGTCGTCCAAGTCAGTTTTGGTATCAGATAACAGATGTGAATACATTACTACTGACATGGCAGAATGTTCTTCTCGATCGAAGTACTGATTCTCCAATAAGTTTCCAAATGGAAATATGGACAAATGGCAGATTTAGTTATCGATATGATTTGAGTCGATTAAATTATTCGGCAATCTCCAATCTGACAGTTGGGGCTTGCGCCGACTCTAATGGATGGTGGCGAGATTCTGTACCGGTTGAAACGACTTCGCTTCATTTTCATTCTATTGCGCACAATGCAATCCCCGGAAGCGATTTAGATGGAGATGGATTGCTGATAGAGCATGAACTTTTTGTTCATTTTACTGATCCGTCTAATCCGGATACGGATGAGGATTGTTTGAACGATGCAGACGAAATAGCCAAAGGAACAGATCCTTGGAATCCAGATTCTGATGGAGATGGACTTTTAGATGGAGAAGAGATAACCCTGCAGACGAATCCATTGTCTGCCGACAGTGATAATGATGAGATCAAAGATGGCGAAGAAGTCCATGTATACGGAACAAGCCCTGTCCATTCTGATACCGATGGCGATGGTCTTTCTGATGAATCAGAGATAGATGGTAGAACGAATCCTACGAAAGCGGATTCAGATGAAGATGGGTTGAATGATGCCCTGGAATTACAAGGAGGAACAGATCCTTTGGAGGCAGATGCGGATGGTGATGGAGCACTTGATGGATGGGAAGTTGAAAACGGTTCAGATCCATTCGTTGTAGACACAGATAGTGATGGATTAGCAGACGGAGTGGAATGTCGTATTGGTTCGTCACCAACACAACAAGATACTGATGGCGATGGATTTTCGGATGCCGATGAGTTTCAGAGGTTCGGGACATCGCCAATTTTATCAGATTCGGATGAGGATGGTCTTTCGGACCGGAAAGAGACGGATGTATTGGAAATAATGTCTTCAAATATAGGGTCATATGCTGGTTGTGAAAATAGCACGAACATTTTCGAAGCCATAGGTGCATCAAGCATTGACGATTCTATTAAGACTATGGAGCTTCCGTTCTTGTTGGAAATGTGCGATACGGGGTTTAACAAGATTTCAATTGATACGAATGGCAAATTGCATCTTATTCCTACCAATGGAATGCAAATTTCCTCCTCTGATTACAGAAATGCGCCTCCATCGGATATTTCAAAAAATGGCAATGATGTTATGATAGCTCCGTTTTGGGATGATTTGACATTGTATGGTGAATGTTGTTCTCGGATTTCGGTGATGGCAGATGTTGCTACAACGAATCTTACGGTTGACTTTGTAAATATTTGTAAGCATGGGCAGTGCGACACGAATTCCATGATTACCTTCCAAGTTATTCTTTCAAGCGACACTAATTTCCCTATTCGAATTAATTACTATATGACATCATTGGGGCTGAACGGTGCAAGTGCAACTATAGGAGTGTTCAACAGGCGTATCGGTACGAAATCAGGTGATAGTTGCCAATTCCTTATCTGGGGATATGAAAAGGAGAATAGTGTCACAAATAGTCTTTCTCTTGGATTCAGATTCGGAGTCGGCACAAGCCCTATTCGTTCAGATACTGATGGAGATGGCCTGCGCGATGGTGATGAATTTACTTATGGCACGAATCCGCTTAACCCCGATACGGATGAAGATGGACTTGATGATGGTGCGGAGATTGAGGCAGGCGCAGATCCTTTCAAGTTCGATACAGACGGAGATGGAATGCCGGACGCCTGGGAGGTGCGTTATGGACTCAATCCAAATTATAAATATGATGCGTCTACAAGCAAGGATAGTGATGGTCTTTCAAACTTAAAGGAATATCAATTGGGTTCATCGCCTATATTAAATGATTCTGATGGTGATGGGCTTTCAGACTATGTCGAAAATTCCAACGGTACTTCCTTGATCCTTCTTGACACCGACGGTGATGGGTTGAACGATAAAGACGAATATCAGCGAGGGACTTCAGGGATAAATGCAGACTCCGATCGAGATGGATTAAATGATGGCTGGGAGGTGAAATGGAGTTTCAACCCACGCAATTCAGGCTCAAATGATGGTAATAACGATACAGATGGAGATGGACTTACCAATATTGAGGAACAAAGCTTAGGAACAAGCCCACGTGTAAAAGACACGGACGGAGATGGGCTTGACGATGGAGAGGAGGTTGGATGTTATCGCAATCGATATGCTTCAGAAAACGATTGGGCTTCTGTTTCGAATGGCTGGACTTCATTGAGTCTTGATGTCGATGAGGAGATGAAGTTCTACTATCTTGATATTTACGGCGACAATGATTCATTGACGATACGAGGAGAGACCATCTATGATGTTATATGCCAATGGAACGGCATATTGCTTGTCGGCTCCGATTTTCATTATCCGGAGGATGTGGTCACCGCTAGTCCCATAAGTTTGGATGGAAGTTTCCTGTCTGATGCAGCACTGCTAATAGCCCCGTATTGGACACATCAACTTAGTGATACTCCAAAGCCGACAATATCCGCTTTCAGGAGCGGGAGTAACGGCAATGTTAAATATGCAGTTCAATATTGCGATTTAAATGCCGGGGATACAAACACCGTTTCCTTCCAGGCTACGATGATATTTACAAACGGAGTATACAAGTCTACGGAAATAATTTATGGCGAAGAAACGTCAGATGGTGTCTATGGATACAATGCAAGCATTGGCGTGCAGGATAGGATTCGATCAAGCAAGACGAACATCGGCTACAATCAATACGTACCTCCTTATGCCTATCGCATTCATCAAGTCATTCAAGGCACAGGAACAGACCCGAATAATGCTATAACTGATTCCGATGGTGATGGTCTTTCTGATGAATTAGAACTCTCAATTGGTACAAATCCTCGTCAGCCAGATACTGATGGCGATGGAATGCATGACGGATGGGAGCATAATAACGACTTTAATCCTCGTGTAAATAATGATGATGAAACTGTTGATTCAGATAACACTAACGATTCTGACTTTGATGCAGACGAGGATGGTTTAGATAATCAAGAAGAGGCGGATTATGGGACGAACCCGAGGAACGATGATTCTGACGGGGATGGAGTCTCCGATGGACAGGAAGTTGAAAACTCAAGCGATCCTAGTGATGCAACGGATGGAGGAGCTCCCGCAAGTAGAGTTCCTGTCGCATTTAATTTTGGAGACCCAAGTGGTAGTCATTCGGAAAAATATCGTTTGTCACTTAAGCCCGTAAAGAAGCCTAATGGGGAAGCGCCAAATTCAAATGAAGAGCCGAAATCATTTGAATGGGTGAACGCTGAATATGGCGAGTGCGAAACCAAGACGGCAATGTTGCTTCGTGGGTGGACATATGAGGTACGAATGTATCATGCAGGAACAGACCCTGAATACGAAAGCTCGCCAGATTATGATTATAGTCTTATTTGTATCCCGCCAACCTGTGTAGGTGTCGTCACTAACGATCCGAGTGGTCTGTTTCAAGCATTTGACGACACGAGCTATTCTTTTTCTGGGGAAGGTAAAGTTGCTGAGATTCTTATTTTAGATGGCGGCATTGTGGGTGATTACGATAGAAAAGATGGATTTACGAATGATGATTTGTCACGTGTTTACAGAAATAAGCCGTTGCGTCATTGGATTAATGATGACGATGATTACGGATCTATAAATGATGATAATGAAGACATACCGGGCTGGGGCGATCCGTCTTGGGTAAGCCACATTCGCGATTTGTATCGGGATATTCGTATTCCTGATTATCACAATGATAAGGTTGATGGTATAAGCGACACTCTTGATTTTACCCCTGTTTGGATTGATATGGGGCGAGCCTTAAAACAATTGGATGACATCAATAAAAGTGTTGAGTTGACATTGTCAAATGAAGACGGCGCAATTAATCTTGTGTGGACATCTCTCGAAAAAGGAAGTGCAGGAGATTTTCTTACAACCGACCTTAATGGGTGTGGTGAGAGTTTGTCAGCGAATCTTAGTTCTGCAGAAACTATTCAAATCACGGAAGAAGAGACATTGTTGCCGAAGAAGTTTATTGCTGCAATGCGAGAAAATACAAATAAAGGAATTGTGCTTCTTGAAGGTCGCGCTGTAGAAGATAAGCATATATCAATAGCGCCACTCGTTTTAAGAGCCTACCAGAAACCCCGAGCGGACGGTGACGCTCCTCTCTTCGAGATGAAATTGCCGCTTTCGGTTTCGCCAGTAGAGGATATGTTCCGTTGGATTGATGAGCGCTGGGTGTGTGGAGATACGAATTGTGTTCCTACACGAGTCGGTGAGCCGTCAAACTATCCGGATAGTGAGTGCGACAATAAGCATTACATATTTGTTCATGGATATGCTGTAAGTGTTCAATCTGCTCGTGGTTGGGCTGCTGAGATGTTTAAGCGCCTTCGACAGTCGGGCAGTAATTCGAGGTTTACGGCGGTCGATTGGCGAGGAGATGATACTCGTGGGGCAATAGGTGTGCCAGGGCTTACGGATGAGGCTCCCAACTATTATATCAATGTAGAACACGCATTCGCGACAGCATCGAGATTTGTCGATGACTGCGCCGCTCTTAATGGAAGAAAGATTATTTTTGCTCATTCGCTCGGTAATATGCTCGTCTCATCGGCGGCAAAGGATCATGGCCTTGTGTATGATAAATATTATATGCTCAATGCAGCCGTACCTATGGAGGCGTATGATGAAGATGCTTTTTCTGATGCTATGATAGATCATGATTGGCGAGGCGTTACAAATAAAGTTTATTCTTCAGAATGGTGGCGTTTGTTTAATTCTGAAGACGGTAGAAGAAGGTTTACCTGGAGAGAACGATTCTCCGGGATTGTGAATGCCATAAATTGTTTCTCTCAATCAGAAGACACATTGGGAAATGTAAGAGAAAATCATTGGCTCTCAGGGAAACTATATCGTGGTAATTTCTGGGCAGTTCAAGAAATTATGAAAGGCACTAAGTATGCTGAACAAGCGCCTGAAGACTGGCAAATGAATAGCGAGGGCGGGTGGGGTTATAATGACTATTATGCTACAAATAGAAATTATGTAACGTGGCCAAATCGTAGAATGACAGATCGGTTTAGAAATAGGATAAAGAAGCTTTCTCGCGATGACATTGTTGTGCATCCTGGATTTAAACCTTTCCTTGAAAATTGGTTGTTTACGACTAACGATATTCCGCAAGAACGGATATCGCCTATCTGTCCTCGGATTCTAGCAGATGCCATACCTGCGACAAGCTTGGCTGCTGGGGCAAACTCGTTGACAAAGGGAGTGATGGGGAATATTGATTATACTATGTGTGAGTCAGGAGACTGGCCACGAGCTGAAGATGAGTGGTGGCATTCTGATATTAAGAACATCGCATTTCGTTTCAATAATAAATTTTTTAAGAAACTCGTTAATGAGGAGAAAGAATGAAAATTAAGATAGCGGCAATATTGACCTTGTTGGTTGCAACTTCGCATGCGGGTGGTGTTGCGCGCCTTGGGGTTAAAGTTGTAGATTCAGAGACCGGACAACCGATCCCGCAAATCAAGGTTTATGGAGGTTTTAAGAATTACCCTAAAGCATGGGGAATTGGGGCAAAAAATAATTCAGATGAAGAAGTTACTGATTCCGAAGGTTTTTGCCAGTTAAGTGGCCGAACAGAAGCGGGGCATTCTTCTTGTATAGTCAGAGGAAATGAAGGGTTTTATGATTCAGGATGGTATTCGTTTGATTATGAAAAACGATCTGCTTTAAAGTTTGGTCGTTGGATTCCTGACGATGTGATTATTACCGCGCGATTAGATCGAGTTGTTAATCCGATTTCTCTTTATGTGAAGAAAGCAGAAATACAATATGGAATGAATTCTTTTGCTGAACTGCTACCATTGCAAGAGTCCTTTTCATATGATTTACTTAAGGGGGATTGGTTGCCGCCATATGGTAAAGGGAGAATATCAGACATAAATTTTACTGTAAAAAAAGTAATGCTTGGACTTGAGCCTTATGAATATCCAAGCGGAATAAAAACTAATGAATTCTATCGATATGATGTAAAGGTCGGATTCAACGGATTAATGAATGGGATGATAGAAAAAGTCCCTGCATATAAGTCTATGTTGAAGTTACGTATAGCTCCCACCGATGGATATGTGCCAGAGCGAGTTTGCTGGCGTGGCCGTCTTTCGCGAACAGAGTATAAGAATAATAATAATCCAGATAGGTGTTATTATATCAGGATTAGAACAGAATTAGATGAAAATGGCGTAATCAAAAAAGCTTATTATGGAAAAATTTATGGAGATTTTAATTTGTTTGAGGAAAAAAATATATTAACAAATATCAAATTTCTCTACTACCTCAATCCTACGCCCAATGACCGTAATCTTGAGTGGGATATGAAGAATAATCTTTGCCCAACCCAAGAACGCATCCACAATCCGCAACCATAAGGTTGATCCATGAGCAGCATTTATCGAAGCAGTGATGAGAAAGTAATCGCGGGTGTCTGTGCCGGTATCGCACACAAGCTTGATCTCAATGTTACGGGATTGAGGTGGGTAGTCGCGTTGACGACGCTCTTCCTTTCCGGCATTCCAGCATTGGTATATCTTGTATTATGGGCAATCTTGAAGGCGCGGTCTACAAGGGATGTTGTGGATGTTTGAAGAGAATTTCAGCACCGCTCGTCCGCTAACTGTTCAAATGGGGTATACATTGCGGTATTGAAAACCGTGTAAAATGTAAGAGTAATATGGGTTTGAATCGAAGAGCGAAAGCCGTAATAGATTAAAACCAACTAAAGATTACAAATAGAGAAAAAGGAACGATATTGTGGAGAGAAATAGAGAGTATGCACAAAAGTATGAAATATGATATAATAGCCGCGTTCTCTATGAGTGTAGAGAATGGCAGATTTCAATTCTGCCTATCATAAATTTTGTCCTGTTGAGGTAAACGGATGTCCGCGGGTTCGAAACTCGGCTCTTCCGCCAATTATAAAAACTGTAAAACTGTTAAACTATCCAACTGACCAACTGTAAAACTTACTAACTCCCCAAACCCAAAATAAGTTTGCAAGTAGAATCAGTTTAACAGTTTGCGAGTTTGACAGTTTCTGAGAAAGGGATGTCATGACGAACGGAGAATTCAAACTAGAACTTGAAAATCGGACCGTCGCCTTTTCTGTTGCCGTCCTGCGAACACTTCGCAAAATCCCCGTTGGTATTGAATCTCGTAATATAAAAGATCAACTTGCCCGATCAGCATCCGCTATCGGTGCTAATTACCGTGAAGCGAATCGCGCTGAATCGAGGAGTGATTTTCTCCATAAGATTTCCGTTGTCGCTAAAGAAGCATCCGAAAGCGAATACTGGCTTTTGTTGTTGAAAGAATTGTATCCGAATGTAGCGGAGATTTCTCCTGTTTTGATTGAGGCAGGTGAACTAGTACGTATTTTCGATAAGATTCGTGTGACAATGCGCTCTAAGCCTATACAATAAGCACCCTCAAAATTATGCCGTATACATGTTATATTTGCCCGCTGATCTTTTTGGTGGTGGGAATTGTATTGTGGATGTATCCGCCGAAAAAAATCAATGAATTCTACGGTTACCGCACTACTCGTTCGCGTAAGAGCCAGGAGGCTTGGGATTTTGCGCAGAGATACAGTGCAAAATTGTTGACGATGTTCGGTTTCGCGGCTTTGATCGTAGCGGCCACCGCCCACTTGTTTTGGAATCGACTTTGCATTAATTCTGACTATTTGATGCTGTATGACGTCTGCATAACATTGCTGTTGCCTATCATCGTTGTATTAACTTCAATTGTGTTGACTGAGTTGGAATTGCGAAAACGATTTGGCTGATTGAGACTGATCGGGTAAATATCACGGCATTGAAACCCGTGTAAAATGTAAGGATAATGCCGGTTTGAATCGAAGAGTGAAAACCGTAAAAGGTTAAAACCAACTAAAGATTACAAATAGAGAAAAAGAAGCGATATTGTGGAGAGAAATAGAGAATCAAAGCAAAATTATGAAGTATGATGTAATAGCCGCGTTCTCTATAAGAGTAGAAAATGGCAGATTTCAAGTTCGCCTATCATAAATTTTGTCCTGTTGAGGTAAACGGATGTCCGATGGTTCGAAACTTGGCTCTTCCGCCAATTCTGCGGATGGCGAATGAGCTGTGAAATATGAAAGATCGGCTTACTTACAGCTTTGAGCGATTGACGAAGTATACGGCGCAAACCATGCAGAGCAGCGCCCACAAATAATCCCACTTCCATTTTTCGCCCATGAAGATAAGCAGGAAGGGGATAAAAACCGTAACTGAGACAACTTCCTGGATGATTTTCAGTTGTGCTACATTAAGGCCTGCGGACGAGCCGAGTCTGTTGGCGGGAATGGCTATCATGTATTCGATGAGGGCAATGAGCCAGCTTACGGTGATAATCGCGATAAGCGGCCAGTTGGAAGAACCGGGTTTTTGGCTTTTCAGGTGCCAATACCATGCAAAAGTCATAAAAAGGTTGCTGACTACGAGCATTGCAACTGTGATTATGACACCGAGGTGGCGAGTTAGGAAAGACATATCGGAGTTCCTTTTAATGCTATGGTATTATGCAATATGGTTTTGTTTATATTATAGCATTTCTTACCTTTTGCTGTATGCCAAAGAGAAATTGTGTCTCTTGTTTTCTCGTGTTGAGACAAAATGACCCGGATTTTACAGTCGGTTTGCCAAATTTGCCGTTGGCACGGCGTATGCTATATTTTTTGTGTCGGCGCTATGGATGCCGAAAAAAAGAAAGGAAAAACAAAATGAATACTGATACGATGAAATATGGAATGATCGCAGCAATGGCGGGTCTTGCCGGTTGCGGTGAGGTTCAGGCTGAGAGTTGTCAAAACACTCCTTCGACATTAACAGAGAAGGAAACCGTGGTCACCAACGGCAACGGAACAGTCACGAGAACCAAACGCTCGAAGCGTGAAATCACAGATTCCGACGGCAATGTCGTCGGTCATGAGACGAGCGTTTATTCGGAGACGGTTCCGATGTCTCAATACAAGAGTGAAGAGAAAAATCCCAAGGACAAAACCGCCGGGACTGAGAATGCGGCCGAATCGACAGCGCCGAAAGCCGCTAACGATTCTTTTCTCGGTTTGAAGTTCGGAGAGGTTCCCGCAGGGGCCGACAAAGCGGAGGACGTTCCCGGCGAGAGTGCGCTTAAGATGATTAAATTTACTCCTGAGAAAAAACTCAATGGGTTTGACGACTATTATGCGTTTGTTTCGCCGAAGACACACAAACTTGTCAAGGTATGCGCCTGTGCACGGGAGGAGATTGCACAGGATCCGTATGGCCGGCGTCATTATCTCGTCGAAGCTCTTGAACGCCGTTATGGGGCACATGCACGTCTTGCCAGCTGGATACGTCCTCTTTATGTGCTTGATATCGCGCCCGGCAGAGGTGTGTCCGTCTGTCTCGCGGACGCCTCGAACGATTACGAGACGGTGATTACGGCCTGGGACGACGATGCAGCCCGTTTGGCGGCTTCAGAATTGCGCGAAATGCGCGATGAGGCGTTCCGTAAAGGCGTTGAAGAGCGTTCTAAAGCCGTAAATGAAGCCGCGGGAGCGTTTTAACTTGCGTGTTAAAAGCATTTCGTTTTTATGATATAATTGTGCGGTCATAAAAAAGGATTGAAAATATGAAAATGTCCGCATCTGTTCTGCTTGCATTGTGTGTTTCCGCGTCGGCGTTTGCAAAATTGCCTTTTGCAAACGGCGACCGGATCGCTTTTCTCGGAGATTCAATAACCCAATGCGGCTCGGATGATCCTCGTGGATGGGTTAATATACTTGAGTCGCGTGTCCGCAAGGAAGTTGATGAGGTCGCCTTTATTCATGCGGGCATCGGCGGAAATACGAGCGCCGACATGCTCAAGCGCATTAATGCGGACGTCATCCGCCGTAAGCCTACGTGGGTCTTTTTCTCGTGCGGGGTGAACGATTCGCCCAATCCGGTCGCGGACAATCCGGGGGTCCCGCTTGACAAGTATGTCAAAAACGTCTCGACCATTTTCGACAAGCTCGACAAAACCGGCGCGAAAATAGTCGTTCTCTCACAGACTCCGGTTATGGAGGACGATCCCAACTATGGCGCGAACATAAATCTCGTGTCGTACAACGCGGAACTTAAACGCATGGCTTTGGAGCGCAAGTATATTTATCTCGATCCGGGCGCCGCTATCCGCAAGGCGATTGCCGAAAAGAAGGATCCCCAAAAGAGAACGCTTACGTGGGACGGCACACACCTTAACCATCGAGGCAATGCGATTTTCGCGAATGTGGTGCTTAAAGGTCTCGAGAAATTTGCGGGTGAAGATAAAAAGTGAGCGGAAAAATATGGCTTTCATTTGAGTTTATGCTGAAATGATAATAGACGTTCATTCCCATAATTTTCCTCCTGCCGTTGCCGTACGTGCGCTCTCTGCACTCGTGGCGCGCACGGGGGATAGTCTTCAGCCGTCGGCGGACGGAACGCTCGAGAATCAGCTTGATCATATGGAACTTGCCGGGATCGATCGCGCAGTGATGTGTCCGGTGGCGACAAAGCCTTCTCAGCACAGCGTCATACTCCGTACGGCGGTTGCGATTCGCGACGGGCATCTCGGTGATCGTGCGCGGCGCATGATCGTGCCGTTCGCTTCAATCCATCCGGCGGATCCCGATGCAGTCGCGCATCTCGAGGAGATCGCGGCTGCGGGACTTCGGGGTATAAAGGTCCATCCCTACTATCAGAATTTCTCTCTTTCCGATCCGTCCGTCTGGCCGATATTTCGCGCCGCGGCGTCGATAGGGCTTGTTGTCCAATGCCACTGCGGTTACGACATAGGTTATCCCGGACGTTACGACGCATGCGGACCGGAGGATGTCGCCGCGCTCCTTAAAAACGTTCCCGGTCTTAAGTTCATCGCCGCTCATCTCGGCGGCTGTTCGGGTTTCAGACCTCATGCCACCGACGAGCTGATTGATTTAGGATGTTGGGCCGATACGAGCGCGCTGTCCCGCAACTGGTCGCGCGATGAAGAGATGCGGCTTTGCAGGTCATGGCCGACCGAGAGACTTCTTTTCGGAACCGATTTCCCCTGGGTGTCGTATCTGGAGTCGCTCAAATGGGTCAAGTCGGTGCGTGCGGCGGAGGATCTGCCCAGTGTGCTCGGTCAAAACGCTATCAGGCTCATGGGAATCTGATTGAACGGGGGTGGGGATGAACGAGATTCTGTTTGCGTGCTTAGGAGCCTTGTCGTCCGGGGTTGCCGTGTATTGTTTTATCCATGGCCGCTCGAAGAGGGAATGTGCGCGTCTTAACGCGAGGTGTGAAGAGGAGGCGGCAGGAAGGATAAAAGCCGAGCGCGAGAAATCCAATGCGGAAGTCGAACTGAAGGTGACGCGGGAGGAGAACGGGAGGTTGCGTCAGGATGCCGAGGATGGCTTAAAACGTCAGGCGCGGCAGTTCAGGGATGAGATCGCCGCGATGAACGGGAGGATGGAGGAGCTTGACCGGAAGATTCAGACGGAGCATGACCGGAAGATGGCGCTTGCCAAATCGCTGACGGCGGCCGAAGAGGCTCTGAAAGCCAATGAAAGACTTCTGTCGGAGCGCGAAGTCCAGTACCAGAAGACTCTTGATCAGGGTGCGGCCCGATTCAAGGAACTTGCGCAGAAGATTCTTGAAGATCGCGAGCGTAAGCTGAAAGAGGACGCTACCGGTCCGTTAGGCGATCTCGTCGCGCAGCTAAAACTCGACATAAACCATTTGAAGACCCAGATAGTCAACTCCGACGAGAAGTCCGCGACGACCCATACGGATCTTGTCGGCAGAATCACTTCTCTTGTGGCCCAGACCAGCAAGGTGACAGAACAGGCCAACAATCTCGCAGGGGCGATTCGCGGCGATTCCCGCCTTACGGGTGAGTGGGGTGAAATCCAGTTGAAGCGCATACTGGATATGTCCCAGATGGTCGAAGGAACCGATTACACGTATCAGGAGACGTTCAGGGATGAAGATACGGGGCGCAGGTCCAAGCGGACGGATTTTGTAATCAAAATGCCGGGAGACCGCTCGCTGATCATCGACTCCAAATGTACGCTTGCCGCGGCGGAGCGTTATCATGCCGCATCGGACGATGCGGCCCGTTCGGAAGCCGAGTCTGACATTATCACATCGGTAAGGAATCACGTAGACGAGATAAAGGCTGCGGATTATCAGTCTTCGGTATCCGGCTCGTTCCCGTGCGTTTTGATGTACATCCCTATAGAGGAGGTATATATGCTGGCGATGAAGGGGACTGTCCTCGTCAGCGGCGAGCGGGAGCTTTTGCGCGATTATGCGCGGAGATACAATGTCGTTTTCGTTAATTCCGCAAGCGTTATTCCGGTCGTGCGTTTGATTGAGATGATGTGGAACATCGATCGCACCGAGAAGAACCGCCAGGATACTATTCATGCGGCCGAGGAACTTCTTCACCGGGCGAACGATTTTATCAAGGAGTTTCTCTCTGTCGGAGACGCTTTCAAAGATGTGTTTGAGAAGTATGAAGCGGCCAAAGGCAGAATTGTCGACGGCCCGGGCGGACAGAGTATCGCGAAATCTGTGGCAAAATTGGTACGACTCGGCGTACAGCCCAGGACTCGCGGCAAGAAAACGTATGAACTTGCGGCGCCGATTGTGGAAGCGGAATGCTGAAACTCAAGCGAGGCATGGAGAGATACGTCATCGCTTTTCGCTTTCGCTCAAACTGAAACGGGCTCATGCCGATTGCGTAAGCGAGAAATAATGCGCAAAAGGGATTATAAAGATGATATAATATATGCAATGAGGTTTGAACCGTTTCTACTCCTGCAGCTGCTGTTGGGCTACACTCTGGCGAGTGTATGCTTTGTACTGGGCATTTCTCTGCAGGCGTGGCAATTTTGGGTGACTGTCGCAGCGGTTGTGTCCGCCGCGTTTGTTTATTCGCGGAACATCGGCTTTCTGGTGCTGGGTCTTAACGTGCTCGCGTTTGTCTTGACGCTATATACGTTTACATATGTTCACATCGATGCGTCGATATGTCATCTGCCTGTAACACATTTTCTCGAGGATGGCTGGAACCCTGTCAGAGAGTCTTCGATCGAGGCGGTTCGCTCGTGTTTTGCGGATCGGGGCCTTGCCGAGACCGGACTTTTTTCAATCATGCATATAATAGCCAGTCCGAAGTTTTCGCATATTCTCGCCGCGCAGATGCAGTCGGCGACCGGTCTTTTTACGGCGCTTGGATATCCGCTTTGGATTATGTGCATTACGCTCGGAGCTGTCGCATTCAGGTTCGCCTCCTGCGTTTGGCGCAGTTCCCGCTTGACGGCCGCGGCGTTCGCGGTTCTTGTCGCGTCCAATTACATTATTGCCGGGAATTCCTTTTTCGGTCTTGTCGATTACGTCACGTACGCTTCAATCGTGATATCGGCGCTGTCGCTCGGCATGTGGTTCAACTCTAAAAATCCGATCGACCTGATGATGTTTTTCGGAGGAGCCGTTATCGCGCTTTCAAGCAAGTTCAACAGTCTCGTCTGCGTGGCGTTTCTTCTTTTGACCGCGGCTGGCCTCGGATGGAAAGAAAGACGGATGCGTGTCGCTTTGGCGGTTTTTTTCATTTCGCTTGCGGTGTTCTGCATTGTGCCTTATTGGACGTCGGCCTGGTGTCACGGTTCCCCGTTTTATCCCGCTCACAGTTTCCGCTCCGATGTTCCTCTCATGGATCTGACCGAGGATTTTATCGGGAACGGGGATGCGTGCAGGATGGGGTATGTGGCCCGTATGGTATATGCCTGGATCAGTCGGCGTCTCGCGGAATGGGGTTGCATGATGTGGTATTCTCTTGACGCTTTTGCCCCGTCCTGGCGGTATGATTTCCTTTCTACCGGTGAAAATCCGTTTTTTTGCCTTCTTTTATGGGGAGGGGCGGCTCTTTCGCTTTTCTTCAACCGCAATCGCGTTACGCTCCTCGGCTGGGTGCTTATGGCGGCGTTTTTTGCTCTGCCGGTTAAATACATCGGATACTCGAGATATGTAAGTTACGTGTTTTTCATTGCGGTGCTTTTCTGGTTCAATGTCTTTGCTGCGGCATCCGGACGGATAGGCAATTGCGTCCGTCTGCTCACAACGGCATTTGCAGTATGTGCGGGAGGGTGTTTTGTCGTGACGTTTTTCAGTCAGGTCCGCGCCGAGGGAATCCGTCAGGTGAATATTAAGCGCATCGCCGAAAAGGGCACATACGGTTTTTCCGATTCGTCGTCATGCTGGCTATATGTTCTGAATCACCGGCTCGCCGCCGGCGGTGCGGTTCTGAACAGGCAGAATGCGCATGAGTTGGAAATCGGCTGGCCGTTTGAACTTGCAGGTCATGGGCTTCATCAGCGCGACGATTCCGTCTGCTGGTCCGTTTCTGACGGTTTTCCGAGCCCTGTGTGGGCGACTCGCAACAAGAAGGATGGAGGCTGTGAATGATTCCTAAAGAAGCCGTCGCGGCCGTAATACCTGTTTACAATCCGGAACCGGGTCTTAAGTCTCTGACTGTCTCGCTTCTTGAAATGTTTGCCACGGTCGTGGTTGTCGATGACGGGAGCTGTGAGAATGTCGAAGATTTCGCGAAACTTCCCGAAGAGGTTTCTATTGTACGTCATAAGGTCAATCGCGGTAAAGGCCGTGCGATAAAAACGGGCATTGCATGGCTCAAGAAGAACCGTCCCGGCGTCGAGGTGGCGGTATTTGCCGACGGCGACGGGCAGCACTGTCCCAAAGATGTCGCAAAAGTCGCCGAAAAATCCTATGAGACCGGCTTGGCTGTTTTGGGGGTGAGGGATTTTCTGAAGTCCGGCGTTCCGTTTAGAAGCAGACTTGGAAATATTGTGACGGCGTTTCTCGTGCGGATAATGTACCGGATTCCGATATATGACACGCAAACCGGTTTAAGGGCGATACCGAGCCGTCTTTTTGACATGATGCTTGAGACTGAAGGTGAAAAGTTCGAGTATGAGATGCGTTTGTTCGGAAAACTTGCGATGGCTCACGAGTCTCTTGAACAGGTGCCGATAAAAACCATTTACATCGAGAGCAACCGGGCGTCTCATTTCCGTCCGGTCCGGGATACGATCAGGATATACCGCGGCCTTTTCGGAGGACGGTTCATCAAATTCATGGGTTCTTCCATCGCGAGCTTCCTGATTGAGAATGCGGTGTTTGCCGGGATGATTCTGTTTCTGGAATCCTTCGGCTTCTCCCGAAATTACGATATTCTGTTTGCGATGCTTCCCGCGCGGAGCACATCCTCCGCCGTGAACTATTATCTTAATCGCCGTCACGTGTTTCATTCAAAGGTGAAAAAGCGTGCGTCCATCTGGAAGTACGCTCTTGTCGTCCTGTCCATCATGTCGATATCAATTGTCGGGACAACATGCTTGAGTACGCTGCTCAATGTTGACGGTCTTTCCATTACGCTGATGAAGATTCTCGCCGATGTCGTTCTTTTTATTCTGTCCTACAAGCTTCAGAAGCTTTGGGTGTTTCGGCAGGATTACTGAGGAGAAATGATATGAAAAAGCAACTTGTCTATCTTATGCTCGTTTCTCTCTGCGGATGCCTTTCCTCCGCGCCCAAAGCTCCGAAAAAATGGCTGATGGGCGAGGTTAAAGGCGAAGGTTCCGCTTTCGCCGGAGTCAGGAAGGATTGCGTCAAACTCTCTAAAGTTGATGTCCGCGCCCCCTATGACGGAACTTCCATCGCGGTATTGCGTTCGGACGGTTCAATCGCGTTCGATCCCTGCAATGCGTTCGCATCGTCCCCTGAACGTCTTTTGTACGGGGGCGCTTTTGACGCACTGGAGTCGGCCGGGTTCGCCGGTACTGTTCTTGATTCTAAATCGTCCGTTCCTTCTGTGTTGAAGCTTGAGGTCACGGTTACCAGATTGGCGCTCGATTGCCGGAAGGAAGGCAGGCGCGACGCGTCCGTCGCCGTTATGCTGAGACTTTGCGAATCGCGCAGAGTGATCTCGACGTCCCACGGCGAGGCTGTCGCACCGACCGATGAAGCGGATTATACAAAAGCGTTTTCAACGGCGTTCACCCGCTCGATGAGCGAGGCGCTCAAGAGGCTCTGAAGTGACTAATCCGTTTTCTTTTACCGGCTATAAAATCGCGGGCGTCTGCCGTTCATGCGCAGACGTCTGCGCCTACATCGGAGAATCGGTCTGCGCCTTCGGGGGAATTTTTTTTCATCCGCGCCGTTTTCGGGCGGGCGACTTTTTTCTGGCTTTTCAGCGTGCGGCTTTTGATGGGTTCGTCATCACTTCCGGCATAGGACTTCTTCTCGGTTTGATTCTCGCCTTTGAATCGGCCGCCGCGCTCAGAATGTTCGGCGCGGAGGTTTATGTTTCTGATCTTCTGGCTATTGGCCTTTTCAGGGAACTCGGACCTCTCGTGACGGCGATTGTTCTCGCCGGGCGTTCCGGAAGCGCATTTGCCGCGGAGATAGGTACTATGAAGGTCGATGAGGAATTGGACGCTCTTTCCACGATGGGCCTGTCTCCAGTCCGTTTCCTTGTGCCTCCCAGGGTGGCCGCGGCTGTTCTTGCGATGCCGGTACTGACCGTTTTCGCCGAACTTGCCGGGCTTGCGGGCGGCGCGGGGGTGCTCGCGCTGACAGGCGTTCCCGTTGAGGTTTTCGTTGAGCATGTGACAGACTCTACAAGTTTGTTCGCCGTTATCTTCGGTCTGGCCAAGAGCGCGCTTTTCGGACTGGCGATCGGCATGATCGGGTGTTACGCCGGAATGCGCGCGAAGTCTACCGCGGATGCGGTGGGCGTCGCCGCGACGTCGGCCGTCGTCGGCGGAATTGTTGCGATCGCTCTGGTTGACGGTCTTCTTGCCGTACTGTGCTATATCTGCGATGTCTGATTCCGGGGGTGAAAAATGAAAAGGCGGGTGATGATTCAACTCCAGAACGTAGATGCCGGATATCCCGGGGCGGTGATTCTCGAGAATATAAGTTTCGATGTTTTCAAAGGCGAGATTTTCATTCTTCTCGGCGGTTCCGGATGCGGCAAGTCGACGGTGATGAAGCATATGATCGGGCTTAATCCCGTGCTGGCGGGCACTCTGCGCATCGCCGGACTTGAATGGGATTTCGACACTCGCTCGGAACTCTGCAGAAAAATCGGCGTGATGTTCCAGAGCGGCGCGCTTTTCGGTTCGATGACGTGCCTTGAGAACGTGATGCTGCCGATCCGCGAGTTTACCTCACTGAAAAAAAGCTCGTGCCGCGAGAGGGCGATGCGGCTTTTGAAGGACGTTGAACTCGAGGACGCGGCCGATAAGATGCCGTCTGAAATATCGGGCGGAATGCGAAAGCGCGTCGCGATCGCTCGGGCCATGGCACTCGATCCGGAGGTCGTTTTTCTCGATGAGCCGAGCGCCGGACTCGATCCGATAACGTCTGCCGCGCTTGACGATCTGATACTGAAGCTGAGAGTGGAGAAGGGGATGACGTTTGTCATCGTCACCCATGAGCTGGACAGCATTTTCAAAATAGCCGACAGGTGCGCGATGTTCGACAAGTCGCGGCGCGCGATGATCGCGCTCGGCAGACCGCAGGAACTCAAACATAAATCGGAGGACGCTTTTGTGAAGCGGTTCTTCAATAGGGGGAGTGAATAATGGCAAGAGACAATTCACCTAGTTACGCCAAAATCGGCTTTATCGTCATATTGGGCCTTGCGGCCATCGTCGCGACAGTCGCATATTTCGGCGGTTGGGCGGACGGCTCTGACGAAATTCTGATCGAGACCTATTACAACTACCCGGTATCGGGTCTTTCTGCGGGAAGCCCCATAACGTTCCGCGGAGTCAAGGTCGGTTCCGTCAGGGCGGTGTCCTTCGTCGGACGGGATTACCCTACCGCCAACGAGGCGGACCGCGAGAAAATACACATTCTTTTTTCCGTAGATACGGATTTGATGGGATTGGGGCAGGATGCCTCGGCCGCTCGCGGTCTCGAGCAGAAGGTCAAAATGGGACTTCGCGCGACCGTACGTTCAAACGGAATAACGGGACTCTCCCGGTTGGAACTTGATTATCCTCGTACGCCGCAGGATCCGGCTCCGATCTCATGGATTCCGAGGAATATCATGATTCCGCCCGCGCCGTCCATGTTTGAAAATTTCGCGGACTCGTTGACGCGGACGGTAAATCACCTGAACAGAATGAATCTTCCGGCGCTCGGAAGCAATCTTACCGAGATTGTCGAATCGACGGCGAAACTCACATCGGATTTAGACATTCTTGTCGTAAGCTCTGCACCCCAGATAAACGTAATTCTTGAAAATCTGTCGGCGGTCTCCGCGTCGTTGAGGGAGTTCGCCGATGAGATCAGGGAGAACCCTTCGCTTCTTCTGAGGTCGCGCGACAATGAACCGCTTGAAGAGACGCGCTGAGGTGAATATGGATATCGAGATAACGAACGCGCGGATGCACAACCTTAAGGGGGTCGACGTAACGATTCCGCGCAACTCCCTCACCGTCGTGACGGGGCTTTCCGGGAGCGGAAAATCCTCCCTCGCGTTCGATACGCTTTATGCGGAGGGCCAGCGCAGATACGTCGAGTCGCTTTCGGCTTATGCGCGGCAGTTTCTCGACCGGCTCGCGAAACCGGACGTCGAGAAGATCGAGGGTTTAAGCCCCGCGATTTCGATTGAACAGAGAACGACGAGCGGCAATCCGCGCTCTATCGTGGCGACTGTTACCGAGATACACGATTATTTGCGCATTCTCTACGGCTCCGCCGCGGTCGCCCACTGTCCTGAATGCGGAAAGGCGGTTCAGCGTCAAAGCGCCGAGGAGATTGTGGATTCTGTTTTGAAGACGACAGGCAAGGCCGTAATCTACGCGCCTTCAGTCAAGGGGAAAAAGGGCCGTCACGAAAGCGTATTCGAGGAGTTGAAGCGCAAAGGCTTCGCGCGCGTGCGGGTTGACGGATCCGTTTATATGATCGAAGAGGTTCCTGAGCTCGATAAGAAAAAATCCCACAACATCGATATTGTCGTCGACCGCGTCGTTCTGCCCTGCGACAGAACGCGCCTTACGGATTCCGTGGAACTTGCGCTTAAATCGGGCGGCGGGATATTGAGCGTGGAATATGTCGAAACCGGCAAGAGCGTCGTTTATTCCGAACTGAACGCCTGTGTTGATTGCGGCATTTCATTCGACGAGCTCAAGCCCCGCAGCTTTTCGTTCAACTCGCCGTTTGGCGCATGCCCTGTCTGTTCGGGATTGGGCCAGCTGTATTTTTTCGACGAGGATCTCGTTGTTCCCGACAAGACGCTGCCGTTAAGAGAGTGCATTCATCCGTGGCGTCGGGCGGGCCACAACGCAATAATGTACTACAACGCGCTTTTGGAGCAGATCTCCAGGCAGTACAAGGTCGATCTCTCAACGCCTTATGAAAAGTTGCCGGCGGCATTCCGCAAAAACCTGATGCACGGCTTTAAGGACGATCTTGTCCTTCCGTGGCGCAGTGTCGACAGACCCTTTGAAGGCGTTTTGGCCGTTCTTCAAAAGCGACTTGAAGAGGCGGAAGACGACGAGACGCGCTCGAAGTACGAATCATACCAGAGTTACAAGGTCTGCCCCGAATGCAACGGCGCGAGGCTTAAGCCGGAATCGCGGGCCGCGCGTGTCGCGGGCAGAACGATCGTCGAGGTGATGTCGATGAGCATCACCGACGCTCTTAAGTTCTTCGAGTCGATCGACGAGAAGGGCGATACGCGTTTCGCGGGACTCGGTGAAGTCATGAAGGAGATCCGCAGGCGCCTTAAGTTTCTTATCGATGTCGGGCTTGATTATCTTACTCTCGATCGCGCGTCGTCGACGCTTTCGGGCGGCGAAATGCAGCGTATACGGCTGGCGACCCAGATCGGCTCCGGATTGACGGGAGTTCTTTATGTTCTCGACGAGCCGACCATAGGACTTCATCCACGGGACAATGAGCGGCTTATCGCGACGTTGAAGGGGCTTCGCGACCGCGGCAATACGGTTGTCATCGTCGAGCACGACGAGGAGATGATGCGTGCCGCCGATTGGATAGTGGATCTCGGTCCAGGAGCAGGGCGCGAGGGCGGGCGTGTCATGTATCAGGGTGATTTTGACGGGCTTTTAAAATGCGGCTCTCTTACGGCGCAGTATCTGACGGGAGAGAAGAAAGTCTCCTCTCAGGAGTCAGGAGTCAGGAGTCAGGGGTCAGGGGTCAGCAAAGGAGTTAAACGAAATGCTTCCCTGATCCCTAACCCCTCTTCCCTGACCCCTAACTCCTTTCTTACAATCTCAGGCTGCTCGGAGCACAATCTGAAGAACGTGACGGCGCATTTTCCGATCGGTGCGTTCACGGTCGTATCGGGAGTGTCGGGTTCCGGGAAGTCGACACTCGTAGAAGAGACGCTTAAGCGTTCGCTGATGAAAAAATTCTACAATTCAAAGGCGAGGCCCGGGAAATATAAAAAACTAACGGGCGATGAAAATTTCGACAAGGTTATTGAGATTGATCAGTCGCCGATTGGCCGTACGCCGCGCTCCAATCCCGCGACGTATGTCGGATTTTTCTCGGAGATACGCGAACTCTTCGCGAAGACCGAGGCTGCGCGCGCACGCGGATACACGGCGGGACGCTTCTCGTTTAACGTGAAGGGCGGGCGCTGCGAAGTATGCGGCGGCGACGGATTACGAAAGCTTGAGATGAGTTTTCTGCCCGACGTGTACGTGACGTGCGAACAGTGCGGAGGTAAGCGCTTCAATGCAGAGACGCTTGAAGTCACATACGGCGGAAAATCCATCGCCGAAGTGTTGGAGATGACGGTCGCGGAGGCGTACGAATTCTTCGCGAAGGTTCCGTCGCTTGCGAGGAAACTTAAAACGCTTGTCGACGTCGGCTTAGGGTACATCGCTCTCGGACAGTCGGCGACGACTCTTTCGGGCGGCGAGGCGCAGCGCATTAAGCTGGCGACGGAACTTTCGAAACGTTCGACGGGCAGGACGCTCTATCTTCTCGACGAGCCCACGACGGGTCTTCACTTCGATGACGTTGCCAAACTGATGAACCTTCTCCTGAAACTGCGCGATCAGGGAAATACGATAATTGTCATCGAGCACAATATCGATGTTATCCGATTGGCGGACTGGATTGTCGACATGGGACCCGGCGGAGGATCAGGCGGCGGAGAGGTCGTCGTGGAAGGGCCGCTCGAAAAAGTAAAGACTTGCCGCCGTTCATTCACTGCAAAATTTTTGTAATATACGCTGAAGGTTGACTATCCTATGGATAATTGGGTATACTTAAGTTGAATTACTGTAGGATGGCACAGTGGTTTGCGTTCGTTTTATACAATCGTTCATCGCATGTGTGAGTGAGCGGATTGGGAAATTAATCAGCAAGGGAGAATAGAAATGAAAATTTTAAGGTATGCGGGAATAGTGGCGCTCGCACTGTCGCTTGTCGGCTGCGGGAGTAAAGAGCCGAAGGTGTATTCTCCAAAGGTCTCTGCGGATGCCGAGGTCGTCGCATTGTATCGCGACAACGACAGTTCTAAACTTACGCCGGTCCGTGCCGTGTTTGAGAAAGCGTTTGATGCGGGATTAAAAGAGGCGGGGAAGTCTGAAAAAGAGACCTTGGATAAATTTCTCAGGGATTCCAGTTTAGATGGCAACAAGGTCGAATGGGTTGTTTTATCGGTTGATGATGTGGATGTCAAAAAGACAATGAGGACCGCGGTAAATTTTTCGACGTATGCTGTAGTTTTGCACATTAAGCATAATTCCGAGAAATTCCTCTCCGCATGTCTTGAAGTTGAAAATGGAAAGGGCGATGTGACGATAGAGAAGGTGAATGTTGCAAATCTGCCGGCGTTGAAGATTGAGCAGAATGCGCCGGAAGGTGCGAAAGAATCGATCTTTTTATCGTCTTATGACGACGCGTTGATTTTCTTGTGCTGTGGAGAGCAGACTCTTGGCGAGCAGATTGCCATTTATCGGGACGGTAAGGCGGCAGGTTCGCAGTTTAGCGGTTTTGATGATGCTGAAAATGTTCTGTATTATTCTTTATCCGGCCTCGGAGCGATCATCCGTCGGATTCATGAGGAAGATCTCAATGTTTTGGGAGGACAGATTGATCTCAAGAATATCAAGGATTTTACGTTTGCCCTTAAGTCCAATGAGGCGGGCGTGTCGCTTGATGCAAGTCTCGCAACCGCATCTGAAAAGGAGGCCGACAATCTTGCGGCATTATTTAAGACCGGCATTATGGGAATCGTATCGATGGTGAAAATCCAGTCTTCTTCAGACCCGAGCATGACGACCGCTCTTGAATTTTTCAGCAGTATCAGTATCAAGGCGGAAGGGGCGAGGACGACCGCTTCTGCGCCAGTGACGGAGAAAATGCTAAAAGAGTTTGCGAAAGAAATGGAGGATGTCCTGGCGTCTTCTTGGAAGATGTTCGGGGCTCAGCCCGAGGGTGGAAGCGCGGTAGATAAGTGAAAGTACTCTTTTTATTCATAGATGGCGTAGGTATACGCGAGGCCGCGGCGGACAATCCTGTTAATTCGGAGGTCTGCCCGACCTTGTGCCGACTTATCGCCAGGCACTCAAAGAGTATTGATGCATGTCTTGGAGTTGAGGGGCTGCCGCAGTCCGCGACGGGTCAGGCTACCATGTTTACCGGCGTTAACTGCTCAAAAGCCATGGGTAAGCATTGCGAGGGATTTCCTGGACCGTCTCTCAGAAAGATAATCGAGGATAACAACCTTTTTTTGCAGTTAAAGCGGCGCAACAAGAAGGTAAAGTTCGCCGACGCGTATTTAGTCGATTCCGCCGAGGAGCTCGAGTCCCGACGTTATAAATCGGTGACGACCGTGATGGCTCTTACCGTTCCCGAGGTGATAACGACGGTAGACGATCTCATGGAAGACGCCGCGCTCATGCAGGATCTGACGCGCGAGACGATACAGGACCGTTATCCGGATATCAGGGTTATACCTCCGCAGCGCGCGGCGGAACATCTTTTTTCGATTGCGCGCGAGAATGATTTTACGTTGTACGAATATTTTCAGACGGACGTCTCAGGTCATTCGCTCGACTACGCGCGCGCCTGTTCCGTTCTGAAAACTTACGACAGATTTCTTTCGTCTCTCGTAAGATATACCGAGGCGGCCGGCATAACTCTCGTTATGACGAGCGATCACGGCAATATCGAAAATATGACGGAGCGTACGCATACGCGCAATCCCGTTCCGCTTATCGTTTTCGGTCCGCGTGAGAATACGATTCGCGAGAGAGTGGAATCTTTAGAGGATATAACCCCTGCGATCCTTGCGGCGTTTGATCAATGCTCCGTAATTTTGGGTATTTGATGATATTGTATAAATGTGAAAGTCATACGGACAAATTGTTTCACTTGACGGATTTGAGATGTAAATAGATTTGTTGAACCTGCGGTCTGATAAATATTTTCAGCTCCCTATTGCGCGAAAACGCCAAATTTGATATACTTTCATACAATCTTTGCAAAAAGTGGGTCTCGATACGGGCAGGTATATCCCGTCGCGTCGTGGTCGACGAGTTGAAAAAGCTCGCGGTTACGAGTGCACCGCGAGCCTTATTTTTGTAGAGATTACTGGGCTGAAACCCAGTCGCGAGCGAGGCGCCCAACGGGCCTCCCGCGCCAACATGAATGAGTTCATGCGCGCGGATATCGCGACCGTCGAGGCACAGTCAACGAAGGGGCTTAAGACCTAAAAGTCGAGGGCCGAAACTAAAAAAAGGAAAAAGGAAAATGCAGCAGCAAAGAGTCCGCATCCGCCTCCAGGCATACGATCATCGTGTGCTCGATCAGGCCGTCGGTGGTATCATCGACACGGCCAGGGGCACGGGTGCGCAGGTAGTGGGTCCTATCCCGCTGCCGACCCGCGTCGAGCGTTTCACGGTGAACCGTTCACCGAACGTCGACAAGAAGTCCATGGATCAGTTCGAGATGCGCACGCATAAGCGCCTTCTCGACATCGTCAACCCGACCGCCCAGACGATCGATGAGCTCAAGAAGCTCAATCTTCCCGCTGGCGTCGACATCACCATCAAGGTCTGAGGAGGGTGTCATGGAAGGTTTGATCGGTAAGAAGATTGGTATGACCCAGGTTTACGACGCTGATGGTAAGCGCACTTGCGTAACCGTCATTGAAGTCGGTCCCTGCCCGGTTGTTCAGCTCAAGACTCTCGAGAAGGACGGCTACGAGGCCGCTCAGCTCGGTTTTGGTCCTCAGAAGGCTAAGCGCCTCGCCAAGGCCCAGCAGAAGCACTTCGAAAAGGCTGGCGTCGAGACGATGCGCATGCTCAAGGAATTTGCTCTCGACGAGGGCGAGACGGTCGAAGTCGGCAAGGCCATCACGGTCGCCAATTTCGAAGGCGTCAAGTACGTCGACGTTACGGGCGTTACCAAGGGCCGCGGTTTCGCGGGCGTCATTAAGCGCTACGGTTTCGCCGGCGGTAACATGACCCACGGCGGTCACTCCAAGCGCCGTACCGGTGGTCTTGCAGCGCGTGACCTCCCCGGTTGGATTGAAAAGGGCAAGAAGATGCCTGGCCACATGGGCGACGTCAACCGCAAGGCTCGCAACCTCGAAGTAGTTGCGATCCGTCCCGAAGACAATGCTCTTCTCGTCAAGGGTTCGATCCCCGGCTGCAGAAACGGCATCGTTATCGTCCGCAAGGCTCTCAAGAACAAGGTGCTCGCCGACAAGGCGAAGAAGGGGGCTAAGTAATTATGAAGAAAATCGATGTAACCGTCGATCAGGCTCAGTTGACCCTCGATAAGGGCGCTCAGGCTGTCAAGGACGCCGTTACCGCCATTCGCAACGCCATGCGCGCAGGCACCGCCTGCACGAAGGGTAAGGGCGAAGTCGCCGGCTCCAACAAGAAGCCTTGGAAGCAGAAGGGTACGGGTAATGCTCGCGCCGGTTTCCGTCAGTCGCCCGTTTGGCGCGGCGGTGGCGTAGCCCACGGTCCTAAGCCCCGCAGCTTCGAGCAGAAGCTCAACAAGAAGGTTTGGAAGCTCGCTTTCGCGCGTGCATTCTCCGAGAAGTTCGCCGCCGGCGACGTTATCGTCGTCGACGAGTTCAAGTTTGAGGCGCCCAAGACGAAGCTCATGGCCGCGTTCCTCAAGGATCTCGGTGTTGACCGTAGCGCCATCATCGTCCAGAAGGACGTCGATGATACGACGCTTCTCGTCACCAGCAACCTCCCGCGCGTCGATTATTCGACTGCCCAGGCGCTCGACGTCTACTCGCTCATGGTAGCGAAGAAGGTCGTCTGCGACAAGGCCGGTTTCGACGTCATTATGGCCCGCATCGCCAAGTAAGGAATGAAAGCCATGACGAACGAAGAAGTTATCAAGAAAGTTTTGATCACCGAGAAGGGCTCGATCCTCAGCACTCAGAACCGCTATATTCTCGAGGTCGCTGTTGACGCTCGTAAGCCCCAGATCGCAGACGCAGTCGAAAAGAAGTTCGGCGTTCACGTTCTCGCGGTCCGCACCGCCAACATGAAGGGCGGGCTCAGGTATATCCGCGGCACCCGTCGCGCTGTAACCGAACCTACCTGGAAGAAAGCCATCGTCACCGTTAAGGCCGGCGAGCGCATTGAGCAGGTCTAAGGAGAGATACAATGGGACTTAAATCATATAAAGCACGCTCGCAGGGAATGCGCTTCCGCCTTTCCGCGACGTTTGACGAAATCACCGAGAAGAAGCCGGTGAAGAGCCTGACGAAGGCCGTCCGCAAGACCGCGGGCCGCAACAATCAGGGCCGCATCACGACCCGTCATCGCGGCGGTGGCGTTAAGCAGCGTCTGCGCCTCGTCGACTTCAAGCGCAACAAGTTTGATGTCGAGGCGACAGTTAAGGATATCGCTTACGATCCTACCCGCAGCGCTTACCTCGCTCTCATCGAGTATGCTGACGGCGTTAAGAGCTACATCCTCGCTCCCGAGGGTCTTAAGCCGGGTATGAAGGTCATGAACGGCCCTAAGGCTGAAGCTTCGGTCGGCAACTGCCTCCCGCTCATTCAGATCCCCCTCGGCCTCATGGTCCACGCCATCGAGCTCGTTCCCGGTCAGGGCGCCAAGATTGGCCGCTCCGCCGGTAATGCCTGCCAGGTTATGGCCCGCTCGAACGGCACCGTTACCTTGAAGATGCCTTCCGGCGAAGTCAGAATCTTCAACGGCCGCTGCCTCGCTTGCATCGGTACGGTAGGTAACAAGGATTGGGATTCCATCTCCCTCGGTAAGGCCGGCCGCAAGCGCCACATGGGCATTCGTCCTACGGTTCGCGGTGTTGCGATGAACCCGGTCGATCACCCGATGGGCGGTGGTGAAGGTCGTACTTCAGGCGGTTCGCATCCGCGCTCACCTTGGGGTCAGCTCGCTAAGGGCGGTAAGACCCGTGCTAAGCGCAAGGCGTCCGATAAGGTTATTGTCAAGAGGAGGAAATAATACATGGCACGTTCTCTTAAGAAGGGGCCTTATGTCGAGGAAAGCCTCCTCCGCAAGGTCGAGAAGATGCAGGCTAGCGGCAAGAAGCAGCCTATCAAAACGTGGAGCCGTCGCTCTATGGTATTGCCCGATTTCGTCGGTCTTACCTTCGCGATCCACAACGGTAGACAGCACATGCCGATCTTCATTACTGAAAACATGGTCGGCCACAGGCTCGGCGAGTTCGCTCCCACGCGTACGTTCAAGACGCACGGCAACTCCGCTGCCAAGGCTAAGTAAAGGGTTTTGAAAATGGAAGTAGTTGCCATCACCCGTAATGCGCGTATGTCGGCGGCCAAGGGCCGTCCCCTCGCGCGTGCTTGTCAGGGCCTCAAGGCCGCTGACGCGCTGAAGGTCGTCGAATACTCGCCCAAGAAGGCGGCGGAAATTCTCCGCAAGACGCTCCTTTCGGCTATCGCTAACGCTAAGAACAACAACGGCGTCGCCGAGCCCGGCTCGATGATCGTCAAGCTCAGCGTTTTCGACGAATCTATCCGTATGCGTCGCTACTGGCCCACGGCCCGCGGCTCCGCTCATCCGATCGCCCGCCGCATGTGCCATTGCAAGGTGGTCCTCACCGACGTCAAGAAGGAGGCGAAATAATGGGTCAGAAGGTTAATCCTATCGGTTTTCGTATCGGCGTTACCCACGCTTGGGGTAGCCGCTGGTTCGCTCCCAAGAAGAACTTCGGCGCGTTCCTCATCGAAGATCAGAAGATCCGCGATCTCTGCAAGGCTAAGCTCTCTGAGGCCGGTATATCCAAGATCCTCATCGAGCGTTACGCCAACCGCGTTCGCGTCACACTCTTCAGCGCTCGCCCTGGTGTTATCCTCGGCCGCAAGGGTGGCGATGTCGAGGCGATGCGCACCCAGCTCGAGAAGGTGACGAAGAAAGAAGTCTACCTCGAGATCAAGGAAGTCCAGGGCGCTGACGCTGACGCTCAGCTCGTCGCCGAGTCGATCGCTCAGCAGCTCGAGCGTCGTATCGCTCTTAAGCGTGCGATGAAGCGTGCGATGAAGGTCGCCATGGACATGGGCGTTGAGGGTATCAAGGTTAAGGCCGGCGGCCGTATCAACGGCGCTGAAATCGCCCGCGTCGAGTGGTCCCGCGAGGGTTCCGTTCCGCTCCACACCTTGAGAGCCAATATCGACTATGGTTTCGCAGAAGCCAACACCACCGCCGGCAAGATCGGCATCAAGGTTTGGATCTGCAAGAAAGATGGTTTCCAGCCCCGTCAGCCCCGCGGCGAGCGCCGTGGCGAGCGTCGTGAGCGCGGTGACCGCAAGGAAGGTAGGTAAGACATGCCGTTGATGCCTAAAAGAGTTAAATTCCGCAAGGTCTCCAAGGGTAACCGCTCCGGTTACGCGACTTCGGGTACTGAGCTCGCTTACGGCGAGTTCGGCCTCAAGGCTCTCACCCGCGGTCTTCTCACGGCGACCCAGATCGAGGCGTGCCGCGTCGCGATCAACCGCGAAATGAAGCGTAAAGGCAAGTTGTGGATCCGCGTGTTCCCCGACAAGCCCGTAACCCGCAAGCCCATCGAAGTCCGTATGGGCGGAGGAAAGGGTAACCCTGAGTTCTGGGCTGCCGTTATCCTTCCCGGTAAGGTTCTGTTCGAAGTCGGCGGCGTTAACGAGGAGATCGCCAAGGAGTGCCTCCGTCTCGCTGCCACCAAGATCGGAATTCACACGAAGTTTATCACCCGCGCAGGAGTCAAGATCTGATGAGCACGGAAACCAATAATCGCGGCGCGCGCAAGGTGCGCAAAGGCGTCGTTGCGTCCAAGATGGGCGCTAAGAGCGTGGTCGTCACGGTCAGCTACCGCGAACTCCACCCCGTTTACGGCAAGGTCGTCACGCGTACTAAGAAGTACCACGTTCACGACGAGGCCGACACGGCGAAGGTCGGTGACAACGTCACCATTATGGAAACCCGCCCGATGAGTGCCACCAAGCGTTGGCGCATCGTCAAGTAAGGAGAAGTCGAAATGTTACAGGAACTCTCCAACCTCGTAGTAGCGGACAACACCGGCGCCAAGCGCGCCATGTGCTTCCGCATCAAGGGCCAGCGTAAGGAATACGCCCACCTGGGCGACATCATCCGCGTTGCCATCAAGGAAGCGTCGCCCACGAGCTCCATCAAGAAGGGCTCCGTCGCGACGGCCGTCATCGTCCGCACGGGCCAGCCGATCCGCCGCGAGGACGGCTCCACGGTTCACTTCGACCAGAACGCCTGCGTTCTCGTCGACGCCAAGCTCAACCCGATCGGTACGCGTGTTTTCGGACCTGTCGCCCGTGAGCTCCGCGAGAAGAACTACATGAAGATTCTTTCGATGGCCCCGGAAGTGGTCTAATTCAAGGAGTACTAACAATGGCTATCGCAAGAATCAAGAAGAACGACACGGTCATCGTCACCAGCGGAACTTCCGCCGGCAAGACCGGTACCGTCACCAGCGTCGATCCCAAGAAGGGTACGGCCATCGTTGCGGGCGTCAACGTCCACAAGAAGGCCATGCGTCGCACCGAGAATACTCCCGGCGGCATCATCGACAAGGAAATGCCCATCCGCCTCTGCAAGCTTATGCCTTACGATTCGGACAAGAAGTGCGCTACGCGCGTCAAGACCGAAGTCAAGGACGGCAAGAAGCTCAGAGTCTCCGTCAAGAGCGGCAAAACCCTCTAATCTAAGGAACTGACCATCATGGCAAGACTTAAAGACGAATACACGAGCCGCATGGTTGCCGAGCTTGAACAGAAGCTCGGTACGACCAACAAGATGCTCGTTCCCCGCCTCCAGAAGATCGTCATCAACATGGGCTTCGGCATCGTTTCCAAGGACGAGCAGAAGCAGCTCGCTGACGACCTCATGGCGATCACAGGCCAGAAGCCCCAGCTCTGCCGCGCGAAGAAGTCGATCTCGAACTTCAAGCTCCGCGAGGGCATGATCATCGGCGCCAAGGTCACGCTGCGCGGTGAGCGTATGTGGGAATTTGCCGACCGCCTCATCTCGGTCGCTCTCCCCCGTATCCGCGACTTCCGCGGCGTCTCCAACCGTGGCTTTGACGGCCGCGGCAACTATACGCTCGGTCTCAAGGAGCACTCGATCTTCCCCGAAATCATCGCGGAAGGTTCGGCCCACTCCGGTATGGACATCACGTTCGTGACGAGCTCGACTGACAATAAGGCCGCCAAGGAGCTTCTCAACTCCATGGGTATGCCGTTCGCAGGGAGGAACTAATCATGGCTAAGCAGTGCTTGATTGAAAAGCAGAAGAAGACGCCCAAGTTCAAGGTTCGCGCGTACAACCGCTGCCAGCGTTGCGGCCGTCGTCACGCTTACATCCGCAAGTTCGGCGTTTGCCGTCTGTGCTTCCGCGAACTCGCTGTTGCCGGTCTCATCCCCGGTGTAACGAAGGCCTCGTGGTAATTATTAGAGGGAAGGAATCTTAAAATGACTATCGATCCCATTTCCGACATGCTCACGACGATCCGCAACGGTTTGAAGGCCCGCCTTCACTCCGTCGAGACGCCTGCGAGCAACATGAAGGGTGAAATCGCCCGCGTCATGAAGGAAGCCGGCTACATCGCCGACGTCGTCATGACCAGCGAATTTCCGAAGAAGCTCGTGATTACGCTCAAGTACTCCGATCGTGCCGTTCCGGCCATCACGGAGCTCAAGCGCATCTCGAAGCCCGGTCTTCGCAAGTTCGTATCGGTCCCCGAAATCCCTGCCGTTCTCGGCGGCATGGGCCTCGCCATCCTCTCGACCTCCAAGGGCGTCATGTCCGGTAAAGAGGCTCGTGCGGCGAAGGTCGGTGGAGAAATTCTTTGCACAATCGCATAATTCAGGAGCCATAAGACAATGTCTCGAATCGGAAAAGAACCCGTCAAACTCGTCGAGGGCGTAACAGTCACGATCGAGGGTCAGAAGGTGACGGCTAAGGGTAAGCTCGGTGAGCTTTCCTACACGATGCATGAAGGCATCACGGCGAATGTTGAAGACGGTATTCTCAAAGTCGCTTGCGCTGACGATGATAAATACGGTAACTTCCACGGTCTCGCCCGCGCGCTGATCAACAACATGGTTATCGGCGTGTCGCAGGGCTACACGAAGCAGCTTTCGATCGAAGGTACGGGTTTCAAGGCTGTCCTCAAGGGCAGCGAGCTCGCTCTTTCGCTCGGTTTCGCGTCTCCCAAAATCTACGCCATCCCCGAGGGATTGACCGTTACCGTCGAGAACGACGGTCTTCAGGTCACGGTTAAGGGTATCAGCAAGGAACTCGTCGGCGAAGCCGCCGCCCGCATCCGCGCGTTCTACCCGGCCGAACCCTACAAGGGCAAGGGTATCAAGTACGTCGGCGAGAAGATCCGCCGCAAACAGGGCAAGAAGGTCGCTTAATCGCGACAGTAGGGAGAAAGCGAAATGTTCAATCGCAAAGTTCAGCGCCAGAAGAGGCATCTCCGCCTCCGTCAGCGCATCGTCGGTACCGCGGAGCGTCCGCGTATGTCCATCTGCGTCACGAACAAGAACATGTACGTTCAGTTCATCGACGACGATGCCGGCAAGACTCTCGCCTCCGCGAGCTCGCTCAAAGAGACGAAGAACAATCTCGAAGTTGCCAAGAGCCTCGGTCAGGCCGCCGCTGCGGCCGCCAAGGCCGCGGGTATCGCGACTGTCGTCGTCGACCGCGGTGGCTTCAAGTACACCGGTCGCGTTGCGGCCATCGTCGAGTCTGCCGTCGAGGCGGGCCTTTCGATCAGCGCTAAGAAAGAGGAGGCTAAGTAATTATGGCTCAGAATCGCGATAAGCGTAACGAGATGGCTCAGCAGGACGAGCTCGACGAGCACAACGTGTTCGTCAACCGCTGCGCCAAGACCGTCAAGGGCGGTCGTCGTATGAGCTTCTCCGCCGTCATCGTCGTCGGTGACAAGGAGGGCAAGGTCGGTGTCGGTTTCGGCAAGGCCAATGAAGTCTCCGACGCCATCCGCAAGGGCGGCGAGGCAGCGCGCAAGAATATGCGCAAGATCACGCTCAAGGGCAAGACGATCCCCCACGAGGTTGAGGGCGTTTGCGACGGCGGCCGCGTTCTTTTGAAGCCGGCTCCCGACGGAACGGGACTCATCGTCGGCGGCGGCATGCGTCCCGTTCTCGAAGCGGTCGGCATCCGTGACGCCGTAGGCAAGTCGCTCGGCTCCAAGAACCGTCTCAACGTGGTCAAGGCCACGATGAACGCTCTCTTGAAGCTCCGTTCGGCCGAAGAAATCGCCACCGCCAGAGCGTAAGTGCGAAAGGAGTTACTATCATGGAATTGAGCAATCTCACCAACACCCCCGGAGCCCGCGAGCGTCGTAAACGCGTCGGTCGCGGCTGTGGTTCGGGCATGGGCAAGACGTCCACGCGCGGTCACAAGGGTCAGGGCGCCCGCAAGGGTCACAAGCAGAAACTCGGCTTCGAAGGTGGCCAGATGCCCCTCGTCCGCCGTATTCCCAAGCGTGGCTTCAACAATGCGGCGTTCAACGCCAAGGCTCTCGGCGTCAACGTTTCCGATCTTGAGAAGAAGTTCGAAGCCGGTGCCGAAATCACCGTCGAGACTCTCGCCAAGGCTGGATTCTCCGACAACAAGCGCCCGAAAATCAAGGTTCTCGGCAATGGCGAACTCACCAAGAAGTTCACCGTCAAGGTTCCTTGCTCCGCAGCTGCCAAGGCCAAGATTGAGGCCGCCGGCGGTACGGTCGGCTAAGCTGAGCCTTATTAAGGGTACTAAAAAAGACCGTCGCTTTTTAGCGGCGGTCTTTTTTAGTATATGGTATAATATACGTATGAGGAACACGCGAGGGAAAAATATTGCTGTAGTTGCGGACTCTGTATCTTATGCGGAGGCGCGTGATTGTTTGTTGAAGCGCGGCAGATTGTACATAAAACAGCAATTTTCGCGATAATCAAGGCATAATGGCGGCGTAGTAGGTGGATGAAAAAAGAGGTGGTACAATGTCTAATATGAAGAAACGAGATGCGGGGAAGACGATTCAGGAGAAGGCGAATGTCCTTTGGGATGTCGCCAATTCTCTTTCCGGGCTTTACAAACCGCATGAATACGGGCTTGTCATTCTGCCGATGGCGGTGGTGAAGCGTTTTCACGACTGTCTGTTGCCGTCTTATGCCAAGGTGCAGAAGGAGTTTCAGGCTAAGAAGCATTTGCAGGTAAGGGAAGCGTTTCTGCGCAAGGCTTCTGGATACAACTTTTACAATACTTCCAAGTTCACCTTTGAAACGCTCCTTGCCGACGCAAAGAATATCGGTGCGAACTTCCGCGATTATCTGAACGGATTTTCCGATAATGTGCGCGATGTTCTTGAGCAGATGAAGTTCGAGGATCAGATTGCCACAATGGAGAAGGGCGGCGTTCTCTATCAGGTCATATCCGATTTCAATTCCGCGAAGGCTGATATGTCGCCCGACAAAGTCGCCACGAACGACATGGGTTACATCTTTGAGAATCTCGTCGCCAGGTTCTCCGAAAGCTACGATGAGCAGGCCGGAGCTCACTTTACGAGCCGCGACATCATCTACCTCATGTGCGATGTGCTGACGGCGTTCGGTACCGGCAAGGCGGGCGCTTCCAAGACGGTTTACGATATGACGATGGGTACGTCGCAGATGCTCACGTGTATGGAGGATCGGCTCAAGGAAATCGACGCTTCAGTCGAGGTGACGAATTTCGGGCAGGAGTTCAATCCTTTTACCTTCGGTATCGCCAAGGCGGATATGCTTATTCGCGGCGGCAATCCCGACAACATGCGCTACGGAAATACGCTTTCCGACGATAAGTTCGGCGGCTTCAAGTTTGACTACATTATTTCCAATCCGCCGTTCGGCATCGACTGGAAGGTCGAGGCGAAAGCCGTCGAAAAGGAAGCCGCGCTCGGCGACGAGGGACGCTTTGGCATCGGGCTGCCGTCCAAGAGCGATGGCCAGATGCTTTTCATGCTCAACGGTTTAGCGAAGCTCAAGGATGACGGCCGTATGGCGATCATCCAAAACGGCTCTTCTCTCTTTTCGGGCGATGCCGGAAGCGGACCGAGCGAAATTCGCCGCCATATAATCGAGAACGACTGGTTGGAGGCGATCATTCAGCTTCCGAACGACAGCTTCTACAATACGGGAATCGCCACTTACGTGTGGGTCGTCACAAAGGCGAAATCCCGGGACCGCAAGGGCAAGGTGCAGCTTATCGACGCATCGAAATGCTGCGAGGCGCGTCGCAAGTCGATCGGCAACAAGCGCGTCGACATCAGCGAAACGGCGCGGGACTTGATCGTGAAAGCGTATCGTGATTTCAAGACCCGCAGCTATCGCGCCGAGAGCGGTATCGGCGAATTGCTTTGCAAGAGTCACATATTCGTTAACAGCGCTTTCGGCTACACGAAGATAGTGGTTGAGTCGCCGCTTTTGGAGGGTGGCAGAAAGGTCGAGAAGAAAGGCCGCGTTGTAGCTGATACTTCGAAGCGCGATACTGAAAATGTGCCGCTCGGCGAAAATATCGCCGAATACATGAAGCGCGAGGTGCTACCTTACAATCCCGAGGCGTGGGTGGATGAAACGAAGAGCAAGGTGGGTTACGAGATACCGTTTACCAGAACCTTCTACGAATACAAGTCCATCGAGCCGGCCGAGACGATCGCCGCAAGAATCAAAGATCATGAAAGCCGCCTTGCCGCGATTTTAGTCGATCTCTTCGGGGAGGGCGGGGTATGAGGAAGTATGATTTCACAGAGTGCGATATCTACGCGGCGCGAATCGCCGCGCTGCGTCCCTTGCCGAAAGAGACTCTAAAGTCGCTTCGCGAATACTACCGCATAGGGCTTACTTACACGAGTAATGCGCTTGAGGGGAATTCTTTGACCGAGAGCGAGACGAAGGTTGTTGTTGAAGACGGACTGACGATCGGCGGCAAACCCCTGAAGGACGTTTATGAAGCGACGGGGCATGCCAAGGCTTATGATTTTCTTTATGAAATCGCCAAGGATAAACCGGTGACGGAGGTGGATATTCTTGAACTCCATCGACTTTTCTATTCGCAGATTGATAAGGAAAACGCCGGGGTTTGGCGGAAAGTGCGCGTGTTCATTTCCGGTTCGCGACGCGTGTTGCCTGCGCCTGAGAAAGTTCCTGCGTTGATGGCGTCTTTCGGTGAATGGATGGCTGCCAACGAGGGGAAGATGCATCCGGTGGAATTCGCCGCGCTCGTTCACCAGAAGTTTGTATACATCCATCCTTTTGTCGACGGAAACGGGCGCATGGCGCGACTGTTGATGAATCTTGCGCTTATGCGCGCGGGTTGGACGGTCGCCATAATTCCGCCAATCTGTCGCCATGAATACATCGCCACTTTAGAGAAGGCCAGGCGTTCTCCGCAAGATTTTGTTTTGTTTGTCCGCGATCGCGTGAGTGAAACCCAAAAAGAACTTTTGCGGCTTATGGGTGAAAGTATTGCGATTGATGAGGGAGTAAATGAGGGGAAAGGTGAGGGAGTAAATGAGGGAGTAAAAACTCTCTTTAAAGCTGTTGTCGATTTTCCGGGGCGACGGGCGAATGAACTTGCGGTTTTAATCGGCAAGAGTGTTCAGAGTGTTGAACGCTATGTTAAAACGCTAAAGGATGCGGGGAAGATTGAATTTCGCGGTGCACCGAAAAACGGGGGTTATTATGCTTTAGAGAAAGGCGGCGAATGATGGGAAGGAAGGTGTTGGCCGCGAAATCTGGTAGGGCAGCGTGTTCCTGTACTGTCGTAGGTGGTGGGATTGCCGCAAAGAACGCAAAGGGCGCAAAGAGTTTTTTGACAGGATTAACAGGATTTACAGGATTGAGAGAGGTGTCTGTAAAACCGGCCAAAACTAAACCATCTGGCGTTGCCTGGATTGGCGATATTCCAGATGGGTGGGAGGTGGTGCCGATACGTTATTATATTGATTCTTTTTTCTCTGGTGTTTGGGGAAACGAAGCAAATGTTGAACAGCGAACTATCACCTGTTATAGGATTGCAGATTTTGATTATGCTCGTGGTATTTTGAAATCAGGTCCTTTTACTGATCGCTCATATTCAGAGTCGGAAATAAAAGGTAAGCTTGTTTTGTACGGTGATTTACTGTTGGAAAAGTCTGGAGGAGGAGACAGTTCACCAGTAGGACGTGTCATCTTTGTGAATAGAAACGATTGTGCAACTTGCTCTAATTTTATTCAGCAAATGCGCTGTAGGACGTTGAGTGAAGCTAAATATCTACGCTACATTTTTAATGCGCTTTATTCAAGGCGGGTTAATGGGTTGTATTATAATCAAACGATTGGCATTCAGAATTTGAAGGTGTCAAAGTATCTGTCTGTGAAAATTCCTCTTCCGCCCCTTGCCGAGCAACGCGCGATTGCGGCGTATCTTGATGATAAGTGCGGGGCGATAGATGAGGCGATTGTTGAGGCGAAGAAGGGTATTGAAGAATACAAGGCGTGGAAGAAGTCGCTTATCTTCGAAGTGGTGACGGGTAAGCGGCGTGTTGGGTTTTTTAACGCAGAGTCGCGGAGGCGCAGAGTGGCAGAGAAGATGAAGCCCTCTGGCATTCCTTGGATTGGCGATGTGCCGGAGGGGTGGAAGGTGATGAAGCTTAAGTATTTAATAGATGTATTGCCAGGTTATGCATTTAAGAGTGAAGGTTTTGATTTTTCCAATGGCGTTCGGTTGTTGCGCGGCATAAATGTAGGGGTTAATAGTCTTAAATGGGACGAATGTGTTTATTGGAGCAGTGTCATTAATGAAGAGTTGGCCGCGTATCAAATACAGGATGGAGATTTGATTATTGGGCTGGATCGTCCTTGGATCGCGGATGGCACAAGAGTCTGCTTTGCCAAGAAAGAAGATTTGCCATGTTTGCTTGTTCAGCGTGTTTGTCGCCTTCGCTCGCTAGGAGGGGTAATTTTGCAGATTGTAAATTATTGGTTGTCGAGCGAAGGTTTTGAGAGTGCCTTGTCGTGTGAAACAACAGGTGTTAGTGTGCCGCACATCAGTCCCGGTCAAATTATGGAGTTTCGCATTGCACTACCATCTCTTCACGAGCAACGTGCCATTGCCGATTGCCTTGATGAGAAGTGTGCGTCGATCGATGCGATGATCGCGGAGAAGGAAGCGCTGATTGCTGATTTGGAGGCGTACAAGAAGTCGCTTATCTATGAAACCGTCACCGGTAAGCGGGAGGTAAGGTTTGGTGGATATTGTGATTGATAGAAGTAATTGAGGAAGTATAATATGAATTCGTATACAGTCAATTTGAATTTTGTTTCTTTGTTGAATACTAATTTTGAGATTGTGTGTTACAGAAGAAAAGTTCTGAATAATGCGGAAGAACGCCCATTTGATGGTGCGGCACAATATGCATTGCCGTCTGATAATGACACTGAGAAATGGGTTAAATATTGGATTACTTCAGATTTTCAAAGTGATTGGGAAAAATACTCTTTTCGTGCTCAAGATAACCATGTTGCAGCGGTGTGGATATTAAACAAGATATTATTGCCGGATTTGGAAAAATTTATTTTATCTTGCGATAATCGCTATATTGCAACGATTGAAGGTGAATTTTTCCCTTGTCTTAAAGTTAAATTAAAAAGCCATGAGGAGGGTTGGCAAGGTGTTTGTTTGGAATTTAAATATTTGAAAGAAAAGAAACAATTTGGGCTTATTGTTAATTATCATTTCTTTGTTAATACAGAGAAAGAGCTGTTGAATAGGCGTAGAATTCAACAACTTAGTTTTTCTTTTGACAGTAATGGTCGTTCAAATAAGAACTTTTACATTGATAGGTATAAATGGGAAAGTGCATTTCTTCGGAAGATACTTGTTCCATATAAATATAATTCATCGGATATTATCCCCGAAGGGCTTTCGTTTAATTCTGGATTTTCAACGTTGCCGGCTTTTTTGTTGTCGTCGCGTGAATATGATTTTGGGAATGAAGGTGTTGATAGCGCGCAATATCGTGGACTTTTGAAATACGGTCCGTTGCAAGTGCCGAACAAAATGCCAAAGTTTTATTTTGTGTTTAGAAAACAGGATAAAGCTGTTGCAATTTCGCTTTATAAAGCGTTGGCGGGTAAGACATATCCGTCGCGTTTCCCTGGAATGGAACAGGTGTTTAAGGTGCCATTTGGTAGGGATGCAATAGCATCATATGAGTTGGATGATTTTTCACTGTCTAGTATGAAGAAGGCCGCTTCATACATAAAGAAACAGGGTGATGATAATGCTGTGTGCATTGCACTTACAGATGAGGATCCTAATATTTATTATGCGCAAAAAGCATCATTTTTGAATTATCGTATAGCTACGCAAAATGTTAAAATTGATAGCGTAGTGAAAAGTTATGGATTTGAGTGGTTTGTTGCTGGCATTGGATTACAGATATTCTGTAAGGCGTTTGGGCGTCCATGGAAGGTCAGGACTCAAAACCATAATACAATAATCGTGGGGGTGAGTCAGGCTTTTAGTAAAGACGAAAATAATCTGAAACGATATGTGTCGTATTCTGTTACAACAGATGCAAGCGGTGTGTTCAAAGATATACAAACGCTTGCCGATTCATCATCAGGAGAAAACTATATTGAAAGTCTTGCTGACAAATTAAAGAAGAAGTTGCTTCAAATAATACAGAGCGGAAGCGAAAAAGTAGATCGCGTTGTATTGCATTGTTCTTTTAAATTACCAGTAGTTGCGATGCATCAAATTCGAGTGGTTGTTGAAGAAATTGCGAACATGGATAATGTTCCCCAGATAGTCATTCTTCGGATTAATACAGATCATGAATATTCCGGATATGACGTATCTCAAGCATCATTGGTGCCTAAAGAATGTTCCTATGTTTCTCTTGGCGGTAATAAATATATTTTGTGGTGTGATGGCGTTAAGAATGATAAGTCTGTGGATAAGCGCCCATGTGCGCCGCTTCATGTTTGCTTTGATCATGCATGGCCTAAAATAACTCAGGCGGATAGGATTTCAATTCTTGGCGATGTTTCTAATCTTGCCGGAGCTAATTGGCGCGGATTTAATGCTTCAACACAACCAGTGTCTGTTTTCTATTGTAGAATTGTTGGTGAGTTCATAAAAGAGTTTACGGAACGCAAACTTCCAGTTCCGTCTGTAGAGGAGTTTATGCCATGGTTCCTTTAAACAATATTAAGCAAGAAAAAGACAATGCGTCTAATGAGCCTGAACGTTGTAAGTATCGGGCAGACGATGTGATTGTTCTATTGGGTGCAGGGGCTAGTGTGGAAGCAGGCTTGTTGTCGTCAGAGGCAATGACTAAGCAACTTGAAAGTAATATTGCAAGTAAAGATGAAAAGATAGCCAGAAAATGGAAGAAGTATGATAAATTGTACAGGGCTGTTAAAAGTGCAATTTTATATGGACATCATTTGACAGCTTCTGACAATGATGAAACAATAACTAGTGTTAATATAGAAGAGTTGGTTAATGTGTTGACTGAACTTGCAAAAGCGGAGTCTCACACTATTTATCCTTTTATTGCGGCGTGGAATATGGAGCTTACGAAATATGGAGGAGCTGATTTTTCGAATCTTAAAGAGTTTCGGCGAGATATAGTAAACGAGCTTGTGGGATCGTGGGTTAATGTCAAGAATGTTGAGGATTGTCAATATTACCGTAACTTTATTAAATTTTGGGATGAAACGCGTAGTTGTTTGAGAATATTCTCACTGAATTATGATATGTGTGTTGAGCGAGCTTGCGGGATTGAAAAGATATGTCGAGGTTTTCGTCTTACCCCAAAAGCAAATGGTGAAATGTGGAAGACTTGGAAAGATGGGCAAATGGATGATGGTATTGCGGAACAATCTTCCATAATTTTGTATAAATTGCATGGTTCGCTTGATTGGCGAAGGGAGAAAAAATCTCGAATCTTGTATTGTGAAGATTCTCCAGATCCATGTGCAGATATTGATGACTATCAACTTATATTCGGTACTAAATATAAGCTTAGTTATCGGGATCCCTTTTTGTATCAGATTTCTGAATTGCGGAAATATGTAGCAAAGGCACGGTTAATTATTGCTATTGGCTATGGCTTTAATGATGAGCATATTAATGAGATTTTAGGAAAAGTTCTTACTCAGAAAATAGACTCAAAACTTATATCTGTAGATTATATAGAGAATTTTGATTCTTTTAAAATTGACGAGAAGAAAAAATTTTTGAAAAAGAAATTGGATGTAGATGAAAGTGTGTTGCCGCGAATTGTATTAACAGGAGAAGGGGCTAAAAAATTTTTAGAGAGTGATTTTAATCGAGCTTATGTTGAACGTATGCTTGAAGATGATGAAAGTTTGTTTTAATGATAGGGGTGATATATGAAAACCGAAACGCATAACATTGAATTTAAGCGGACTTGGAAAGATGAATATCTTGAATGGATCTGCGGGTATGCCAATGCCGCTGGCGGTGTGTTGTATATCGGTCGTGACGATGATGGAACGGCGGTCGGCGTTGCCAAAGCCAAGTCGTTGATGGAATCAATCCCTTGTAAGATTACCGATACCATGGGTATTATCGCCGATGTGAATCTTCGCAGGGAATCAGGCAAGGATGTCATTGAAATAAAGGTGGATAAGTATCCTTCTCTTATCAGCTATCACGGCAAATATTTCTATCGTTCCGGCACGACGATGCGGACGATTTCGGGCAAGGAGCTGGATCGTTTAATCTTGAAACAACAGGGTATGACATGGGATGCTGTTCCATTGCTTAGATTGAAGGTTAAGGATCTGGATCCTGCGGCGGTAAAATATTTCAAGGATGAAGCTGTTCGGCGCGGACGGCTTACGCGCGGCGAAATCAATGTCTCGCGGGAGATCCTTCTCGACAATCTTCATCTCTTGAATGATGACGGCGCATTGACGCGAGCCGCCATGCTGGCGTTTCATCGCGATCCGGAAAAGTGGGTGACGGGCGCATATGTGAAAATCGGTTATTTTGAAAATTCCGATTCTGATCTGCGTTATCAGGATGAGGTTCACGGTCCGCTGATTCTGCAGGCGGATAAGGTTGTGGATCTTGTTTATACGAAATATCTCAAAGCGCTTATCACTTACGAAGGAATCCATCGCGTCGAACAATATATGTTTCATAAGGATGCATTCAGGGAAATTGTCCTGAACGCCATCGTTCATAAGGACTATTCGGGCTGTAATCCCATCCAAATCAGCGTTTATCCAGATAAGATATATATTTGGAATGACGGCGAGTTTCCTCCTGAATTGAATACGGCGGCAAAGCTGTTCGGAAAGCATTCGTCAAAGCCGTATAATCCCGGACTTGCAGGCGTATTCTTCAAGGCCGGGCTTATCGAAGCATGGGGGCGCGGATTTGATAAGATTATCGCCGGGTGTAAAGAGTATGGCGGACAGCGTCCGAACTACAAGATCAGTGAAAGCGGCGTGATGGTGCTTTGCAAGGCGTGTCCGAAATATGTTGAATTGCAGAATAGCGGCGCAGGAACATTAGAGGAGACGGGGCGGAAAAGCAGTGTGGAAGGGTTAATGAAAACTGGCCTGAAAACTGGCCTGAAAACAAGCGATAGAATTTTATCCCTTATGAAAGAGAGTCCTGCTATTACCATTGCTGAGATTGTCGAGGCTACCGGGTTATCGCGAAATGGCGTCAAATGGAATATCGACAAAATGAAAGTAGAAGGATTGATCCGCCGTGTTGGACCTGATAAGGGCGGGTATTGGGAGGTGTTGTGATGGCCAACAATGAGAAACAGTTTGAGAGCGATATTGAGTCTCTGATGACCGGTGAACTCGGCTGGGGGAAATCGTCGGGTGCCGGTTATCTTAAGACGCGCGAACTTGCGCTTGATTTGGGAACGCTTATTGAGTTTGTAAAAAACAGCCAGGCGAAGAAATGGGAATCGTTCGTAAAAGCCTGTTCGGGACTGGATGCGGAGAGCGAGTTTTACAAGAAATTCGAAAGCGCAGTTCTGTCAGATGGGATGATTGATGTTTTCCGCAACGGGTTCTACGCCAACGGTAAGCGTTTTGACGTCTGTTACTTCAAGCCCGAGAATAAACTGAACGAGACGGCACTTGTAAACTATTCGAAAAATATCTGTCACTTTGTGCGTCAATGGCATTACAGCGCCAAGGATACGGCGAAGAGAGTTGACGTGATGCTTGCCGTGAACGGGATTCCGCTTGCGGCGGTTGAGCTCAAAGATCCCTTCACCGGACAGACGGTGGAAGACGCCAAATTGCAATGGATGACGGATCGCGACCCGAAAGAGGCGGCGTTTCGCTTGAATCACCGACTTCTCGTGTTCTTCGCGGTTGATTTGAATGAAGCGTGGATGACGACGGCGCTTGACGGTGAAAAGACGCGTTTCTTGCCGTTCAATCAAGGCTCCGCAGGAGCGGGCAAAGACGGCGGCGCGGGGAATCCCGGGTTTTCAGGCGATGTCGGCATCGGACCGTGCGCTCCGACTGATTATCTCTGGAGGGATGTGCTTGCAAAGGATTCGTTTCTCGATATCATCCAGAAGTTCGTCAATTACGAGGCGAAGAAGCGGCGGATTATATTCCCCCGATTTCATCAGTTGGACGTTGTGCGCAAGCTCGTTGCGGATGTCAGGGAGAAGGGCGCTGGGCGCAACTATCTCGTGCAGCATTCCGCCGGATCGGGGAAGTCAAATTCAATCGCTTGGATCGCCTATCGGCTTGCGAGCCTTTTTACGGACGACGACAAGCCGGTTTTCAATTCCGTGATCATCGTTACCGACCGGCGCGTTTTGGACAAGCAGTTGCAGGGAACGGTGATGAGCTTCAACCCGGCGCTCGGTGAGGTCGCGGTGATCGATGAGAAAAAGCACGCCAAAGACCTGCTTGCGGCGATTGACGACGGAAAGAGAATCATCGTGTCGACGCTTCAGAAGTTCCCGGTCATTTTCAGGGATGTGAAGAATGTCGTCGGCAAGAGTTTCGCGATCATTGTGGACGAGGCGCATTCAAGTCAAACCGGGCAGAGCGCGGCGAAGCTGAAAGTCGCGCTTGGCGATCTTACCGATGCCGTTGCCGAATATGAGGAAGAGACGGGGAAGAAAATCGACAAGAAAGATATGTCTTCTCCCGAAACGCAGCTTGCGCTGATGATGTGCACGCACGGAAAGCACAAGAATCTCAGTTACTTCGCATTCACGGCGACTCCGAAAGATGTGACGCTTGATATTTTCGGAACGCGGCAGAAGAACGGATCGTTCCGCCCGTTCCATACCTACTCGATGCGGCAGGCGATAGAGGAGGGCTTTATCCACGATGTGCTTGCCAACTACACGACCTACAAGACGTGTTATCAGATCGTCAAAGCGACGAAGGATAATCCGGAGGTTCCAGTCAGTGAGGCGGCGAAAACGATCGTCAAGTACAAAAACCTTCATCCGAAGAATTTCATGGAGAAGAGCGCGGTCATTGTCGACACGTTTACCTCTGTCACTCGGACGAGGTATCCCGGTGCTAAGATGATGGTCGTTACGGATTCGCGTCGGGCGGCTGTAAGATATTTCTTCGCGTTGCAGGACGCGCTCAAGGAGAGAGGCCGGGCGGATATCAAGGTGATGATCGCTTTTTCGGGGCCGGTCGAGGATCCGCCGAAAAGCGGCGTTGTTCATACCGAGGAGTCTCTGAACGCTCTTTCGATGGGAAGGAGCGTAAAAGAAACTCAGACGAAGTCGGTCTTTCATGCCGAGGGCGATATACTTGTCGTCGCCGAGAAGTTCCAGACGGGATTCGATGAGCCGCTTCTTCACACGATGATCGTCGACAAGAAACTGCGAGACGTCAAAGCCGTGCAGACGCTTTCGCGCGTCAACCGGATTAATGCCGGGAAGTTCGATACCTACATTCTCGATTTTGTGAATACGGATGCGGAGATTAAAGAGGCGTTCCAGCCGTACTATCAGGAGACTGATCTTGCCGAAGAGATAAATATCGATCTCGTATTCAGAAAACTGAAGGAAATCCGCAAGTATGCGCTATACGGTTCCGCCGATGTGGAGAAAATAAGCGGCATCCATTTTTCGGCGGCAGGGAAGAAAGGCGTGTCGGTACAGGGGCAGATCGCCGGTGCACTCGCTCCGGTAGTGAAGAAATACAACGCTTTGGAAAAGAAGGAGCGGGCATTGTTCAGACGCACCGTCCGCTCGTTCGTCCGCTGGTACAATTACCTGACGCAGATCACGCGGCTTTTCGACGCCGAAACGGAGAAGGAACATACATTCCTGTCGTATCTGGAGCATCTGCTTCCCTCGGATGCGCACGAGGTCGTCAATCTCGAGGGGGCGGTAAAGCTCAAGTACTATAAACTCAAAGAAACATTTTCGGGTTCCATTACGCTGGAGAAGAAGTCGGCGACGTTCGATCCGCCCAAGCCGAAACCGTCCACGGTCATGACTCAGGCGAAGCGGTTGCTGCAACAGGTTATTGATGCGATCAACGAGGCGTATGCCGGCGAGTTTACGGACGCGGATCTTGTGATTGTGGAAATGGTCTTGCCGAAAATTCTCGGAAACGGGATGCTTGCGAGCGCGGCGGCGGCGCATGAGCAGAATGTGTACGTGGAGGGGATATTCCCCGGAATCCTCGAGAAAATCGTATTGGAGGCTTATACGGAGAACGACAAGGCTTTCGCGTCCCTGCTGAACGACAAGTCCAAGTATATGGCGTTTCTGAAGGCGCTCGCCAACTTCAGTTATCTGGAGTTCAAGAAGAAACGAAAAGTTAAGAAGGCGCCTGAGAACGGTTGGGGCGCGCAAGTCGTGGAGGAAGATGACGGCGCGTGTCGAAATGCGGCAGAGGAGGATAGCGAAGATGCCGAATGACTTCAAGAGCAGAGCCATAGAACTTAAGCCGCGTGAAAAGATCGAATCGGCAGGTACGGCTTCCGCGGCGACAGCGGTAGAGCTTCTTGCGGTGATTCTAAAAACCGGAGCCGAGGGATGTGACGTCATGGAGCTTTCAAGGCGGCTCATCGACGCGTTCGGCGGCGTGGAAGAACTCGTCAAAACCGATCTCAATACGCTTAAAGGCGGTGTCGCAAATTATAACAAGAGAAATCCAGAACGGAAGATTCTCGGGTTGGGACGGGTGAAGATGCTGGAACTTGCTGCTGCCTTTGAGTTGGCGCGGCGCGGATATGCCGGTCGGAAGGAGCCGAAGAAGCCGATTCGCTCGTCGGCAGACGCGGCTGATGCGTTTCGTGCAGTGCTCAAGACTGGTGCGGAACGGGAAATGTTCTGGGTGCTGCCGCTTGATGCTAAAAAACGTCCGCTCTCGGATGCGCAGATGCTTTCTATCGGTACGGTGAACGGTGTCGGTGTACATCCGAGAGATGTTTTTGCAATTGCCGTTAGGTGGAACGCGAGCGCAATAGTTGTCGCGCATAATCATCCAAGCGGAAGTCTGAAGCCGTCAAAGATGGATGATGAACTGACACGTGGACTTCATGATGCGGGAAAAATGATGGGAATTCCGCTTGTTGACCACATCATTCTCGGTGAAGAGTCAGTTTACAGTTATGCGGACGATCGTCGACTTTAAAGAGGATAAAAAAATCCGAAAAACAAGAAAAGTGGTATAATTTTAGGTGATGAAAGTTGTTATAGCAATAGATTCAATGAAGGGGAGTCTTAGTTCCGTCGAAGGAGGTAAGGCTATTGCCGATGGAGTTCATCGGGTTTTCCCTGATGCGGTATGTGATGTCCGGCCTCTTGCGGACGGGGGCGAGGGAACTCTTGAGGCTCTGGTTGCGGGGCTCGGCGGAGAGCTTCGCGAGATTACGGTAACGGGTCCCGCCGGAAAGCCGGTTGCAGCCGTTTACGGAATTATCGGCAACACAGCGGTAATCGAAATGGCGCGCGCGGCGGGAATCACGCTCGTTACCGGCGACGAGAAAAATCCTCTTCTTACCACGACTTACGGCGTAGGTGAAATGATAGCCGACGCTATCATCAACGGCGCGCGCAAATTTATCGTCGGCATCGGCGGAAGCGCGACTAACGATGGCGGCGTCGGAATGCTTCAAGCCCTCGGCTTTAAGTTTCTCGATTTTAGCGGGAGCGAACTTTCCCGTGGAGGCGCGGCACTTAGAGACCTTAAAAGCATCGATAGGTCACAGGCTATAGCGGCGCTTTCAGATTGCGTTTTTAAAATTGCGTGCGACGTCACCAATCCGCTTTTGGGTCCGAACGGCGCGAGTGCAGTATATGGCCCGCAGAAGGGCGCGACGCCTGAGATGGTCGCGGAGCTTGACGAGGCGCTTAAGGTTTATTCGTCTGTTGCGGGAGGCGATGCGAACTTTCCAGGAGCCGGCGCGGCAGGTGGATTGGGATTTGCGTTTAAGACATTCCTCGGCGGCGAACTTAAAAGCGGCGTTCAGTTAGTTCTTGAAGAAACCGGGTTTGAAGACAGGGTGCGTGACGCCGACATCGTTGTTACCGGTGAAGGGCGCCTTGATGAGCAGACGGTGATGGGTAAAGCGCCCATCGGCGTCGCCCGGATCGCCAAGAAATACGGCAAGAAGGTTATTGCATTTTCCGGGTGCGTTACGGACGGAGCTAAGAAAGTCAACGAGCACGGAATCGATGCGTTTTTCCCGATTCTACGTTCGATCGTTACGCTCGATGAGGCGCTCGACTGCCGCAATGCGGCCAAAAATCTGACAGATACAACGGAGCAGGTATTCAGATGTTTACAACTTATGGCGCATTGATTGGTCTATCGTTGGCGATCGTTTTGATTATTCGTAGAGTCGTGCCAGCATATGCGCTCATAATCGGAGCGTTGTTAGGAGGTCTCATCGGCGGCGGTGGACTTGCGGGAACCGTGAACGCGATGATTTCGGGGACTCAATCCATGATGCCCAGCGTTCTTCGTATTCTGGCCTCCGGCGTTCTTGTCGGCGCCCTCGTTAAGACCGGCAGCGCGGCGAAAATCGCCGATACTATCGTTACAGGGCTCGGTGCACGATTTGCGCTGTTCGCCGTCGCGTTTGCTACGACCGTGGTCTGCTCGGTCGGCGTGTTTATCGATATCGCCGTAATTACCGTAGCTCCCGTCGCGCTCGCCGTCGGATCGCGCGCTAAAATTCCGGTTCCCGCGCTTTTGCTCGCGATGATAGGAGGCGGTAAGGCAGGAAATATTATTTCGCCAAACCCCAACACGATCGCGGCCGCCGACGCGTTCAGGGTCGAGCTTACGGAATTGATGGCGGCGAATTTAATTCCCGCTCTGTTCGCGTTTGTCGCGGCGGTTCTGCTGTCGACTCTTTTGGCCGTGCGTCTTCGCCGTCAAGGCGGCGCGGCCGATGCCCCGGTTGCCGACTTGAGCGCCGACTCCGGCAAGACCGCTCTTTGGAGTGCGCTTTCAGGACCTCTTTGCGTTGTAGCGCTTCTCTCATTAAGACCCTTTGCCGGTGTTGCCGTCGATCCGCTTATCGCGCTCCCTGTCGGCGGAGTCGTTTCGATGGTCGCTTGCGGCAAGTGGCGCGACATGGTCGAGTTTTCTCAGTTCGGACTTTCCAAGGTTAGCGGAGTAGCGATTCTTCTCATCGGAACGGGAACGGTTGCCGGGATTGTAAAAGCGTCGGAACTTAATACGGATATGATTGCGCTTTTGGACGCGCTTAATCTGCCGATGTTTGCGCTTGCTCCGATCTCGGGAATTCTGATGGCCGGTGCGACCGCGTCTACGACCGCGGGCGCGACAATCGCTTCGCAGACGTTTTCGACGACGCTCGTAAATGCAGGCGTCGCGCCCGTATCGGCCGCAGCGATGATACATGCGGGCGCGACGGTTGTCGATTCGCTCCCGCACGGCAGTTTCTTTCATGCTACGGGCGGCAGCGTTTTCATGGGAGTCAAAGAGCGCCTTAAACTCATTCCTTACGAAGCGGCGGTCGGCCTTACGGCTACAGCCGCTTCATGTATCTGCGCGCTGATTTAGTGCGCTGTCGGGTTGAGTGTTCGTGATGTAATATTGTTTGATGGTCTCGTTACACTCAAGCTCAATGACAACGCTAACCTTGTAATTGATAAGGCGAATGAACTAAGCTCTAAACTTTGATTCAGCAAAGCGAAGCCCGCGGCCGAAAGGTTGCGGGCTTTCTCTTTGGTTTGTTATGAGGGTTAGGCCTAGGAATTTGTGTTTAGATAAAAAAATATTAAATATTTTAATATCGCTACTTGACTATAGATAAAAAAAGAGCTATACTATACACCAATTCGTCTGAAGAAGGGTTCTTCGGACAGTAAAAAAGAGGAAAGATAAAGAAAATGCAAAGCGCAAACATTCCCGCTCCCGTTCAGGACGACGGACTCGCGGAACTTCAGGAAACCATTGCGCGCGTTAGAGCGGCGCAGAAAATCTACGCAACATATTCCCAGGAGAAGGTAGATGAGATCTTTAAGGCGGCTTCACTCGCCGCCAACCGTGCCCGAATCCCGCTCGCTAAGCAGGCTGTCGAAGAAACCGGCATGGGCGTTGTTGAAGATAAGATCATCAAGAACCACTACGCCAGCGAATTTATCTACAACGCTTTCAAGGATGTCAAGACTTGCGGCGTAATCGACCGCGACGAGGCCGCCGGCATTGAGAAGATCGCCGAGCCTGTCGGCGTTATCGGAGCTGTCATTCCCACGACGAACCCGACTTCGACCGCTATCTTCAAGACCCTTATCGCTCTTAAGACGCGTAACGGCGTTGTCATCAGCCCCCACCCGCGTGCGAAGAACGCGACGATCGCCGCGGCGAAGATCGTTCTCGACGCAGCCGTCGAAGCCGGTGCGCCTAAGGAGATCATCGGCTGGATCGAAGCTCCGTCGCTCCCCAAGACGAACCTCCTTATGAAGGAGAGCGATCTTATTCTCGCGACGGGCGGTCCCGGCATGGTTAAGGCCGCTTACAGCTCGGGTACTCCCGCTCTCGGCGTCGGCGCCGGCAATACACCCGCGATCATCGACGAGACGGCCGACTTGACTCTCGCCGTCAGCTCGATCATCCACTCCAAGACGTTCGATAACGGTATGATCTGCGCTTCCGAGCAGAGCGTAATCATTCTCGACAGCGTCTACGACGAGGTTAAGGCTCTCTTCCGCAAGATGGGCTGCCACCTCCTCAGCAACGCTGAACTCGAGAAGACCCGCAAGACGATTCTCATCAACGGCGCTCTTAACGCCAAGATCGTCGGCCAGAAGCCCGTCACGATCGCCGCGCTCGCCGGGTTCAAGGTTGACGACGACGCTAAGATCCTTATCGGCGAAGTCGAGAGCGTCGAGCTCTCCGAAGAGTTCGCCCACGAAAAGCTCTCTCCCGTTCTTGCGATGTATCGCGCCAAAGATATCGAGGACGCCTTCCAGAAGGCCGAGAAACTCGTCGCCGACGGCGGCTACGGCCACACGAGCTCCATCTATCTCGATGAGATCAACGAGAAGGAAAAGGTAGCCGAGTTCGCTGCCCGCATGAAAACCTGCCGTATTCTCGTCAATACTCCGAGCTCGCAGGGCGGCATCGGTGATATTTACAACTTCCAGCTCGCTCCGTCGCTCACTCTCGGCTGCGGCAGCTGGGGCGGCAACTCCGTTTCGGAGAACGTTGGCGTTAAACATCTTATCAATATAAAGACGGTTGCAATGAGAAGAGAAAATATGTTGTGGTTCCGCGCTCCCGAGAAGATTTACCAGAAGAAGGGTTGCCTCTCGCTCGCGCTCCGTGAACTCGGTGAAGAAATGCAGAAGAAGCGTGCGTTCATCGTAACCGACACCTTCCTCTACGCCAACGGCTACACCAAGCCGATCGAGAAGTCTCTCGCGGCCCAGGGTATCATGTTTACGACTTTCTCGAACGTTGCTCCTGATCCGACGCTCGCTTGCGCCAAGGAAGGCGCCAAGCTCATGGCCGGCTTTAATCCCGACGTTATCATCGCTGTCGGCGGCGGCAGCGCCATGGACGCGGCGAAGATCATGTGGGTTCTCTATGAACACCCCGAGGCCGACTTCAATGATATGGCGATGCGCTTTATGGATATCCGCAAGCGCGTCTACCGCTTCCCGAAGATGGGCGTTAAGGCGTCGTTCGTCTGCATCCCGACTTCTGCGGGTACCGGCTCCGAAGTAACTCCGTTCGCCGTTATCACCGACGAGACGACGGGGACCAAGTATCCTCTCGCCGACTACGAGCTTATGCCTACGATGGCGATTGTCGACGCCGATATGCAGATGTCCGCGCCTCCCGGCCTTACGAGCGCCTCGGGTATCGACGCTGTCTCCCACGCTCTTGAGGCTTACGCTTCGATGCTCGCGACGGACTATACCGACGGCCTCGCCATTCGTGCGCTCCAGACGATCTTCACGTATCTCCCTGCTTGCTACGATGCAGCCGTTGAGAAGCGCGCCGATCCCGTTGCCCGTGAGAAGATGGCTAATGCCGCCACGATCGCCGGTATGGCTTTCGCCAATGCGTTCCTCGGCGTAATGCACTCGATGGCCCACAAGCTCGGAGCGTTCCACCACATTCCGCACGGCATCGCCAACGCGCTCATGATGGAGGAGGTGCTCCGCTTCAACGCCGATCCCGTGCCGCGTAAGATGGGTACGTTCTCTCAGTACGGCCATCCCCATGGTCTTGAGCGTTACCTTGAGATCGCCACGGCTCTCGGTATCCGCGGCCGCAACAAGGCTGAGCAGTTCGAGAACTTCATCGCCGCCATCAGGGATCTCAAGGCGCGCGTCGGCATCAAGCCCACGATCCGCGATTACGTCCCGAATGAGGAAGACTTCCTCGCGCGTCTCGACGAAATGACCGAGCAGGCATTCGACGATCAGTGCACGGGCGCCAACCCGCGTTATCCGATGATGAAGGAAATCAAGCAGATGTATCTTAACGCTTACTACGGCAAGCATAAGAATGTCTAAGCGGTTAGCGGTCAGCAGTTAGTGATTAGTGATTAGGAGTTAGGGGTTAGTGATCAGTGGCTGCTGGCCGGTAATTAGAAATTAGAAAAATTTAAGGAGATTTGAAATGAAAAAGAAAACAGAGACTAAGAAGTGCGCGCCTAAGGCGACCGCCAAGAAGGTTGTTGTTAAGAAGGCTGCCAATGTTCTTCTTGAGCGTACCGACAAGGTTGTGACGAAAGACAAGGACAGCGTCCTTAAGATTTTCGGGCCCAGCTACAAGGTCAGCGCCATTCTTAACGAGGCGATGAACGAAGCTCGCGCAGCTGAGACCGGTCTTCCTGTAGCGAAGGTTCTTGAAGTTCTTAAGATCCGCGATCACTGGTGCATCCGCCGCGAGTGGATCGAGGGTAAGACTCTCGCTGAGACGATGGCTGGCGACAAGAAGAATCTTATGCGCTATTTAAAGGAGTTTGTCGCCATTCAGTGCGAAATCTTCTCCAAGACTTCCGAGCGCATGGGCAATCTCGCCGATAAGCTCGATAAGCAGATTTCCGCCTCGGCTCTGCCGAAGGAGACGCGCTACGATCTTCACATGAGGCTTCAGTCGATGCCTCGCGGCAAGGCGCTCTGTCACGGCGACTTCAATCCGACTAACGTCATCATCACCCCGAACGGTGACTGGCGCGTTATCGACTGGAGCCACGTAAGACTTGGCGATCCTCTCGCCGACGTCGCCCGTACGTACCTTCTCTTCTGGCTCTCCGGCCACGTCGCCGCAGCCGAGAAGTATATGGCTCTCGCGTGCGAAGCCCTTAAGGTTAAGATCGCCGATGTTCAGAAGTATCTTCCGATCGTCGCGGCGGCTGAATCCTCCAAAGAGCAGAGCGCCAAGAATCACGAGCTTCTCCTCCATTGGGCTAGCGTAGTCGATTATGAGTAGGCCTACAATTACGATCTGCATGGGCAGTTCGTGTTTTGCGCGCGGCAACGAGAAAAATGTCGAATTGTGCGAGAAGTTTCTCGCCGCGCGCGGTCTCCGCGACGAAGTTGATGTGGTCTTGGGCGCGAGCCTCTGCACCGGCAACTGCGCCGCGGGCCCGATAGTTATCGTCAACGATAAGGTTCATACCCAGGTTGACGCGGGCGTTATGACCGATTTGCTTGAAGAATTATTCCCGGCTTCACGCTAAAGGAGCGATATGCAGAAGACATCACCGGTTTACACGACCGAAAACGGCTGTCAGGATTGTTACAAGTGCGTCCGTCACTGCCCCGTAAAGGCGATCCGCATAATCGGCGGCAAGGCGAGCGTTATCCCCGAGGCCTGCGTCTCGTGCGGTGAATGTGTCAAGGTGTGTCCCGCTCATGCCAAGAAAATCCGGAGCGATTTGGCTAGACTTAAAGATATGCTCTCTTCGGGCGCTAAAGTCTACGCTTCAATCGCTCCGAGTTTTACCGGTTATTTTAAAGGCGTGAAGATTGAGCAGTTGACTGCGGCTTTAGTTCGTGCCGGTTTCGCTGGAGTCAGTGAAACGGCGCACGGCGCCGAATCGGTAAGCGCTCACGTTTCGCGACTTCTCGCTCAGACGTCGTCTCCGCTCGTTATTTCGAGCGCATGTCCTGCGGCGGTCGATATGATTCGAAAGTACCTGCCGAAGTTCGCGCCGTTTATTTCGCCGCTGCCTTCGCCCGTTCGCGCCCATTGCCGTCAGCTTAAGGAGAAGTTCGGAGCCGAATCGAAGGTTGTCTTTTTCGGGCCCTGCGCCGCTAAAAAGACAGAGGCTGATATGTATTCGACTGAACTTTCTCTCGCGCTTATTTTCCCCGCGCTTGAAAGACTTTTGGAAGATAAGAACATTTCCTTGAAAGAGACGCTTGAACCGGCGATGGGTTTCGCCGAAGAAGGGCGATTCTATTCTGTTGAAGGCGGCATGAACGATACTCTTCGCGACGCCTCCGATGTTGTTCGTTATATTTCCGTTTCCGGGCTTGATAATTTAAGGCGCCTTTTTTATGGTGTCGATCCTGCGACGATAGCCGAAAAGATGGGCGGCCGCAAGATTTTTATTGAAGTGCTCGCTTGCCCTGGTGGATGCATAAACGGCCCTGCCATGCCTCCTGAAGGTTCGTCGCTTACTACGATAATTGAGACGGATGTCGTAAGCCCCATCCGCACGAGCGCCGGGCGCTGTTTTTCGCACTGCGGAGTTTCGGCTTATCCCGCAACGCCCGTCGTCGAAGACGAGCCTGATGAGCAGCTTATGCGCTCGGCTCTCGCCCGCGTCGGCAAGATTTCCAAAAATGACGAGGTCAACTGCGGCGCGTGCGGATATTCGACATGCCGCGAATTCGCCAGGGCGCTCTTGGCGGGTAAGGCTGAAGAAGCTATGTGCCACACGTGGCTTAAGCGCAATTTCGAAAGAACCTCCAACGCTCTTATCCGCTATATTCCGGCGGGCGTTGTCATCGTCGACAGCAAGGGGGCCATTCGTGAGTGCAATAGGCTTTTCGCTGAACTCGCAGGAGCTGTCGAAGAATTTGACGCGCTCGGTAATTTAGAGGGGCTCAACGTCGAGTCGTTCTTGCCCGAGTTCGCCGACCTTTTCGCGAGCGCCGTTGGTCACGGCAGTGAAATTGTTAAATACCGTCAGCAGTGGCGCGGCCGTATCATCAACTTAAGCGTCTTTTCGATCGCTCGCGGCGAATTCGCTGGCGCAGTTGTTCAGGATGTTACTCAGAACGAAGGTCGCCGCGAAGAAATTGCGGCTAAAGCGCGCGAGGTTATCCGCAAGAATGTCTATACGGTTCAGCAGGTGGCGCGACTATTCGGTGAGCATATCGCAGAGACAGAGGTAATGCTCAACGAAATTGCAGGCGCTTACGAATCCCACACTAAGGGTGTTCGTCTTCGCGAGCCTGATAACGGGGATTACTTGAATGGCTGATTCTCTTTTTATAGAGATGGAGGCCGCGCAGTTTACCAAGACTGGGCAGGCCGCGTGCGGTGATGATGTGCGCTTTCTCACGGTTGAGCGCGAGAATCGTCACCTCGCCGCGCTTTCGGACGGTCTTGGCAGCGGGGTAAAGGCCCATGTTTTGGCGAACATGACCACCTCGATGGCGATTAAGTTTCTTGAGTCTAATATTCCGACGCTCGAAGCGGCAGAAATTATTATGGACTCTCTCCCGGTCTGCGAGGTGCGTAAAATCGGTTATGCTACGTTCTCGCTTTTTGACTTCCGACTCGGCGGTCGCGCTAAGATTACTGAGATGGGGAACCCCGGTTATATCCATTTGCGCGGCACGACAGAAATAAAGCCTTTGAAGGATGAGATGGTCGTCTCGGCCCACTGGCCCGACCGCGAAGTGCGCGAGTGCGAGGCTGATTTCCGCCCGGGTGACAGAATTATCATGTGCTCTGACGGCGTGACACAGGCGGGATTAGGTCAGAGGCGCGATATGAAGTTCGGGTGGCGTCGTTCCGGCGTGATGGAATTCGCCAAGCGCCGCATAGAAGCGGACGGAGAAATTTCAGCGCGTGATTTATCGATGGCGATTGCGCGAGAAGCGCGTTACATCGCTCCGGGCGGCTGTAAGGACGATATCAGCTGCGTTGTGGCCTATTTGCGCCATCCGCGTGTAATGCGAGTATTGACGGGGCCGCCTTATTATCGGGAGAATGACGCGGAGTATGCGCGTCAGGCTTTGTTGGGCGATGAGCACACGGTAATCTGCGGCGGAACATCGGCCAATATCATCGAGCGAGAGTTGGGTGTGAAGGTGAGGGTGTCGTTAGCCGATATCCGCAAAAGCGGAGGTTTGCCTCCGGTCGGACGCATTGAGGGCATCGGTATCGCTACTGAAGGTATTCTTACTCTTTCGCGCGTTTTGTCGGCGATTGAAGAGATGCGCTCTCCGGAAAATGAACCGCAAGCCGTAAAGATGATATTAGAGCGTATGATCCGCCATGATCGCATTGAATTTGTTATAGGTACCAAGGTTAATGAATCGCACCAGGACCCGGGCATTCCCCAGGAACTGGAGTTGCGCCGTTCGGTGATTCGCCGTATGCAACAAGCATTAGAGCGTAACTATCGTAAGGAAGTTGTGGTATACTATTACTGAAACCCGATTATAAAAATCATTGAGGAAATTCTGTTATGGAAAAAATCAAAGTAGAAATCTGCTGCGGTACCGCCTGCTATCTTTTGGGCGCCGCAAAGTTGATGAATATCGAAGAGGAACTTCCTGAGAATTTGAAGGATAAGGTTGATATTCAGGCGAGGACGTGTCTTGGCCTTTGTGAGCGCGATCATCTCGGCGGTGCCCCTTATGTGAAGTTCAACGAAACTGAGATAATGGGCAACGCTTCAGTCGAGAAGGTGCTCTCCCGCCTCAATCAGCTTGTCGAGGGTGCTGAACAGTCATGATCAACGGCGCTACCTACATTCGTCGCGAACTTTTAATCCGTCTTGTTCGCGCTTTCGACGACGGGGTTCTCAGAGAGGAAATCGATCAGATTCCGATAAGACTGCGACCTAAAGATTCAGACGCTTCGCGTTGCTGCATCTATCATGACCGCGCGGTATTAAAGTACAGGCTCATGGCGCTCTTAGGCATTTCCGCCGAGGAGGAGACTGATGAAGCCAAGACGCTTGGTGAATATTTAGACGAGATTATTGGCGGCGAGCCTCGCGAGATCAGCGAAGACAGCGAGTTTGAGCGAAAGGTGGCGCCTCTTTCAGTCTGTGCGCCGGCGTGCAGCGGCTGTCCCGATGCGCGTGTCGTGTCGACGTCCAACTGCCGCGGATGTTTCGCGAGACCTTGTGTTTATAGTTGCCCCAAGAATGCGATAACGGTGACGAACGGACGCTCTCAGATCGATAGCTCCAAGTGCGTTAAGTGCGGTAAGTGCATTTCGGCGTGTCCCTACAACGCGATTGTTAAAACGACGGTGCCTTGCGAAGAGGCCTGTCCTGTTTCCGCAATCCGTAAGAACGAGCGCGGAGTCGCCGAGATTGATTTTTCAAAGTGCATCTTCTGCGGCAAGTGCTTTATGGCGTGTCCTTTCGGTGCAGTCATGGAGCGCTCCCAGATCGTTTCGGTTCTTTCTGCGATGAAGCGCGGCGAAAAGCTCGTGGCGATGGTCGCGCCCGCGGCGGATCGTCAGTTCCCCGGGACGGTCGAGCAGCTTCTGGCCGCATGCGCAAAGGCCGGATTTTCGGACGTGATTGAAGTCGCGCTCGGAGCCGAGAAGACGACGGA
>JAZOQU010000047.1:0-14106 GCA_045656225.1 Kiritimatiellia bacterium | reverse complement strand
GATCAATCCAGCGATAATATAGATATTTGGTGTAATGACTGCTGGTATTATCATATTCCTTCAGCGAGTCATCGTTTTTTGAGGGTTAATTATTATGTAGATTTTTGGCTTGAGAATAACGGTAATCTTTGTGAGTTAAAGAGTTCCGAAAATATCGGCGCGGCAGTTTCTGATGTGACCGGCGCCTGTTGTAAGTCGGATATTACTCCGCTCGGTTTTAGGTGGTGCTGCAATGAGAGCTGCAACTGCAGCGGGAATGAGCATGAGATTTATGCAACGGTATCATGGGAAGGGTATTCTACATGGTTTTATCGTTGGCTTTTTTGCGGGTGTATTCGAGACGAACTTCTTTCGGATGAAATTGATGCGAATGGAGTGTCGTTGAGGGTGGATATTCCGTCGACATTTTTTGTTAATGATGATGACGACAACAATGACGGTGAGCTTGATTTTACGCCTCCGTTCGGGGGATATGAAGATGATGTGATCAAAGGAAAGATATCTTTCGCATCAACATCATTGACCAATGGTAATTTAGTTTTCACTAAGCTATCAGGCTTGGAACAGGGAAATAATGCTACGCGAAAAGTCTTTGCTGATAATTTAGGTTTTCTTCCATATGTAGAAGGTTATAGCGAGCAACTTATTAATACAGCCCAGAAGGATGTTGAGTTTTTTGTCAGTCCGGCAGTTACCAGTTCTTCTTATCATGATGGTGTTTTTAAAGCTTCTTTTGAGGGGGTGGATGGAAAAGTTACTTCAATCGGGAAGAAATTTACCGTTATAGAACCAATCGTTGAGCCAGTGTGCGACGAGTATGAAACGGTTATAGGAGAGAATTCCTATAATAGAGAAATAAAAAATCCTTGCGGCATCGCGAGAGGGTCAACGGCGGTTTTTTCTGTTGATGTTTTGCCCGAGGATTATCCAAACGCGTTGATTTCATGGAGTTCTCATGGAGATGGTGTAATCAGCTTCGCGAGTAGTCCTACAGGAAGAACAGTTCGTGTAACAGGGGTGTCGTCGGGAAAAGTTTATCTTTCTGTACAGTTTGGGGATTCTAAGTCGGAGCCACCTTTGTTTGAGGTTAATGTAGTGGATCCTATTACAGTAAAACTTCGAGCGTGGGTTATTGGAAATGGGAATTCCTGGCCTAAAACAGAAAGTCAAATCAGGTCAATGATCTCACACGCAAATGATATTTATGCACAAGTTGGTGTCACAATTGATCTTGTAGAGCCAATAGTAATGACGAATATACCTGCAGCATATAATGTGGCTTTAAGAACTGATTTATCTGAAGTTTGGAGTTGTGAGCGACTTTGTAATCTTGCAATTAACACAGATGGATTGGAATGCTATTTTGTAAATGAAATTATTAATGATAGTATGGATGAGTCCTCTAATATATGGACTATGGGAGTTAATGGTAGCCATGGAATGATTTTGCCAAAACACGCCAATGGAACTGCGTTAGCTCATGAAATTGGGCATTCGTTTGGATTATCCGATATTTATAAAGATAATACGGCATATATTGAAGGAGCGTTGAATCTTGTTAAGCTAGAGGAAAATGAGCTGGTTCGCGCAGAATTTCTATCTGGCGACTGGAGCTATGGATGTATTGGACGAGGAGAAGGAGGATGTGGATTTTACAAAAAAGGTTTAAAAATGACGGCGGTAATTGATCGGTTATTGATGAATGGGTTGGTTGTTGAATCAAGTGAGGTAAAAGATATAACAGCTGGTAATGTATATGGAGTTTGGTATAGCGGGGATCCTAAAGTAAAAGAAAATTGGCGTTTGGATGTGGCTCCAGTTGGTTTTTTTTTATAATGAGAATCGTAAGCAAAGTCCTAAGCATGAGTGAAAGGAGAAATATGAAAAGAATATTAATGTTAGGGATGTTTTCTTTATTTCTGGTATTTGATGCATTATCGGAGTCGATGTCAGATGAAGAGATATTAGCGACCCTTGCCACAGTGCAAAGAGGAGGGTGCGATCTAGATTTGTTTTCAAGTATGTATAAAAAAGCAATTGCGGCGTGTAACGGTGACAAGGAACGACTTTCTCGTCTTTTTGTTAGGTTGGCAGTAGAAAAGCCACGATGTAAAAAATGGGCGATAACGAGTTTGTCTACACATGGAATGGAATCCGCATTGCCTTTTTTATATTCTCAAACAAATGACGTTCGCGTTTGTGAATCTGTGGCGTACGCGGTTGTTAACATTGAAGGTGTCACTTCTAATTCAATCGCTATAATAAATAAGGCGTTTAAGCATCCTCCAAGTAACAGCAATAAAAAATATGCTATTTGTGCATCGATACGAAAGAAGGCTCTGTTAAGCCCAAGGAATTCTATTGGAAGGAATCTTGCGATAGAAAATCTTAAACGGTATGCCAAAGAAATTCCATCATTAGCAGCCTGGGCTGATGAGTTTGTTGTATCGCTTGATCCTCAGTATGAAAATAGCGATGAAAGAATGAAGATTCTTGAAGAAATTGCAGAGAAGAATCCTCATGATTTTCATCGTCAACATGCAACAAATGCTGTAAAGCGGATAAAGGCATTTCGTGAAAAAAAGGAGAGTAAATGACAAGCGCGCTTCTGTTAGCTGCGGCATTTAATATCGGCACTTTGCCTCAGGTTGAACATTCGGATTGCGAGGTGTCGACGAATGTCGTTTTGGCGACTTCGCCTGAAATGAGCGAGATGTTATAATTATATCGCGCGGCAAAGGGCATTGTTTCAGAAGTTTGAATGTTAATCAATCGAATGGCAGGTTTTATATTATCGTAAGGTGATATTTACCTTCACATTTTTAAAAATGTGAGGGTAGCGATCTTGTCGTATTGCAATAGTGAGTTTACATTCCTTAGTTAATTTGAGCAGTGGAGGCGTAATTGTAACGGAAGGGGCGTATCCTTTCGTGTAATCAGCCGCGCAAGTTGAGAAGGGATTTGGTATGAGCAACCTGAGCGGCAATGTATGTAATTGTCGTAAATTAACACTGCTGCTCCGGTAGAAATAGAAGTGGGACGAAAAGCCTAAAAGCGGCATTTTATTCGTTGCCCGGCGCTTCTACAGGAAGGATGTGTCGCATCCTCTAGTGATTTGACATAAAAAGTCTTGCGTAAAATGACATGTATTCTTTTGACGCGGTTGTTGTTTTATGATAATATTCGTTACAGTAAGTTTTGGAAATTCAGAAATCAAAAACCAATAATTAAAGTTCAGTTAAAAATGAAAAAGATTATCGCTCTTTTCAGCATTCTATCGGTTGCCGCCGCGTTCGGCGAGTGTGCGGTCAGTATGGGGCTTCTTGCGCCTACAGGGCGTAAGGTTGAGACTTTTTCTTGGTGTTCGTCGCGCGGCGGCGAGAGGCATAATATGATTTTGGTTCATCCGAAGGATAAGACTCAAGATTCTAAAGCGCCTCTTTTCGTCGCGCTTCACGGTCACGGCGCGAGCATTATCGGCAATTACCGCTGGGAGTCGATGCCGATCGACGACGCGGGCAAATGCGACATCTGCTGGATACCTGAAGATTTTTACGGGCTTATTCTTGAAGTGCGCCGGATTGAAGATTGGTGGGGTATTCCCAAAGATTGCGTTGTTCCTAAAGTTAAAGGCGGTGAGCGCGCGCCTGTGCCGGATGAGATATCCGAGACCGAAAAGCGGGTTCTCGAACAGGTCGAGTGGGCGGCGTCGAATTTGCCGGTTGACCGCAACAGAATCTATCTCGGCGGAGCGTCCATGGGCGGCAGCGGCACGCTCGGGCTCGGGCTTGTGAACGGGGATGTGTTCGCCGCGATCAAGGCGAACGTATCCGCTTCTCCCTATCATGTCATAAAGCGCGCCGGTCTCGGCGGAGAACTTGCGCGTATTCCCGATCCGCCTGTTCTCGTCGAATATTCGGCGCAGAACGACCGTTGGTCGCTCGATAAGGATCTTCTTTATTCCGGAATGGATGCCGCGAAGTATTCCATTTTCGCTTACTGGGGTCCGTTCGGGCATACCGGGCGCAATTCGAAGGTGTTACCTAAGAATGATCTCGTAGGTTCATTTAATATTTTTGACATTAAACTCAACGAGCCTTATGTCGCGTTTTCGTCCGCGTCGTCCAACGATCCGATGCCTTGGCCTGAGGGATACCTCAAAAACAAAAAGCATCCGCTCGGCAATTCTTCCGGTCAGCGCAACGCCTACTTCAGATGGAAGAATGTCAAAGATTCGTCAGATTCGTTTGAAGTCGATTTAAGACTCATTACGGAAAACGATTGGAAGAGTACACGCTTTAAGTTTCCCAAAGCCGCTAAAGCTGATGTGACGCCGAGGCGGGTTGTGAACTTTTCAATCAATGCCGGTGAACGCATCGCTTGGGAATATGGCGGAAAAAAAGGCGAGGTTGTCGCCGATAAGACGGGGCATGTGACGATTCCTCAACTGGAGATTGCGACATCGCCGTGCCGTTTGACGCTTAAGCATATTATGCCGCGCACCGGTAAAAGCGTATCGAAGACAGCGCGAGTTTCCCGTCAGCCGGGCGAGGCGAAGAAGGGGATTATGCTCGGAGAATATCCGGGAGAGTTCATTTCCGTGGACGGCGTCCATAAGCCCGGAGAAGTAGCTGAAATAATGGTTCTTAGAGAGCCGTTTAAATCCGGCGATTCGCGCAATAAGGAGTTTGCTCCCCTTAAAGTCGTACATTGCTCTGACGCTTATAAAACGGCCTTTAACGGCGGCGAAGAGAATGCGCCGGAGGGGTCGTGGGCGCTTTTTATCGGAGGCGGCGAAAAGGCTAAAACGAACGATTATGTCAAGTGTGCGATCGACTTCGTGAAAAAGCTTCACCCTCGGACTGAGCTGTTGACAAAGGCGGAGGAGGCGAAGATAGAACTTTACAACCGCACCTTAAAGCCGAGGCGGATCGTTAACCCCGTGGCCGATAAAACGGCTTTTCAGGGATGGAAGGTCGATTCCGCCGCAGAGGTGGAATCTGCGTTTTCGCGTCCGCTTTCACGCGGCGAAGAATTTATATTCGACTTCGGAGAACATCTTGTAGGGTATCTTACAGTGTCGCTCGACGGTTTTGAGCGTCCTGTAGATGCGCCTGTAAGGTTGGAGTTCAATTTCGCAGAGGTTCCTTCCGAACTTGAACTTTCAAGAGATGAGTGCGGAAAGGTCGGTACTATCTCGCCTTCGTGGGTTCAGGACGAGGTGGTTAATTTTGATTTTCTTCCGGGCGTGTATGAACTTTCCAGACGTTATGCTTTTCGTTATGTGCGTATCCGTGTCAAGCAGTGTTCAAAGGGTGGAAAATTCTGCCTTAAAGGAATTTCTGCCAGAGCCGTCAGTTCTGGGGATTTTGCGAAGTATACTCCCATCGACGGCGCATCAGAGATAGACAAGGCGATAGACCGCGTTTCCGCCGCAACATTGCGCGATTCCATGCAGACGTGTCTTGAAGACGGTCCCAAGCGCGATCGCAGGCTTTGGCTCGGCGATCTTCGCTTGCAGGCGTTGGCCAATTACGCGACATTCCGAGATTTTGATGTGGTGAAGCGCTCGCTCTATCTGGTTGCGGGTTGCGCGTTTGAAGACGGCTCTCCCGCGACGGCTGTATACGAGAAGCCTCAGACGCGAAACGCCAACGGCCGCCAGATACTGGATTATACGGCGCTTTTCCCTCTGATGGTGCTTGAATATTATAAAGAGACGGGGGATCGTGAAACAGTTGAAGACCTTTGGCCGACGGCAATCGCCGCATGCCGCAAGGTTCTTACTGCCGTCGACGATACGGGGCTTGTGAAAGAAGATAACGGTTTTTGGAATTTCATTGATTGGCAGGATGGTTTCAACCGTCAGGCTTCTGAGCAGGGGGCTATTATTTACGGGCTTGATTCGATGTGCGGGTTGGCGAAAGCTCTTTCTAAAGAGGATGAGGTTAAGGATTTGCCTGCGATGATTGAGAAGATGCGTCGCCGTGCGGTTGAAGTTCTCTGGGATGATGAGCGCGGCGTTTGGGCAAGCGGCAAGGAGCGTAATGTCTCATGGATGTCCCAGGCTTATCTTGCTCTTGCGAAAGCCGGGTCGGAGAAGATGCGACGCGAGGCGCTCGCTCGCGTAAGGAGTCTTGAAGGTGCCGTTCGCCCGCGAACGCCTTACGCCTACCATTATTTTGTCGAGGGGCTTTGGTCGGCGGATATGAAGAGTGAAGCGATGAAACTCGTTCGCGAATACTGGGGCGGGATGGTGGCGAAGGGTGCCGATACATTTTGGGAGGCGTACGATCCGAATGATGATTTCGTATCGCCATACAGAAGTGTTCTTCTCAACTCCTACTGCCATGCCTGGAGTTGCACGCCTTCGTATTGGCTTCGCAAGGCTAACAAGGAGAATCTGAAATGATCAGACGATCGATACTCGTTCTTTTTTTTGTTTTCGCTTATAACGCTTTCGGGGCTTTAAACGTCAGGGATTGCGGCGTCAAGGAAGGTCTTTTCGGAATTGATGTTAGGGCTAATACCGAGGCGATTAGATCGGCGGTGGAGCGATGTGCCGCCCAGTCGCTCGGCGAGGTCAGATTTCCAGCGGGCCTATGGCGTACAGGACCGATCCACCTGAAGTCGAACGTTCATTTAAGACTCGACGAAGGCGCGTTTATTATTTTCGAGGACGATCCGAAACTTTGTCTCCCCGTCGTAAAGACAAGCTGGGAGGGCGTCGAATGCATGAATTATTCTCCTCTCGTTTACGCGTACGGATGCACCAATGTCGGAATTGTCGGAAAGGGGACGCTCGCGCCGAAAATGGCTAAGTGGCGCGATTGGTTCGTCGGCGGCGAGATACATAAGCGCATTCGCGGTGAAGTGTTTAGGCAGATGATGAACGGCGAGAGCGTCGAAAAGCGCGTGCTCGCAGAGCGCGGCGGATATTTCCGGCCTCAGCTCATCCAGTTCAACCGCTGTAAAAATGTTGTTTTGAAAGATTTTAAAATTCGCGAATCTCCGTTTTGGACTGTTCACCTTTTAAGGTGCGACGGTGTCGAAATCTCAGGGATAGACTCTCGAGCTCTGGGGCATAATTCGGATGGCATAAATCTCGAAAAGACTAAGAATGTGATTGTGCGAGACTGTAAACTTCATCAGGGCGACGACGGCGTCGTTATCAAAGCGGGCCGCAACCGCGACGGTTGGGACGGCGAATCAAAGAGTTGCAACATCGATATAGAAGGTGTCAGGCTCGTTGAGGGTCACGGTCTATTGGTTATCGGTAGCGAACTTTCGGGCGGTGTCGAGAATGTGACGATGCGCAATTCATCCCAGACGGGCGCGTCGTTCGCGCTTTTTTCGCTGAAGACAAATTCGCGTCGCGGAGGTGAAATCAGAAATATACACATGGAGAATTGCCGTTCCGACACGGTGCGCGATGTTGTCAGCGTCCGTACAGATTCGAGCGCCTATCCGTATCCTGTAGATGTCGTGCGCCGCACCATAATTGACGGAATTACGATTCGTGACTGTTCGGTCGGAAAGGCGTCGTCGTTCTGTTCGGTGAAGGGAGATAAAAACTGCCTTGTATCCAATCTGCGTCTTGAGCGCGTCAAAGCCGATGTCGTAGGAACTGATGCGATTGATGCCTCGTTATGCCAAGGCTTTAGTACGAACGGAGTCGCTTTTACCGAGATTGATCCTAATAAGGCTCAATGGATATGGGATGTTCCGAAACCATGGTATGCCGAGTATGATATGAGCGCATATCTCCCGGATGCAAAGGCTCTTGAAGATTTGGGCGAGCTTGGTGACTTCAGGCTTTCTTTCGACTTTAAGGCGCAGAACGAAGATGCCGCGCTTTTGATTCGCGACTCCGGGGCGGTAAGTTTATCAAGTCCCGTCGGCTCTGTTGCGTCCTATAAGCCTCTTTACGATGCCTTTGATTCTTCAAAAGAGGTTCAGCGTATTGAGATAATCGTGCATCGTCGCGCTATCAGCGTGTCGGTCAACGGTTTTGAGGTTGTGTGCAACGAAAGGCTTATCGATTTTCCTGACAAGGGAGCGCTTAGAGTGCGTGGCGCTGAAATATCCAATGTCGTTTTAGAGCCTATTCTCGGTCAGAAATATTAAATAAATAAGAACTGTAATGGTAAAAAAAATTATAGTATTTGGTGTTTTGTTTTTTTCTTTCGCGGCGTTTGGCGCGATAGAGAAGATTGAGCTTCGCAAAGGGTGGCGTTTTGAACGCGAGGAATTTGACGAAACGAAATCTCAAGAGGTTATAAAGTTCAGGAGCGGCGCGCTTTTAAAGGCGTTGAAGGGCGATTATTCGGCGGCACCTGAGCTTGACTGGACCAAGTGCGGCTATGATGATTCAAAATGGCGCGAGGTTACGGTTCCTCATGACTGGGGAGTGGAAAAGCCTTTTGATTCATCTCGTAAGTATGGTGACGCATTTCTCGATGTCACCGGGGCGGGGCGTTACCGCTTGGAGTTTTTAGCTCCTGAATCCTGGCGCGGCAAGACGGTTTATTTCGAGTGTGACGGCGCGATGAGCTATGCGATGGCGTACGTGAACGGTTCGTTCAAAGGCGGCTGGCCTTACGGGTATACGCGCTGGCGCATCGATTTGACGAAGTCTCTTGAATACGGAAAGACCAATACGCTCGCGATAAGCAGCGTCAATATTCCCGATTCATCGCGCTGGTATACGGGAGGCGGACTTTACAGGCGCGTAAGATTTTTGATCTGCCCCGAAGATCACGTGCTGCCTGGGTCTGTTCACATTACCACAAGCGATATCACCGGAAAGAGCGCAAAGGTCCATATCCGTTATGAAATGTCAATGTCCGGATTTAAAGAGAAATCGTTTACCGTAAAGAATCCCCGTCTCTGGGATATCGACGATCCGTACCTTTACACCGTGAATGTCGAGGGGAACGATTACCGCTACGGCATCCGTACGATTTCGTACCACGCGGACGGGCGCGGCTTTATGCTGAACGGAAGACATGTTCCTTTGAACGGCGTTTCGATGCATCATGAGTTCGGCGTTTTAGGAGCGGCGTGGAACCGTAAGGCCCAAAAGCGTAGGCTTATGCTTTTCAAGGAGGCGGGAGTCAATGCGATCCGCTCGTCGCACAATCCTCCCGATGAAGGACTTCTTGAACTCTGTGATGAATTGGGGATTCTCGTCAAGGACGAGGTTTTCGACGAATGGCGCCACATCGGTCACGCCGGAAAGCGCAAAAACGGCTATACGAACATTTTTGACGATTGGCATGAACTTGATCTTAAGGCGTGGGTTCAGACGGACCGCAATCATCCCTCGGTCATAATGTACTGCATTGGAAACGAGATTTGCGACGGGTTTCAGAAATTCTGTCCGGCGGAAGAATATGTTTCAAGAGCGCGTTCGATGGAGAAGATAGTCCGGGGCGAAGACTCGACGCGTCCTTGCACACTGGCGAACAACAATCCCGCGAATTTCACGAATCATTTCCCGTCCGTTATGCCGATTATGGGGTGCAATTATTTTTCATGGCAGTTCCCAGAACTTAAAAGGCGCTATCCCCATGTTCCTTTCTTTTCGACCGAGAGCGTCTGCATGAGCTCATCGCGCGGCGTTTATCATTTCCCCGTTGTTCAGAAGTGGAGCGAGGTGAAGGGTATCAATTTTTATAATTCATCGTACTGTTGGGAGGCGGCCGATTGGGAGAAAATTGATGAAGGATGGGCTTCGACTCCAGATGCGCAATGGTGGTGGATGGACAAGGTGGGGACAAGTCTCGGCGAATTTATATGGACGGGGATAGATTATCTCGGCGGACCTTACTGGTGTGATACATGGCGTAAGAATCCAGTCTTTACCGATTCCGAAAAGCAGCGTCGTGCGGACGACGAAGTTAGGAATTTCGGTTTAACGAAAACGGCTATTCATTCGTGCAATACGGGGTTTCTCGATCTTGCCGGGTTTAAGAAGGATGCGTTCTATCTTTTTCAGTCTCGCTGGATGAACGATAAGCCGATGGCGCATATTCTGCCGCACTGGAACTGGCCGGGACGCGAGGGTAAGGTTACTCCCGTTTATGTCTTTACTTCGGGTGATGAAGGGGAACTTTTTTTGAACGGTAAAAGTCTCGGCAGATCTAAAAAAGACAAGACTATGTGGGATCGTGCGTATCGCCTTAGATGGGATGATATAAAGTACGAACCTGGGGTTTTGGAGGTAATTGTTTATAAGAATGGTAAGTTTTGGGCACGGGATAAAGTCGAGACTACACTGGAGCCGTCGCAGTTAACGATAGAAGCTGAAGAGCCGTCAATCATATCCGACGGTGAAGACGTGGCGTACGTCAATCTCTCGGCTCGTGACGCGAAAGGTCGGCTCGTTCCCACATCTTCGAATGAAGTCGTCTTTTCCGTCGAAGGTCCCGGAGAGATTGTCGCGACAGATAATGGCGACGAGACGGATTTTGCCGATTTCCATCAGTCGCGCCGTAAGGTCTTCGGCGGACTTGCGCAGGTGATTGTCAGGGCTATGGAGGGCTCTTCGGGTGTCATTCGCGTCAAAGCCGTTTCTCCCGGCCTCGGTGAAGCGTCCTGCAATGTCAATGTAGTTGCCAGATAGGAGAAAACAATATGAAAAAGCTCATGTTATTTTTCGGGTTCGCTTTGTATGCAGCCGCTTTCGCCGAGCCCGTAACCGCTACGCCTTCGCCGGTTGATTGTGTTCGCGTCAATCCCGCGGGAATAAAGCGATTGTGGCAAGGTATATCTCCGACGGTGAAGGAGTGGGAGCAGGGTAAACGCACCGAAACGCTTGAATGGTTCGAAGAAAACCAATTCGGGCGCACTCCGATAGGACGATTAAAGGATCAGAAAATAGAAGAGTCTGCCGTCGTCTTTGAAGATTCCGGGATTCGCATTAATATTACCTGCCGTTTACCTGAAGGCGCAAGCGCGGCAAATCCTGTGCCCGTCTTTCTTTTCGGTGATCATCGCGGCGGGAACAAGCCGCCGTATGCCCAGGAGGAATATCCGAACATTCCGACGAACGCGATCACGGCGCGAGGATATGCTTATGTGAGGTGGAATTTCAACGACGTGTGTCCTAACGTCAGCAATTGGGGAGGGATGTCTCGCTGGCCGATGGGGATTATCGCGTGGCAGGCCGTAGGCGATAAAACGGCGACGAATATCGTGCGTAGCGCCAATTCATGGGGTACGATCGGCGCATGGGCGTGGGGTAATTCACGCGTGATGGATTGGATCGAGACGCGTCCGGAATTGGATGCGAAGCGTGTTGCCGTTGTCGGTCACAGTCGAGGCGGCAAGACGGCTCTATGGACTGCGGCTCAGGATGAGCGCTTTGCGATGGCGGTCTCTAACGGTTCCGGGTGCGGCGGCGCGAGCCTTGGGCGGGCGAGAGGGGCTAAGGCAGAGTCCATCAAGGCGATATTGAAGTATTTTCCGAACTGGTTTTGTCCGGCGATGGCGAATCTGATCGGGTGCGACGCCGAGCTTGAGCACGATGGTGATGATCTTTTGAGACTGATTGCTCCGCGTTTGGTCTATGTCGGCAGCGGAAGCGAAGATATTTGGGCGGGGCCCGAATCGGAAAAGGCGGCCGTAGATTCCGCTCGCGATCTGTATCGGGCGTATAAGCTTGAAGAGCGTATTGGGTATCATTGTCATAAGGGGCCGCATAAGCTTTTGCCAGTGGATTGGGATAAATTTATGGATTTTGCGGATTGTCATTTAAAGGCGCCTTCGTCGCGAGATTCCGAAGAAATTGAAAAACGCATGAAATTATCTATTGATAACGGTTCGCGCGAGTTGACGATTGGTAAAAATCCGTTTTCGAAAGATGGTGTTTGGAGAATAGTTCGTGCTATTATTTTACCAGATGATTTCACTCTTATTTTTGATGGGTGTAGGGTTGAGTTGGCCGATTTGGTTCAGGATAATATTATTCGCAATGCCGGTGCAAAAGAGGGCGACTGTAGACCTAACCGTAATATCCGCATTCTCGGCCGTAACGGTGCTATTCTCTCTGGTGGTAAGAGAAATCATTATCTGCCGCGAAGATCTGGAGATCCCAACGGCTGGCGTTCGGTAGGAATACTTCTTTGTGATGTTTCTGATTATGAAGTCTCCGGTTTTAAAATGGATGAAACGCAGTGTTGGGCGATTTCTCAGGAGCGCTGCAGCAATGGTTATCTCCATGACATTGTCTTCAATTCGAGCGATGCGATGTTTAATCAGGACGGTATAGACCTGCGCAAAGGATGCCACGATATTTTAATTGAGAATATTTCCGGTAGGACTGGAGATGATACCGTGGCGCTGACTGCTTTAAGAGACGCTCCCGGCGCCAAAGCGACCAGATGCGGGATGCAGATCGGCGGTAATGAATATCGCGGTGAAAAAGACGATATTTACAATGTGACGATACGCAACATCCGTTCGCGTTCGTCCGGAGGGCACAGCATTATCAGGCTTTTGTGTTGCGACGGTATCAAGATGCACCACATAAAAATCGATGGAGTGGAAGAAATTGCCGCCGGTAATGAAAAAAGATCCAAATCTGTTATTCGTATAGGGGACGCGCACTACAGCCGTACCCGTGCGCCAAGAATGGGCGAGATGCACAATATTGAAGTGAAAAACGTAAAAACGTCCGGCGGGAACGCAGTCGTGATTAACGCTCCTTTATGTGACAGTTCGTTTACCGCTCTTGATTTGCCGAAAAACGTTAGGTGTGTTAAAATCAACGCTCCGCTTGAGCGTGTTAAGTTTGATTCGCCTCAGTCGGATAAATCGGTTCTCAATACGCTAAGTGTTCGCAAGCGCTATATGTATAACGATGGGAAAGTTCCCGTAAAGGTTTTTTATGACGCCGCCTACCCTATCGAGAAGGGGTCTGACTGCCGCGTTGCGGTAATCTTGATTCACGGTTGGGGTGGGCATGTTCGGACGCTCTTGCCGATCTTTAATTCGGCGCTTGCGGAACGAGCGGCGGGGATTGAGGCGGCGCCTTATGTGATCGCGCCGATGTTCCCGAGGCGCGAGAGTCTTGCTAAGAATCCCGACGAGACTGATGACGGCAGAGCCGTTTGGAATGATTCATGGGCCCATAAGGCTAATGAAGAGCCGGGCTCAGCTTCGGACGATTGGCGCGGAGGAGGCGATGCTAACGGTACGACATTCAGTTCATACGATTACATCGACCGCATATTGGATAAATTGTGCGACAAGGCTCTTTATCCTCGTTTAGAAAGGATCGTGATAGCCGGATTCTCGGCCGGTGGGCAGTTCGCCGGTCGATATGCCGCGATCGGAAAGGGGAACGTTCGCGAAGGCGTTAAGTTGGACTATATCGATATGTCGCCGTCAACGGAATTTCTGTTCGAAAAGGACGATCCTTGGCTTTACGGTCTAAAAGGTCGTCCTCGTTACGCGGATGGCCTTGCCGACGCGGATATAATGAAAAATCTTTGTTCCCGCCGTGTCTGGCGCGGATGCGGCAGCGAAGATACGCTCGGCCGTCCGTATACGGCGCTTGATATGACTCCATGTGCCGTTAAGCAGGGGAGCAACAGGCTTGAACGCTTCAAGAACTTCGAGAAATATCTCGATAAATATCCAGAGTGGAAGAAGCAGGTTTCGTTTCACGTCTTCAAGGGCATCGGCCACAAAGAGGATTTGGCGTATCCGACAAAAGAAGTCTTAGACTTTATATTCGAGAGGTAGATGGATATAATTGCCATAAAAGAAGTATTAGACTGGTTCTTGATAAGAGCCTGTCTTTTCGCATTGGTGGTTTTATCTGGATTTTTTCTCTTTGTTGTTTTATCTCGCGTTTTGGTTCGGCTTAAATCTGCGGCGAAGCGTTACGGTTGGCCGATTGTGTCGCTCTTCATCGTATTTAGTTCGTGGGCGACGTACACGGCGTTTCCGACTGCGGAGGAGAAGAATGGGGGAAGCGGGAATGTTGCCAATGTGCAAGTGTTGCCAATAACCAATACCAATTGTCAGTTGGGGAACGGAGAATGTGAAACGGAAAATTGGAAAATGGAAAATGGAACTGGCAACACTATCACACTG
>JAZOQU010000046.1:0-56246 GCA_045656225.1 Kiritimatiellia bacterium | reverse complement strand
CCGGCGGTGAACAGGCGGTTCCGAACTATTTGCTCATTTTGACTGTTGCCGAATTTCTTTATCATGGTGGAAACGGTATCGATATGCCAAAAGCCTCGCCAATTCTTTTTGATGAAGCGTTTTACGGAATCGACGCGGCGCGTCGCGACCAGCTTTTGGCGTTTGCCGACGATTTGGGCTTGCAGCTTTTTGTCTCATCGCCTGATCAGGACGGCGTTAAACGTGAAATCAAGCATTCGGTTTCGCTTATCGTCATCAAGGACGAAAATCTCGATGTCCATTTAACCCCCGTCGTTTGGCGAAATGTCCCTGCGCAAGGTGATCTTCTTGGCGATGCCGCTCCGGGAATCGGCATGACGGTCAACGAAGAGACGAGTTAAGATAATTTCCTTGAGAATTATGGTATAATTGAGGGATGAATCCTCTTTTTAATAAAGTGAAAGCAGATGTTCGGGCTAATGATGCCCGAGCATCTGGGATTTATCCGTATTTCCATCAGCTGGAGTCTAAGCAAGATGCTGTAGTCGTAATGGAGGGCTCTCGCCGAATAATGCTTGGCTCAAACAATTATTTGGGTTTGACTTCGTGCCCTGAAGTCGTTGAGTCTGCGATAAAAGCTATTGAAAAATACGGAACCGGCTGTTCTGGGTCGCGATTTTTAAACGGCAATCTTGACCTGCATGTTGAGCTTGAACGCGAATTGGCCTCTTTTACCGGTAAAGAGGATGCTATCGTGTTCGGCACGGGATTTCAGACTAATCTCGGCATCATCAGCGCGATTGCCGGGCGCGGCGATTATATAGTTTGCGATATTGAGAATCATGCGAGCATTTATTGTGCCGTTAAGATGAGTTTCGGTAAAATGCTCCGCTACCGCCATAATGATATGGTTAGTCTTGAAGAGCGTCTTGCTTCCATCCCCGACGGCGCCGGGCGTTTAATCGTTGTCGACGGAGTCTTTTCAATCTGCGGTGATTTGGCCGACCTCCCGTCCATTTGCGCTCTCGCTAAGAAATATGGCGCCGCCGTTATGGTCGATGACGCGCACGCTCTTGGAATTGTCGGTGACGGTGGCCGGGGAACCGCATCGCATTTTGGTCTTGTCAACGATGTGGATATTATAATGGGAACTTTCTCAAAGTCGCTTGCGTCGCTCGGCGGTTTTGCGGCCGGACGACGCGATGTCATTGATTATTTGCGTCATTCATCTTCACCGTTTGTGTTTTCTGCGGCAATTACTCCTGCGAGTGCAGCGACGGCTCTTGCGGCATTGCGTTATCTAAGGTCGCATCCAGAGCTCCCGGAGCGGCTACGCGGCGTTTCGGATTTCGCAAGAAGCGCATTCTTAGCTCGCGGTATTCCTCTCGTAGAATCGTCGAAAAACGGTATTACGCCGATACTCTCCATTCCGACCGGCGGGACGATGGAGACATGCATCGCGGCGAAAAAGATGTTCGACGGCGGCGTTTTCGTCAATCCGTTCGTGCCGCCCGGCGTCCCCGAGGGACATTCGCTTATCCGCACGAGTTTTATGGCGTCGCACACTCCCGCTCTTGTCGAAGAAGCTGCCGATGTCATCGCAAAGGCCCTGAAATGCTGAAGTTCATCTACAACTATCTGCGCTCAATGCGGCTCTACTACGGATTCGTCACCGCGACGACCGTGCTGGCGGGGCTGTGCCTGGTGCATGGCACTTACAACGAGCTTAAGTTGTCCTGGACGCTAAACGACTCTCCGTGGAAGTTGCGCGATGCGGGGCTTATTGCGATGGGGTTCTTCGCCTGGGGCTTCAACCAGATCTTCAGCGACTGGTGCGACAGGAAGGAGGATGCGATCAACGCGCCGCACCGTCCGATGGTGACTGGTGCACTCAGTCCGCTCCCGGCGTTTGCCGTTTCAGCCGCGGGGCTCGCCGCAATCGCGGTCGCCGGGTATCTGATGTCGCCTTGGACTCTTGCTTTCCTTGCGCTTGGCGGCGTTTTGAACATCGCGTATTCGCTCCTGAAACGCGTGCCAGTGTTGAACTGCCTTGTCTATGCCTGCGCAATATCATGTTGCGCGCTTTTCGCCATAGCTGGCGCTGCGGGGCGCTGTCCGAATGCGCAGGAGCTGGAATTTGTTTGGGTTTGGATTGTGCCCGCTCATTTTCTGATGTGTCACAACAGCTATTTCAAAGACGTGGATGGCGACCGAGCGGCCGGAGTAAGGACGCTTCAGACGATCTGTCCGAGAGCCGCACTGTTCGTTTCCGTATGCTGTCCATGCCTCGCCGTGTTGCGCATGAATTTCCTTTCGTGGTTCAATGTGGGTTGCTTCGTTCTTTCGGTCGTCATTATCGCGATTGTCATCGTGTTTCAGCGCCTTGTCTCGCATTATGTGTTTCACCGTGCGACTTGCTTGAATTGTCAGTTGTGCGTTCTTATGCTGCTCTTGCATTTTATAGCGGCGACTTGGCTCTATGCCATCGTCTCCCTTGTCGCCATCCAGCTTCTCTTCCTCTGGTACAACGATGAAAAGGAATGAGAACATAACGGGCTTTCGGAAGTTTCTCTTCTACGTGCGCATGTCGCTTGCGTGCGCGTGGCGGTATTGGCATCACCCCGTCGCGCTTATAAACGCTTCGAAGTTGACGCTTATTTTCTTTCGTCACAAACTTAAGCGCCTTGCATCTGGCGAATACAAGCTCGACTTTTATCTGCCGCGCTATCCGTCGCAGGCGTTCTTTATTGCTCTTGAGGATAAGGTTATCCGCCGTCCGCCGCGCCCCGTAAGCGTAGTTCTTTCGATTTCAAAGACATGCATGTATAAGTGTCCTCATTGCTACCAGCGCAAGGACGATTCGCATGAACTGCCGCTTCCCGTGCTCCTTGAGAATGTCCGCAAAATGCGCGAGTTTGGTATTGTCGCATGGGCAGTAGAGGGAGGGGAGCCTCTTTTAAGATTTGAAAGACTTGAGGCGGTTCTTTCGGAGATTGCCGGACTTGAGGTGTGGGTTAATTCTACAGGGTACGGCGCGACTTGGGAGAAGATTCGCCGCCTTTCGGAACTGAAGGTGACGGGCATAATGTCGTCCATTCACTCCGTCGACGAAAAGACTCATGATGCATTCACGGGAGTCGCCGGATCTTGGCGCCGTGCGCTCGATTTCCTGCGCGACTGCCGAGAGGCGGGAATGCTTGTCGGTTTCAATACGGTGCTTTCCGACTGCGAAGTTGTTGACGGAGGAATTGACCGCATCATGGACCTTGCTGCGGAAAACAACTGCGACTACATCCAGCTTATCCATCCGAAGGCATGCGGCGCGTGGATGGGCAAGGCGTTCGACAAGTCATTGCATGCTGAAGCCGTCCGCGTCGTATGCGCCGCGCAGCGGCACTACAATTCCGCCAAGTCGCGCATCCCGACGATTCTCACGGCGCAGGTCTACGAGGAGTCCGCGGAGATGCTCGGATGCTGCTGCGGCGGCATAGACCGGTTTTATGTAGGTGCGAATGGAGATGTTCAACCTTGCGAATTCGTGAACATCTCGTTCGGTAATTTGGCTGAAGTTCCGTTCGAGACTGCGTACGCCCGTATGCGCAAGGCGTTCGCTGTACCGTGCGAAGAATGGATGTGCGAGCGCCGCGCCGCCGAGATAGCCGCGAAAGCGGGCGAACATCTTCCGATTCCCTGGCAGGAAACCGAGAGGCTTGTTTCCGGATGGGACACGGGAACTCCAACACGGGTTTATGATAAAATGGGGATATACCGATGAGCAGATTTTTAGTTCTTGCGAATCCCTCATCGCACGGCGGTCGTTCCGGACGGATTTTGGCGTATCTTCAATCGATTTTTTCGGAAGGCGAATTTGTAATCTTAAAGGATATTGAAGAGGCTGTTCGTTTGGCGAGAGAATCTTCGGGCTACGATGCCGTTGTCGCGTGCGGAGGCGACGGAACGATCAACGCCGTGGCGCGAGGCGTGCTGGAGAATCGCGATATGTCGCTTAAGTTCGGCGTTTTGTATACGGGAACAAGTCCCGACTTCTGTTTTGAGCACGGCATCCCGATAGATGCCGAAAGCGCCATTGCCGTTTTGCGCGAAGGGGCGGTACGGGAGATTCCCGTTCTTACGGCAAATAACGTGCCGTTCTTCTGCTCGCTGAATTTGGGAATGGGCTCGGCTGTCGCATCGTCCGCGAATACGTTGCGTCCGCTTATCGGTGATGTTCTCGGAACGTTTTGGGCGGTATTGCGCGAAGTTATCCGAGGTAAGCGCTATGATATCAATGTGAACGGCGAGGAATTCCGCGGCGTTGCGCATGCTCTTGTCACTCGGATTTCGCGCATCGCAGGCGGTCTTAAAATCGCATTGCCTCAACTTGCCGACGATGAATATGCGCTTTGGCTTGTAAGAGATGTTTCGCGAGCAGGGTGTTTGCGCCTTTTGTTTAATATGTATCGCGGTAAACCGTGCGGCGAATTTCATATTCTTCGCGGCAGAACGGATCTTTCATCGCCTACGCCTGTCGCGCTTGAATATGACGGCGATCCTCACGGCTCGTTACCGGTATCCGTTGCCCTTGCTGAAAGGCGATTGCGTCTTATTGTACCTCGATTGAAAGGGGGTAAAGCATGAATGAACAACGTATGATAGAAATGTTTTTGCGCATTCATAAAACGTCTCCCTACAATGCAGATGCGGAGATTCTGCCTTTGAAAGATACGAATCTTCTTGTTTCAACCGATTCATTTTCTGAACGTGAGGATTTTCTCTTCGGCCTAAAGCCTGAAGCCATGGGGCGCGTTATGGCGTATGGGGCGATAACGGATATTCTCGCCTGCGGAGCTAAACCAGAATATCTGGTTCAATCTTGGAATATAGACCGATCGCATGATGAGCGCTTTTACGAGCGCGTCGCGATCGGTATTCAGGAAGTTGTGTCTAATTACGGGGCCAAGGTTGTCGGAGGCGATATGGGAGCAGCGGGGGATTGGTGTTGGACCGCGACCGTTTTCGGCGAGTCTGTTTCGCCCGTTCGCCGCGTCGCTTCAAAGCGCATTGATTTTGATCTTTATCTTACGGGGTCTTGCGGGGCTGCCAATGTCGCGGCGTTTCTCACCCGTTCTGTTCCTGAACCGGCACTGCGCGATCCTGTTCCAGGCAATGCGCTTTTCGCGACGGACACGAGCGGCGGATTTTTCGACGCGTTGGAAAATTTCCGCCGTGTAAACGCGGGTATCCTGATCGAGGTGGACGTCGAGCGCGCTCTTGCGCCGGGAATCGCGCACGGTCTTCCAGCCGGAGTCGAACCCGGCTGGGCGCTTGTCGGCGGCGTCGGGGAATATGAACTGCTGTTCGCCGTCCCGCAGGGTGAACGCGTCGAAGGCGCGATTAGGATTGGAAGCGGCGGATTCCGCTCTGGATGCGATACGGAAATTCGCATCATGAGCGGAGAAAAGTCGGGGCACATGTCTGCTCCGCCGCCGGACTATCGCGCAATCCCGCGCGAGAACTGGCTGGCAGAAACGGCATCATACTGGACTTCGCTTTGGGCGTAGTGGGGGCTGCATGATTATCGCTATGTTGTAGATTAGGTTAATTATATTGAATATTATATTCATTACACATTGATAAATCAGCCAAGTTATGATATACTACCTTCACATTCTTTAGGAGAAAGAGACGATGGCATTTTGCTACAAGAAATTATGGCATCAACTGATTGACCATGATATGTCGCGCACCGATCTGCGCGATGCGACTGGTATGGCTCCGGCAACACTTGCAAAGTTGTCCAAGGGCGAGGCCGTGGGCACTCCTACACTTGAAAAAATATGTCGGGTCTTGCAATGCAACATAGGCGATATAATGGATTATGTCCCGGACGAACCCGAAAATAAGGAAGACAAAGGAAAGTCTCTGGGCGATGAATAAATCAATGGATAGTATTGCATTACGCGAGAAGATAGTGGCTCTTCTACGAAATGAGGGAGCGACATCTTCGGATGAAGAATTGAATCGCGTAGTGATGAATATGCTGAAAATTCTGCCTCCCGCGCGAACGACGAAACCAGCAAGGATTGCAAAGCAGCTCAACGCTATCCAAGGGCCTTTCCCTTTTCCGCCGCCCCCAAACCCAACTTTCACATTTATTGATCTTTTTGCTGGCATTGGAGGTTTTCGCCTAGCTCTACAGAAGGCGGGGGGGCGAAGTGTTTTTTGCAGCGAGTGGGATGAATACGCGCAAATGACATACAAGGCTAATTATGGAGAGGTTCCTACGGGGGACATTAGAACGGTAAATGCAGGAGATATTCCCAATCATGATGTCCTGTGTGCGGGATTTCCATGTCAGCCTTTTTCTTTGGCCGGTGTGTCCAAGAAGAATGCTTTAGGTAGGGCTACGGGATTCGATGATTTGACACAGGGAACATTATTTTTCGAGATTCGCAGAATCATACAAGCTAAGCGTCCAGCGGCAATTTTCCTAGAGAATGTCAAGAATCTTAGGTCTCACGATCATGGACATACATTCCAGATAATAAGTGGAGTTCTTCGGGATGAACTGGGGTATGTTATCAAGGCAGAAATTGTTGATGGGAAGGCGTGGGTTCCTCAGCATAGAGAAAGAATCTTTATTGTCGGCTTTGATCCCCAACAAATTGACATAACGGCAGAGCAAATCAATATTCCTCACGCTCCGTTGCCGCAAGAACATTTTAGACGCCGCAAATTATCCAATGTCATTCAGCAAAATGTCAAAGGACATACACTTGGCCCTGGCACGTGGGCTACATTGGAGCGTCACAAGGCACATCACGAAGAGGTTGGCAATGGGTTCGGTTATGGCATAATCCGCTGGCCTATTGCTGAGGATGAGGTTACGAGAACTATATCGGCACGTTATTACAAGGATGGCGCAGAGATTTTGGTAGAGCAGCCTGGGCATCGTCCGCGTCGTCTTACAGTTAATGAGGCCATGCAATTGCAAGGGTATGATCCCAAGAGGTTTGTATTTCCCGTGACCGACTGTCAGGCATATAAGCAGATTGGGAATAGTGTCGTATGGCCTGCCGTCCATTCATGTGCATTGGAGATTGCGCGGGTGTTGCGAGAACGACGGAGGCGCGGCTAATGACAATTACATCGCCAATCTGGGAGGTAAGGGGAAATGTTCTCGGGCTTAAGTGTGCTGGGGATGAGTTTTACGTCCCCAAGGCATCGCAAGTATTCTTTGCGTTGTTCGATGGCAAGCCTCTTCCTGCTCCATTTGATGGCTGTGCGTCTGTCCGTGAATCAGTTGCCGATATCCGCTTCTCAAGGCTTGGTGCAAATATTGAACTGGATTTTGTGTGTGAGAATGAGCCGCATTCGCTTAAATGTATAGCAAAGGCCAATCGCGGTGGTAAGTTCTATGATGTTACATTGCTCGTTGCCAAAAAGATTGATCACGCCGTCTTTGACAATGTCTGGTTTTATTTTACCGAGAATTTTCCTCTTGTCATAAAATTCCTCTCGAAATGCGGAATCAATGATATGTCGCATGTTTCTTATGCCGCATATCTCAACGCATTAAGGGCTGTTTCAGAATATCCAGGGATTAAGGTTTCCTCATGTGTTAGAATCGGTTGCAATCAAGGTGAGGTGCGGCAACCCACTGTCCAGCCCAAGGGCTTGTGTGCAACGTTGTATCCATATCAATTGTCGGGTTTTGCATGGCTTCGTTTTGTGACTAATGAGGATTGTGGATGCATTCTTGGGGATGAAATGGGCCTTGGCAAGACACTTCAAGTGATTGCACTTTTAATGGAGCGTCATAATGCCAACAAGGGGCCGGCGCTGATTGTTGCACCCGTTTCTCTTCTCGAAAATTGGCGCCGCGAGATTTCTCGATTTGCCCCCGAGTTGAAAGTTCTTGTTCATCACGGTTCAAAGCGCACAGGGCTTTATAAGAATTTCCTGAAATACGATGTAGTAATTGTTGCGTATTCTGCTGTCGTTAACGATTCTTCGATGCTGTGTTCGCTAAGTTGGGATATCTTGGTGGCGGACGAGGCTCAAAACATCAAGAATCCATACGCCACGCGGACAAAGAGCATAAAAAAGATTCCTGCCCGTGCGATTGTTGCTGTCTCTGGAACTCCCTTTGAGAACCACATCTCAGACATCTGGTCTATAGTCGATTTCGTTCTTAGAGGTTTTCTTGGAAAGTTGTCAGACTTTCTGAAGGCCTATCCCGATACCATAGAAGGCGCAGATCGTGTCGAACCACTACTGACACCCTTGATGATCCGACGGCTCGTCAAGGATGTGGCGAAGGATCTTCCAGCGAAGATTGAAATTCCCGTGCCACTTGTAATGACAGACTATGAAGCTGACCTGTATGAGGCGGAGCGACAGTCTATCATTGAAAGAGTTGGTGAGGACAATGCATTGTTCGCTGAACTCTCTGGGTTACGTATGTATTGTACGCATCCCACACTAACAGGAAAGCGTCAGTCTGATGATCCAATCCGGCATTGCACAAAGTATGAGCGGCTTTGTGAGATGCTTGAGGAAATAAAATCGCAAAACGAGAAGATTATTCTTTTTACTTCCTTCACCGGAATGTGTGAGTTGCTAGCACACGATATCCCCTCAAGGCTTGGAATACCTGTGTCCATCATCAACGGCGCAACACCGGCTGCACAACGGCAAGGGATCGTTGATAGCTTTAGCGATTTGCATGGTTGCGCGCTCCTTGTCTTAAATCCCAAAGCTGCTGCTACAGGATTGAACATTACGTCGGCCAATCATGTTATTCATTACAACTTAGAATGGAATCCTGCCATAGAAGACCAAGCATCCGCAAGGGCATACCGTCGTGGACAGGAGAAAACAGTCTTTATTCATAGGCTGTATTATGTCGACACAGTTGAAGAATTTGTGAATGACAAGATTCGATCCAAGCGCCAAATGACAGCCGCAGCCGTTGTGGGCAATGTGGGCGACGCAACTAGTCGCAAGGATTATCTTGACGCGTTGAAATACAGTCCATCTTCTGCGAAAGGAGCTGCAAAATGATTCCTGATGATGCCGGATATGTTGTAGAAAAAATCTTGAGCGCGAACGACTGCGGCCTTACCGGAGGTCATCAAGCAGGTGCTTTGATACCTAAGAAGGAGAGTCGCATTCTAGATTTTTTCCCAAAACTGAATAGCAAGGAGAAAAATCCTCGTTGCGTCCTTACCTTTATTGATGACTCCGGTACAAGTCATCGCTTTTGCTTTATTTACTACAATAATCGTGTGCTAGGCTGTGGAACGCGAAATGAATACAGACTCACATGCATGACAGATTTTATTCGTTCTTCAAATCTAAAGGTAGGGGATACACTCATTTTCTCACGAAGAAATGGTGAGTATCACGTCAGCTACAAAAGACATTCGGCAAACAAGAAACAGTCAGACGATGGTGTGATACTTGTTTGTAGCGGCAAGTGGAAAGTTGTCCAGATTTAGCAATAGGAGGAAACAATCATGGCAGATGAACTTCTCGAACCAGATCCTTCGCGAACGATTGAGAGCCTTCGCGATACAGGTTACAACTTCAATACGGCAATTGCCGACATCGTCGACAATTCAATTGCAGCAAATGCAACGGTCGTTAAAATCGATGTGCGTCTGTTGCCGGCGGATGACATTCAGCCGATAGTAACCATATCGGACAATGGATGTGGCATGGATAATGACGGGCTTCTCAATGCCATGAAATATGGCTCTAGACGCCGGACCGACCCCAATTCGCTTGGGAAATTCGGATTGGGGCTTAAGACGGCTTCTACCGCATTCTGTCGAAAGTTGTCGGTGGTCTCGCGTGGCACATCCGATAGCACGGTTCGGAAATACCAATGGGATCTTGACTATGTATCTCAAATTGGGAAGTGGATGGTACGGGGGCTTGAACCCACGGACGATGAGATAGACATGCTCAATGCCGCCGCAGGAGAAGGTAGCGGCACGCTTGTGATCTGGGAAAACGTGGATCGAATGCTTCAGCGCGATTATGTAAATCGTGGCTCAGCGCTGAATGCACTCGAAAGGATGCGCAAGGATTTGCGATTCCATCTTGGCGTTGTGTTTCAGAGATTTATCGACAAGAGCTTTACTAAAGCCGCTAATGTTGAGATCATTCTTAATGGCGAGCCCGTTGAGGCATGGGATCCATTCTGCCTTGGAGAACCAAACACCGAACTGCTTACGAGAACAGAGCCGTATAAGATTCGTTCAGAAACTGGAGATGAGGCCCAAATCGACCTTAAAGCTTATGCCATACCGAGAGCAGATGGCTTTTCTTGTAAGGAAGCCCGCGAAAAAGCGAGGATATCTACTGACACATTGGGCTTCTACATTTATCGTGAAAATAGACTTATCCACTACGGAGACTGGTTGGGTATGTTTAAGGTTGAGCCGCACGATTCGCTATTGCGAGTCGAATTCTCATTCGATAATAAGCTTGATACCTACTTTAACATCGACATCAAGAAGTCCCGTGTCCAACTTGTTGAGGGGTTATATGATTACATAAAAGACCAGTTCCTTCCCGCGCCGAAACGTCACGCTCAGCAGAAGTATCGCACAGGACAAGACAAGAAGATTGCCGCCACGGCAGCGCAAGTTCATGCAGAGGCGAACAAAACGATTGACGAACATGCGCCAGATGTTGAGTCTGCAAAGATCACCGTTGTTGATGCAGGAAAAAATATAGTTGAAGTGCAAAACAAGAACGGAACATTCAACCATACTATCGTAATCGAACCTAGCACTACACCAGATCAGTGTCGAGTCATTCCAAAGGAAGATCTCCCAGGGGGAGCATTATGGGCTCCCTGTATTGCAGATCAGAAACATGCTGTTCAAATCAACACAAGGCATGATTACTACCAGAAGATATATTTGCCACTACAAAGTCGGAAGGATGCGGTCATAGGCATGGATTCCCTCTTGTGGGCACTCGCCGAGGCAGAACATGGGACATATAATGAACGTGTGAAAGAAGTCTACGAGGACATCCGTTTGCAAGTTTCTACGGCCTTACGCAAACTTATCAAGGATCTCCCCGAACCTGAAATCCCAGATACTAACGAAGAGGTCGACAGCTGATGAAAGAGACCTTGGAGAAGATATTTGACATTCCATTCATCGTTGAAAACGGTGTGGATTCTTATCCTTGGGTGCGTATTACACCAAAGGGTGAGAAAGGACAGATGTTTTCTGTCAAGGTGATAAATCGTTCTGATGTTCGACTGATAATTTGTTTTGAGCCGCAAGCATTTAGTGCTGCTCTTGTTGCATCAATGGGACGGGCAGACAATGAAAAGCGAACAGCGTTCTGTGATTCTATTAGGCTTCAAATGGCGCGCGGGGGCGAGGTTTCGATGAGAATAAATGGAGTCGCAGTAACTCCTTATGATTTCTCAACTTGGCCGTCAGAAGAATGGAAAAAGGTTGATTGCCGAACCATTGTGATTCTGTCTGAAAATGTTGCGGGAGAACCGGAATTTGTAAAAGGGAAGATCCGAGAATGGGGGTGCCTTGTTATGGGTACGTTCCTTTCTCTGGTTCGTATAGATCTCGTCGAGCGTAATCCGATGGTCGATGTTAGTTTGATGGAGCCGCAAAAGGAAGGTGATCGGTTCTCTGTGGTCGTAAACAAGTATGAACGAAGCACGGTCAATCGATTCCTATGCATAGCAAAATGCGGTATGGCATGTTCCATCTGTGCTTTTGACTTTAAAAAAAAGTATGGCGCAGTTGGAGACGGGTTCATTCATGTTCATCATGTGGTTCCTGTGTCGAAATTGGGTGCTGGATATGTAATTGATCCAGAAAACGACCTAATTCCCGTCTGTCCAAATTGTCACGCCATGCTTCATCGAAGAAATCCACCGTACATGCCGGAAGAGCTTCGTCAGATAATTCTACGTGAACAACAGACGGCGCATGGTTATGCGTTTAAGTCGGCAACGGATGGCGATGTAGAATATACACTTTCTGCGAGACAGACGGAATGGCGTGATGCAGCACACCGCCCTACAGGAGGGTTCACAGATGGCTAGTCGCAAAGCGCATCGAGCATCGAGCAAATTCAAGGATTTGCCGGAAGAGCTGCGGCCTCGCGAACGATTAATGCGGACGGGGAATCCGCAGGAATTGAGTAACGAGGATCTTCTTGCAATCATTCTGAAAACAGGATTCCCAGGTTGTGACGTATGGGAATTGTCGCATCGCCTATTAACGGCATTTCATTCGCTTCACGAGCTTGTCCGTTCCGATGCAAGGACGATTGAGGCAAGAATTGCCGAATACAATAACAAAAGACCAGACCGCCCGATTCTTCGCGTAGGCCCGGTAAAACTGCTTGAATTGCAAGCAGCATTTGAGCTTACTAGGCGTGCCAATCTGATATTGGATTCGGAATTCCGTTCAAAGAATCTTAAATCTTCCTCAGCAGCGTATAGTGTTTTTTCGGGCGTCGTCGCTGCGGCGCCAGAGCAGGAGCATTTTTACGTCCTTCCGGCAGATTCAGATTTCCACCCTCTTTGCAATCCTATTGCCATTACTAAGGGCACAGCATCTCGAACAATCGTTCACCCGAGAGACGTGTTTCGCGAAGCGATACGATGGAACGCCCACTCTATAATCGTTGCCCACAATCACCCATGTGGCGATCCCACGCCAAGTGATGAGGACATACAGATAACAAAAGATTTACTTGAGGTGGCAAAACTACATTCAATACCGCTACTTGATCACTTGGTGCTAGGTGCCCCTGAATCAGCGGATGGCAAGGGATACATTTCTATTCGGAACCTCGCAGTTCTCAAGTTCTAATGGGGAGGTGAAATGTTTATCGAAAGAACACAATCACTAAAGACAAACTTCTTCCCCATTGATTGCGGGGACTTTGATGTTCAATGCTTCGCTAGAGATTGCAACACTCCAAACGAGCAGCGTCCAGACGAAAACACCTATCGCATGGCGGTGGACAAAGGTTCGCCAGCAGAGCGGCAGTATTGGATTTCCCCTTGTTGTCGCGATGGTTTTAGGCAATTCTCATTCAGCTCACAGGACAACCCTATGCCAGCTAGATGGGTATGTTCATACAACATACTTGATGAATTAGCCAAAAGAATCCGCAGCAAAAATCCCTCGTACATGGTTTCTGTTAAGGGCGGTAGATTCAAGAAGCTTGAAGTCAGGCTGAAGAAATGTGAAGAGGTCGGTTGGCAGGGCTTCATTGTTGAATTTGATTGGCATTCTGTTATCAAGCGGCATGGCGTGTATGTCAATTTCCATTTTTTCAAGAATGACGAACACCCATTCGATGACAAAGTTCAGCGCTATAGTTTTAGCCTCGATGACAACAATTGTCCCAACAGAGATTTTTATCGTGTGCAGTACCAATGGATATCGGCCTTTTACGATGGATTCCTTGCCGGTTTGACTTGCCCGATTGGCGACAAACAACTTAAGTTCCAGCAAATGGCGGATTTGCCATCGGATGAACTTTCAGGCAAGACTCTTGTTTTCTCTGGTGACGAAGAGAACAAAAACCCATATTGGGGGGTCAGGAATATTGGGCCGTACCAGAAATGTGCTGAAATGCCGAATTTCTTCTTTGTCTTCCAGGAGAAAGATAGGTCGACAGCAAGATTCCTGTACAATTGTTTGTCTGGACGCCAGTTCAATGGTCGCTTTTCTGGAATGACCTCGTTTTTTGGCGTTCCCTTTTGCGCCTCGAATATCGACCACGTGGTTATGAGCGGATGCGATGCTGTAGCCCATGAACGCGCTGCGCAGGAAATCTTATCCAAGGGCAAGTCAAACCCGGTGGCCATCATTCTGGTTTCTGGCGACGAAAAGGAATATCTCACGCAAAAGTCTATCTATCTTGAGCATAATATCCCTTCGCAAGACGTAAAAGTGTCCAAGGTGATGGCGGGCAATTCGTTCCAGTGGTCTGTTGCCGGTATCGCACTACAGCTCTTTTGTAAAGCGGGCGGAATCCCTTGGTGTGTCAAAACGGACAGGAAAAACGATCTGATTATTGGCGTCTCGCAATTATGGGACAATTCTGTCGCATCAGGAAACAGGTTCGTGGCGTATTCCGTTACAACGGATGCAAGCGGAGCGTTCAAGGATATCCGGACCCTTTCAGACCATACAAATGAGATCGATTATGTCCGCACACTCGGAGAACGGATAAAGCAACAGTTGCTTGCACACATTAGAGAAGAACGACCGTGTCGAATCGTACTCCATTGTTCATTCCGGTTGCTTAAAAGTGCGATGGATGAAATACGCAAGGTAGTGCGAGAAGTGACCGTAAATGACGCATCAGCACCAGGTATTGTAATCGTGCGCATCAATACTGAGCACCACTACATGGGGTTTGACTCTCGAAGAGAAACCCTTGTGCCCACAGAGAATGCAATTATGCGCATTAAACCGCGGGGGTATCTTGTTTGGCCTGATGGCACTCCATCAGGTGGGGTTGTGTCGTCAAGACCGTCAAACCCTATTTACGCAATATTCGACAGAATGGATCCCCCCATATCAATGCGTGAGGAAAAAGACCTTCTTCAAGATTTGTGCAATTTGTCAGGTGTGAATTGGAGAGGCTTCAACGCTAAGGCCAGACCAGTCTCTGTGTTTTATTGCCATCTGGTTGGCCGTATGATGTCAGACATGGCTGCGTTGGGTTTGAAATTGCCGGCGATAGAAAAATTCGTACCTTGGTTCTTGTGATGGGGAGAAACACATGAACAGCGATGAAATCATCTTCCTGCTTGGTGCTGGTGCGAGTTGTGATGCGATGTTAAAATCGTCTGATGCAATGACCATAGAGGTAGAGAAGATGCTCGATGGGAAATGGTCTGAATACAAACAGCTATACCATGCCGTAAAAGCTGCCATATTATACGGCCATGCGTTGCAAGGTGACATCCGGGAACGAGTAAACATTGAGGAGTTCGTCAATGTCCTAACTGAGCTTGCTCGTTGCAAAGAACACACTATTTATCCGTTTATCGCTTCGTGGAACATGGAACTGCTTGAGAATGCTGGCAGGGATTTTGAGAAGATCCGACAGTTCCGAAAAGCCATTGTCAAAGAGTTGGTTGAAAAATGGGTAAATCTCAATGATGCGACATCCGCGTCCTATTACAAAGGATTGATGAGACTTGCAGAGACATTGGGTTCAAACTTGCGCGTATTCAGCTTGAATTACGATTTATGCGTTGAATCTGCTTGTGGAAGAGATAATGTCTTTACCGGATTTGTACATGAGGAGAACACAAGGGGCAGGTTTTGGAATGATCGCCTAATGATTCAGGACGACAATGTAAGTCGGCCGATCCGGCTCTATAAGCTTCACGGTTCGGTGGATTGGCGGCTTGATAACGACCGTCTTGTATCATATGATTCTCCAGACACTTGCGACAATCCCGATGACTATCAGTTGATATTTGGAACGGAGAACAAACTTCGCTATACAGAGCCATATCTGTTTCTACTGTCAGAGTTCCGCAAATTCTCCTTCGGTGCGAAACTGATTGTTTGCATAGGCTACAGCTTTCAAGACAAACATATAAACAGTATTATTCAACATGCTTTCAGCAATCAGACACCGACAAAAGTTGTCCATGTTACGAAAATAGAATCTGAAGGTGGAAGTCTGGAAGAGATAAGGAAAATTTCAGCGCGGCTAAAGGTCAAGGAAGACGATGTTAAAGTGTTGACATCTGGGGCTAAAGACTTCATGGATCACTTGTCAATCGATCAGATAAAAACTCTTATGCCAGAGGAGGAGAGTCCTTTCTAATGGGAAACATCTCACCAATCGTCAACGCCTTTACATGCACCGGAGCATACGCCGCCCTGATTATGTCGGGACTGAAGCGTGTGGAAAACCGCAGTTGTCTGCCGGTTCCGGTGCGTGGGCGTTGCGCGATGAGCGTTTCCAAGAAGTTCTGCCGTGACGAATATGACGGCATCAAAGCGTGGTTGCGGCGATTCAACGGTGACATGGTGGATGCCATCATCCCGACATGGGAAGAAGCGAGCCGTTGGCCCGGCCACATCATCGCGGTGATGGATTACCAGGCGATAGATGCAGAACCCGAAGAAGAACCTTGGCGGGTTCAGGCGCAGTTTTGGAACGAAGGCTACCGTTACTGGTGGCTGCTCTCGAACATCCGCAAATTGCCCGACCCATTCCCCTGTCGCGGCAATGTCGGAATGTGGCAGTTGCCGGAAGAGTTAATTACCGCAGTCTCAATGTCGAAGAACGGAGGGGAGAGATGATAAATCTATCTCCGAGAACATTGAACTTGCTCATGCATTACGTAAATGAGCCCCCTGTCTATAGAAGTGGCCCCATGCTGGTGCAGTTGTTTAATTCAGTAGGATTTCATGATACATATGGGGCGGGATTTCCATCCAGATCGACATACACGCAAACTCATCTTGAGCAGATAAACGGGCGCTCTGAACTTGAAAAGATTATTCGCACCGTTTTCTCGCCACGCGAGTTTGGACCTAGCGAGAAATTCACCGAGGGCATAACGGCCTTTAACAATGAGTTGCAATTTGATGGATGGAACATCTTTTGGGATAACAACTTGAGTGACATCTCGTTTAAGCGGGCCAAACCGTCTTTTTCAATTGACAATGCCAAAGCGAACGAGAATGTCGTAGAAACGGAAGATGATTTTCTCAGAAAGGAATTCGTTGAAATTTCGTTTGATGGTTTGTTGCCGATTCCTGGCGTCCAGAACATTGTCGAAGAACGACTTGATGAGTTAAAAAGATGCTTGAATGCAAACGCTCCGCTTTCTGCAATCTTCCTTACAGGTAGCATTCTTGAAGCGGTCTTGCTGTCAATTGCCACATCAAATGCAAGTATGTTTTGCAAAGCTCGCGCAGCGCAAAAAGACTCACATGGGAATGTAAAACAGATTACAGATTGGCGGCTGGAATCTTTGATCAATGTTGCAAAGGAACTTGGCTGTCTCAAGGAGGACGTTCACAAGTTCTGTCATGTTGTTAGAGATTTCAGAAATTACATACATCCCTTTGAACAGAATGCGCGGCAATTTTCTCCAGACATCAACACGGCCAAAATCTGCTTGCAAGTACTCAAAGGTGCGATAGCACAGATTAATGCCAAATTGAAAGGAGGTGGCAAATGAAGGTCACAATTCTATCGTTCTCCTTCAAGCGCGGAATCCCGGACGATCCGACGGGGAATGGTGGCGGGTTTGTCTTTGACTGCCGGGCGATGCCTAATCCTTTCTGGGATGAAAACCTGCGAGGCTACACGGGACGCGACAAGCCCGTCTGTGACTTCTTCGCCAGTTTCCCAGGGACGGTCGAGCCGTTCCTTGAGGCGACCGAGACGCTTGTCCGCCAATCAATAGAGCAATACAAGCGGGATGGCCGTGATCATCTTCAAGTCGCTTTCGGCTGCACCGGAGGCCAGCACCGCTCCGTGTACTTCGCCGAGCGCATGGCGGAGCGATTGTCTGGCATTGATGGCGTTGAAATTGAAATCTCCCATACAGCGAAACAATACTGGACGACCAACCACGCCAAGGAGAATCGTGATACAATCTTCCAAGAGGAGTTGAGATGAAAAGCGAAGAGATCAAGAAGCTTGTGGCAAAGAGCGAGAATGTCGCCGTCGAGTTCAAGCGGGCGAAAGGCGGCGTTCCCGCCGACTTCTGGCCGTCGTACAGCGCGTTCGCCAACACGGACGGCGGAACCATCATCCTTGGCATCCGCGAAAAGGACGGCAAGCGTGAAATCGAGGGATTGTTGGACGTAGAGAAAACGGTGGCCGACATCTGGAACGCGGTCAACAACGCCGAGAAGATCAGTGCGAATGTCCTGTTCAACGAGTCTGTTTATCCCGTCGAGGTTGACGGCAAACAGCTTGTTGTTGTCGAAGTCCCGCGCGCGGAGCGCACTGTCCGCCCGGTCTTTGTCGGTACGAACGTGTTCAAGGGAACGTACCGCAGAAACGGCGAGGGCGACTACCATTGCTCGCGTGAGACGGTCGAGGGCATGATCCGCGACAAGTGCGCGGAGACGGCGGACAACTGCGTTCTTGACGAACTGACGATTGCCGACCTCGACGCCGATTCCATCCGCCGGTATCGGATGTACTTCAGCCAGTTGCGCCCTGGACATGTCTGGAGCGGGTTGGCCGATGACGGCTTCTTGATGAAGATCGGCGCGGCGGCTCGCGGGCGCGACGGCAAGGTGCATCCGACGCTTGCTGGGCTTGTCTGCTTCGGCAACTTCAACGAGATTACGAATGTTCTGCCGTACTTCTTCCTCGACTACCGCGAACATCTCTCGCCGGACGTCCGCTGGACGGATCGCGTGTGTTCGGGCGACGCCAACTGGAGCGGAAACGTCTTCGACTTCTTCTTCCGCATAAACCAGTCGATCACGGCGGGGGTGAAGGTGCCGTTCAAGATTGCATCGGACAACGTGACGCGGGATGATGACACGCCTGTCCACAAGGCTCTGCGCGAGGTGTTGGCGAACGCGCTCATCCATGCCGACTACCACGGGCGGCGCGGCATCGTGATCGACAAGTACCCCAAGCGGCTGGAGGTCTCGAATCCGGGGACGCTTCGCATGAGCAAGTCCGTAGCCATCGCGGGCGGCACGAGCGACGCTCGAAACGGAAAGATATTCAACATCTTCTCGCTGGTGCGCATCGGCGAGCGTTCCGGCATGGGGTTGTCGAGCCTGTATGGTGTCTGGGAGAAAGAGAAGTTCGCCGAGCCGTCCATTATCGAATCCTACGAACCCGACCGCATCAAGGTTGTGGTCGAGTTTGAGGCGGACGAGTCGGAATTGGGGGTGAAAAAGCAGGAAGTGAGGGAGAAAAGGTCCATAAGTGAAGATGTAAACGCCGAAGTGACGATGAAAAAGGCCGTAAGTGAAGATGTAAATCGGATAAGTGACGATGAAAAGCAAAGAAGTGAAGGTGAAAAAGGCGAGTTTGATATTCTGATGGGTGCATATAGAAACGACTTCCGCGAAAACGCCAGAAAGGTTCTTGCCGCCTTCGCTGAAGACCCAGAAGTAGATATTCCTTCCGTCGCCAAAAGACTGGGCTTTTCCGCAATCAGTGTCTGGCGCGCCATACGTGCCATGAAAGAGGTTGGCCTCCTTGTCCGAGAAGGCGGAGACAAAGGCGGCAAGTGGATTGTGAAGAAGTGATAGGGAGCGGCAAACTGAAATGGAGAGAGAATGGAAACGGTTCTCGTCACAGGTGCAGGCGGATACATCGGCTCGAACGCCGCCGAATACTTCGCCAAGGCGGGGTACCGCGTCATAGGCACGGTTCGCAACCGTGTAGCGGAACGCTTGACGCGGCTTGGAATCAACACGATAACGATTGACCTCGCTGACGCGGCGAATATGCCGCGCCTCTTTGACGACAAGCCGGACTATGTCGTCCACATCGCAGCGCGGGCGAGCGACGTTGGACGCGATGAATGGTTCCGCAAAGCGAACTACGAGTCCGTGAAGAGCCTCGCGTCCGCGTCGGTCGCGCACGGCGTGAAACGGTTCGTGTATCTTTCGACAGCTGATGTTTACGGTCTTCATGATTTTAACGGCGAAAGTGAGGATGAACTGAGTTTTGACGAGAGCGCTGTGAATCCTTATCCGAAGTATAAGATACTTTCCGAAAAGTGGCTCGCGGCGAATCTCCCTCGTGAGCGCTTCAGTTGCGTAAGACCATGCGTAGTCTATGGACGGGGAGACACTTCTATCACGCCGCGCACCGTCGCATACCTGAAGAATTCGCCGTTCGTTTTTCATTTCGGAAAGTGGCGCGGACGGAATCGTTGGCCTCTCGCTCATGTGGAGAATGTCTGCCGTACGCTCCACGCGGCGATGGTTTTGCCGGAAGCGGGCGGGGAGGGAGTTACAGTGCTGGATTCGCGGCGCGTAACCGTGAGCGAATACTATCGCGAACTTGCGGCGGAGTTCCTGCCTGGAAAACGCTTGCGCGAGATGACGCTGCCAATGGCTTTGGTACGCCCGATTGCCGCGCTTTCGACGGCGCTCTCAAAAAGAAAACCGCTTTTCGATCCGACATTATATGCGTTAGATACTGTTTCGCACAACCTCGATTTCAGCAACGCCCGAATGCGGTCCTGGCTTGAAAAGGCGGGCCTCGAAGAATTCAGGCACGATACGTATAGATAAACTTATTAGGGAAAAACAGGGGATAAAATGGTATAATTGTCATCACAGTTGTGAAACCAAGGCGAAAAGACCAGAGAAGATGAAAGCGGTAAAGAGTAAATTTAAGTTTAAAGGCGGTGTTCATCCCGATTATAATAAAGAGCTCGCCAGGGAGAAGGCGATAGAGCCTATGCCTCTTCCGGCGGAGCTTGTCATTTCGATGAGCCAGCATCTCGGCGCTCCCGCGAAATGCATTGTAAAGCCCGGCGACTATGTCCGCCGCGGTCAGATTATCGGCGAGCGAAACGGTTTTATCTCCGTATGCGTACGTGCGAGCGCCGACGGTCTCGTCAAGGCCGTCGAGCCGCGGCTTGGAGCTTCCGGAGGAAAGGCCGACGCAGTCATTCTCGATACGACCGCTCCGGCGCCGGAAGGAGCTGTCGCCGCGGAATCGTTTGCGCTTGAGCCGTTGAACTGGAGGAGCGCGACTAAAGAGGAACTTTTAAAGCGTGTTGAAGAGGCCGGGATATGCGGCATGGGCGGAGCCGGATTTCCTACCGTCGTTAAACTCTCGCCGCCCCCGGGAAAAAGATGTGAATATCTTATTTTAAACGGCGCGGAATGCGAACCTTACCTTACCGCTGATTTTCGCGTTATGCTTGAGCGCGCAGAGCGCATGAGAGTCGGCGTGGAGATTATGCGTAAGATTCTCGGCGGTCCGGCCGTCAGAATCGCAGTCGAGGCCAACAAACCCGAAGCGATCGCCGCCATAGAAGAGGCGTTCGCGGATATCGACGGTAATGTAGAAATAACGGTTCTCCCCGTCCTTTATCCCCAAGGCAGCGAAAAGCACCAGATTTACGCTACCGTCGGCCGCGTCGTTCCCGAGCCGCCGGCGCTTCCGATCGACGTCGGATGCGTCGTCGAAAACGTCGGTACGGTCGTCGCCATCGCGGATGCCGTCGAGAAGGGCGAGGCGCTTCTCAGCCGCGTGACGACCGTTTCCGGCGATGTCGTAACCGAGCCTAAAAATATTCTCGCGCCGCTCGGCACGAAGTATTCCGATCTTGTCGAATTCTGCGGCGGAACCAAAGAGTCTCCCGTGAAAGTACTTTCCGGCGGAACGATGATGGGCTTTGCGGTATCGTCGCTCGATATCGCGACGACAAAGACGACGTCGGGACTTCTGTTTCTTTCGAAGCGCCGCGTATTCCAGTATACGTCAGAAGCTTGCATCAACTGCGGGCGCTGCCTGAGGGCGTGTCCGATGAATCTCAATCCCGCCGATATTTCAAAGGCGGTCGAGGCTGACGACATAGCCGATGCTGAACGCGCCCATGTCATGACGTGCATCGAATGCGGCGCATGCAGTTTCGTCTGTCCCGCGCACAGAACGATAACGCAGTTCTGCCGCCGCGCGAAGAATTCGATCCGCGCTCGCATCGCAGCCGAAAAAGCGAAGGCCGCCGCTGCCGCCGCGAAAGGTAATTGATATAGGTTAAAAACGACAAATGAAACAAATTTACCTTCGCAAATGATATTTTAAGGCAGGATTTTTACTTTATTGGATTATCCCATATTTGATATACTACATGTTATGTTTAAAAATGATATTATCGTTATAGGTGCGGGTGTTGTCGGTTGCGCTATTGCGCGCGAACTTTCCCGCTGGAATGTTTCTCTCGCCGTACTTGAGGCCGGCAGTGACGTGGCTGAAGGCGCGTCCAAGGCCAACAGCGCCATCGTTCACGCCGGTTTCGACGCGAAGCCTGGTTCGAACAAGGCTAAGTTCAATGTTCTCGGCAACCGTATGTTCGAAGAGGTCTGCCGCGAACTCAAGGTGCCGTTCAAGCGCAACGGTTCGCTCGTTCTGGCTTTCGGTGCTGAAGACGAGAAGCATCTTGCCGAACTGAAGGCGCGCGGTGAAGAAAACGGCGTTATTACCGAGATTATAGATCGCGATGAACTGCGCCGCCGCGAGCCGAATGTATCTGAAGAGGCGACTGCCGCGTTATGGGCGCCGACCGGCGGTATATGCTGCCCGTACGAGCTTACTTTCCGTTTTGCGGAGAATGCCGCCGCGAACGGTGCTGAATTTTTCTTTGACGCCAAGGTCGTAAAAATCGAGAAGATCGACGGCCTCTGGACTGTCGAGTGCGCCGATGGGCGCGTATTTAAGGCGCGCGCCGTGATCAACTGCGCAGGCGTTACTTCCGACGAAATCAACAATCTCGTAAGCGCTACTAAATATTCGATTCAGGCGCGTCGCGGCGAATATTTAATGCTTGATCGCGATGAAGACGGCGTGTTTTCGGCTACGATGTTCCAATGCCCCTCGAAGATGGGTAAGGGTATTTTAGTTTCTCCTACGGTCGACGGTACGGTTATTGTCGGTCCTACAGCCGAGGATATTCTCGACAAGGACGATAAGGCCACGACGTTCGAGGGTCTCGAGAACGTCAAGGCGGGCGCTAAGAGAACTTATCCCGCGCTCCCCTTAGGTAAGGTTATCGCCGAATTTTCGGGTCTTCGCGCCCATGAGACGACTGTCGGTGATTTTATTCTTGGCGAAGCTCCTGACGCGGAATGTTTCTTTAACGCTGTCGGCGTTGAGTCGCCTGGGCTTACTTCGGCTCCCGCGATCGGCGTATGGATGGCGGAGCTCGTCGGTACTAAACTCGGCGTTTCGCGCAAGAATCCTTCGCTTATCTCTAAGGATGTCAGCTGGTGGCCCAAGACGCGCGAAATGAAGCCCGAGGAGCTCGCAGAACTCGTTGAGCGCGATCCGTCCTTCGGCCGCATCGTTTGCCGTTGTGAAGAGGTGACCGAGGGCGAAATCCGCGCTGCGATACGCGCTCGCGTCGGTGCTCGTACGCTCGACGGGATTAAGCGTCGTACGCGTAGCGGTATGGGCCGCTGCCAGGGAGGTTTCTGTACGCCGCGCCTTATCGAGATTCTCGGTGCGGAGCTCGGACTTCCGCCTGAAGCGTTCCTTCTTTCGCGCAAGACCGCGCCCGAAGCTCTTAAGAAGGGCGTTCGCGACGTTAAGAGCGAAGACGGGATGTTCGATGTAATCGTAGTCGGCGCGGGTCCTGCGGGTCTCGCCGCCGCGTGCGCTGCGAAAGATGCGGGAGCTGAGGATGTTCTCGTTATTGAGCGCGACGATGCGCCCGGCGGTATTCTCCAGCAGTGTATTCATAATGGCTTCGGTCTCCACCGCTTCAAGGAGGAGTTGACTGGTCCCGAGTACGCTCAGCGCTATGTCGACTTGGCCGCCGAGCGCAATATCCCCGTCGTCTGCGGTACGATGGTTCTTGATATTTCGCCTGTTGCCGACGGTACGTGCAATGTTACGGCGATGAGTCCGCGCGGCGGTCTTAAAATCCACCGCACGCGCTCTGTCGTTTTGGCGATGGGTTGCCGCGAGCGTCCGCGCGGCGCGTTGATGACGCCCGGTACGCGCCCGGCCGGCGTTTATACGGCTGGTACCGTTCAGCGCCTCGTCAATATGGACGGCATTATGCCCGGTAAGAAGGTCGTGATTCTCGGCTCTGGCGATATCGGTCTTATCATGGCTCGCCGTCTTACGTTCTCTGGCGCTAAGGTTCTCGCCTGCGTTGAGATTATGAAGAAGTCGTCGGGCCTTATGCGTAATGTCGTACAGTGTCTTAACGACTACGATATTCCGCTTCTTCTTTCGCATACGGTTACGAATGTCGAGGGCCGCGAACATGTGACGGGCGTTACCGTCGCCAAGGTCGATGACGCGATGAAGCCGATTCCAGGTACTGAGATTCATTACGATTGCGATACTCTCGTACTTTCGTGCGGTCTCATTCCCGAGAACGAGCTTACGAAAAAAGCTGGCGTCGAGATGGATCCCAAGACGCGCGGACCTAAGGTCGATGCGAATATGGCGACGAATGTTCCCGGTATTTTCGCGGGCGGCAATGTCGTAAGAGTATACGATCTCGTCGATTGGGTAAGCCGCGACTCCGAAATTGCAGGAAGAGCTGCGGCCAATTACGCGCTAAAGTCGAGAATTTGAGGAGATTTTTAAAATGAAGATGATTTGTATCAGCTGCCCGCGCGGTTGCGAGCTTGATGTTGAGAAGAACGGTAACGAAGTGGTCGTTACAGGTAACGCTTGTCCTCGCGGCGAAGAGTACGGTAAGAATGAGCTAATTAATCCTACCCGAATGGTGACGGGGCTCGTTAAAGTCGCGGGTATGCGCAAGCCGCTTCCTGTAAAGACTGCGCGTCCCGTACCTAAGGGCGCAATTGACGCGGTACTTTTCGCGATGCATCAGATGACGGTTCAGCTTCCCGTAAAGATCGGCGATGTGATTATTCCCGGCGTAGCCGGAACCGGTGTTGATATCGTCGCTACGGCTAATATGTAAAAGGGGCTAAAAATGTTCGACATAACGAAGAAAAAGGCATTTGTCTGCGATCTCGACGGTACGCTCTTTATGGGTCCCGATCCCATTAAGCCTGCGGTCGATTTTGTAATTGAATCCATCAACAGTGGTCGCTTTTCGTTTTTCTATCTTACGAACAATACGTCAAAGACGCCCGACGAATATATTAAGAAGATTGCGGGCGCTAATATTCCCGTTAAGCCTCAAGAGATTCTAACTCCGCTCATTACGCTCGAGGCGTATATCCGCGAGAAGGGCTATAAGTCGGTTTATCTTTTGGCGAGCGAGAAGGTTAAGGCCCACTTGACGGAGCGTTTGGCCGATGTTGGGGTTAAGTTCGAGTATAATCCCGAGGAGAACGAACTTATCGCGTTAACATACGATAAGGAGCTTACTTACGAGAAACTTGCTAATGCGACGAGTTTGTGGAATATGCGTAATGTTCCGCCGAGCCCGATGTGTCCGATCAGAACGGCCAATCAGACTCCGGTTGATTTTGTCGCGACTCATCCCGACAACTGCTGCCCGAGCGAGAGAGGCCCGATACCGGATATCGGAGGAATGATGAAGTTCCTCGAAATCACGAACGGCATGAAGCCGAGTAATGTTTTCGGCAAGCCCAGCCCCACTCTCCTTAAAACAGTTCTTGACCGCTTTACACCTGAACAGATTGCGGTAGTCGGCGACCGCCTTTATACCGATAAAGCGATAGCCGATAATTCGGGTGTTGATTTTGTCTGCGTCCTTTCGGGCGAGACGACGGTCGACGATCTCGCTAAGTATACGGGGACTCCGCCCGCAATAACGGTTGAGACATTCAACAAGATCGACGAAAAGTAAGAAGGGTATCTTAAAATGAACGACGAGAGAAGCTTTCGCAAGGCTCAGACTAAATTCATTCTTTCAAGCGCGATCGTTTACGCGTTTTTCTATCTGACGCGAAAGAATCTTTCGATGGCTCAGCCGGGGATGCTCGAAGAGGGTGTCATTTCCACTTATGCTATCGGTACGATGCTTACTGTTCACGGCATCGTTTACGGATTGAGCCGCTTTGTAAACGGTTTTTGGGCCGATCGTCTTAACGGACGCGTTTTCATGACTGTCGGTATAGCGCTTTCGGCGCTCATGAACCTCCTGTTCGGATGCACTTCGCTTTCGATTCTTTTTGCCGTATTTTGGGTGCTTAACGGTTGGACGCAGGGTATGGGCTTTCCCCCATGCGCCAAAATGCTGACTCATTGGATTCATCCTAAAGAGTTAGCTACTAAGATGTCGCTTTGGAATACTTCGCACTCGTTCGGTGCTGTTTTGGCTCTGGGACTTTGTTCGTACCTTTTATATATCGGCTTAGGTTGGCGTTGGTGCTTTATTGTTCCCGGGGCTCTCGCGGCTCTCATTGCCGTATTCTGCTTCTTCTGCGTTAAGGATTCTCCTACAGAAGCTGGCGTAGAGGAACTTGAAATTGAGGGCGGTAAGAATGAGGCCGAATCTAAGGCTACCGTAACATCCTCTGAGCGTTGTCGTCTCGTGTTCGGTAATCGCGTTATCTGGCTTATCGCGTTCGCCAACTTTTTCGTTTACATTGTCCGCTTCGGATTTCTCGATTGGGGGCCTACGTTCCTCAAGCAGTTTAAGGGGATTCCCGTCGCGAAGGGCGGTCTTATGACCATCGCGTTCGAACTCGCGGCTGTCGTCGGTACGATTTTCGCAGGCTGGGTAACCGACAAGTGGTTTAAGGGACGCGGGGTCAGAACGTGCGTATTCTGCATGCTTTTCGCCGCGCTCTTCTCGTTCGGATTCTGGTATCTTCCGTCGGGAGCCCCGATCTGGCAGGCGACGCTGCTTTTGATGGGGGCTGGATTCTGCATTTACGGACCTCAGGCGCTTATCGGTATTATAGCCGCCAATCAGGCTACTAAGGAAGCCGCCGCCATGGCCAACGGCTTTACCGGCATTATGGGATATCTCTCGACGCTCGTTTCTGGTATCGGTGTTGCGTTCATCAAGGAACATTACGGCTGGGGCGCTGCGCTCTGCTCGTTCGCGGTATTCGCCATTGTCGGAATGATACTCTTTTTATGCGCTTGGAATTCTAATGCGACCGGATACAAAAGAAAAGAAAAAAAGCTGGTCGTTTGACGACTTCAAGTGAAAACTGATGTTTCAGTCCTGATCTCTGACCCTGTATTTTAACAAATCAATAAATCATAAGGAAATTACGATGAATAAGATCTCTGTGGTTATGGTTGCCGGCCTGCTCGCCGGATGCTTCGGCGCTTCGGAAGAGAAAGCCGACGTAAAGGTTGAGCCGTTTGGCGTAACTAAATTTTCAGAAAGTGCCTCTTTATACACATTTGAGGGCAAAGACGGTCTTAAACTTGTCGTTTCCGATTTTGGCGGGCGCCTTGTGAAATGTTTCGCCCCGGATCGCGATGGAAACATGGCCGATGTCACACTCGGGTGGAATTCGGTCAAGGAGTATGAAAAACTTGGTTTTTCGATGGGAACTTTGATCGGCCGTTTCGGCAACCGCATCAGGGACGGGAAGTTTGTTCTTGACGGCAAGGCGTATCAGCTTCCCGTCAATGAGACGACTCCTGCCCCGCGCCACTGTAATCTGCACAGCGGACCGGACGGATGGGATTCTAAAGTCTGGAAGGCGAAACCGTTTGCGAAGGGTGATGTGAAAGGCGTTGAACTCACTTATGTTTCCGTCGACGGTGAAATGGGTTTCCCGGGTACCGTTACCGCAAAGGTCACCTACAGTGTTTTGCCCGGCAACATCTGGCGTGTCGAGTATGAAGCCGTCACCGACAAGCCCACCGTGATCAACCCGACCCATCATTCCTATTGGAATCTTGCGGGTGAGGCGAGCGGTGACGTTTTGAACCAGCAGCTTAAGATTTTTGCCGATAAATTCACCAGGACGGATAATGGGCTTATCCCGACGGTTGACGCTCCCGTCGCCGGAACTGGCTTTGATTTTACGGAACTTCGTCCGATTGGAGCGAAGATGGATTGGATGGCCGCGCAGGACTGGCTGAAGCCTATGGACAATTGGTACGATCACAACTTTGTTCTGCGAGGCCGGACAGGCGAGATGAAACAGGCTGTTGAAATGTACGATCCGAAGTCGGGTCGCGTTCTGGAAATTTGGACGACCGAGCCATGCATGCAGATGTACGGTGCGCAGAATATGGATATCGGCGAGAATAAAAACATGCCGTCCAAGACGCCTGGAAAAAATCTGTGCCAGTACGCGGGTGTAGCCCTTGAGACCCAGCATTACCCTGATTCTCCGAATCGTCCCGATTTCCCTTCCACGGTATTGCGTCCCGGCGAGACGTTCCGTTCGGTCACCGAGTATCGTTTTAAGACCCGTTGAGTCATGGGAATGGATGTTACGGATGACGATTTTTTACTTAGAGCCGCCGAGCTTGCTGCGCGCGGGCTTGGGCATACCCGGCCGAATCCCGCCGTCGGCGCCGTTATCGTCAAGGATGGCGTGATAATAGGTGAAGGGTGGCATAAAAAAGCCGGCGGCGATCATGCTGAAGTCGCAGCGATAAAAAACGCCGTTAAAAGAGCCGGTGCGATTACCGTGGATGCGCGCCGCCGTCTATTCCGCGGCTCTGTAATTTACGTCACCTTAGAGCCGTGTTCCAGGCCCGGGCGTGTCGGCGCATGTACCGATGCGATAGCTGAAGCGGGGATTTCGCGTGTTGTCTATGCGGTTTCCGATCCCAATCCGAAGAACCGCGGCAAGGCCGGGCGAATCCTTGCAAGACGGGGCGTGAAGTGCGAGAAATTCAAAGGGGACCGGAAAGTTGTCGCGCAATGCGAAAATCTCATCAAGGCTTTTCGCAAGCACGTCCTCACCGGAATGCCGTATCTCATTGTCAAAATCGCCATGTCGCTCGACGGGAGGATATGCGATGACTGGGGGAATTCCAACTGGATCAGCTGCAATTCTTCGCGCAGGCATACAAATTCTTTCCGCGAGCGGGTGGATGCCATAATGGTTGGCGCAGAGACTGTCCGTAAAGACAATCCATCTCTGCTTGCGAGAATACATCCGAACAGAGATCTTATACGTGTTGTGATCTCGAAAAGCGGCAATCTGCCAAAAAACGCTAAAATATTCACCGATGCTGAAAATCAGGTCCTTGTGTTCGATGATGCGGAAAAAGCTCTTGTCGAGTTGGGCAGATTGGGTGTAACGAGCGTGTTGTGCGAGGGAGGTCTCAGCCTTGCCGGGTATCTCGCCGACAGAAATCATGTCGATGAATGGCTTACGGTAATGGCTCCGGTATTCATAGGCGGCAGACCAATTTCACAGGCGATTCGCGGCAGAACGTTTTTGGACAGGAGTTTCATACTCGAGGGTGATTCGTTTTCCCATACTGGACTGTCGGAGTTTTCCCGGTAATTGACGTTTTCACAGAGTTGACGGCGAAGAGCATGTCTTGATATTAGTGCCGTTGCATTTCATTGGCATTTCGTGCTTGCGTGAGGCGTAAAAAAAAAGTATAATAAGAGCACTGTTATGAAAACATGGTTGACTTTTTGGTACGGGATTTTCAAGAACAATCCGATTTTTCGGCTTGTTCTCGGATTATGTCCTACATTGGCGGTGACGACAAGCCTTGAGAATTCTCTCGGTATGGGGCTTGCGGCGACCTTTGTTCTCATTTGCTCCAATGTTCTCGTTTCAATGTTGCGCAAAGTGATTCCTTCCGCCGTCCACATACCTTGTTACATCGTTATTATTGCGACATTTGTAACCGCCGTGGATCTTCTGATGAAGGCATTTCTTCCGGCGCTTTCAGAGTCCTTGGGTATTTTTATTCCGCTTATCGTCGTGAACTGCATAATTCTCGGACGAGCTGAAGCGTTTGCGAGCAAGAACGGAGTTCTTCTTTCTTTTGCCGACGGTTTGGGGTCGGGTTTGGGTTTTACTCTCGCGCTCGCGTTAGTCGGTACGGTACGCGAACTGGTCGGGTCCGGTTCGATTACAGTTTGGGGCGACATCGCCATTAAGAAAATTTTCGATTCTCCGGTAACTCTGGCGATTCTGCCCGCCGGCGGTTTCATAGCGCTCGGGCTTCTGCTTGCTCTCGTAAACCGCCTTGGCGAATGGAATGCGCGCCGTCACGGTGCGCCGCCGCCGCTGCCCGTTAATCTCGACTGCCGTCACTGCACGATGTGTCCTAACGGAAAGTAAAACAGATGAAGTGTCCTAAATGCTCCAAAGACAACGACAAGGTGCTTGATTCGCGCACCGCGCGTGAGGGTGCCGCGATTCGCAGGCGTCGCGAATGTCTTTGTTGCGGCTACCGTTTCACCACTTACGAAGAGATTGATCGCGATGAGGTTCTCGTTATAAAAAGCGACGGTTCGCGCCAATCGTTCGACCGGTCGAAGGTCGACAAGGCGATCCGCCGCGCGTGCGGAAAGCGTCCTGTCAGCGACGAGCAGATCCGTACGATGATAGACCATGTCGTTGCGAGACTTGAGGGCGACGAGGTCAAATCCGAAGCGATTGCGGAACTTGTGATGGAGGAACTTCACAGGGTCGATGAAGTCGCCTATATACGTTTCGCCAGCGTATACAGACGTTTCACCGACGTAGCCCAGTTCTTGTCGGCCATAACGGAGATCGTGAAGAAATGAGGCTTGAATACCAACGCCCGCCGGTGCGCGTGGCAGTAGTCGGATTGGGACGCTCGTTTTTCTCGAGCCATTATCCCGTTTTCAAAGCGCACCCCGCGCTTTTCAAGGTTGTCGCCGCGTGCGACATTCTGAAAGAACGTCGTGATATGATCGCGGGAGATTTCCCCGACTGCAAGATGTTCCGCCGTTTCTCGGATATGCTCGACGAGCGCGATATCGATCTCGTAGATATCGCCACCTGCTCGTGCGATCACGTCAACCATGCGCTTATGTCTCTTGAAAAGGGCTGTTGGACGCTGTTGGAGTCGCCTATGGCTCTTACGCTCGATGATGCCCAACTTTTGCGCGGCGCGGCGACAAAGGCGAAGAATCGTCTTCTTGTGCTTCAGCGGGGGCTGTTTGCGCCGGACTTCCTGCTCGCCAAATCGATGATGGGGGATCCCCGTCTCGGTGAGATATATCAGGTGTGTATCCGGCGCGAGGATTTCATCCGGCGGGATGATTGGCAGACCGTTAAGCGGCTCGGCGGCGGAGCGGCGTATTATGCGATGACCGATCTTATTCTTCAGGCTCTCAAGATTCTGCCGCAGCCACCGATTCAGATGTGGAGTGAGCTTAAGCGCATCGCTTCGCTCGGCGATGCGGAAGACTATGCCCACGTCAATTTAAAGACGCGGACTCAGATTTCAGCCGACATCGAATTCAACGGCGGCGTGCTTGCCGCCAACAGGGCTCCGTCGTTTGTCATCAGAGGCGAGCGCGGCGTTTTTTCGGTCAATGCGAATTCTCCTGCGGGAACTCTTACCGTGATCGACCCCGAGTATAAATTTTCACGCCGCCGATCCAGCGTGAGAACGCCTCCTATTTCTGATATGCACGAAGACGTCCCCGTTCTTACGACTGAAGTGGCTCTCTCAAAAGGGACGATGTACGGTCCGAGTGCGTTTTGGAAATGCGTTTACGATACCGTGCGCACTGCGGCGGCGTTTCCGTTGCAGCTTGAGGATTCGATCGAAGCCGTGAAATTTGCTCACCTCATGAAGAAGACCAGCCCTTTCGGGAGCTGATAAATGGCATTTATGACGCAGAGCCTTGAAGATTATCTCGAAACGATTTATCTTTTGATAAAAGATACCGGGAGCGCGTGCGTTCGCGATGTTGCCAGGTCACTCGGCGTTAAGATGCCGAGTGTCGTTAAAGCGCTTCATGAACTTAAGGGATTGAAGCTTGTCACGCAAGAGCCGTACTCTTCGATAGAACTGACGAAAAAAGGCGAGGAGCACGCAAAGAGCGTTCTTGCGCGCCATGAGCTTCTGAAAACCTTTCTTATAAGATTGGGCGTCAAGCCCGAAACTGCCGATGAGGACGCGTGCCGGATGGAACATATTCTCTCTGCAGAAACATTGGATAAAATACGAACATATACCGAAAGAAACGCATAAGATATGAAAAGTCAACTTAACAATCTTCAGCAGCTCCAGGAGCTTGTTCTTACCCGCGATGAACATCATCAGACCGGTGACGGCAGCCATCTTGATTCTCTCAACGACGCCATTGCGGCTCTCCAGGACAAGCTTGAGCCTCAGGTCGCGGGGCTTTACTCGCGTCTCTATAAAAAGAGCCATATCGTTATGGCCGCGATGTCGAACGGTTGCTGCTCCGTCTGCGGCATGCAGGTGCCGATCGCCCAGAGCCAGCAGGTCCGTCTCGCCAAGCATCTTGTTACGTGCTCAAGCTGCGGGCGCATTCTTTTTGCGTCAGAGGCCGATGCCGCCCATAACGTTTCCGACCGTTACGACCGCGACGACCCGAAGACCGGCATTTCGCGTTTCAGCGCCGAGGAGCTCATGCTCGTCGATCTCGACGCCGATACGACTGAAGGTGCGATTACGGCTCTCGCGAAGCTGATGGAAGACAATAAATTCATCAGCAACGCCGATTCCCTCGTTACGGCGGCGATGAACCGTGAAGGTGTACTTTCGACCGCGATCGGCGGGTCGCTGGCGTTTCCCCATGTCCGCGGCGTTGAAGGCGGCGGTCTTACGCTCGCGATGGGCGTGTCCAGGAAGGGTATTGACTGGGGCGGTGAAAAGGTGCATGTCGTATTCCTTTCCGCGATTCCGGTTGCGGTTTCGGCTTTCTATCTCCGTCTTATGTCCGGCATCATACAGTCTTTTTCAAAGAAGGATAATCTCGACGCCGTTCTCGCTGCCAAGGATTCCGCCACGCTTTGGAAAACTCTCGTCAAGGCTACGCGACATACCGTAAAGTGAAAGTTCTGTTAAGAATACTTTTAGCGGCGGCACTTGCAGTTTCGTTTTCCGAATCATCCGGTGCCGCGCCGCGTAAGAGGCAAAAAACGGTTCAACGGTCCGCACGGAGCGTAAAGCCCGCCTCTCCCGTCCAATCCCGCTACAGAAGGTCTCCTTATGTTGGATCTATTTCGGTCGACGCGGACACGGGAAGGGTTCTGTTCTCCTCGAACGCCGATACGCCCGCCTATCCTGCGAGTGTGACGAAACTCATGACGGCGTTTTTAGTTCTTGACGATGTCAAGGCGGGCCGTATTTCGCTGACTGATCAGGTTGTCGCTTCGCCTACAAAGACGAAGCGCGATGTGCATCTGCGTCAGCCGAGCGCAATTGGGCTTAAGCCTGGTCAGTCCGTAAGCGTCGATGTGATGCTTAAGGCGATCATGGTTAAAAGTGCGAACGACGCCGCTGTTTTTCTTGCCGAAAAATGCTCCGGCTCCGTGGAGGCTTTTGTGGCGCGGATGAACGATAAGGCGCGTTCCTTGGGCATGACTTCAACAAGGTTTTACAACCCCAACGGATTGCCGCCCTATAAGCGTTCTGAGACCGACAACTTCAACGTTTCAACCTGCCGCGATCTCGCTATAATGGCGCGCGCTCTCATAAGGACCCATCCAGAGATTCTGAAATACACATCTCTCAAAGTCTGCGAACTAGAGCTTCCCATGCAGGGCGCCGTAAGGTTCGTGAATCACAACAACGTGATGGTGAAAGACAAACTTAAAGTCATCAATCCCGACGGATCGGAGGCGACAGACGGATTGAAGACCGGTTATATCGATGCAGGCGGAAGTTCCGTCGTAATTACCGGCAAGCGCGGCGATAAAAGGGCGATTGTGGTTGTGTTGGGCTCCAACTCGGCCGCGGAGCGAGATGATGCCGCCCGCGAAAAGCTTGACGATGCGCTTAATGCATTGTCTTTGTAATTATCAAGAATCCTGTAAAGTGGGTGAAAAATTATACCTTCATCAGGTTCAGGGGGTAGATTGTCATCTCTTTGCATTATTTTTTTTGATATAATATGTGAAAGTTCCTCAAAAAGAGATTTTACATTAAAAAAAACGATAAAGAAGTTCAAGAACAATGATGGACAAGCATTACGACGCTAAGTCAGCCGAAGCAAAGTGGTATCCGCTTTGGGAGAAGAACGGTTATTTTCATCAGGAGCCTCGCGATGGCGAGAGCTATTCCGTTGTAATCCCGCCGCCGAACGTGACGGGTATTCTTCATATGGGTCACGCGCTCAACCAGACGATTCAGGATATTCTCGTCAGGTGGCGCCGTATGCAGGGTAAGAATACGCTTTGGCTCCCCGGTACCGACCATGCCGGCATCGCGACCCAGAACGTCGTTGAGAAGGCGCTCCGTAAGGAGGGCAAGCGCCGTCAGGATCTCGGGCGCGAGGCTTTCGTCGAGCGTGTTTGGGAGTGGAAGAAGCAGTATGGCGGAACGATCGTTCATCAGCAGCGTATGCTCGGAAACTCGACAGACTGGTCGCGTGAGCGCTTTACGCTCGACGAGGGTTGCTCGAAGGCTGTTGCGAAGGTCTTTACCCAGCTTTACAACGAGGGCCTTATCTATAAGGGCAACTACATCGTAAACTGGTGTCCTCGTTGCGGTACGGCTCTCGCGAACGACGAGGTTGAGCACGAGGCGAATCACGGTCACCTCTGGTATGTTCGTTATCCCGTTGCGGGCAGCGCCCTCGGCGCGAAGGGCGAGCTTAACAAGGATTATATCTGCGTTGCGACGACGCGCCCTGAAACGCTCCCCGGTGATACGGCTGTAGCTGTCAACCCGAAGGATGAGCGTTTCGCCGCGATTGTCGGTAAGAACGTTATTCTTCCTCTCACGGGTCGCGAGATTCCCGTTCTCGCCGACGATTATGTCGAGAAGGAGTTCGGTACCGGTATCGTTAAGATTACGCCCGCTCACGATCCTAACGACTTCCTCGTAGGTAAGCGCCATGGTCTCGAAGAGATCAACATTATGACCGACGACGGCCACATGAACGAGCTCGCGGGCGCGAAGTATGTCGGCATGGACCGCTTTGAATGCCGCAAGGCTCTCGTCGCAGATCTTGAGGCTGAGGGCTATCTCGATCATATTGAAGATTACGACAATCAGGTCGGTCACTGCTACCGCTGTCACGATGTCGTCGAGTCGCGTCTTTCGAAGCAGTGGTTCGTTAAGATGAAGCCTCTCGCCGAGCCTGCTATCGCGGCGGTTAAGTCGGGAGAGGTTAAGTTCGTTCCCGAGCGCTGGAGCAAGATTTACTTCAACTGGATGGAGAATATTCAGGACTGGTGCATTTCGCGTCAGCTTTGGTGGGGGCATAGAATTCCTGCGTATTATTTAGGTAAGGGTGAAGATGAGTTGGTGTTTGTTGCCGAGACCGCAGAGGAGGCGCTCGAGCAGGCGAAGGCCAAGACGGGTAATGCCGCGTTGACGCTCGCCGATCTTGAGCAGGATCCCGATGTTCTCGATACGTGGTTCAGCTCTTGGCTTTGGCCTTTCTCGACTCTCGGCTGGCCCGAGAAGACTCCCGATCTCGACAAGTTCTATCCGACGAGCGATCTCGTAACCGCTCAGGATATTATCTTCTTCTGGGTTGCGCGTATGATGATGGCGGGTATCCACTTTATGGGTAAGCCCCCGTTCAAGAATATCGTCATTCACGGTATTGTTCGCGCGGCCGATGGCTCTAAGATGTCGAAATCGAAGGGTAACTCGCTCGATCCGTTGGAGCTCATCGACGCGTATTCCGCAGACGCTCTCAGATTCTCGATCGCGCTTATCACTTCGCTCGATTGCGATACGAAGGTTAATAAGGAGAAGTTCGAAATCGGTCGCAATTTCTGCACGAAGATTTGGAACGCCGCGCGCTTCATGGAGATGCAGGAGGCGAATATTGTTGAGCGCGTCTCGATGGCCGACATTAAGGATTTGACGAGCGACGAGAAGCACATTCTCTGGGCGACGGATATCGCTTGTAAGAAGCTCGGCGAAATTCTTGAGAACTACCGTATTCAGGACGGTGCGCTCGCTGTTTACGATTTCTTCTGGACGCAAATCTGCGACTGGTACGTAGAGTACGCGAAGGACGCTCCCGATAAGGCTCGTGCGTTCGCCGTATTGCGCGATGTATTCTTTAAGGCGCTTAAGCTTCTCCATCCGTACATGCCGTTCATTACCGAAGAGGTCGCTCATCAGCTCGGCTATCTCAAGGACGGCGAGACGATTATGCTCGCGGAGTTTCCGAAGGGCTATTCCGACGAGGAGAAGGCGGCGTGGGGACTTAGCGAAGAGGTTTACGAATTCGTCAACGCAAAGCGCGAGGCGATCACCGCTCTTCGCGCGCTCCGCGCGGAATATAAGGTTTCGCCATCCGTTTTCGTAAAGGCGACGATTTCGACCGACGATAACCGCGCCGCGCTTGAAGTCGAGTCGCTTAAAAAGGCGATGCGCGCTGAGGCGATTGACTTTACGGCCGCTGGCGCCGATTTGCCGATGCCGTCAAAGCTTACGAAATTCGGTACGGTCTATCTCAGCCTTGACGGACTCGTCGATAAGGCCGCCGAATCGAAGCGCATCGCGGCGGAACTCGCTAAACTCGCAGGCTTCATCAAGGCGTCTGAGGCGAAGCTCTCTAATGAGAACTTTGTCGCTCACGCTCCCGAGGCTGTTGTCGCGGAGGCTCGTAAGAAACTCGCCGACAACAAGGAGAAAGTCGCGCAGCTCGAAAAGCTCGCTAAGCTCTTCGCTTAAACTTGAAAGCGCTCGTTCTTGGCTACGGTATAAGCGGTAAGGCCGCCGAAAAGACCCTAAAAGAAAAGGGGTATGAGGTTGATGTTGCCGAAGGGTATGATCTCGTTGTTGCGAGTCCCGCTATTGTAGTTAAGAGCGAGCTTCAGCTTGGGGTTGAGAAGCTTAAGTCCCGTGGTGTTAAGCTTCTCGCTGTTACCGGTTCGAAGGGTAAGTCAAGCGTCGTTAAGCTCGTTGCCGAGGCTCTTAATCTTTCTGGGCGTAAGGCTGTAGCTTGCGGTAATTATGGGCTCGCCGTATGCGATGTCGAAGACTGCGAATGGGCGGTTGTTGAGGTTAGTTCGTTTCAGCTCGAAACGACTTCTCTCGCGCCGGGGACATTCGAAGCGGCGACAGTCTTAAATTATCAAGAAGATCATCTAGATCGTCACGGCTCAGTTGAACTTTACCATACGCTTAAAAGGCGGCTTCTTAAGATGGCTAAAATCGCTGTCGAAATATGCGACGAGGCGAATGACGCGCCGATTCTTGAAGGGTCGTATTTCGATAATCCGATTCTTAGGTCGAACGGATGCCGCGCCATTGCGCTTTTACGTACTGCCGGGCTTAAGGACAGCGAAATTCGCGAGGCGTTTTTGAAGTTTGAGCCGCTCGCCCACAGAATGAACGAAATCGGCGTTTTTCGAGGGGTAAAATGTATCGACGACTCTAAGGCGACGTCTCTCGCGGCGATGGCGGCGGCGATTGAGATGGTTCCTGGTCCCGTTAGGCTTATCGCGGGTGGCAGAGCTAAGGGCGATAATCCAAAAATTGTTAAAGAACTCTTGACGAAACGGGTTAAAAAAGTGTATCTTATTGGAGAATGCTCGAATGCGTTTTTTGAGGCTTGGTCTGAAGATGTGGATTGTGAAATCTGCGGCACTTTAGATAAGGCTGTAAAAAGTGCGTTTTATGATGCAGAAACTGGTGAAAACTTACTGTTATCTCCGGGGACTGCGAGTTATGATCAATTTAAAAACTACTCTGAGCGCGGCGACCAATTCGCGTTTTGGGTAAAAAAAGAAGGAAAATAAAAATGAATAAACTCAGTTTGGTTCTCTCGCTCGCGGCGGTCGCGGCTGTTTCTGGATGTTTAGATCCTCAGTATAAGAGTAAGCGTTCAATAAATCAGGGTACGACAGTTGTAAAAACTGCTGAGCCTGTTACGCCTGTTAAGCAAGTTGAAGAGACTCCTCCTCCGCCACCACACAAAGTTAATGTTGAAGAAGTTGACGATAAAAAAGTTAAGCCTGTTGAAGAAGATAAGCTTGTTGTGAAGGAGCCTGAGTTCACGACTTATATTATTCAGCGCGGCGATACGCTCTCGAAGATTTCTAAGCGTTATAACATTAAGATTGACGCGATTAAGGCTAATAATCCTCAAATCAAGAACGATGTTGTTCGCCTTGGTCAGAAGATTAAGCTTCCTGGTAATGTTGATGTAGGTGATCAGAAGGTTCCTGAAGGATCGTTCGCTTCAAATCAGACGAAAAGGCCTGCACCCGCTGCTGCTAGTAAGAAAAATCCTGCGCCTGCCAAGGCTTATACCGGTGCCACCAAGGAGTATATCGTAAAGAACGGTGATACGCTCGGCGGTATTGCCATTTCCTCGGGTCTTAACGTTCGTCAGCTTAAGGAGTTGAACGGTCTTACCAAGGATGTGATCCGCGTCGGTCAGAAGCTTAAAGTTCCTGCCTCGAAGGTTGAAAAGCCTGCGAAGGTTGTAGCAACCGCCAAGGTTCAGCCCAAGAAGCTTCCTGAGACCGCTAAGCCGGTCGATGCGGCTTCATCTTCGGTCGAGCCGTCCTTGCCTGAGGCTACTGAAAAACCCGACCAGCCGGCAGCCGGTACTGAAGTCAACGAGACCCCGGTCGTTCCTGCCGCCGCAACTGCGAACAACGTGAAGTATACGAATTACACTGTAGTGGACGGAGATGATCTTATCGGCATTTCCATCCGCGAGAATTTGAGTGTCGCGGTCATCCGTGAACTTAACAACATCCCTCAGGATGAAGATGTCAAACCGGGGATGGTGATTAAGCTTCCTGTCCCTGCACTCTAACGGTAGGTGCGCAAGTCTCGGTTATACATATTGGGCCTGGTTGTCGCGACGCTCGTGGCACTGGGCCTTATTGTTCTTTTCAGCGCGAGTGAAATTCGCGCTTCGATGCGCTATCGCGATTCTCTTTTTTTCATAAAGAGGCAATCTGTTTTTATAGGCGTTGGAATTTTTCTGGCAATTGCGTTGGCTTGGTTCGATTATCGTAATTGGCGTAAACATTGGGGACTCACCGCCTTTTTTACGGGATGTGTTTTTCTTGCGCTGTTGTGCGTCTTCTTTTACAGGCCGATTAACGGTTCTCAACGGTGGATACCTTTAGGGCCTGTGAATTTCCAGCCGGCGGAATTTGCAAAACTGATGACGGTTGTTGCGGTCAGCGTCTGTCTTGACAGAGCGGCGTTAAAGATAGACAAGTTTGTTTCCGGCGCGTTGTGGCCGATATCCATTATCGGTTTGATGTCAATCCCGGTCTTTTTCCAGCCGGACTTCGGGTCTGTTATGGTTATCGGTCTTGCCGGTGTTATGCTGATGTTTGTGGCCGGTACGAAATTCTGGCATATGGCTCCTTTTTTAGCGTGCGGACTTGTCGTCTTCATTTGGAAAGTCGCGCGAACGCCAAATCGCATGGCGCGTCTTTTCGCCTTTACGGGAATAACGGTCGAGGGGGGCGAAACGGCTGCGGCCAACGCATCTCATCAGTGCGACATGTCGCTCGTTGCAATAAACAGAGGCGGGATTTTCGGCAAAGGACTTTTGCGTTCGATGCAGAAGCAGAGCTATCTGCCAGAGGCATGGACGGATTTTATACTTGCTGTCGGAGCCGAAGAAATGGGATTGATGTTTTCGATTTCGGTCATAATCCTTTTCTTGATTTTCTTCATCCTTTGTATTCATATTGCACGCAATGCGGCAGACAGGTTTGGACAGCTTCTTGTTCTCGGGATGACGTTCGCCATCTTTTTCCCTGCAATGTTTAATATCGGTGTCGTATGCGGAGCATTGCCGACCAAAGGCATGGCGCTGCCGTTTTTCAGTTACGGCGGAACTCACATTCTTGCTTCATTTGTCGCGCTCGGCATAATTTTTTCGGTCGGAATACATTCTCTGAAGGATAAAAAGAGAATATTTCAACGTAAGAACGGAAGAGTCTGATTTTATGAGCGGCTCTTCCCAGGAACGTCCTTTGACGGTTTCAAGACTGACTCTTGAAATCAAAGGTCTTTTGGAGGGCCGGTTCTCTAAAATTTTCATTGAAGGCGAGATAAGCGGTCTTAAGCGTTATCCGAGCGGCCATGTCTATTTTACGCTTAAAGATGAAGGCGCTCAGATTTCGGCTGTAATGTTCAAGTCTTATTTCGACCGTTGTCCCGTTCGCGACAGATTAAAGGACGGAGCAAAGGTTCTCCTTTTCGCCACGGCAACGGTTTATCCCCAGCGCGGCAATTGTCAACTCTCTGTATTCGCGGCGAAACTTGTCGGGGCCGGCGATTTGATGCAGCGTTATTTAGAGCTTAAAGACCGTCTTCAAAATGAAGGGCTTTTCGATTCTTCGCGAAAGCGTCCGCTGCCGTTTCTGCCGCGCCGTATCGGTATTGTGACGAGCCCGGCCGGAGCTGTCATCCACGATATGTGCCGCGTAATGACGCGGAGGATGCCTAACGTTGAGATCCGCCTTTTCCCAGCCAAGGTCCAAGGAACAGATGCGCCGGCATCGTTGATTGCGGGCGTAAAATATTTCATCAATTCATTATCCGCCGATTTTAAGCCTGACGTGATTATTGTCGCGCGCGGCGGCGGCAGTTTTGAAGATCTGTTCTGCTTCAACGATGAGGGGCTTGTCCGTGCGATAGCGGCCTCTCCTGTTCCCGTGATTTCGGCAGTAGGACATGAGACTGATTACACGCTTTGCGATTTCGTCGCAGATGTCCGCGCGGGAACTCCTTCCATAGCCGCGGAGATTGCCGTTCCTGAGAAGAAGGAGATTTTAAAGCGTCTCGATTCCGCGCTTTCGTCGGTAACATCTTCTTTGCGCGGCAAATATGAGAACCAGTCGCAGCGTGTTGATCATCTGTCCGACAGGCTTGCGTATTCATTGCGCGGAAGGGCCGACTCCTGTGAGCGGAAGCTTCAGGAGTCTGATTCATCGCTCGCGCTCCAGCTTGAATCGATGCGTTCAAGATGTGCAGTTCACTTTAAGACTCTCAGCGCGTGTTCCAGTTCTCTCTTGGCCGCTCTCAATCTCGCGGTAGAGCGCAAGTGCGCTAAGCTTGACCGGTCGGCGGCCAAGCTTTCGGTTCTCTCTCCGTATTCCGTTCTTGAGCGCGGGTATTCGCTTACGACGAACTCTTCCGGAAATTTTGTAAAAAGTCCGGATGACGTTTTTCCCGGTGAAGAGATTAAAACCCGTTTGGCGTTCGGCGAGATAAAATCGACTGTCGGTTGAATTGAGTATATTGCCGTAATTTGGTATAATACTTCAAATTTCTTTAAGGAGATAATATGAAACTTGTTATTGCTTCCGATCATGGCGGAGTTGAACTTAAATCCGCATTGGTTAACGCTTTGGCGAACATTGCCGAGGTTGAAGATTTGGGTCCGTTCGACAAGACGAGCTGCGACTATTCCGACTATGCGGTCAAGGTCGCGATGAGTGTCTCTTCCGGCTCTGCCGACTTCGGTATTCTCATCTGCCGCAGCGGAATCGGCATGTCTATGTGCGCCAACCGCTTCCAGAACGTCCGCGCGGCTCTCTGCTCTACGACCGAGGCCGCGACTCTCACGCGTCAGCACAACGGCGCCAATGTTCTCTGTCTCGGCGCCGATACGGTTTCTTGCGAATATGCAATCGAAATAGCAAAGACTTTCCTCGCTACCCCCGTTGACGAGGATGAGCGTCATGCCCGTCGCCGCTGGAAGCTTGAGCGCGCCCAGCGCTTCTCCGACGCCTCCGGCCTTATGCGCGACGACCCCGAGGTTTTCGCCGCGATTGAGGCTCAGACGATTCAGGAAGATACCGAGATTAATCTTATCGCTTCTGAGAATACGTCTTCACGCGCCTGCCGCGAGGCGACCGGTTCTGTACTCATGAACAAGTACGCCGAAGGCTATCCGGGTAAGCGTTGGTACTCGGGGTGTCTCCCCGTCGACGCGGCCGAAGAGCTCGCCCGCAAGCGCGCATGTGAACTTTTCGGCGCCGACCACGCCAACGTCCAGCCCCACTGCGGTTCGGCGGCGAACATGGCCGTTTACTTCGCCACTATCAAGCCCGGCGACACGATCCTTTCTATGTCGCTCGATCAGGGCGGTCACCTCTCTCACGGCTCGCCCGTGAACTTCTCCGGTAAGATTTATAATATTGTTCCTTATACGGTAAATCCCGAGACCGAGACGCTCGACTACGATCAGATCGAGAAGCTCGCGATGGAAGTTAAGCCCAAAATTCTTCTTACCGGCGCTTCGGCCTATCCGCGCACGATCGACTTCAAGCGCATCCGCGAGATCTGCGACAAGGCGGGTTGCATTATGCTTGTCGATATGGCCCATATCGCCGGTCTCGTCGCGGGCGGCGCCCATCCTTCGCCCGTACCGTACGCCGATTTCGTCACGACGACGACCCACAAGACTCTCGGCGGTCCGCGCGGCGGTATGGTTCTCTGTAAGGAGCAGTGGGCAAAGGCTCTCGACTCCGCCGTGTTCCCGGGTATGCAGGGCGGTCCTCTCGAGAACATCATCGCGGCGAAGGCCGTCGTCTTCCGCGAGTGGATGCTTCCCGAGAAGAAGGGGTATGCGCAGCAGGTCGTCAAGAACTGCCAGGTTATGTGCAAGACCGTCCAGGATCGCGGCTATCGTATCGTTTCGGGCGGTACCGACAACCATCTCTTCCTCGTCGATGTCAAGAAGACGAAGGGCATCACCGGTAAGGAGGCCGCCGCGGCTCTCGATGCTGCCGGCATCGTCGTTAACAAGAACACGATTCCTTACGATACCGAATCTCCTTTCAAGACTTCCGGCATCCGCGTCGGCACGGCTTCGGTCACGACCCGCGGCATGAAGGAGGCCGAGATGATTAAGATCGGAACATGGATCGCCGACGTTCTCGACAATATCGCCGACACCTCCGTTCAGGAGCGCGTCAAACGCGAAGCGAAGGAGCTCGTTGCGAAGTTCCCCGTTCCCTGATCCCAGGATTCGCGTATGCCTAAAGTCGCCGTAGTCGGAGTTGTAGGCAGGACGAACGCCGGTAAATCGACGCTCGTCAACCGCTTGGTGGGCGAGAAGGTTTCGATCGTCTCGCCCGTCGAGCAGACGACACGCAACACGATACGCGGCATTGTCGATGAAGAACGGGGGCAGCTCGTTCTTCTCGACACTCCGGGTCTTCACAAGGCCGTCGGCAATCTCGGTAAAATTCTTAACCGCATGGCGCGCCGCAGCGCCGCGGGCGCGGATATTCTCGCCGTCGTTTTCGACGCTTCCGAAGAGCCTCAGATGGAAGACATCGGCTGGATGAGCCGAGTTGCCAAAGAAAAGCCCGAGAAGCTCGTTTTTGTTCTCAACAAAGCCGACCGCAATCCGTTTTACGAGGAGGCGTTTAAATCGGCTTGGGATGAGGTTCTCGCCGATGTCGCCGCAGTATCTCCCGATCATAGCGGAACAGTCGCCGGTCCCGTTTGGGTTAAGGCGATTTCGACTACCGAGGGCGGCGGCAATCGTGTTTTAGATACGCTTTTTGAGTTCGCCGAAGAAGGCGAGAAACTTTTCCCCGAAGACATCGTCACCGACTATCCGCGTAAGCTTGCGATGAGCGACGTTATCCGCGAGAAGTTTCTGGCGCGTCTTCATCAGGAGATCCCCCATGAGCTCGGCATTGCTGTAAAGAAGATTGTCGAGAGCGCGGGCCGCTGGGATGTCGAGGCCGATGTGATCGTGAACCGCAATTCCCAGAAGCCGATAGTGATCGGACGCGGAGCCGAAACTCTGAAAAACGTCCGTAAGCGCTCCGAGCGCGAACTCTCTGAAATTTTCGGCGTTAAGGTCGCTCTCAAACTCTGGGTCCGCGTTGAACCCAAGTGGATGCAGAATGAGAAGATTCTCTCCGAGATGGGATATGTAGGAGGGGAGATATAAGATGCGTGTCAGGATCGATAGATGTCTTACCGTTCTTTTTGCCGCGGTAGTGTCGTCGGGCCTTGCCGCTACCGATCTTGAAATCGCCAAAAAAGCCTTGAGGGACAATCTTTGGGAGATTGCAAGATCCCGCGCTGAAAAGGCCGGCGGTCACGAAGCGAAACTTGTCATACTTGAGAGTTATGCGCGTGAGAACAAGTGGAGTGAGATTTTAAAATCGCTCGATTCATGGACTGTCCCGTCTGAAGACGCTTTCATATTTTACAAGGCTCTTGCGGAAGCACAATCCAACGGAATTGCGGATTGCAGTGAGATTTTGAGCAGATGCGTTTTTTCTGATTCTGCTTATGCGGAAAGTCTTGCCGCTCTTGTTGTTCAAAAGGAACTTGATGCGGGGAACGTCGAGAAAGCGAAGAAGATTGTCGAGAAGTATTCGCTTGATAGCGGCGATGATGACGCCAAAGCGGTTTCGGCAGCCGCGTTCAGTGCCGCCGGTGACGTTGCAAAGGCTAAAAGCCTTTGGCTAAAGATTGTAGCCTCCACTAATGCGGGCGACAGGGCCTTTGCGCTTTCGGCCTGGAATCTCGGAGATGTTGCGGTTTTGAGCAACGCATACGCGCGAATCGAGGAGAGTGCCGCGTTGCGCCGCACCATAGGGCTAAAACTGGGAGTTTCTCTTCTTGATTCCTCCGAATCCTTTGAAGAAGGAAAGAAGTTGATCGTGGCGCTGGTTAACGATTCTCCCGGTGCAGATGGAGCACGTGAAGCTTTTGTTTTTCTTGCGGGTAAATGTCTGGAGAGAGGTGAATACGAAGAGGCCGCTAATTTTTTCCATAAAGCGATTGAAGCCTGGCCTGACGCCGCTCGCGATTACGGTGTTCATGAAGGTCTGGCTTGGGCTTTTCTTAAGCTCGGAAAGAACAATGAGTCAATCCTTTCGTTCTCTCGGGCCGAAGAATGCGCTACGAACGATGTCGATCGTGCAACCGCAATTTTAATGCAGGGGGACATACTGTCGACACTCGGTCGCGGTGACGAATCGATGGTAAAATACCGTGATGTGCTGAGCAGGTATCCTGAAACTCCCGCCGGCGAAAAACTTAAGAAAATTGTGGAGCTTAAAGATCTCGAATCTCGCGGACGGGATCTTTATCGGGATTTCCGATTCGGTGAGGCTCTTGACGTTTTTGCCGAAATAGCCAAAAGAAGTCCTGTTGACAAACCGAGGATGGATTATCTCGAAATGCTTTGTCTTTACGGTAAGGGTAAGGATGCCGAGGCTTCGGACAAAGCGAGGGCTTTGGCGTCGGAGTGTCCTGATGCGACGATTAAGGCCGAGGCGACGCTCTGGCTGGCGAAGTTCTTTTATAATTCAAAGCAGTGGCAGGAATCGTGCGGTCTTTTTGCAAATTACGCGACCAATATGATGCCTTCGTCGCCCCAGGCGCCGTCCGCGTTGCTTTGGGCTTCACGCGCAGCCTTTGCGGGAGGCGAATTCCGCAGGTGCGTCGATTTGGTGACGAAACTTGCCAAAGATCATCATTTGTCCCCTGAGAAGCTTTCCGCGTACATTCTGCAGGGCGAAGCTCTTATGGAACTTTCCCGTTTTGATGAAGCGATAGTGGTTTTTAAGACGGTCGTTTCCGAGCCGACGGTTCCTCATAAGGAGCGTTCGCGCGCAAGAATTCTGCTTGGTGACGCTTTATTTGTGATGGGGGCCGACAACCCCGGCCGTTACAGAGAGTCGCTTGAATGTTTCAGGTCGCTTTATATGGACGAGCAGCTTGATGCCTCACAGAAAATAACCGTTGCGTTCAAAATCGCACGAACACTCGAGAAGCTTGATCAGCTTGATTCCGCGCTTGATCAGTATTACGGCGAGGTGGTCTGCGCTTATCGCAACTTCAGAATGCTCGGTGAAGTTTTTAACGAGGAGGCGAAGACGTGTTTCGCCCGTGCGGTGTTCAGCCTTGCTGATGAGTATGAAAGTCGAGGTCAGGATGAAAAGGCCAAAAACATTTTGAGGCTGTTGATCAGAAGCGACGTTGAATCGTCCGAACAAGAGGCTCGTCGCAGACTTCGTCGAATAAAACAGAAAGGTAGTTTTTGATGGATCTCGCTTCCAATACGGTTTTCTGGATTCTTGTGGGCCTTGCGGTTTCGTCGGTGTTTGTGTTTATAGAACGCTTTATCGAACTGCGCCGCTCGCAGATCGACTGGCAGGATTTTCTCAAGGGTGTCATGAATGTTCTCGACTCCGGAAACGAGGAAGAGGCTCTTGCGATATGTGAAGATACGCCTGTTCCTGTGACAAATATCGTCGCCACCGCCATTCGCCACAGGAAGGGCAGCGCGCTTTCGCTCAGAGAGGCCGTCGATGCCCAGGGCCGCTCGGAAATCGCGCGGCTTGACAGGCGTCTTACTTCACTTTCCGTCATAGGTCAGATCGCTCCGCTTCTCGGTCTTATGGGGGCTTTGATCGGATTTGTCCATACGATTTCAATCGTCGACCTCGGTATTGTCGTTCAGCGCTCTGAAATAGTCGCGATGGCGTCCAAGGCGGTTGTCAGTGCGATAATCGGACTTGGCGTGGCGATTCCCGTCGCTGTCATGTATACGATGCTTCGTCTTAGAATGGAGCGTCTTACATCTGATATTGAGGCCGCTGCGACGGAGATTGTCGGATATCTTCTTTCAAAGGGAGTTCGTGCATGAGGAATTGGGGCTGGTCTCGAAAACGCCCGGGGCATCTGGGCAGAAAAAGTCTGCCGATGTGGCTTAGGGCTCTTTCCGCCGCCGTGCCGTGGATTACCGTCCTCGTACTGTTTTTGATGGTCGCCAAGATCGGGGGAATGTTTTTTCTCGATAAAGGAACGGTTATCGAACTGCCTGACGGTGCGGGAGACGTTCTTAAAAGCGAGGCCGTGGCGTTTATGTTTTATACCAATGAAGGAACACTCGTGTTTTTTGACGACACGCGCTATGTTTTGAAGAATTCATCCCAAATGGATATGTTTTCGCGTCAGTTGTCCAGGAAAGTTTCTTATACATCCGTTTCAGATGACGGTGTTGATTCCTCCGGCGCTTCGCTTTTGCTGCTTATTGACAGGCGTATTACTGTCGAAGAGCAGATGATGGTCGTTCGGATAGCGAAAAAGAGCGGGATCGCCCGTGTGATGATAGCTGAAAAGAAGGATGAAGGACCCGGCGAATGAGCAGAGTTGCGCTTAAACCGGGAAAACGTCTAAGGCATGAGATACTTTCTCTTGTGCCTTTGATCGTACTGATCGGTGCCGTATTTCTGTCCTTCCCTTTCAAACCGGATAAAGCGCATTCCAAAGGTAGAATTCCCGGATCGTCCGACGGTTCCTCTTGTGTTTTTGTGGAGTTGACCTCTGACGAGGAATTGAAGGCTATGGATATTATACGTGCCGCGATTTCAACCGATGTAGGCAGTATACGGGATCTGCGTGCGGATCTTTCGCTCTCGACGATTCCGGAAAAAGAATATTCGTTTGTGATGGGTTTCAATGACAGGCGGTGTCGCACGGAGTTGTCGAAACCATCAATAGAGATAGTTACAATTCCAAAATCACGGGAAGCCGACCCGCCAGGCCAGATTCCGGTCGGCCCGAAACAAAAAGAAGAGAATACTTTTTCAAAAGAAGAAATGCTTAAACTCATCGATTGAAAGGAAAACCGAAATGACACAAAATCAGATACTCAAGGCGTTCAAAGACACGGGAGCTCTTCTCGAGGGCCATTTTGAACTCCGTTCGAAGCTTCATTCCAACCGCTATTTCCAGTGCGCGAACGTTCTGCGTTTTCCGCGCGTCGCCGAGAAGCTCTGCCGTGAAGTTACGCGCGCGGCGGTGAAAAGCGGCAAGCTCGGCAAGCGCATCGACGGCGTCATTTCTCCCGCCGTGGGCGGTATTCTTGTCGGTCACGAGGTCGCTCGCGAGCTTAACGTAAAGTGCATTTTCGCCGAGAAGGTTCAGGGTGAGGGCGTAGACGCGACCGGCAAGCCCAACACCGTTCTCGCGATGCGCCGCTTCCAGATCAGGAAGGGCGAGCGTTACGTCGTCGCCGAAGACGTCGTGACCAAGGGCGGCCGCGTCCAGGAGACGATCGATCTCGTCAAGGCCGCGGGCGGCAAGGTCGCGGGCGTCATTCTTCTCGTCGACCGTTCCGCCGGGAAGGTCAAGTTCGGCCGCATTCCCATGTTCTCTCTCATGCAGATGACGCCCGAGACGTGGACCGCCGCAGAGTGCCCGATGTGCAAGGCCGGCGGCAAGGCCTGCCACCCCGGTTCGTGATTTTTTGAAAGGAATCCGATACAAGAATGAATTCCAGTTTTAATACCGTCGAAGAATGTCTCGAGGCGCTCCGCCGCGGCGAGATCGTTCTCGTCACCGACGACGCCGACAGAGAGAACGAGGGCGACTGCATCTGCGCGGCCGAGTTCGCCACGCTTGAAAACGTGAACTTCATGGCCACGTACGCGAAGGGCCTTATCTGCATGCCGATGAGCTCCGCGATGTGCCGCAGACTCGATCTCCCGCAGATGGTTTCGACAAATACCGACAATCATCAGACGGCCTTCACCGTGTCGATCGACGCCGTCGAGACGACGACGGGCATTTCGGCGCTCGAGCGTTCCATGACGGCCCTTAAGTGCGTCGATGAAAGCGCAGGCCCCGGCGACTTCCGCCGCCCTGGACACATGTTCCCTCTTGAGGCCAGAGAGGGCGGTGTGCTGAAACGCGCGGGTCATACCGAGGCGACGGTCGATCTATGCCGTCTCGCAGGACTCAAGGAAGTTGGGCTTTGCTGCGAGATAATGAAGGACGACGGCACGATGGCGAGACTTGACGACGTTTTCGCCTTCGCCGCCGCCCATAATCTTAAGGTGATGTCGATCGCCGATCTTATCGCGTATCGCCGCAAGAACGAGAAGTCCGTCGATCTTGTGGAGGATGTGGATCTTCCGACAGACTACGGCCACTTCAGGCTCAAGATGTACAAAAGCCGCGTGACGGGGCTTGAGCATCTCGCTCTTGTAAAGGGCGATGTCGCTTCCGCCGAAAGCGTTCTCGTAAGAGTTCACTCCGAATGTTTCACGGGCGACGTTCTCGCGAGCGAGCGTTGCGACTGCGGTCATCAGCTTCACAAGGCGATGGCGATGATCGAGCGCGAGGGCGTCGGAGCCGTTCTTTATATGCGTCAGGAAGGGCGCGGCATCGGCCTTAAAAATAAGCTTCACGCCTACCGTAAACAGGAAGAAGGCCTTGATACCGTGGAGGCGAATCTCGCGTTGGGTTTCGCTCCTGATCTGCGCGATTACGGCGAGGGCGCCCAGATGCTTGTCGACCTCGGAATCCGTAAGCTCCGCTTGATGACCAATAACCCCTGCAAGATCGCGGGCCTTGAAGGTTACGGGCTTGAAATCGTAGAGCGTGTTCCGATCGTCATTGCGGCGAACGAGAACGATAAACGCTATCTTGATACCAAAAAAGAGAAGATGGGGCATCTACTCTGATGTGATGATGACGAGGGAACTTAAAAGCGAATGATGTACGATCCTTTTATCATTACGGTGTTTGCGGTGTTCTCATTCGCGTTCGGAGCGCTGATAGGCTCGTTTTTGAACGTTGTCATCTGGCGTGTTCCGCGCGGCGAATCGATAGTTTCTCCGCCTTCCCATTGCCCAAAGTGCAACACCCCGATAAAATGGTGGTGCAACATTCCGATTCTCTCCTGGATCGCTCTTCGGGGTAAATGCGCGAAATGCAAAGAGCCGATATCGTTCAGGTATGTTCTCGTGGAGTTTTTGTGCGCGGCGCTTTTTCTCTGCGCCTTCTGGCGTTACGGGTATTTCGCGCCGCTCGCGTGGGTGTGGATCGCTCTTATGATAATCGGCACGGTTATCGATTTCGATCATCAGCTTCTCCCGGATTTTGTGACTGAAGGCGGAATGATCTACGGAGTTCTGGTTTCTGTCTCGTTCTGGGCTTTGGATTCATTCACGGCGGTTAAACTTGTTAATATAGCGCCCGAGTTCTTTAAGATTCATCCGGTGGATTCTCTCATCGGTCTTGTGTTCGGATTCGGACTTTTGTGGCTCGTGAGGTTCTTGGGTACGGTCGCGTTCAAACGCGAAGCGATGGGGCTCGGGGATGTTTTTCTCATGGGAGCGATAGGTGCGATTTTCGGATGGAAGGCCGTAATGGTAACGCTTATCCTTTCGTCTCTTTTCGGTTCCGTCGTGGGCGTTGCGATGATAGCGTTGAGCAAGACCAGACTCGGCGGCTTTACGGCGATACCGTTCGGTCCGTATCTTTGCGCCGGTTGCATAGCGTGGATGTTTTTCGGACAGGAGTTTTTGAACTGGTATATTTCGCTTTTAAGCGGCAGGCCCGTACAGTGAAACAGGAAGGTGATTTAAGATGACCCACGAATTGGAAAAATACATAAAGTCGATTCCCGATTTTCCCATTAAAGGGATTTTATTTCGCGATGTAACGGGTATTTTAGATTCGGCGGAGGGCTTTCAGCTTGCTCTCGACGAACTTCAAAAATCCCTCTCTGGCGCGAATGTCGATAAAATCGCCGCGCCTGAATCTCGCGGTTTTATCTTCGGCGCGGCGCTCGCCGACAGACTTAAGGTTCCGTTTGTTCCGATACGAAAGCCAGGTAAGCTTCCGCGCGAGACGATTTCGGAGTCATACGCGCTCGAATACGGCGAGGCTACGCTCCATATCCATTCCGACGCGGTCGCTAAGGGAGAGAAAGTCGTTCTCATCGATGATCTTCTCGCGACGGGCGGCACCGCTCTTGCCGCGGCCAAGCTTATCGAACGTCTTGGCGGAGAGGTTATCCGGATTCTTTTCCCCATTGAGCTTGAAGGATTTGACGCCCGTAACGCCGTACTTGGAAAGTATGATGTGATTTCACTGGTTCGTTATCCGGGGAAATGAAATGATTCCCAAAAAATATATTTCTCCGGACAGGTTTCAGGAGGATATCTGGCGTCTTGCGGCGAAGGCGCGTTCCTCGGGATGGAAGCCTGATATGATAATCGCGCTCTGGCGCGGAGGAGCGACGGTCGGCATTTCGGTCCATGAGTTTTTTAAGGCGACCGGTTGGACGGTGAATCACATTCCTCTCAAATGTTCGAGCTACACCGGAATCGGCGAAAATGAAGGCGATGTCGTATTTACCCTCGGCGACGAAGTGTTCGCGATGATCAGACCCGGCGATAAGGTTCTCGTCGTCGACGATGTTTTCGACACCGGTAAATCCGCCAAGGCGATGATGACGCGTATAGAGAAATCCGGCGCCGAAATGAAACTCGCCGTCGTCTACTGGAAGAGCGAGAACAATACAACGGATTTAAAGCCGGATATCTACACCGCCGACATGGGCGGCGAATGGATCGTATTTCCTCATGAGATCGACGGTCTCACATCCGAAGAGATATCGGCTAAAAATCCTGTTTTGCGCAGATTGTTAGATGCGATTATGATATCGCCTCGACTCGGGCGATGATGTTGCTCAAGTGGCGGACAACATCGCGCATGGAAGAAATGACGCCGACAAAATGAAGATTGGTCGTGGTTGTCGCTTGCGACTGCAACTTTTCGACAAGCTGGCATTTTTTCTCGAGAGCGGCTTTGCCGGCTTGCTTTTCTCCGTTCAAGGCCTTGCGGATATTTGACGACAGTGAACGGATGCCGGAGAGTGTTTCGTGGATGAATGAACGTTCCGTTTCGGTGATATTGCCGTTTAAGAGGCTCGCACGCGTATTCAATATGAGCGCTAAATCGGAGATGCGCTCTGTATCATTTACACAGTGAAGAATCTCGGGAAGGGAGGACGCTACACGTGAGTTTATCTTGTGTTGCGATATCCCGACGAGATAATCCCTGATGGCATTCTGCCTTTCGTCGATGGCGTCTTCCTTCTCTTGAAGAATGTCGCGCGAAATCTGCGCTTCGCCGAGCGCGGAGCGGACGGCGACCTGGGTAAGGGTCGTCGCGCGGCGAAGCATGTCGGTCAATGCGCGAACGGATGCGACGGACGCGATTTCGGGGGTAGCGAGAAAGCGCGGTTCGAGAATCGAGTCGCCTTTCTGGGCTTTGTCTTTTAATATCATGACGCAGAGTTTCGCGATGAGCGGGATGAAAGCCGTAAGTACGATGACGTTTGAAATGTTAAAGAGGGTGTGCGCCATGGCGACGTGACGCCCAGGGTTCTCGCCGAGAAGTCCGTTGCCTTCGGTCAATGCGTTTACGGCGTGGAAGAACGCCGGAGCGTTGATGCCGTCGATATTGAGCACTACGAAAAAGCTGAGCGTTACCCAAACGGTTCCGAGAATATTGAACATCGCGTGGGCGAGCGCCGTGCGTCTGGCGTTGGCATTGGCGCCGATTGCCGCAAAAGCCGCAGTGATGGTCGTTCCGATGTTGTCGCCGAGGACGATCGGTATGGCCGACCATACGGAGATTACTCCGCTGTTTGCGAGTGCGATTGTAATGCCGATTGTGGCGGACGAGCTTTGAACAAGTATTGTGCAGAGCGTGCCGACGGCGATTGCTCCGAGGACCGAAAGAACCGGCATGTATCCGCTGCCCTGTTGCGGTGTGCAGTCGAAAATTTCAAAGAATTTTCTGAAGCCTGGTTCGGCGGCGAGCTCTTTCAGTTCGGTTGACATTATAGTCATGCCGAAGAAGAGCAGACCGAAGCCGAGTACGGTCCGCCAGATTCCGCGGGAGAATACGCGCTTAGCTATCATAAGCCCTACAACGCCGAGTGTGATTGCGGGCAAGGCAATGTCGTCAAGTTTGAACGAGACTATCTGTCCGGTTATGGTAGTACCGATATTGGCTCCGAAAATAACACCGATGGCCTGCTTGAGCGAGAGAAGTCCGGCGTTTACGAAGCCGACTGTCATGACACTTGTGGCTGAGGAACTTTGTATCAGTGCTGTTACAACCGTGCCAGCAAAAATCGCGAAGAACCGGTTTCGCGTCATGTAGCCAAGCGCGGATTTGAGTTTCTCGCCTGCGATTTCCTTAAGACCGTCGCTCATAAGTCCCATGCCGTAGACGAAAATGGCCAGGCCTCCGAGGACCGTTAATACAAGATTCAGATTTTCCATCTTATTTTACCTTTGTTCCTTAATGTGATTTGGGAAAATTTTCTCAAATATCAGTTAGGCGTGAATTAGAGTTTGGTTAGGATTTGGTTAGATTGAAGATAAACTCATGTTTCATGAATGGTTTTCATTATGAAACAGTGCGGAATCTTGCTTTGCTTTCTTAGTTGTTTGATATAATTCATCCGGTTTGATATAATTCATATAAAATCAAAAGTGTTATAATAAGACAGGCTTAAATGATAATTTCATTTTATTCCAAATAAAGTTTTAAAGGGTGTATTATGATCGAAAGAATGTTTTCCTTAGTAGCGGCAGTGGTTGTGTTTTCTTCGGCGGGGCATGCATTTGCGAAAGTCCCCCGCCCGGAGTATCCGCGTCCTCAATTCGAGAGAAGCGCGTATGTAAATCTTAACGGCGTTTGGACGTTTGACTTTGACTTCGGTCAGTCTGGTACGCACCTTGGGCGAGAGCTTTTCAAGTCTAAAGGATTTTCCAAAAAGATTACCGTGCCGTTTTGTCCTGAGTCTTCTCTTTCAGGGGTTGGCTACAAGGACTTTATTCCGGCGATGTGGTATCACAGGAAAATTCAGATCCCCTCCGATTGGGCCGGCAAGCGCATTTACATCAATTTCGGCGGTGTTGATTATGAGGCCGAGATATACGTCGATGAGGTGTCTGTCGGGTATCATGTCGGCGGATCCGCTTCTTTCAGCGTTGATATTACGCATTATGTAAAGGCCGGAGCGACCCATGATCTCGTTGTTCGCGTGAAAGACGACATTCTTGGGGGCGATCAGCCGGGCGGTAAACAGTCGTGGCAGTTCAAGTCGGCCGGCTGCAGCTATACGCGCACAACCGGTATCTGGCAGACTGTCTGGCTCGAGGCCGTCGATCAGGCGGGGCTCGTATCGTGCCGCATTGTTCCCGATTTCGACAATTCCGCTTTCGCGTTCACGCCCGTTTTCGTTTCGGATAAGGCTAAGAGGCTGAAAATCACCGTTAAAACATCGGACGGTAAAATCGCCGGTTTCGCCGACACAAAGGCCGCAACCGGCGTTGCGATAAAAGTTCCTCTTTCGGATGTCCGTCCCTGGTCGCCCGAATCGCCTCATCTTTACGATGTCGTATATGAGGTTTACGACGCTTCATCAAAGCGCGTTGATTTAGTAAAAAGTTATGCTGGTCTTCGCAAGGTTTCCATTGAGGATGGCCGCATTCTAATCAACAACAAGCCAGTTTATATGCGTTTAGTACTTGACCAGGGCTTTTATCCCGACGGCATCTGGACTGCTCCCTCCGACGCCGCGCTCAAGCGCGATATCGAGCTTTCGATGGCGGCTGGATTCAACGGTGCGCGGCTCCACCAGAAGGTTTTCGAGGAGCGCTTCCACTATTGGGCCGACAAGCTCGGTTATCTTACATGGGCCGAAATGGCCAGCTGGGGATGCGAGCCCAATAACGTCGTTGCGGCGCGGAACTTCATTCCTGAATGGTGTGAAGTCGTTCGGCGCGATTTGAACCATCCCTCGATCATAGCGTGGACTCCGTACAACGAAACGTGGAAAAAGAACGATCAGCTTCACCATCAGCGTTCGCAGAACGACGTTTACGATTTGACGAAGGCGATTGATCCTACGCGTCCCGTCAACGGCGCATCGGGAGAATTCCACGCCAAGACCGATCTTTGGACGATTCACAACTATTCGCGCGCGCCCAAACTCAAGGAGATCGATACGCCCGAGGGTACCGTCTGGACGCGTGATTCCAAGACATGGGCGAAACTGCCTTATACCCGCTATGACGGTCAGCCGTACATCATCGACGAGTTCGGCGGTCTCGGCTGGATAGGTCCCGAACGCATGAAGGCGGCCGACAATACATGGGGCTACGGTCGGTCTATCAAGACGGAGGATGAGTTTTTCGATATTCTTAAAAAGGAAGTTGAGTGCATTCTCGGCGTAAAGCGTATCTGCGGTTATTGCTACACGCAGCTTACGGACGTCGAACAGGAGCAGAACGGAGTTTATTACTACGATCGCGTTCCAAAGTTTAACCCCGCGAAGTTCAGGGCGATATTCGGCATCGATCCTTATGCAACTGCTAAATAAAGACTATGATGATAAAAAGTATAATAATCCTGTTGGCGACCGTTGTGGTTACAGGAGTTTTCGCAGAGAACGAGATTGCAAAGTATGATTTGAATATGGCGGTTAAAGATGCCGTTATTACGAACGGTGTAAAGTGGATCGACGGTAGATATCTTCCGATTGAAGGACGCGCTTTCGATGATGTCGAACACTACTACGACAGACTCCCGCGCAATGTGACCACAAATGTCAATGCAGGTGTTCGCAGAATGAAGCACCACACGACCGGCTTTCAGGCACGTTTCGCCACCGATTCCCGGAAGATTCATGTCAGATGGGTCCCTTACAGCAAGATGCTCTCGATGGACCACATGCCGGCGACCGGAGTAAGCGGCGTCGATATTTATGTCCGTCAGCCGGGGGGTAAATGGCGTTATGCTAAAACTGGCCGGATAAAAAGCGTGAAAGGGGCCAGCGTTTCTTTGGATCTTGCCGATCAGGTCAGTGAGGTAATCGTCAATTTCCCCCTTTATAACGGAGTAAAATCCTTTAGCCTCGGCGTCGACAGGAACGCCAAGGTCTCGGCGCTGCCACCGCGTGCGAACGGGGTGGATAAGCCGGTCGTCTTTTACGGCACTTCCGTGACTCACGGGGGATGCGCTTCCCGGCCGGGGCTTTCCTTTGTGAATATTCTCGGCCGCAATCTTGATGTTCCTGTTGTGAATCTCGGTTTCTCAGGCTCCGGAAAGATGGAATATGAGATGAGTGAGCATATTTCCAAAATCGATGCAAGTTGCTATGTTCTCGATTGCCTTTGGAATATGCGCATGAAGCCTGAAACCGGACTTCCCGAGTATGAGCCGTTTATCCGCAATCTTCGCGCCAAGCGTCCGGGCGTGCCGATAATCATGGCCGGTCAGTGTGATGTATTTTTGAGACCTACGGACGCCAGGGAAATCTTCGCGCGAAAGATTTACGACAAATTGATAGCCGAAGGGTGGAAAGATCTTTATTTCCTTCCAAAAGAGGGTATGCTCGGCTATGACGGCGAGGGAACGGTAGACGGAGCCCATCCGAATGACATCGGCATGGTTTATATGGCAGACGTCTACGGCAAGGCCGTTAAAGAAGCCCTTAAATTGCATTAATTAGCTTTGACTCATTTTCATGGGGGACAGTCCCCTTGCCCTAACCACCATTTTATGGTACTATATCTTTGCTCTCCGGGATTGAACCTCGTGGCGACGAGGGTACGAAAGGGAGTCTTAGATGAGTCGTTGGGTTAAGCCTGATGGAGCTATGCTATGATCGGATGAAAAGCCTGAAGGGTGGGCGTATCAATCCGGGAGTGGGCTATGAAGTC